>DASXEU010000129.1:0-36508 GCA_036489935.1 Acidimicrobiales bacterium
ATATCGGCGGCGTCGACGAAGGCCTCGGATCCGCCGCGACTGGGGACGACGAGTGTTCCGTTGATGACGGGAAGGTGGCTGTCAGTGAAGTTCTGCATGACCCAGGCGGGGCGCAGGATGGTGTGTGTGAAGGCTTTGCGAGTCGCGACGAGCGATTCAACAACTGCAATGTCGACTTCGTCTGGCGCCCGATCACCGTTATAGGTGCTGAGCAATGTGACGTGCTGTGCGCCGGCGGACTCGGCTTCGGCGAGAAACATCGCGACCTGATCGGCGTACCGTACACGCATCACGGGTCTGACGAGGTAGACGCGGTCAACCCCCTCAAGCGCGTCGGCGTACGTGGCTGGATCGTCCCAGTCGAATAATACGTCACTGCCGTGTCGGGACGCAGTACGGGAGCGTGCTCCGTGATCGGCAACTTCTTTAGCGATGAGGGAGCCCGTCCTGCCGCTACCGCCAAGGATGAGTGTTACTGGTGATGTGAGAGTCATGGGTTAAGCCTTCCAGCGTCCGGCTCATCGAATCAATGTGTCAAACGCGCCATTCATTATGTGTTCCTCTCAGATGTCTGGCCATCGGGAGCGTTGTGCATACCCTGGTTCAGTGGACCTTCTCAACGACCACCTCGTACGGGCGCGCGCGACGGGGGCGGTCTTTGCCCGCACCGCCGTCGATCCCCCGTGGGGTTTAAAGCTTGGTGGCTCCATTCAGCTTGCCGTGCATGCCGTGACACGAGGAAAGGCGTGGCTGTGGTTCGACAACACGACGGACGCCGTGGAACTCGTGCCCGGGGAGATCACCCTCGTGCGCGGCGGGCGGGATCACTTCATCGCGCACGAGCCAGGTGCCGACTGTTGGAAGCCGGATGACTTTCGGCGCCAGCACTCAGAGAGAGCTCCTGTCGCAGGCCAGACGGCGACGATCTTCCTCTGTGGTGCTTATCAGTTCTCGGGTGACGTTGGTACCGGACTACTCGATTCCCTACCACCCGTGCTGACGCTTTCGTTTGTGTTCGACGAGCCACTTCGCGATGTGGTCACGTTGCTGTCTCGTGAGCTCACGATCGAGGAGCCCGGTCAACAGACCGTGCTCGATCGTCTGCTGGACGTGCTGCTCGTCCTCGCTCTGTGCAGTGACTTTCGCCAGAGCGTCACCGCACCCCGGTGGTATCGGGCATCGGCGGATCCACGGTTACGCGCGGCGTTGCAGGCGATGCACGAAGACGCCAGTCACTCCTGGACGGTGCCTGAGCTGGCGGCGATCAGCAGCCTGTCCCGGGCCGCATTCGCACGGGCCTTTCACAACGCGCTGGGGCAAGCTCCATTGCAGTACCTCACGGATTGGCGAATGACCCTCGCCCGCGACCACCTGCGTGCCAACGATCTCAGTCTTGCGCGTATCGCCTCGGATGTCGGATACAGTTCGCCGTACTCTTTCGCCGCCGCCTTCCGCCGACGTCACGGCATCCCGCCCGGAGCATGGCGACAGCAATCCGTTGAGCCACTCGTGATCAACAGCGCCTGTCCTTGACCCGACGTGACACTTCTGCAACCTTGCATTGGAGGCTGACGAGCTGATTGATTGTCGCCCCATCCCTGGGGTATCTACCTAAGTCCAGAACCCTTGGGAAGAAGGTTGATTCGGCCTATTCCAAAAGGGCTTTTAAGCGGATAGGTGCGTCCGGGAAATCCCACATCTTCGACCGGTTGCGCCTTCCTACTCTCCATAAACCAGGGAGGAACCCTGGCCCCGCGAGACGTCAACCCATCGGCGAGATGTCATCGTTACTGAGCACTTTCTGTTATGCCCGTTTCGAACCTGATAGGCCCGGAACGAATGGGTGCACCTGAAAGTACTTGCACGCCTGCAACTTCGTCGACGTCAGGGTGAAGACGGTCGTGCTGTGAGGGACCTTGACTCGCAAGGTATTCAGGTAGGGGCACGCACGAATATCGTCACCCGTGATGTAGTCAACCAAAAAGGACGCAACACCGGACTTGGCTCGAAGGGCAATGACCGGGAGACGCTTGGTCGGCTCCCACCCGCCCAGGTACGAGTCACGAGTGGGTGCCGCAGTGAGCACAGCGCCATTCCATTGGTTGATTCCTTGCACCAAGGCGTAGCCCGAAAGCGAGCACGCGTGCGCACTTACGTTCCTCAAGCGAATGATTATCCCGCCGTCGACCGCCGCGCCCTCGGCGGGGTAGTCCCAAACATGGATATCTGTCGCGCTGCACCGTGGCAGTCTGACCGCGACCTCACTCCCGGGGGTGTCGTTCGACGTTCGGGCTGGCGAACGCGCGAAGGTCCCCGAGGCGAATATGGCAAGTACCCCAACGAGGAACACGGCAAGAGTAACGAGACCGTAGCCAGCGCGACGACGACGCGACTTCCGGCGAGCTTCCTTGATAAGTAGTTCTGTGGCTTCGATACCTTCGAAGGGCACGTCGAGTTCGATCGGGGTGAGAATCATCGCGAGCCCTGCGCTTCGATGATCGCTACTACTTCCTCGCGGCGGTACCCCTGTTCGCGAGCGAACGCTAAGAGTTCGCTGATTCTCAGGAGCACCGCACTCTGCTGCGGCGTACCGACTACGCGCACGCCACGACCTCTCGTGAAGTCGAGTAACCCTTCGTCGCGCAAGATGTGCAACGCGCGGATCACCGTGTTCTTGTTCACACCCAACACGTCGGCCAAGTCAATAGCGGGCGGGAGCCGTTCACCCGGCTTCGCCTCGCCATCGGCAATTGCTCGTCGTATCTCGGCGGCCACTTGGTCGTAGATGGGAGTTGCTTCATCTCTATTGACTTCGGGAATTCTCATAGTACTATTCGCCATAGTACTATTTTTCTGTCGTGCTACAAGGAGTTTTATGACAATTGCCCCCGCCGAGCACGACGCGCCATCCCAGTATCCCGACCCGATCGAGCTGCTGATCAAAGAAGCTCAGATGCGAACACGAAGGAGACGAAGGCGGGTAGGTCTCGCGATCATCCTCGTAGCGAGTGGCTCCGTGTTGGTATGGGCACTGAGCGGAGGCGTCAACGGCCCCTCGTCACCGCTTCGGGTGAGCGGTGGAAATTCAAGCGGTAGCGCTCCCGCGTTGCCAAATTCACCAGCGGCCGACGTCGTAAGCCAGTCACGAATTTCTTGTGGAGCCAGTGACATGGTCGCGAGCGGCTCGCACCTCTGGATAGTGGGCTGTACGTTCAAGACCACTTCGATCTACTCCGCCAGAGTTGCGTCGGTCGTCGAACTCAACGCGAGCGACGGCTCATTGGCCCGGGACATCAAGGCTAAAGTTGATGGTTTCGATTACCCCAATTACATCGCCGTCGGTCAGCGAAACGTATGGGTCGCGAATGATAACAACACCGTTACCGAACTCAACGCGTCGAACGGGACTCTGGTGCGCGTCCTCAACGCGAAAGCCTACGGATTCAATGGGATCGCTGGCATCGCAGTGTACGGTTCGCACGTATGGGTCAGTGATGCCAACAGCAATTCCTTGACCGAACTCAACGCGAACAGCGGCTCACTGGTGCGCGTAGTGAGGTTGAACAGCGGTACAGTCGCCGGGACGAATGGCATCGCGGTCTACGGGTCACATCTGTGGCTATCTAATGGATCGGAAAGTGGTAATTCGGTCATCGAACTCAACGCGAACAATGGATCAGTGGTGCGCGTGTTCAAGGGAGCACAGTACGGATTCAACGGACCCGCTGACGTGGTGGTGCGCGAATCACGCGTGTGGGTAACGAGCGGCTGGGGACTCCGGTACACCACCGTCCAGGCGAGTGCCCAACCCAACCAGTACGGTGGCTCGGTCACTGAGCTCAACGCGAATAGCGGCGCAGTTGATCGCGTGATCAAAAGCAAGGCGGATGACTTTTACGGATCAGCTGGCGTCGCCCTTGTGGGTTCTCGCGTTTGGATAGCCAACAGTTATGGAAACACACTGACGGAGTTGAACGCTAGCAATGGCTCGCTGGTGCGCGTGATCAAAACGAATAGGAATAGCTACTCGGGGGGTCCCTCCGTCATTGTTGTGAGCGGATCACACCTTTGGGCGCTGGACGGATCGTTTCTACTCTCCGCTCAATCCGATTTGTGGGGCAGTTCGCTCACCGAACTCAACGCGAGTAACGGCTCGGCAGTTCGGACAATCAAGTAGACGCGACGTGGGGGTTCTTGTCAGTGAGCCCACGCCCAGGATCCGACTCGCTCAGACTTGATCCACACTCCCGGCAGAATCTGGCGTCAGGCGTTGCTTTTTCACCGCAAGAAGGGCATCGTCCTATGGACGAGGCGTTCGCCGTGCCTGGGGGGCCATCTTCAGTCTTTAACCGGCGGTGGCGTCGCCCTACCCTCGCTGGCGTCGAGAGCACATCGTGCCATCGAGCGATTCGAGCCGTCCTTCGATCTTCCGCGATTTGCCGCTTGGCCGCTGACTTCTCCAGTTCCTGCTAATGGCGCGCGATGATTGCTTGGCGGTCTAGATTTGCGCGTTGCAAATGCGATTTCGCTCGCCGTTCGATGTCCTCTTGCGACCAACCGCGTGACTTTAGTTCTGCGACCAAAGCACGAGCCTGACCGGGGTGAATTCTTGCTGCATTCTCCTCGAACCAATTTTGAGTAAACCGTCCAGGGAGTTGTAGCTGTGGTGGAGGCTCCTTTAACCATGCCTCCAATCGCACTGGATCGATTTGACGAATTGATGTCGTCGAAGACCGTCGGGCGCTTCGCGATCTTCGCTTGCGTCGACGTCCACCGCCGTGGGCGGAAAATGGTCCTACACGGACACCTACTCGACCTCGTGACTAGACACTGAAAGGACCTAGCCGTATCCGAACGCTCATCTAGTCACCGAGGATCCTGGCTTTTTGTGCCTCGAACTCCGGATCAGTCAGCACGCCTCGATCACGCAGAGCGGCGAGCCGCTCGAGTTCGTCGATCGCGGATTGGGCAGGCGCCCGCGTCGTCGCTTGTGAGCGATTCGCTAAGCAAGGAGCGAAGCTCGCTTGCGAAATCTTCCGCGTCAGACCTACCAACCCTCTCGACGACCGCATTTGACTGCGCGCCCGTCGTCTTGATCGACGAGTAAATGGCTCCCTTCGACACCGCCGCCCTGTACCGTATCAAGAGGGACCGAAACCTTTGGGAAAGAATCACGCCAGCATGGATGAATTGAATCCGTCGGTTCGTCAGCGCCAGAATCCCCGACTGCTGGACTCCTGAGGTGCGTACATACCCCGCAGCCATGCGAAGGACCATTTCTCCCGGCTCCAAATCCTCCACGAGCACACCGATCGCCCGGCGGGCCGGCTCCTGTACCTTGGTTTTCATCCGGCGTAGGGCCTAAGCGGCATCGGATCGAAGTTCGTCACTCATCCGCGAAACATTATCGATCTGTCGGTCATGCCGCTGGAATGGTCGCGCCTCGCCTCTTTGGAACTGGCTGGCCACTGCATGGTCCGAAGCGCTCGCATCCTGCATCCTCTGAAGCGATCGTCCAATGCAGGATGCCCCTCCTTAGGTGTTCCGATCCAGTCCGGGCAGGTTGGAGATAACAAGCGGACCTGATTGCGATTGGGAAGGCGACACTGTTCCGGACGCGGGCACAACGGGTTGCTGCGGGATCGCGATACCCATGCAGCCGTCCCCCGAGATTGGGCAACTGAGTGCGACCACATCGCTGATCGGCGGCGTCGTCGCGGGCAGTCCATCCGACGACCAGGTGATCCCACCGTCGCCAGTCGCTTCAATCACGGGCTGGCCATAGGGATCGGCGGTGTTTTGGGTGTCGTACGTCGACGTGGCGATCCAGCAATCCTCGGCGTTGGCACACGAGACGCCGGTAGGCATGTTCTCCCACCCTGTCGGCGGCCCCGATACTTGCCAGCTCGCACCGGCGTTCGAGGTGGTGATGATTTCGTAAGGGGTCGTCGGCGAGCCGGCAGGCACGAGCATGCAGTGCGTGGTGTCACCACACGACGCGTACAAGATGGCGTCATCGAAGGAGTCGGAGGGCGCGCCAGCAAGCCAGGTAAGGCCCCAGTCGTCAGAGCGCAGACCGACAACGTAGTGGTCCGCGGAATTTCCAAGAGCCGAGACCGCGAGGCACGATCCGTCGGTGCCGCAGTTCAACGTCCATACTCCCCCCGCCGGTGCGCTCGGTACGGACGTCGCTTGAGTCCAGGTGAGTCCGGCATCAGACGTAGAGAGGAACGTTCCAACCTGCTGCGAGGGCGAGTTTGACCCAGCGTCGCTCGACGCAGTCGGGCTGCCGATCACACTCAAGAGGCAGTGGGTGGCATCTCCACAGACGAAGCGACTCACCGAGGGATCCAGATTCGATATCCCTACCGGCGTCGGAATTGCTGACGCAGTCCAGTTGGCACCACCGTCGGTGGTAAGTACGAATTGAGCCAGGGTCTCCCCGCTGATGGGGCCGATGAGAACTTCTACGATGGCGCACGTTTCGACCGTCGGACATGAAAAGGACAGAGTGCTCCAGCCTGTCCCGCCAGTCAACGGCGGAAGCGGTGCGGTCTGCACCCAGCTCTGCCCTCCGTCGGTGCTCTGGTACAGGTCATCCCCTGAAGCTCCAAGCGAATAGCAGACGAGTTCGGTGACGCACTGAAGATTCATCGTGGCTCCTGGTGAGACCGACCGGAACGGAGACGGCCCGATCACGTCCACCAGTTGAAAGGACAGGGCGCCGGACGCAGTGGCAGACGGGCTGGGCGCCGGCGCGTTCTTGGAACCGACGATGAGGAGCCCGGTCACCAGAGCCACCACCGCGGCCACGGTCAGTGCGGTAAGTACCAGCGGGAAGCGAGGAAAGTGCGAAGTAGTCGATGAGCCACCCTCCGCTCCAGTTACACGTCGAGCGCTCCGCGAGGCGCGACGACGCACCAGAGATGTGAGGGTTGCTTTGTCAGTTCGAGTCGCTGCAGCGAAAGCCACGGCCTCGGCGGCCGACACCGGCCCGGCGACGTCGATCAACTTGCGAATTTCGGTGCCTAAGTCATTCACCATGTTCTGCTCCTATTGATTTGCGTAAGCGACGTAATCCGCGTGCGAGATGGTTTTGAACGGTGTTGGGCTTCACGCCGAGTAGTTCGGCGACTTCCGTGATCCGCCAGCTATATGCGTGCACGAGCACGACGGCCAGACGTTGGTGTTCAGACAGTTTGCGCAGTGCGTCGGGAAGCTTTGGCTCGAAGTCATGTTCGGTCATCTCGGGCAGGAGAAATACAACGCGCAACTCTCGCTTGCGAGATCGGCTCTGCCCAACTCGAAAGAGATATCCCAAGGGATTCGCCACTGCTTGGAGAGAGTCCCAATGCTCCCAGGCGTAACCCAGCGCCTCCGCCGTAGCGTCGCGACCCTCTTCGGTTCCGAATCGAGTTACAAGAGCTCGCCTAAGGCGCGGCTCGTAGAGGGAAACGAACTCTTCAAACTTTTCGACGCGGCCCCCAGAGATCAATTCTCGATTCATCTCCCCGTCTCTCACCGCCATGAGCCCCTCAATCGATTTTGCCTTCTACCTAATAAGACCCGCGAACTAGGCAAAAGCACCACAGCGAGGCTTGCCTCCGCGAAGCGTATGCGTTCTGTCCAGCGGCACAATGGCTCGATGTGCGTCCGTATCGCTCTCGAGGCGGATCTCGGCGGGGAAATGGGACGGCAGCAATTCGGAACAGATGATGGCTGTGCTGGATCGGTCGGTGGGCCATACTTTGCGGGTTCGATGCGCGCTTGGAGGTCAAATGCCACAGTTCGGCGAAGGCCATGACTAGGCAGTCCGTCAGACGCTGGCTCGCAACGGGCCCTTCGCGCATACCGGCCAATCGTGACTGGTGGTGGTGGGCTCTCGGGGGCGCGTTGATGGTCGTTTCCGCGTTCGTCGGATGGGCTCACTTCATGCCTGCGGTTGGGAGCCCATCGACTATCAACGACGAGTTCGTCTCATCTCCGATTGGGCTCGGTACCGATCCGCTCAGAGTCGGCGGATTCCTAATGGTCGTGTGCGGCCTGGTTCTCTTTGGTCGCGGCTACTTTTTGAAACGCCGACGCGAGAAGAGCCCTCTCCTCTGGCTCGTCATCATTGTGGTGGTTACCGTCACCTACATCGCAATCTCGATCGCCACGTGGTTTGAGATTCGACCATGGACGCAGACCGTCCTCACTCAAAGATTCACATCGCCTAGCGGAAGGGCGCTGTTTCCGCTTAGTAACGCACCCGGTTTCGGAGCTGGCCTCTCCGTCTTTGCGGTCGCCGTCTCTGTTCTCGCCACCGTCCTCTTTTGCACCGAAGCTCGCGAAGTCAGTGGCTTCAAACGTCGAAGGTAGTACGGAGAGACTTCGCCAACGTCCTCAGACAGATCGTCACGGTGTTCTAGGTATCGCCAATAAACTGACTGATAGCGTCACGCCGTGAGACGCGTGCCGACGCTCGTTCTGGTGTTCCTCGTGATGACGTTCGGATTAGCGCTGAGCGCATCAGCGGCGGCACAAAATCACGTGCGCATTTCCTTCTTAACCCCCAAGGTGTCACCCGGCGGAGTTCTTACGCTTCGGGTGACTGAGTCAACGCGAACGTCGGACTGTTCTACAAGGTTGAGCAGCCCGGACGCTGTCGCCCTCAAGCTTCCTATTCGGCGGACTGCCACTGGAAAACTTCAATGGCGATATCGGCTTCCGGTTAAATCTCAGTTGGGGAACTGGTTCGCCATTGTCGCGTGCGGAACGTCGGGACAAGTGATCCGAGATTTCGGCGTTGTGAGTTCAACGCCCGCTGCTCAGGTTGTCGTTGCTGCCAGCGGATTCACGCAAAGCAACTATTCCTCAGGTAGCGAAACGTTCATCAGTTACGGTGTCGTTCTCCAGAACAAGTCCAACGTGGACGCCCTTGGCCTAACGGTGAATGTGTCATTCGTTGACACGCTTGGACGATCAGTGACAACCGATCAAACGACGCTGATCGGTATTCCTGCTGGGACCGCCTTCTACGTCGGTGGTCTCGCTTCGTCGAACGTGTCGCTCACTGTTGCAAGCATGAACGTGACAGTCGCGGCATCTTCCTCTCAACCGCATCGACTCGAGCTTCCGCCCGTGAGCGGAGTGAGCACTCAATCAGATGGCCTCGGCGACGAAAGCGTGAGCGGGACGTTCAGCGATCCATATCAGACGCCCGTTCCGTCCACCGCCGACATCTATGTTGTGTATCTCGGCCCGCAAGGAAACGTTGTTGGCGGAGCATCAGAATTCGCGGGAGCAGCGGTCCAGCCTGGTCAGTCAGTTGCATTCGGATTCAGTGACGACAGCAGCACTATCAATCCATCATTCCTACAGTCGTCAGCCGTGTCGACGGTCAAAGCGTCGGTCAATCCCTGCGTGAGCGCGTACTCGTGTCCAGCGCAGGTGCCCGCACCGAGCTAGCGGCATATCGGGGTCGTTACGGCCCCCGCCTTCGGTCCACAGAAACCCATCGCTGAAAATAAGTCGTCGGACTTAGTCTGAGCGAACTGTCCCGGCAGGCGCATCTTGCAGCGGCCAGTCGGCCCACATCACTACGTTGTGGCTGAACGTGTACGCCTCGCCGGGCTGAAAGAGCGTTGGCGAGCTTGCGAACGTCGTCATCCATCCGAGCAGTTGAACTCCGCCGTCTTGGATCACCGGAGCGGCAAGCAGCTCAGTTGATCCGGTTGGTTCCGTCTGCACGACGGTTGTAAGGCTTCCGCAGTCCGGGAAGAACATCACCGTCGCCGTCGAAGAGTTTGCGGGTGCCCAAGTAACCGAATCAGCCATGGTTGGATCGAGGCCATTCCAGCTAGCCCAGTTGACGTGCAACTCAGTCCCCCACGTCACGAAGGTGACTCCCTTGGAGTTGGCACCAACTACCGCGACAGCGTGAATACCTCCGAGGATGAGCGCCATCACTCCGCCCGAGTTGGCCGCCTTGATGAACTGCGCGCGCGTCGTCACCGGCGCGAACGACTCGATCTTGTGGCCACCGAGTCCGTGCTCAAACATGAAGGCCAGCGGACCGATGGTCGTGTCGTACGTGCGCCAGTCGCGAATGACCTCATTGGTTGTGATTGGCGCCTTCGGCCAGTGCATTCTCACAAGGTTGGCGATAGCCGCGAATGGGCAATTGCCGACAGTGTCGTTACCCCACGCGGCGTACGGCGGGGTGTTTAGCTGGCGCTCCAGACGCCATTGCCGGAGCGGCAATGACGAGGGATGAGACGCACAGCGCAATGGCCGCGACGAGGGAAAGAACGGTTCGTTTCATGCCAATCAAATAAATCGACGAAAAATTCGCCGTCCCACTTGGCGCCCTCCACTTCGGGACAATTATTCGCGGGTCAAATCCGGAGACACGTTCTTGGTCTTCCATGCTTACGACGTGATAGCCACTCCTCATGATCCTTAGCGCACGTTCCCGATAACGGCGACAATCGGTAACCACTTCTAGATCAGAAGTGGAATACGAAGGGCAGGGCGCCGCAATGACGTATTTTCTCCAGAATCGACTCCATCGCGCAGTTATATGCGCCATAGCCTGCGGAATCTTGGTGACTGCAAGCAGCTCTCTCGCCTGGGGGCAATCAACGCCGAAGAGCCGCGTCCAACCCGAAGTCGTGGCTTGCAAGCTCATAAAGAGTGTCCCGGCCAATGGTCACACGGCAATAGGTCTACCAAAGTCGACATTGTCCGCTCTTATGAAGACGGGTAACAAGTCCTTCGAATCAGTCGTTCGCGCCTACGACAAAGCCGCTCTTGCAGGGAACAATGATGCCATGATCAGCGCTGTGGATAATGGCGTGAGGGTTTGTCATCACCTTGGCTTGAAGACGGCAGCTTCGTAGGGAACGAAGGCCCTCCATGGCGAGCGTGTTGCTAATCAGTTGCGAATCCTTTGGATCACTTCGTCTAGTTGCCCTACGATCACGGGACCAAGCAGCGTTGCGGCGATTCGACCACTGGCGTTGATAACGAAAGTCGTCGGAGATGAGAAGACGCCATATTCGTTGGCAATCTCTCCGTTGGGATCGATAATCGAAGGATAGAGAGACCCAAAATGCCGCGAAAAACTCATCGCCGCTGACACCGAGTCGTTGAACACGACGCCGACAACGTCGACGTCGTTGTGACGTTGATGCCACGCAAATGTCGACAAGTTGGGAGCCTCTGTTCGACAGTAACCGCACCAGGAAGCCCAGAAATTGAGCACGACAATATGACCGCGGTCGCTTTGCAGCGACAGTCTGCCACCACCAAGCTTTTCTCCGCGCACTGCTGGAGCTGCTTTACCTAACAGAGGACTCGGTGCACTGGTCGCAGGCGCGACGGGCTGGCGCGAACCCAGAAATACCGAGAACGCCACGATGACGACGAGCACGACAATCGACCATATGGTGATTGTCCGCTTCATGGCTTCATCTTGTCATGGTTGCCTTGATTCGAAACACCTGCGCGCTCGCCGATCTCTGTGTCAATCAAATTCGGGGACGAATCCGTAACCGAAATGCGAATCCATAGACAGACGATCATGAATGTGTAATGCCAGCGACTTCTGGGGAGTAAAGAGATTGAAACCATGTCTAGAGAACCTCGTCGAAACCCAGACCACGCACGCAAAGACCTTGCCGCGTTCGAGTTCTTCTATCGAACGAATTATCAGTCTGTTTCGCGTTACGTTCTGCGACGGCTACCTCTTGACTCCCATGACGACGTCGTTGCTTCGGTCTTCGTCGTTGCGTGGAGAAAGTTCCATTCCTGCGTTAATCCGTCTCTCCCGTGGTTGTATCGCATCGCAAGTTTTGAAGTGGCTCATGAGCGACGGCGCTTGGCTCGTCGACCCAACATGGATTCCGTACGGGACTGGGACATCGTGTCGGTTCAGCCGTCACTAGACGACAACGATCTTGGTGTCTCATTCCGTCAGCTTTCGACCAGCGATGTTGAATTGCTGCGGCTGTTGTTCGTAGAGGAGTTGAGTCGCGAAGATGCAGCAATGGTCCTCGGATGTACGACCGGCGCACTCAATGTCCGACTCCACCGAGCTCGAACTCGTTTGATCGACACCATGCACCGAGTCTCGTGGACGCCGGTCGATATCGAAACCATGACTGAAGACATCAAGGAGGCACCATGACCGCAAAAGATGAGAACGAAACACTGCGGAGTCTGCTCGACAACACGAAGACGGTTGAGGTCGACGTAGCTTCCACACGCGAGGACGCAATTTGGTCAACAGTCCTCGAACGCTCAACCCAACGGTCGAAGCATCGCCGTCGGTGGCAACTTGTGGGTAGCAGCGCTTTCGTAGTTGCACTCGCCGGAGGCCTCACCGGTGGATTGTTGCCGGCGATGACGACTTCGAGCGCCGCGGCGACTCTCCTCCACAAAGCCGCTGCTCTCGACGCGTCGTCGGCGAACCTGCCGGTGTTGGGGCCTGGTGACTACTACTACGAGTCCTCAAGCGTCCAGATGTTCTGTAGCTTCAACGGACCGAGCACGCCTTCTGATCCGATCCCGCCGAGCTTCCTCTATATCGCTACTGGTAACCGAAACACCTGGACTAGCGACGTCGGTGGCGTGGTCGATGTCGCTGTTAACCCGACCGGCGTCGGAGGAAGCAATTTTGCGACGCCGGCAGACAAGGCACAGTGGGTGGCTGAAGGCGAACCAGAAAACGCTTGCAATCCAGATGGATCGTCCACCGGAAAGCCGGGGGGCTTTTCGTATTACGGCGGATTCGGATTCGCCTTTCAAGCGAACTCATCCCAGCAGTCCGATGCTGGCGAGGCTATTAACCAGCTTCCCGCGAATGCGTCCACCCTCGGCCAAATGCTGGCGTCCGGGGAGATCAACCAAAACGGGACGACGTCGTCAACGCCGCAGGTGTGTCCTTGGGTTATGAACGCGCCGGGAGCGGCGGTCCAGCCAACGCAGCCAGTCGCTCCTCCCGGTTCTCCGACGGGATGTTCGCCCACCCAAGAAACGCAACTGATTGTGGCGCTGCTGCAACTTCCCGACGCGTCAGCGAAACTGGGTTCGACTCTCTACACGCTCTTGGCACAAACGCCCCAGGCTGCGTTGGCGGGAACCACCACCGTTAACGGGGTAGAAGGCTCCGTCGTGACTTTGCCACTAGGCGCGAACGAAACACTGAGCGTGGTGATCGATCCGACGACCGGGACGCTTCTGCAATGCACGGTCACGTTTCTAAATCAGATGGACGTTGAAACTGGAAAAGTTGTTCCCATGTCAGACGTGATCACTTACGGGAGCATCTCAGTCGTTCACGGGGCGTCATAGGCGTCGGTTGGCGGACTTCCCTTTCGGCGGCGAAATAACGTTTATGTGCCACGAATTCGTCATGCCACTCGCGTAGGTATGACGTTACGAAGGCGGCGGTTTCGCAACTGATGGAAAAGGAAGGCAACGCTAGCCGTTTGTCGAAGTTCATGTCAAAGAAGAGCTTTCGCATTGGGTTAGGGATCATTCTCTCGCTGGGGGCTGTTGCCGTCGTATTCGCCTTGACGGGCGGAAAGGTCACGTCTGCAGACAATCAAATTCAGGCTGGTTACACCGGGGTCAAAGTCCCAGAATTCGCTAAGTGCCGTCAGAGGCGGAGTCGTTGAGGAGCCGTGGCTCCATAACAAGCCCGCCGTAGTTTTCTTCTTTGCCAGTTGGTACCCACCCTGGCGGGTCGAAATTCCGAAGATCGCAAGATATCTCAGCTCTCATCATCTGGGCAAAGGTCGCGTTTCCTTCATCGGACTAGATGGCGACACCCACGAATCGAACGCGCTGAGTTTTATCAACAAAGATCACGTGAGTTTTCCCGTCGGTTTTAACCCGAGTGACTCCGTGATCGCAGACGACTTCAAGATCAATTATTTCCAAGATACTGAGTTTGTTCGGCGAAGGGGGTGATCCAACACGTCCACTTCGGAGCGATCACTCCCGCGGAACTCGCACAAGGCGTTGAGGGATTATTGGATGCCAATCCGAATACTGGCGCATAGTCCGAGGGCGAAGTTAGGCGCCTCACTACTCTTGTGAGGCGACCATTGGCCGTCATCGTTCGCGATCAATCAATATTGGAATTCCAGTTAGCCAATTCGGCCGAAGCTCGGGCCACCATTTCCGAGATGGCGGAAGCCTCAGTCTCTACGCCGTGTGGAAAGCTCACCTGCGGATGGCAGCCGTGCTCGTAGACGCTCACCTCAACGATCCCGAGCAATCCACCTTGCTGCTCTTGCCGTTCATGGATGCTCTCATTGAACTTTTGTCGTTGTTCGTCAGAAAGTTGCGAGTTTTCGCCACCACCTGAATAGCGGATCCAGCCATGTTCGTTTGTCGCCATGGACGCATTATGCACCCGTGGCGGCACTTTCTCTGCTCGGAAGTGAGGGCGCTCATCGTCACCGCGCACCTAGGGAGGACCGGAATACTGCGTTGCGATTTACCGCGTCTGACCCGACCGATTCCGCATCCCCATTCTCAATAACGCGACGCTCGACCGTGGTAGCAAGTTCTCATGAAGCGGACGGTTCGTACGTTGCTGCTGCTGCTGCTGCCAAGCGTGTTGGCCCTAGTCACCTCTGCCCCGGCACTCGCGTCCGGCGCTCCGAACGGTGAAACTTACTTCCTGTCGACCGGAGGAGATTTCGGTATCTACGCCGATACCGTGCATCGAAACGTGAGCTATACGTTCACAATCGAAACCGGGTCATCGCACGAAGTACTCGTCCGCGAAATCGGACGCAGCGGACCGGGGTTGCAACTTCTCATTCCGTCGACATGGAGAACGAAAAGAGTCATTGCTCCTCACAAATCCATCAGCATCACGATCCGTTACCACGTGAGCGACTGCGCCACCGTTCCGGGTGGCGATTGGCCGCTCAGATTGGAAGCCTCATGGAGCGGAGGAGTGTGGCACATGATCACCGTGCAGATGCCCAACTTCGGCACGAGCGCTCCCGAATGGCAGAAGTCAATCGGGGATTCGGTTTGTAAGAAATCCGACTAGCGCCGGCGCGTTAAAGCTCCTAGCGAGTTCGCAACCACGTTCTTGAATACTCGACGCGTGGCTGCGATGGCTGCGCGATCCCATTGCTTCTTCCAATCCTCTTCCTCTTGCGATGCGCTTCTGAGGTCGCGGTCGCCAGGACGGAGTCTCCACCACCGCTGCCAAGAGACCGGCTCGTCGTCGTCCATTTCGGCTGACTTTCACCGCCGAACCTCCGAGCCCGCTGGACAGCTTTTCGCGTCGCCGTTGAGTTCCGAGCGAGTTCGTCGCGAAATCTTCCGGGGCGATAGCCGCGGGTCGTTGTGGTTGGCGGACGCGTGTCGTCTGTAACCCGATTCCAGATTTCGGTCATGAAACGCTTCATGTGCCGATTCCAGAGCCAATCCGTTCAAGTCATTCAATCGGCACGTCGTTGCGCAGTTTCGAAGTCGTCCGAGAGCGATCGTGGAGAGTGAGGAGTTGTTGTAATAAGCGAGATGGGGGCGCACGTATACAGGATGAAACTATGAAACGAAGCCGCTCTCGACGTAATCATCACGACGAAGATCTTCGTCGTCGATTCGAAGATTTTTATCGCCTTCATTTCGTAGCGTTATCTCGCTACGTCACTCGTCGTCTTCCTCCCGCTTCGCGCGAGGAGATAGTTGCGGCGGCGTTTGTTGTTGCTTGGAAGAAATTCTCCGAAGTCGGTAATCCGACGCTGCCCTGGCTCTATCGCATCGCGAGTTTCGAAGTCTCAAACGAGCGCCGCCGACTTGGTCGGGAACCAGAGTTGGTCGCTCTCTGGGACGTAAGCTCGACCGATACATTCCCGCTCCATGACGTCATTGACGTCTCATCGGCGTATGCCCAGCTCTCGGAAGATGACCAAGAGGTGCTACGCCTGGTCTTCTGGGAGGACCTTTCGCGCAACGAAGTTGCCGAAGTGCTCGGGTGTTCCGTGAATGCACTCAACGTCCGTGTACATCGAGCGATCGACCGACTACGGGGAGCAATCTCTCGCGTCGGCTCCATCACCAAGCCGAATCACATGAAAGAGGAGTCATGACCGCCGACTACATAGAAAACGTACTGCGCTCGATCGACCCGGCCTCAAGTGACACCGATGAGGCCATTCGGGCTCACGAGAGCGAGGTGTGGCAGTCCGTATCGCACTCGCTTGAGGACGTGAAGCCACGGCGCACTCATCGCTACGAGATCGTTGGTGCGACGGGCGCTACCGTGACCGCGGCCGCCGTACTCATCGTTGCGCTGGTCGGCACTCCGACCAGCGCAGTCGCAGCCGCGCTGAAAGCGGCCGCCACCGCCGATGCGAGCGCCGCGATACTGCCACCGTTGGTCGCTGGCCAGTACTACTACCAAGAGTCACAAGTGTCGCTCACCTGCGCGATATCCAGTCCAAACATGCCCTCGGGTGAAGCGCCGCTCACCTACGTCTCAGACGGGACAATGAAAAGTTGGACTACCGCCTCGGGAATCGGCGAAGTGATGATGACACCGTCCCAGGTCGACGTCGGTGGCAGTCACTTCGCCACGCCCAAAGACGAAGCTCGCTGGGTCGCCCTCGGCGAACCGTTCATCCCTTGTGCCTTGGCGAATTCTTCCAATGATCTCGCCGGCAATCCAGCGAATGCCAACAACGGCGGCGCGTTTGGTGGCTATACGTCGTCAATGAGCGGATATGGCGGGTTCGGTCTCTCTCTCGCGTTCGCTTCAGACACGACGCTCTTGAAATCGACAACGAGCGTCAACAACCTGCCTTCGAACGCAGCCGGACTCTCTGCACTTCTCGCGAACGGCGAGATCAACACGGACGGCTCGCTGAGCGCCACACCGCAGGTCTGTCCGAATCGGACCGGCGCGCCCAGCACGTCACTCGGCTGCACTCCGAACGAACAGTTAGACGTTCTCGAGCAACTCATTCAACTCCCAGACGCGTCCGCAAAGCTGGGCTCTGTCTTATATCAGGTGCTCGCAAATCTTCCTGGCGCACAATTGGTCGGACCCGTTATCTCAGACGGCGCAACGGACACCGCAATTGAGGTACCCCAATCCTCCAATGAGACCTTCGAAGTGGTACTGAATCCGACGAGCGGCGCGCTGGTTTCGTGCTCAGAGCTTGTCACTCAGAACGGCACGACGACATCAGTCGGCTCGGTCAGATATGGCCCGGTGCAAATCGCGCAGGGAGAAGGATCTACCCCAGCCACCCCAGGTAACTCCTGATCGAGACGTAGCCGAATCCATCCAACCGTCATAACGACCGACGAGTTGGATGGATTCGGTCAACGTCATCATGAGCTAGGTAGGTTGAACACTCTTCACCCCATTCCACAAACTGTGCCGAGGTTGGTCGAGTCTTGCGAACTCGTGCCGCTCTAATTGTTAGGCGCGTCGCGCGGACCCCACCACATGAACGATAATGGCAAGCCATTGTGAACGACGTGCTCGTGAGTACGTCAAACGAAGATGCGAATTGGACGGTTGAAACACTTCCAACTCCTCAGGTAACTCGATACGCCCTTTTGTATAGTCCAATTTTCAGTTCGCTCGTCTGCGAGTCAAGTGTTTCCTGCGATGTCATGCTTTCGGCCAGCCTCGGTGGTCCCAACCTGAATGCCGCCCAGTACAACGTGTTCATGAAGGCCGACGACGGCGGATTGAGTTGGTCCAGCACCGTACTTCCCGATCAAGCGACTCCAGGATCGCTCGGCGTTTCCGTTGACTCACCGAGTCCCGCTTCAATGAACTGTCCGACGATTCAGTTTTGTGTGACATCCGCCGTCGAGTCATTGACTAAGAGCTCCCCTTCGATTGTGTGGCGAACGGTCGATGGAGGAACCACGTGGGCCACGAGTGGACCGATTTGGTGTCCTGATGCTCAGCACTGTTGGACAGTCGCTGACACTTCAGCCGGAGGACTCACCAGTCAATTGCTCGAAACTTCCGATGGAGGGGCAAGTTGGATCAACGATTCGCCTACAGGACTTTCAATGGCTGTTGCTTGGGGAACGGTGAGTTGCCCCACTGACAATGGTTGCTGGCTCACTGGGCAGACAAGTGCGCCTGACTCTCAAAGCGTGGTGTACTTTTCTGCCGATGGAGGTCAATCGTGGACTGAAGTGCCGCTACCTTCGGCAATCGGTGCTGAATCGAAGCCGCTGAAGGGTATTGACGGAATCGACTGCAACACGAGTTTGACATGTGTTGCCTTGGGCATTCCGGCGGGAGTATCTGAGGACGGCATCAACGAAGTCGTCCTCACGAGCGGGCCGCCTCCGCAATAGAGACGAGTGGGATTTTGACCAGGCACCTATGTTCTGATGATGGGAGGATTCGAGGGGTGGCGAGTCAAGGCATAGCTCAGCGAAATGTGCGTCGACATCTTGTCCGTGCATCTCGGGCATTTTGCATCTCCACAATCTTTCTTGTCCTCTTCGTTGCGAGTCCGCTTCCAGTAACTGCGGTAACTCGTGTCGACCATCCCTTTTCGACCACTGGACACCACGCTGCGGAGCGTCGCAAATGCCTCGATACGAAGTTCGTGGAGTCGGGGCGTATAAGCACTCGCTATCCCAGCTGCTGGACTTTGAGCAACTATGCCACCGGATCAACGATGACGACGGTTCTCGCTTTTCTATCGAATCAGCCGATGCACAATCCGTGCTCGACCGCACATCCAGGGACAGCAACAATTTCTCGATGCGGCTTTCCGGTCAAAACACTAAAGCATGGAGGCGTGCTCGTCATGTTGATTCTTGGGGGCATGCCTGGGTGGAAGATCGCAAGTCAAGCAGGGCATCGCCTAGAGGTGGATCACCACGCGGCTCGAGAGTCCGTCACGCGCAATTCTGCTGGATCGCTGCATGCGACTGACGAGATATCAATCTTCATCGCCGCCGGCGTACGCTACAACTACTACGAACTCGTGGCATTCTTCCGCGAACCGGGAGTGGGAAAAGTTCAACGACTACTGGCGGGGATGATTGGCTCTATGAAGATTGAGTAGAGGTACCTGGGGTCTCCCGACGAAAGATGCAAGCAACCACGAAATCCGCTGGGAAAACTTCTGGATACTTTCATAAAGTGATGATGTTGCGTCGGATCTCCGACACCACTGATCTTCCACCAACGCGCAGCCCAACGAGTCGAGTACCACGACAATTTGCCAACTTGCTGCATGCAAAGCACCGACTTGGCGCCAAAATGCCGTTTGGCCAACGTCGATGTCGTAAAAGTCCGTTGCTCGCGGGTTTATATGGGTAGGGATAGTCAGGAGACCAGTGGAAGATGCCTTGCGCAGGGAGTTCGAGGCATTCGTCTGTGACGTTGAGCCACCCCTGCGTCGGGCCCTCATTGCTGCTTATGGCTTCGAGCGTGGCCGTGATGCCACCGCCGAGGCACTGGGATGGGCGTGGGAGCACTGGGATCGCGCCAAGGAGCTCGACAACAAAGTTGCCTACCTTTTCCGAGTTGGACAGAGTGGGAGTAGGGACCGGAAGACGCCGATCACATTCGAGCGAGGTGAGTCGAGTGATCCTTGGTTCGATCCTGGCCTGATTCCGGCGCTCGCCTCGTTAACGGAGCACCAGCGCGTCGCGGTTGTGCTGGTCAACGGATTTGATTGGAAACTTCGCGAGGTCGCCGAGCTCTTGGATGTTGGCATTTCAACAGTGCAGAGTCACTTGGAGCGAGGAATGCATTCACTTCGAAACGCATTGGAGGTAGTTGAAAATGACTGAGTTGAATGAGCGTATTCGTGAGTTCATCGACACCGGTGTTGCTCAAGTGTCCGCTGAAGAGATCTTCGCCGTGCGTCTTATCGAGCAGGCGGGAGTCGGTGCCCCGCGAGCCCGACCGCGCTTGCGGCGGCGACTATTGGTGTTGAGTGGTGTGCTGGCGCTTGTAGTTGCGCTTGTAATTGTTGGTCTGGTTACAGTTCCGGGTGCGAAGAACACCGGCGTCACTCCTGCCTCTGCGGCAACTTTTCTCGAGTCGGTCGCGGCCAAGGCGGCAACCGAAAGGCCGCTGGTGCCCGGTCCCGGCCAGTACCTCTACGTCGCGACAATCGAGTCAGCGACCTTCGGTGAATTCCGACATCCGTCGCCGAAGACGTTCTGGTACGACTCAAGCGAGCTCTATCAGGTGTGGACCTCGCCAACTGCACCGGATCATCAGACGTATGAGATCGTCGGCAGACCTGAGTTCGTGTCGGCGGCTGACCGTGCGATCTGGGTGACCGACGGGTCTCCGCTTCTCGGAAGCGGGAGCGACTCGGGACCGACGCCGCCGTACTACGACGTTGCCGGACTGCCCACCAAGGCGTCGGAGATGGTGGCCTATTTCCAGAGTCAGACCTACCTTCCCACCGAATCTTGGTACGGGAGTTTGCCATCGTGGGAATTCGGCACGGCCTTAGCATTTCTTCAGAACGGGGCTTCGTCCGCTCAACGGGCTGCACTTCTGAGGTTCGTTGCCACGATTCCTGGTGTTCGACTCATGGGTCGTGCGACGTCAATCACCACAGGTCAGAGGGGATCGGTGATTGCTTTACCTCTAGGACGGACTGGTTTGACGGAAGAGACGATCTTCGATCCCTCATCTTCGAATCTGATTGAGGATCGTTATGTTTTCACCACTCTGCCTCCGAAGTCCAAGTTGACGTCGCCGTTACCTGGACCCTCTCCGTTCGTGGGTGAAATTCAGTCCTACACTGACTTCGTGTTCGCGGGGATTACTCGTGTGAACTCCAAGTATTCACTGCCGAATGAGACCCCGAAGTTTCCCCTGGTTTGGCCTTTTGGTTCAGTTAGGGAGCCACTTCTGGGCTGGCTGGGCTCCACGTCGAAGTGATGTTTCGTTATTGATTCGGATTAGCAGTCCCTTCCGATCGAGGCAGTTGAGACCCAATTTGGAATCCCGTAACCGGTATGCCAATTCGGGTCACTCCCAAGGATGGGTAGCTTCTGCAAGTCGAGTCTCCAGTGCAAGGTGGATCACTTGTCGCGTCGGCTCTCCGACACCAACGATCTGCGGCCTTCTCATTTGACGTCTGAACTCGTAGATCACGTGGTACACGATGAGTGCATCCGTGCCTCAGAGAAACGTTGAAGTCCCTTCGGTAAACTCGATGGGTGATGCCCCCTGTCGGCGGAGCTAACCCCAACAAGATGAGGTTCAGCAGTGACGAGAGGAAAGCCGTAATGAGCAAATGGAGCACTCAAGAGATTTTGGGAGCCCTCGCGTCACTTGACGAAGCCGCTCTACCAGATGATTTCATTGACGTTCGGACAGCGGAATACAGACTTCTTCGATATCCGGAGCGGTTTCTTTCACCGACGCTACCCGCGGCTCAGGTTGTGTGGTCAGATACGTTGAGACCGCTCGACACCGTGTTCGACGAGGTTGCGTCCAAGATTGAGGGCTGGGGCCTCGATGAGATTCATTGGTGGGTATCGAGCGCAACGCGTCCCCTTGATACCGAGGCGTATTTACGAGCTCGTGGCGGTGTCTTGAGCGACTCTTACCAGATCTTGGCCCGTGAGCTTGGTGACGACGCCGCAAAGAGCTCAATCTCAACAGAGATAAGCGTCGAGTCGGTCCGTGACGAGCGTTCCCTCCGAGATGCTATTGCCGTCGAAACTGAGGGTTGGGGAAAATCGTTGCCAGACGAGCAGGCAATAGGTGCCCGTCTCAGTGAGACTCTCCGTAATCTCGAAACGTCTACCGAGTTTCAGTTCGTGGCATACGTCGGTGGACTGCCGGCTTCGACTGGCTACTGCCAAATTGCCGGCGAAATGGGAAGGCTATATGGTGCGGTCACGTTGCCAGAATTTCGATCACGTGGCTGTTATCAAGCCGTGCTCTCCTCCCGCTTACGTCAGGCAAGCGATTCTGGTGCGACAATCGCGGTGACTCGAGGGCGACCTCTTACGTCAGGCCGCATCTTGATGAAAGCTGGATTTACGCTTCACAATCTGGAAAGTTGCTACCGCTTGCCCATTGGTTGAGTGCGTTTCTGCCGCCCCATCGCAAACCGGCACCACCGGACAAGACGAATCAAAGAACGATGACAAGGCCTAGCTTGTGACGGCGATCAATTTCCCAAGTGGAGATCAGCCACTCGGAGATTGATGACGTCGGCCCTCATCGGTGTCCCGCGCGGCACGCGCGAGTCGTACGCCGCTAACCACCGACCCAAGGGGCACCCTCGTACTCCGCAAGACCTCTTTCGCCGCATGACCGCGAACTAACTCTTATCCAATCCGGCAGGATGCGCCATGAGGAAATCTCTATTCGGATTACAGATTTCTTCGTAATACCGCGGGGTACCTTCCTCCTCATGTACAAGTACTTCGCTGCGCTATCCCTCGCCCTCTGTTGCACCCTTGGGATGGCGGTGCAAGCATCTGCCGGTACTTCAGCGGCGCCAGTGATCGCCTCGCTCACGAGTTCGCCAAAAGCACTTCCCGGAAACGGAGGCTCTATCACCGTTACCGTAAGGGTGCGGAACGCGACGACTTGCGTCTTCGGCGGGGCTGTCCAGGTCACCAAGTCATGCGCGAAGGGCGAAGCGTCCGCCACGTTCGCGGAGGCGGCAAATTCAACTGCCGTCGACAAAACGATCTCATTATGGGTCTACGCAGAGGGGCACGGCCGCCGCAGTTCACGTCGGGCCGCCACGTTCACGGAAGCGGCTACTCCCACCTCGTGCACGGGTCCATGCACCTTCACGTTTCCGGCACCGGACGACGAAGGTGTCGCTTCCGTCACCATCAACAGCGTTTCGGAAGGTGTCGCATGGCCCGATCCATTGCAAGTCCAGTATGGTCTGACGGACCTCCCGGCGGGCGATCAGTTGGAGGAGGTCAGCGTCACTACGTGCGCCGGCCCGACAGGAATCAATGATGGCTCACTCATGAGCTTCGAGCTTCCGCTTGTTCTTTCGACCGGGAGCCAGGCATCGGTCGATTCAGTCACATTCGACAGTACAGTTGCGGGCGCCTTTGGGATTTATGGAGCGATCGGCGCTGGACAGTGCGTTTCCGGAGACATCTACTACGACACCCCGATCGGGAGCGCCTGGACGGCAGTTAACTTCAGCTACGCGTCCGGCGTGGATCTGGCTGTCTACACATGGAACGCCAGTTAATCCGACAGACTGCATTCAGGCAATTGACCTATCAATCAAACGCGATCCGAATTGATCCAACCGTAAGACATGCCGATACTCACCCCCGACATCCAATAGACGAAAATCCTTGCAATTAAAGAATTCACGAGATCAGAAAGACATATAAATTCGTTCGACGGGCCACGGTGGGCTCCTTCCTTTTGGGGCCTTCCCCCAAAATTTAGATGTCCATCAAACCGTGGCAACTCCACGGGCGGATTTTTCACCGTGTGCATTCGCCCCTGGAACGTGATGATTCGGAATGGGTAATCCCAACGCAATCTCATTCGCGATCTTTCGTTCACGCTCTGAGTAACTCTGACGACGAGTCCGAGGTGTCTCTTACATCACAAAATGAACTCCGACGGTTAGCTCGCTCCCCGGTCGGTGAGTTCTGCCAACCGCTTGCCCAAAACGTGAGCGCCAATTTGTGCGAAGATGTCGCGCGCCTCTTTTGCGGCCGTTGCCGCTTCGTGATCCTTACCCAGAACGAGCGCAAGGTCGAGCTCGCAGAGCGCGAGATCGAGAACACTCCCCACGGAGCGCCACCGTTCGATGGCGTCCAGATAGATTTCTGCCGATTCGGTGATGCGCCCCTCGAGTGCCGCGATACCGGCTTCCGTCGTACGTCGTTGCGCGGCCATAGCGCGTCCGCGGATCCTTTGCATCGCCACCAAGGCCCCGCGAAGTTCGACGAGATTGCCCATCCATAACGCAGCACGAGCGGCGATTCCTAGAGCGGCGGAACAGTTAATGCCCATCGGATCCAACTCCACGGCACTGTTCGCCTCTCGCAAAGCGTCTTCAAGTTCGCCGTTGGCGAGTGCCACAAACGCTACGGTGGTGAGTCTCGTGGTCAACGATGCGAGGAGGGTCCTATCTTCGGACCCGCTACCAATTGCCAACAGTTCAGCTGCTCGCGCGGCGTCACCAGCTAACGCGGCAAACACCGCCTCGAGCCCAGCCAGCCAGTCGCGATTGAACTGGGCCAGCTCGCGCTGGTGCAATTCTTCGGCCATCGTGAAGGCCTCGTCCCACAACCCTAGGTACAACGAAGTTTCGGTGATGTTCAACATGTTCGTTATCTCGAGCCCTCGTGCACCAGCCCTTCGGGCTAGTTCCACGGCCTCGTTTGCCACGTCAACCATGCCGCGAGGATCGTCAGGCAGCATGTAAAGGCTCAGGACGGTCCTCGCGCGCGCTTGTTCGGTAAGTGCCCCAGCGTCGTCGGCAATGCTCGCCATACCCCGCGCCAACATCACCGCTTCACGGTGTCGGCCCATCGTGAACAGCGCAAGCGAGCGAGTACCCAGCGCCTCAGCGAGGAGGGCGTCATCGTCAAGACCTTCAGCAAGTCGAAGCGCTACCTCACACCACTCAATGGCTCGCCCTACCTCAGTCCCGTGACCGAGCACCGTGGCGATGGAGAGTGACAGCTTGGCGCGAACTCTTTTCTCGTCTTCTCCGATACGCTCAAACGCCCGTTCACACAGTTCAATCGATTCGTCGCCGCGCCCAACGGTCATGAGTGGAAAGAAAAGTTCGGACACGCATAGTCCCCACGACACGAGGTCTCCTTGTGCGTGATAAATGTCGATCGCCTTTTGCAGATACTCAATGGCCGACTCGTAGTGTTGCCGATGCGTCGCGGCCTTGCTCGCACGCTCCAGTAGTGGTGCTTGTGCGCCTTCGTCGGGCGCCAATTCAATGGCTTGGTCAAACATGACGGCCGCCTGTTCCGGAGAACCGAGCGACAGCGCGCGTTGACCGGCCCGATCGAGCCACTCAAGCGCCTTAGGGAGCAGTTCGTCGTTCCCTAATTCATTGGGACTGGCCCGATAGGCCTCAATATAGTGAGCCGCAATGACACCAGCCAACTCCTCTTCGCCTAATGATTCGGCGTAACGCGCGACCGCGGCGTGCTTAGCCTGGCGGTCTCGTCGAGCCAACGTACCGACGGCCACCTCGCGAACAACGCCCTGCACAAATCCGAATTGACCACGTTCCGGAGATCGGGGATCATTATCAACGAAGAGATACTCCTTGCGAACGAGGTCACGCAGCTCACTCTCTAGCTCCTGCGCAGACTCTCCACTCACGACTCGGAGGCTCTCAATGGAGAATGTCGACCCGACGATACCGGCGTTCTGCAAGACGGCACGCTGGCGAGGCGACAGCGAATCCAACCTCGAAGCGATGAGCGCATGCAGCGACTCGGGAATATCAAGTGTGTCCAGTTCGGTCTGAACCTCGTAGCCGTCCTCAACTTGGACTATGACGCCGCGATCGACCAGCATACGAATCGTTTCGACGGCGTAGAGTGGCACGCCCTCCGCGCGCTGCAATACTCGATTCAATACTTCGCTGGGCAGCCCGTGGACAAATCCATTAAGTAGCTGGTTCATCGACGCCGCCGATAAGGGTTCTAGGTGCAGCGACGTGAAATTTCGCAGTCCCGCTCCCCACGAAGGTCTCCGATCCATAAGCTCAGGTCGTGCGAGAGTGACGACGAGTATCGAACAACTTTTGGACCATTCGAGAATCGACTCGACAAAGTCAATGAGGCCCGCGTCCGCCCACTGCAGATCTTCAAAGATCAGTACGGTCACACCCCGTTCGGCGATTCGCTCAAAGAACATGCGCCAGGCTGAAAAGATCTCGTCGCGATTATTCGATGGAGCATCCGAGAGGCCCAGAAGATGCGCGAGATGGGGGAAGATCCACTGTTGCTCTTCATCATCACTCACAAATTCAGCGAGACATTCCTGTAATTTCGCGAGCGAGGACGAGGCGTCTTCGACTTCAAGAATGCCTGCGCGCATTCTGACCATTTCGCCCAACGCGCCAAACGTTATGCCTTCGCCATATGCGCGAGAACGTCCTTCGTGCCAATAGACGGTCTCGGCGAGCCCGTCTACGTATTTGAGAAACTCCCAGGCCAGGCGGCTCTTCCCGATGCCAGGCATCCCAGCCACCGACACCAGTCGCGCTCGCTTTTCTCGAGCGGTCGCGTGCAGCAGATCCTTGATCAGTCGAATCTCTTCATCGCGACCAACAAACGGTGGTTCAAGTCGTTCGGCGCGCCCAAGTCCCTTTCGCTGGGCCACCACCCTCAAAGCGCGCCAGACGCTAATCGAGACGGCCTTGCCTTTCAGCTCAAGCGCGCCCACCTCTTCAAAGGCAATCGCTCCCGACGCCGCTCGCCAGGTCGATTCGTCTACGAAGACGGTTCCCGGCTCAGCAACGCTTTGCACCCGTGACGCGGAATTAACGGTGTCTCCCAGCACCATGCCTTCTGAAACTTTGCCGATGGTGACAGCGGCCTCGCCGGTAACCACGCCAGCGCGGGCGCGAAGTCCGGAGTTGCCCGTGTTCTCACCCAGGTCGTTCACGCTCGCGACAACGTCGAGCCCGGCGCGAACAGCTCGTTCCGCGTCGTCTTCATTGGCGGACGGTGCGCCCCACACCGCCATCACTGCATCGCCAATGAACTTCTCAACGGTACCGCCGTAACTTTCGATGACTCGTTGAGCCCCATCAAAATACTGCGTTAAAAGCTCGCGGACGCTCTCAGGATCGCTCCGCTCCGCGAGCGGGGTGAACCCCACCAGGTCCACAAATAGCACCGAACACAGTCTTCGCTCGGCGACAGCGACCAAAGAGTCATCGAGGGTGCCGGGAGGGTTTTGTGTCAACGGGATCGAACTCACCGGAGCCGACGACACCATCGAACCACAACTCGCGCAAAACGGCTTACCGGCGATAAGTTCAGCGCCGCACGAGGAGCACGGCCGGGCCATTGCGGCACCACAGTTGGCGCAGAACGGCTTACTGTCCGGTGTTTCGCCGCGGCATGACCAACATTGCATGATGCCCCCTCATCTCAGAATCCTAGGAGGTCGATGTCGCTTTTGTCTATGACTTTCATGAAGTGGGTCAGGCACTGAGCCGCTGCGCGTCGCCCTGATCTCGTATCTTGTTCGGCCTAACCATCATCGGACTCGTCAACAATGTGGTGCCGAGTCTGCTCCGTTCGCAGCGTTAACCCTGTGCTACGCAGGGCGGCGTCTACACCGTGGTGTCGATGATCGCAACCGAACAGTTCGCGCCGTGAGCAACTGAATTCGGCACACTCCCGAGTACTCGCCGAGCACCCCGCATGCCCTTGTTACCTACGACGATGAGATCCGCGTTCAATCTCTCAGCGGTCGAGATTATTGCTTCTGCCGGAGCACCGGTCACGGAGTGCAGCACTGGTTCCGTACCTTTGTTCTTGGCGACAAAAGAGAGTTCCTGCAGCAACGCTTGGACTTCACCTTCGGGGTTCACATGTTTGAATTCTGCGGGCAAGTCGCTGGCGCTGATGTTCTTGCTCTCGTAAGCCGAAACAATGTGCAACGTACCCTCGGACATGGCCGCTAACTCAGCAGCGGCCTCGATAGCTCGGCGAGCAGTGGGCGAGCCATCGGCTCCCACCACAATTACCTTGAACATGACCGTGCTCCTTGTTATTGACCGCACTTCGATTCGAGGTTCCTGTCCGGGGGATCCCGGGTGATGTGACGATAGCATCGGAAGTTTCCGGAGGTCACAAAAATGTTCCTGGCTCGGTCCATTTAGAGCCAGGACAACGCACGCTCATTCGTAGAATTGCCGGACGGCATTCGCGCTCCCCTGACCGTCTCCATCTGCACCTTCAGCAAAAACGCGTCCTGAAATCCTGATAACGAACTCGACGTCAGCCTCCGTCTTCGTCTTCGGGGTACTTCGTGATGATCTCGCGTGCTGCTGATGCCGCAACAGCGTGACGCGTTAGGGTCTCGACGAAGGACGCCTTGTCGATCCGATACATCAGCACATCCGTTTTCGCGGTCACGGTCGCCTGCCGTGGAACATCACGAATCAGTGCCAACTCGCCGAAGCCTCCACCCCGAGTCAACGACTGCACACGCTGACCTCGACGGGTGACGAGCAGTTCACCGTCAGCCACGGCGTAATAGCAGTCGCCGGTTTCGCCTTCGGTAATGACAACGATTCCCTTCGTCGCCCTGACCGGCTCGACTCCACGTGCGAGCGCCTCAATCGAAGGAGCGGGGAGCCCGGCAAAGATAGGTATCGTTCGCAAGAGCTGAACTTCAACTTGCGGCACCGTCGCGGCATCGTCGATAGTGCGCAGTTGGTGTCTTACCGCCGCGATGAGAACAAAAGCGACGATGGCGGGAGTAAACAGTGCCAACGTGAGACCGTCGATCGCCATGGCAACGCGAACCAAGGCGGCGCCCAACCCGAGACCGATGTTAAGAAGTGACTCAAGAATCGCAAACGAGCCGGCTATTGAATCTGACGGCGCGGAGCGCAGGAAGAGGGTTTGCGCCGAGACGCTGAACACCGTCCCGAAGACTCCAACTGCTCCGAGGAGAACGACCACGGGGATCACGCCGTGGATCAAATCGATGACGGCGAGGAACACAACTGAGAGGGCGAGCGTCAAGGTGATGATGTTGGCGACGTATCGTCGTCCCACGAGAAAGGCCGTAATAAACCCTGCGATGAGTGCACCACCACCGATTGCAGCGTTCAGGAAGCCCGCGCCTCCGCGGCCGATGTGCAAATAGTGCAGCGCCAAAATCACGCACAGCAGATCCAGCGATCCCACGAGCATGAAATAGAACGTCTGGACAACAAGAAGCACTCTTAGCTGCGGATGGCGCAGTGTCGATCCGATATTTGACCACGTTCGCGCGCGCACGGCCGCCCACGTTGTTCGCTGGTTGGACAGCGGGCGGATAACGCTGTGGTCACTCGACCACGCCGCTTGTCGCTCCGGAACCGTCGATTCGAAGGAGACCGCCGAGGCGGGACCAATCACGCGCGCGATGAGAATCATGGCAACGAAGGTCAATCCGGCCATTGAGAGGGCCGCCAGCCACGCGCCGCGCCATACGAGCATGAGGCCCACAATCAACGGGCCAACAAGACTTGCCGCGCCATCAGACCACCCTCCCATCACATTGGCCGCGGTCAGCTCTTCGGGGGTGCGAACAATTGCTGGCAAGAGCGCAGCCTGGGTTGGTCGAGTGATCATGATGGTGATCGTGGTCAGCGGCGCCAAGAGAAACACGAGAGGCACCGGTGCGCGCAATGACATCGCGAGAGCCACACCGGCAAACGTGACTGTCTGGGAGCCATATCCAATGAACAGCATGCGAGATGGGCGCTTGCTATCGGCGAGACCACCGACAAAGGGTGCGAGCAATATTCCCGGGGTGAGCTCTATCAACATCATGACCATGCCAGCGGTCGATCCCCCGTGCCCGTAGGCGAAGATCAGCAAGGTGATCCATACACCCGCTTCAGCTCCTTGAGATAGGAAATATGCGAATCCGACCTTGCGGAGCTCTGGGTTCTTGAAGGCCGCTCGAAAAACGGAGATCACCACTCGCGACCGACCGGACATTAGAAATCGTCAGCCATGCGGGCAGATCGTTCGTGTCATGATTCCCCGATTCGAGATGATCCATGATCTTTGGCGACTGTAATCGTTTACGCCAGCTCAAGTATGGCGACGAGCGCTGGTCAAAACCATGGTCCTCTCGATTCGTGCGGCGAAGAGGTTTCGGTGCGGAAGATTGAACCTCCGGTACACGAGCCGATATTCTGTAGCGCGCTAATTGGTCTTTATTCCCCAGGCCTGGCGAAGTTCATCCGTGATCTCGAACTGCGGTCGCCCATGACCGCGTTCGACATCCTCAAGCGCGGTCACGACGCGCCGACCAACAGTCGCCGACAACGAATGTTTTCCTGGCAGCCACGAAAGTAGTTTGTCAATCGGCGCGTCGATATGACGCATTAACGTGAAGACTCCCCTCGTCCAGTTGGCCGCTGGCACGCCCAGTAGGTCCGCCGTGTCCTCGCCGAGGAAGAAGCGGATTCCCGACGCCGGAAGTCCCCGGAGCATCCTGACTTTAATGAGATCCTCCATGGCCGCAATCGTGGTGGTGGTGAGCTCGCGCCCGGCTTCGCTTGGTGCGCTCTCAGTCGAAAAGATGCGCTCCGCGACGACCGAAGCGTCCGCGTGATTTAGCGGCAAGAGGTCGTCGCGAACACCCAACTGGTGACCAACGAGGTTCCAGGTATGTACGTATGCTTCCACGTCAATGTCGCTCAACGTGACCCCAACTTGGGCTAGGGACTTGATGCCGACCACGCTGAACGCGAGAAGTGTACCGAGGAGATCCTCTTGGTTGATCGGAATCCCCCACGAGTCGTCCCAGGGCGCGATCGGCGTACCGCCGATCGCTTCGATCGCCTCGGGATCGGTCAAGGTGTGGCGGACGGCCGCGTGCATGAGTCGCACGCGACGGACGACGGAGTAGCCGCGGGCTCCAGGAACGAGCGAACCGGGCGACATGGCCTCAATGATCATCTGGCCCGTTTCGAGGATCCGTCGCTTGGGACTTTTCGTCATGCGCGCGGTACGAACCAGCGGTTCGGCACCCTTGGCACACGCGTAGGACATGGGCAGCGACGCCAAGAAGAGACCTGACGCAAGTTGCATGCCCCAGTCGCCGAAGAGATCCTGACCCCGTTTGACGAGTCTCGGATCGACCCAGCCCGGCCATGGTTCGAGCTCGCGTACGAAGGGTGCCACCCCCGGAGCCTGAGCGTCGTCAAGCTCTTCATTCGAGCGAACCAGCAGTACGTGGAGCGGGGATTCAGATCCGTCCACGGAGGCAAAAAACGTGCTCACGGCGCGATCGGCCGACGCGTCACCTTCGCGACGCAGTCCTTCGAGAAATTCGGTGCTGAACATTTCCGCTCCAATTGACGGCACCGATGAACCAGACATATTCAGACCGCCGTCTTCGTCGGCGCGGGAACACGATCGGCGCAGAGTTCTACCAGCTCTGCTTCACTAATCGGCGCCTCGAAAATCAACGGCTCGTGGTGACGAGAGATGAAGAGATTGGCAATGAAGTTCATCCGGTCGCCGAAGTTTGCCCAGTCCAGCGCATAACTGCCCTTACCAGCTTCGTGCGCGCGATCGAACTGCTCGCGAAGTAACGCCAACTCGGCGACGATCACCGGCGCCACGTCCGGGGGCACGAAGGCCACGTTGGGGCGAGCCGGCACGTCGTGATCGAGTCGCATAGTCCCCTCGGGGCTCGTGAGCGTACCGAGCGTCGCTGTCATGATGTCGTCCCAGAGATCGCCAATCCCCCTCACCGCGGGTCGAAGCGCATCGTCGAGCACGTCGAGCGCATTCGCGAGGTCGATATTGGTGGCGAGCTTCTGCTTCAGGCGGGTGGCCGCTTGGTTAACCCCCATGTCCATGCTGGCGAGGATCACCGCTTGGAGATGGTTCTGCTCGTGGACTCCGAGGTGCAGCGAACCGGCGAGGATCAATTGGCTGCGCCTCGTCGGGTCCGACGTCGCGAGCGCATCGCACCAGAGTGCATAACCCGCGCGAAGATGATTGATGCCTCCGAACTCCGTGGCGCCGTCGCACGCCGCGAGCACGCTCGCGCGCAAACTGTCGGTCTCCGGTTCGCCCCTGTCGTACGCGGCGAGCATCTGTGCTGCGGGCGGCGCGATCTCCGCGAAGACTTCGGTATTGCCGTCTGACAAGTTGATGGACATCTCGCCGAAAAGCTCTCGGATCACGTCGAGCAGGTGTTCTGGCGTCAGGTCGTGGACATGCTGAGCGACGACAGACCAGCCGTGATGCTGCTTCGTCTGCGCAACCGCACCCATCAAACCGTCAGGGAGTAGCACTCGCTCGTAAAGCCACTGTGGCAGCGCCTCCCCACGCATACTGGCGCCCACACTGCACGAAGCCCAGGTCGCAAAAGTGCACCAGTTCGCGGTGTTGGGCGCGAGCAGAGTCTGCAGACCCTTCGAAAGGTCGGCGTAGGTCTGCGTGACCCAGTAGTTGCGTAAAACACGATCCGGGATTGCAACAACGCTTTCGACGTGCTCCTTCGACGTGCCCCTGTTCATCGCACACGCTCCTGCTTCATTTCACTCGCTCTAGTATCTCATCCACTTCACGCTCGACCTGGGTGGCCCCCGCACGAACCGCGCGCCCGCGGGCGAGTTCGACGAGCTCACGAACGCGAGCCGTCTCGCCACGACGTTCCAGACTCCGGGCCCACGCCACTTCGCTGATCGCCATCATCACGGGCGCGTGAGCACGCTCGAGCAGTTGAAGGGCGGCGCCAAAGTGGCCGTCGCTTGCGTCGTAGTCTTCGGAGGCGTCGGCGAGCAGCGCGAGGTAGTGATGCCCTGGTTGTTCCGGTGCCAACTGTTGAAAGAGTTGATGGGCGACGGGGGTGAGTCGTTGGCGTAGGTCGTCAATGATCACGCTGCCGCTCTCGAAAGCCGAGGCCAGCTGGGCCCACGACACAAGAATGAGTCCCGCATTGACCCCGACCGTGAGCTGCGCGTCGAGCCCCGCCCGAAGAGTCTCTTCCCACCACTCACGAGCTTGATCAACTCGACCGGCAAGATAGAGCTCCCGAGCCACCCACGCTCGTAGATGTTCCTTCACTTCACTCGGTGCGGCCTCGAGGAACGCGTCGATGATTTCGGGCAGTCGCCCGCGTAGATAATTCAGGTGCATGAGTTGCGCACCGGCAAAGATAAAAGCGTCGGGCTGACCCGCGGCGCTCCCCAGAGCGAACGCTTCGCGCACGAGTGCCGACGCCTCTTTCAATTCGCCTCGGAAGATGGCGCGACTCGCACGAACCGACGCCAGTTCCCATTTCGACCCAGCGAGACTGACCTCCTCGTTGAGGTGCACGAGGCGAGCCAACGTGCGATCAAGCCCCTCAGCGTCAGCGTTCTCGGTAAAGGCCGCGCACATCAATCGACAGGCGTGCATTTCGAGGAGACGATCTCCAGCGACCAGTGCAATGTCGTGCATCTCGTGGCCCTCACGAAGTCTGAGTTCGAGATGTTCGGGCCCTCCAAAGACGTACTGGCGATGGTTGAGGACACTCGCGAGCACTGCGGAGTCATCGTGCTCGCGGGCCAGCGAGAGTGCCTCGTCGGCCATCGTAAACCGGCGACGTTCGGGATCACCGAAGGTGAGCTCGTTCGCTAGGCGCGACATCAACAGAGCGCGCGTCGCGTGATCCTCGCTCGCACAGAGCGCCAGGGCTGCCTCGAGAGCGCTGGTACGCTCCTCGTCTCGCCGACCCCATGCCGCGAAGTAGCCGCGCGAGTGCGCGAGGGCCGCTCGGCTCAATAGGTTCGAATCGCCGACGGCTTGGGCGACCTTCACCGCGACTAGCTGTTCGTTGCGCGCCTCAGGTTGCGCGGCGAGACCCGTCGCCTCTGCGCGAAGCACTGCGAGCTCCGCTCGTGGGTGATCGTCGTGCGAGTAGCGCGCGAGCTCTTCAGCTTGTTCCAACAGTTCGAACGCGTCACTGAGCGCGAGGTGCTTAAGCGCATACTCGATTGCTTCGGTGGCCGCAGCCACTCCCTTGGTGGGGTCACCAAACTCACCGGCCTCGAACCAGTGAAACGCCAAGCGCCGCGCTCGTTCGCTCGATTCCAGCCCCGGCGACTGCTCGAGTGCCAGGGCGATATTCGCGTGCGCGTCGCGCCGACGCGCGCGGCCGAGTTGGTCCTCGAGCGTTGCTCGGACCAACGCGTGGGTGAACTCGTAGCGTGACGGTGTGCCCTCGAGGGCTCGCACGACTCCGGCGAGCGTGGCCTCGTCGAGGGAATCAAGAATCTCACGCCTCGACGCCTCGGCAGCGCGAACAAGAACGTGTGCTTCAAAACGTAGGCCCACGAGGGACGCCACGCGCAGCAGAGCTTTCGTACCCGGCATCAGGCGATCAAGTTGTCGATCGATCACTTCGACGACGCCCGTGGGCAGGCGCGCAGGAACTACCTCGCCGTCACCGGCGGCGCTCAGCATCTGGGCCACGAACAAGGGATTGCCAGCCGTAATCGTCCACAGTTCGTCTGTCGCCGAACCGTCGAACGCGTCGTGACCTTTCCAGCGTGCGACCAGCTGACCAACGTCGTCCCGGTCGAGTCCGGCCAAATCGACGTCGAGCACATCGCCGATGAGTCGGTGGCGATCGGCGAGCAGTTGTGCGACTTCAGGTTGCGTCGCGGGATCCCACGGGCGCAGGGCCACGGCCACCATGAGCCGCTGACGAGCGCGATCGCGAAGGATCCCCTCGACGAGGTCAATCGTGGATGTACCCGCCCAGTGAAGATCGTCGATGATGAGGAGAACCGGCTCAAACTCGCTCAACGAACGAAGCGTCGCGCTCACGGCCTCATGTCGGCGCCAGCGCTCGTACTCCGGGTCGCGCAGCGCGGTCGCGCGAGTCGCCGGCAGCCGCCGAGCCAACGCTGGCACGAGATCCGCTAACTCACCCGCCGTTGGTCCAAGAAGCTCGTCGAGCTCATCCGGGGGACAGTATTCGCAGAAGTGATTGAACGCCTCGACGAACGGCTGGTAGGGCGCAGCCACGCGCTCGTCGCAGCGCCCGTAGAGAACGATACCGAGACCGTTCGACACTTCTCGCGCCAATTCGCCGAGCAGCGAAGTCTTGCCGAAGCCAGCCTCACCCGTCACGACGACCAACTGCACGTCCCCACTCTTGGCCCGTGCCCACCGCTCACGGAGGCCATCGAGCTCCGCGGTTCGGCCAATAAAGTCCCCGTCGCGCTGCGAGAACTTGAGCGCGTCGGCGAGCGGCACAAGCGTCAATCCCCCTGTCGAGACCGTAACCGGAAGGGCTCGCGTCGGCGGCGCCGACTGGGTCACTTCGACTTCACGGGGATCACCAAAGATCACTTCGGCTCGCCTGGCGAGCGACGCCGCAAGTTCACTGACGAGAATTCCTGACGGATCGGCTGCGGCGCACAATCTCGCCGCCTCGTTCACCGGGTAGCCGTACACGTCGCCATTCACGACGTCGACTTCGCCGACGGTAATCCCAACGCGCAAAGTGACAGGAACCGACGCGGAGCGGTTTCGACGCGCTAATCGGCGTTGCACCTCGATGCCCGCACCCACCGCGTCGCTCGGCGCACGAAAGACGGCGAGCAGGCCGTCGCCGAGGCTCTTCACGACGACGCCGCGGTAATGCTCCATTACCTGTCGGGTGAGAGAGTCGACGTCGGAGTGCGATGCATCCGCCCGCGCGTCACCGAGACGGGCGCGATGGTCCGTCGAACGCACGATGTCGGTGAAGATCACGGCATAGAAGCCCAGCCCCGCGTCGAGCGTGTTCGACGACGGATCATGAGCAAAATCATTTAACCTCCGTTCGTCCACGTCCGTCTCCCTCACGCGTCACGTCGGAGCGTTCATTTCCGCTCTAGTGCCGAAAATGCTATCTCTTTAAGTCGGGCCGCCTCCCCGACGCGAGATCCTCGCAGTGCGTGTTTCGTCCGGGTGCCCCCGAAGCGAGGGCTCGAAGCAAATGTTGGTCCTCGAGGGCCCGAGCGGATCGGGAAAGACGACGTTGTTGCAGCTTCTCGGAGCGTTGGACACCCCCTCGACGGGACAGCTTCGCTTTGGAGGTCGCTCGCTTGAACACGAATCCGATCGGATCCTGACGGGAATTCGCTCCGCAGAGATCGGTTTCGTGTTCCAACAGTTCAATCTCGACTCGACGAACGCAAAAGAACTCATGGCTCTCCTTCACGATCTTCATCGACGATCGCGCGTCACAATCATCATCGCAACGCATGACGAGGACATTGCTGCACATACCCAGCGGCGCATCCGGCTTCGCGATGGGTCGATCATCGCTGACACCAGAAACGATCAAGAGTAGCGACGCTCCCAGTACAGCAGCGGCTGCGCGACTAGGACTCGAACCGTCGCACAAACCTGAGAGCGATGTCGGCAACTTCTCGCCAACCAGAGTCAATGACTAACGAATGACCACGGTTCGGGATTGCGACAAACTCGGTGATACCAGCGTTCTTTTTCTGGCGTCTATATGCAGCTCTCGCCATGCTGAGTGGCAGTGTGTTGTCCTTCTCGCCGTCGATGATCAGTAGCGGTCCGCGATCCGGGTTTCGCCAATTCACTTTCGCTTCTGTCCAGGGATTGATATTTGCAAAAGCAGCTTGAAACAGAGGTACGCCCGAGCCGGGAACCGCGTAACCCTCGTAGAGATCTTTTGCCTCGTCCTCGCTAACAGCATTGGCAAAAGCAAAACGAAATTGATCGAGCGTGAGAGGAACAGCTCGACCACGATTCAGCGGATTCGCAATAACCGGAGAAGCTGCTTTCA
>DASXEU010000144.1:0-7741 GCA_036489935.1 Acidimicrobiales bacterium
TTGGCGTCACCGACAAGGCAGAATGAGGCGGTAGGGCAGGTGATGACAGCCGGCCCCGAAATTCCAAGTAGGGGTGGCGAAGCAGTCCAGTTGGAACCGTCGTAGGTGAAGACGTCCCCCTGGTCGTTGGCTGCAGCACAGAAGTCTGCGGTCGGACAAGACACAGAGACAAGTGGATCCGACGTCACGTTATAGGTGATCCACACGGTGCCGTTGTAGACGTCCGCGTTGCCGGCGTCGTCGGTGACGACGCAAAAGGTCGAGGGAGACGCAAGACAGGACACCGCGACCAGAGCATTCCCGTCTGGCAGGACCGCTGTCGTCGCCCAGGTGTTGCCGCCATCCTGCGTCGTGAGAGCGTTGCCATTCTCCGTCACGGCCATGCAAAACGTCGAGGTCGGGCAGCTGATGCCAGTGATCTGACTGCCGTCGGGCGCGTTGGCGACGTCCCACGAGGTCCCACGGAAGACGTACGAGTTACCGAACTCATCTCCCGTCATGCAAAAAGAAGATGAGGCGCAACTCAATGCGGTGACCGGGATCCCAAACTCCAAGGCAGAGGGCGCCGACCACGAACCGTTCGTGTCGGTGAACACGTAGCCGTTATCGTCGGCGGCGGCGCAGAACGTTGACGTCGGGCAATTCACGGCATTGATCGCACCGGAATGAGCGACGAGAGTATCGGAGGTTTCCGTGGCGCCGGCGGGGACCGAGGTCGTCACTACCGAAGGAGCAATCGCGAATGCCGCGCAAAGAAGAGCACCAACGATTCGACGGGTGACATTCACAGTGATCTCCTTGTTGGCGGCGTCAAGACGCACTTTTAAAAAGTCTTACGTACAGCGGCACGTCGAAGGAGACGAAAACATGCGATGTCTCTCGAACGAGGGCAGATAGTGTCGTGGGTTGTTGAGTTTGAAAGCGTTGATGCGTTTCGGGAGAGTATTTCCGTCTAGTGGTCTGTCATCCCACCGCCGCCGAGCGCGGGAAGCGCCGTTGCACGCATCCTCCTCAGCACTCGGTGTAAAACGGGGCGAGCGTTCGGGTGCACTCCACCATTTGTATCCACCGCAGCCTGCCATGCGCCAGCGCGCTTCGCGAACGTCGCATCGTCGTTCAGTTGCGCGCAGTCAATTTGATCAGTCGAAATGTTGATCGTGATTGTGTCTCCATCCTCAATGAGCGCGATGGGACCCCCCAGATATGCCTCCGGAGCGACGTGACCCACGACGAGCCCAACGGAGCCACCTGAAAATCGAGCGTCGGTCATAAGCCCAATGGTGATGCCCTTCTTTCGACACAGGGTGGTGATCTTCGAAGTCGGTTCCAGCATTTCAGGCATGCCGGGGGCGCCGCGCGGTCCTTCGTACCGGATCACCACCATGTCGCCGTCTTCAAACTGCTCCGGCCGCTGATCCAACGCGTCGGTCAGCAGTCGCTCGCTATCGAACACTCTCGCCCGGCCGGTGAAGACGTCATCCGAGATGCCACTTTCTACGCCCGCGAGTTTCAAAATGGCTCCGCCATCGGGTGCAAGATTTCCCGCGAGGAGACGCAGCCCGCCCGTTTCCTTGAAGGGTCTGTCGACAGAGAAGATCACGTCGTGATCTGGCAATGGCGGAGCGAGTCGCTCAATCTGCTCTGCGAGCGTCTCTCCGGTACACGTCATGCATGTGCCATCAAGGAACCCGGCCTCAAGAAGAATCTTGACGATGACGGGAATTCCGCCGCTTGCCTCGACGTCCGGCATTGAATACGCGCCGAAGGGCCTCATGTTGACGAGAACGGGAAGCCGACGTGAAAGGTCGTTGAACTCTGCCTGGCTGAGCACCTCACCCCAGAGATCGATTCCCGCGGCTCGCGCGATCTCAACGCTGTGCAGCATCACGTTGGTCGAACCTCCCATCGCAGCGGCAACCGTCAACGCGTTGCGGAGCGATGCGGGAGTCACGATGTCGCGTGGGCGGATATTCGAAGCGGTCATCGTAACGATGCAATCAACAAGTTGGCTTGGGAACTCCGAGATCCGACGCGGATCATCCGATGCGGGCGACACCATGTGAAGTGGCTCTAGACCCAACACACCGATGAACGTCTGCATCGTGTTGTACGTAAACATGCCGCCACAGCTGCCCTTCCCGGGGCAAGCGTGGAGCGCAATGTTCGTGCGGACCTCGGGGTTCGGATCCGACGCTGCTTGGAAGGCAGTGACGAGATCGATGCGTTCTCCAGATACGGGATCGGTTCCGGGCCTTATTGAACCGTCAGAAAGGATCACCGATGGCTCGTTGTGCTCAAGCATTGCCGCCACCGTCCCCACCGGAGGCTTATCGCACGCAACGACGCCAATGAGTCCGGCAATGCCATTGGCGGCGAGGTGCGTGGCGGCGACGTCATTTACAAGTTCGCGACCGATCAAGGAAAACCGCATCTCCGGCGTCCCGTTGAGCTGGCCGTCTGACACGCCCAGAGTGAATGCGGGCGAGATCAGCCGCACCGGAAGCTTGTCCTGAGCGATGCGCTGGGACATTGCGGCGTGCACCGCGGCCACTTTCTCTTGGACGCCCAGGTAACACTGGCTGTCGCCAAGATTCCCAAGCACGCCCCAGACCGGATCATGAATCTTCGCCACGTCCTCGCCGAGGAACACTGCGGTTCCGACCCTCTGAACGTCGCGTCCGGGATTATTAGAAGTTAGGTTCGTCATCTCGCTCTGATCGGATTCACTGGCGGCGACATCCGCGGAGCCAGGTTTCATATGTTAGAACCTCGGTTTCCGCTGACGAACGATTCACGCCTACGCGGGCTCCACGCTGATCGAACAGAGGCACTGCGAAAAATCTCGCGAGCCTTTCATTGAGAAATTTGCGGACAAATGACTGGATCCGTCCTTCCTTTGATATCGCCGGGAGCGCCCTCGCCCCGACGATGGTCGAGACGTTTCAGTGACTCGCTGAATGGCAAATAGCGGCCGCCATTGGCTCCCCGATACGCGAAACTTGCTCGGTCCTTCACATTGCGCATCCTGATTACAGATCTTTGGACCCAGCAAGTCAGCCCGTATGTGACTTGTATCGGTAATGAACATTGTCAGCGGACAATTCGTTGGTGTACTTCAAAGGGGAGAGTTGGTGTTCGTGGAGTCCTTCGATGCGTGGTACGACCGCGAACACGATCGGATGATCGCGACCTTGCTGCTGACGACGGGCGACCTCGAACTCGCCGTTGATGGGGTGGACGAGGCATGCTCTCGCGCGCTCGAACGGTGGCCTCGGGTGAGCTCGATGGAATCTCCCTCAGGATGGGTTTACCGCGTTGCTATGAACCACGCGAGCCGACTCGCACGCCGTCGAAAGACAGAGGAGCGACTGTTCCGAAAGCTTGTCCCAAAGCCCGACCTTCCCGCACCGGCCGGCGAAATATGGGAGCTCGTCGCATCGTTGCCACTTCGTCAGCGCCAGGTCGTGATGCTTCGATACGTGGCCGAGCTTCGCGAGGGAGAGATCTCCGCTGCGCTTGGAATTAGTCGAGGAACGGTATCAAGCACGCTGCACGATGCTCGCCAACGCCTGGGCAAGTTACTCACTGATAACAACGAATCGTAGGAACCGACATATGACTGAACTAGCTCGACTCTCTCAGATGCTCATTGATGAGTCCCCGGCTCGGCGCGCGAGCCTCGACGACCTACGGTCGCGAAGTCACAAACGACACGTACGGCACTGGTTGCAGACAGTCGGCGCGTTGGTGGTCGTGCTCGCGGTGGCGTTTGGCGCTGTTCAGACTGAGCACTCAGCGTCGACTCCGCCACTACCGTCGACACAGCTGGCGTCGTACTACGAAGCGGCGGTGAACGTGTCGAATTCCACGCTTGCTGCCGTGGGGCTGCCACCCACCGTGGCGATTCCGTCGCGTGTGACGCCGTCTCGCTCGACGGTCGCGACTAACGGCGTCGTGTCGTACGTGGGGGCCGAATACTGCCCCTACTGCGCGTTTCAGCGCTGGGCGCTCCTGGTCGCGCTCTCAAAATTTGGTACGTTCACTCACCTCGACAACGCGATTTTCTCTTCGTCGAGTGACGTGTACCCCCACCTTGCAAGTTGGAGCTTTGTCGGAACAACGTATTCCAGTAAGTACTTCACGTTTGATCCAACTGAGTTGACTTCTTCCAAGCGCTCACGCGGCGGACCCGGAGGCTTTCAACGCCTTCAGCGAATGTCCGCTGCACAGCGAGTTGCCTTTAACAAATACAACCCCCAAGGAAGCATTCCATTCATCGATGTTGGCAATAACTACGTCACGCTCGGGGCGAGTTCATCGCCATCGGTCTTGGAAGGGCTGTCCCTGAGCGAGATCGGCAGCGATCTGAATCGCCCGAGTAGCGCGGTCGCTCAGGCGATCGACGGCTCGGCGAACTATTTAATCGCTGGTCTTTGCACGATGACTCAGACGGCGGCTCCGGCACTGTGTTCGACAAGCGCTATTCGATCCGCTTCCAGGTCGCTCCAGACGGGGACTCCATCCTCAACGGAGAGTCCAAGTGCAACGACCTATCCAGTCCAACCGCCGACGAACGCGCCTCTCGCAGTGTGGAAGAAGTGGAGCGTCGCGGAACACCGGTTCTGGCTTCACGCAGCCGCCACCTACCGGTCGCCCAATTCGGCGTGCACGGTCGTAAAGACCTTCGTAACTGGCAGGAAGCTCTCGAAACCTTTATTCGGCATTCCCGCGGGAGTGTGGTTGTGGGGAATGAGTCTCACCGGGAGTTGCCTCCCTGGCCACAGGGGCGGCCTCGTCGCACGCACTCACTGAACTGACTTGTCCGAAGTGAGGCGACGAGGGCTCTAGCCAATGGCGTGAGCAGATCAGATCTCGCGCAAGGAGCGATATCCCGAAGTCGTTCTATTCATTCTTCTGGAGACGTTGCGAGGCCTGCGGCAGCGTATCGACGTTGGTGTGCCGCCATTGCGTCCCAGTCCCACTCGATTGGTTTTCCCTGCAGGAGCGACCCAAGACGATCCAGAGAGGTGTGCGTCCCTACCGCGAAGCTATTTTGAATGAAGTGTGCGCGATCCGGCACCGTCTGCGTAAATACGAGCGTGCATCCTCCATCGTGCTCGGCGAGCTCCCACCTGATGACGACGTCCGGTTCAACGTGCGTGTGCTCCAAAAGGTGCGGCGCTTCGACGCGGAGAATTTTCCAAGACAAGGTTGGCATTCCCTCTCCCTTTCCGCGAAGCTCGTACGCGCCACCGGCGACGAGTTCGAGGGTGATCTCTGCATCGAAGGGAAGCCACCACTGGGCGATCCGCGTCGGGTTCGTAAGAGCGTCCCAGACGTCGTCGATTGGGTTCGAGTACTGGCGCTCAAAGCGAAGGACCACCTGGTCGCCAATACGCTCAATCTCGCCGTCGTCTGCCGTCATGCCTGCGGTCATAGTTGATCTCCTTGCTCGGTCGTATTCGATGCGTCTTCGAGATGCTCTGCGAGTGCGTCGAGTCGAATGCTCCAATACCGGCGATACGGCGCGAGCCACTCGTCGAGTTCGTGAAGGGCATCGGACTGCGCGCGATAGAGGCGACGCTGTGCGTTCATTCTCACCGTGACAAGCCCTGCTTCGCGCAAGATTCGCAGGTGCCGCGATACGCCGGGTTGGCTGAGGCCGACGATATTGACGAGGTCACCAACACTGAGTTCGGTGTCGCGTACGGCATCGAGCAGCCGACGCCTCGCCGGCTCCGCCAACGCCTCGAATGTCGCATTCGTAACCACCACGCCTTCTAATATACATGATTGCTTATATATCTCTCCACTTATTTATGTACTTGAAGGGAGTTAAACGAGTGCCGTATGTCAGGTCTGCGGGGAACGTTCTGCACGGCCTCACCTATCGCGCGACCCTGATCATGCGTCGGTGTTGGTTTAACCAACCGCTTCGAGTTGAGTCAGGAGTTCGCTGCGCTTCGCGTTGTTCGACGCGCGGAGAATGCCCCTGTCAGTCGAGAGGCCGCTGGTCTACCCTCTTCAAAGGGCCGAGTTGGTGGAAGGCTGAACCATGTTCGAACGATTTACCGATCGATCACGCCGAGTGCTCGTCTACGCCCAAGAGCAGGCCCGAGACTTAAACGACGCGTTCATGGGTACCGAGCACATTCTGCTTGGCCTCATCCTTGAAGCTGACGGGGTCGCCGCAAAGGTGCTCAGCTCAGCAGGCGTTACCTACGATGCGGTGCGAGAAAAGCTTAACGAGATGCGCGACGCCATCGCCGACTCCGTGCCGGGTTCGCCACCGTTCACCCCGCAAGCGAAGAAGGTCCTGGAACTGTCGCTGCGCGAGGCTTTGCAACTCGGCCACAACTACATCGGGACCGAACACATACTTCTCGGACTCGTCCGAGAAGGCGAGGACGTGGGAGCCCAAATTCTTCAAGACCTCGGCGTCGAACTCGCCCAACTTCGTGAAAATATCTCCGGGTTGATATCGGGCGCGAGTGGCCGCGAGCCCGATAGCTTTCAAACTCCGGCGCAACGCGAGGGCGCGAGTCTTCGCAGCGTCGTGCATAGCGTTGGCGAGCGACTGCGGCCAGATCTTGACGCAACTGCGCTCGACGACCAAACGGCGAAGATCGCAGAGGAACTCTTCGACGAACTTTGTAAGCGTTGGGGTGAGTCGGGCACCACTCTCGGGACAGACCACGCCGAAGCGTCAAACGAACTGCTTTAAAGGGAAATCTGAGTGCCGGAGCCGCCGGGAACACTCGAGGTACTGTCCAAGTATGGGCGAGGAAGGTGACGGCACCGATCAGGATCCGATCACTGAGTTTCTAGCTTCACCGGCCCGTCATTACGACGAAGACGTCGAGCCCGCCGCTAATCAGGGTGGCGAGGCACTCAGTTCTGCGCACATGAGCGTTCGGCAGCGATTCCACCACTTCATGTTCGAAAAGAAGCCGAGTCAATATTCGTCGATCTCTCCGCGAAAACCGGATGGCAGTCGGACCAAAATATTCTTCTTCAACGGGAACGGCCGCGGGCGCTGAAGCCGTTGCGGCGAGGGCACTGGGCACTCGTCGAATTCGCGAAGAGAAAACCTACGCGTTTCCGCGCGACTTCGTCTGGGCGTTATAGGACCTTCGAGAGGAAGCCCTTCAAGCGATCCGACTTCGGAGCACCCAACACGTCAACGGGCGTGCCCCACTCTTCGATGACGCCCCCGTCGAGGAAGTACACGGTGTTCGCCACCTCGCGCGCGAAGCCCATCTCGTGCGTGACCACGATCATCGTCATCCCGCTTTTGGCCAAGTCCTTCATCACGTCGAGCACTTCGCCCACGAGCTCTGGGTCCAGCGCAGACGTTGGTTCATCGAACAACATCAGTTTCGGCTCCATCGCCAGCGCTCTCGCGATTGCGACACGCTGTTGTTGGCCTCCCGATAACTGGCTTGGATAGTGCTTATCCTTCTCCGACAGGCCAACTCGCGCCAAAAGCTCGCGAGCCTTGCTTTTTGCAATGCCAGGATCGATGCCGCGAACCTTGGTCTGGCCAATGGTCACGTTGTCGAGAACGTTCAAGTGCTGGAAGAGATTGAACCGTTGAAAGACCATGCCAATCTGGGAGCGCTCGGCACAGATTTTCTTGTCGGTCAACTCGTAGAGATTCCCCGCTCGTGCTTCGTATCCAACAAGTTCTCCGTCAACACGCAGCTCACCCGCGTCGTGTTTTTCCAGGTGGTTGATGCAT
>DASXEU010000133.1:0-37995 GCA_036489935.1 Acidimicrobiales bacterium
TGACGCCAGCGAGGTACTTGCGCTCGGCTTCAGGAATCCCGAGCTTCTCGTAGGTGTTCTTGATCTCATCGGGCAGATCGTCCCAGCTGTTCACCTGGTGATCGGTCGGCTTGATGTAGTAATAGATGTCATTGAAGTCAAGATCGGGCATGCGCGTCGCGAACCAGGGCAGCATGGGCTTCTTCTCGAAGCGCTTCAGGGCGTCAAGGCGGAACTTCAACATCCACGGCTCTTCGCTCTTCATGGCGGACATCTCGCGCACGATCTCTTCGTTCAAGCCCTTCTTTGGCTTGAAGACGGGCAGTTGGTCGTCCGACCAGCCCAACTGGTAACGGCTGAAGTCCAGGTTGTCAATCGCCATTGCGCTCCTTTGGGATAATCCCTACAGACATAGTACTAACCATCACAACCAGCTTGACCTTATAAAACTGACAAAGTAGACACATGTTGAACCCTCCCCGCGCCTCGCAGCGCCCCTTTCCCATCACTCGTCACGGCGACACGAGGGTCGATCCGTACTACTGGCTGATGGATCGAACGAACGAAGAAGTCCTGAGCCACCTGCGCGCGGAGAACGACTACCTCGCGAGTGAGCTCGCGCCGCTGAAAGCCCTCGAAGAGGAGCTCTTCGTCGAGATCAAGAGTCGCGTCGAAGAGACCGACATCTCTGTGCCAGTGCGCAAGGGGAATTGGTGGTACTTCGAGCGCACGCGCGAGGGTCTTAACTACCCCATCAGTTCGCGCGTGCCCACCGAGAACGACGACCTCACTCCCCCTAACATCGACCCGTTGACGACACTCACCGGCGAGCAGGTCATCTTGGACGAGAACCTCGAGGCGGGCGACAGCGACTTCCTGTCCGTCGGCGTCCTCGCCCTTAGTCCCGACGAGTCGTGGGTTGCCGTCGGCACCGACTTCGATGGTGACGAGCGACACCACGTGACGGTACGCCCCCTCGGCGCTCAGCCCCCCGTCGATGACGAGCTCGATGACGTCTATTACGGATTCGCATGGGCAACCGACAGTCGACATTTCTTCTACACGCGCGTCGACGACGCCATGCGACCGTGGCAAGTGTGGCGCCACGAACTCGGCACGATCGCGTCGAGTGACGTGCTCGTCTTCGAGGAGCTCGACCCGCAGTACAACGTCTCTGTGGGACGGAGCCGCGACGATCAGATGATCGTGGTGATGATGAACTCCTCGATGACCAGCGAAGTGCGGTACGTGCGCGCCGACGACCCGACCGGCACCTTGCGCATCCTCGAAGAGCGTCGCCAGGGCATTGAATACGGCGTCGAGCACTACACCGACGCAAGCGGCCGTGGCTGGTGGCTCAAGGTGACGAACGAAGACGCGACAGACTTTCGTCTGCTCGCTCGACGCGTCGAGGGCGACGAGTGGCGCGAGATCATCCCCGAGCGAGTGGGCAGCCGGCTGGACGGACTCGACGCGTTCCAATCGTTTCTCGCCATCAGCGTCCGCGAGAACGGATGCGCCGCCCTACGTCTCGTGCGCCTCCTCGACGGCGACGACCCATTCGGCGAGGACCTCATCGAGCGCTCGAATCTCGTAGAAGGCGGCGCGTTTCCAAATACCGTCGCCATCTCTGCGAATCCGAACTTCGAAACAAGCCAGGTCCGCGTCATGATGACGTCACTCACGACGCCTCGACTCGTCGCCGACGTGGTGGTCGACACGGGCGAAGTCATCGTGCGAAAGCAGCAGCAGGTCCTCGGCGGCTACGACGAGTCGCAATACGTGACAGGCCGACTGTGGGTCGAAGCGAGCGATCACGTTCAGGTACCGGTCTCGATTGTTGCGCGTCGCGACCTCGTGAACGTGCGCGAGGACGGCACGCTCCAAGCGAAGGTTCCCGCCCCGTTCCTGCTCTATGGGTACGGGAGCTATGAGATCTCCATCGATCCGACGTTCTCGTCACTGAGGCTGTCGCTTCTCGATCGCGGCATCATCTTCGCGATCGCACACATTCGTGGTGGCGGAGAGATGGGACGCTCCTGGTACGAAATGGGCCGCCTCGCCCAAAAGCCGACAACCTTCAGCGACTTCGTCGCGGTCGCGCAGTACCTCATTGACGAGGGCTGGACGACGCCCAACCAGCTCGCCGCTCGCGGCGGCTCCGCGGGCGGACTCTTAATGGGTGCCGTCATGAATCTCGCGCCTGAACTCTTTCACGCGATCGTTGCGGAAGTGCCATTCGTTGACGTTGTGACCACGATGCTCGATGAGTCGCTGCCACTGACGGCCGGTGAGTGGGAGGAGTGGGGAAACCCCGACGCGAGCGCGACAAGCTACCGCACGATGAAGAGCTACTCGCCGTACGACAACGTGCGCGAGAGCGACAACGGCGCAGCCGTTGCCTACCCGCACCTCTACGCCTCCGGCGGACTCAACGATTCTCGCGTGGGATTCTGGGAGCCAGCCAAATGGGTGCTTCGGTTACGAGACGCCAATCCCGAGAACCGTGCGGTGCTGAAGACCGAAATGGGTGCCGGTCACGGTGGCCCCTCGGGTCGCTACGACGCCTGGCACGACGAAGCGCAGGTCCTCGCCTGGGTGCTCAACGAGATCACGCCGGATTCGTTGAACCTACGGTCGTAGCGTTAAAGACCAGCACGAGCGTCGCGGGCAGCTGCGCCGGAAAGATGACGCGATGCCCGTCAACCGTGACCGCGGCACTCGAGGGTGAGCCCAGCGTGATTTGCGAATTGCCGATCATGATGAGCGACTTGTCCTGTCCTTGATCGACGGCGCCCTGCCACTCGAGCGTGTTCGAAGGCCCCATGTTGTAGACGGTCCAGGACTTCCCGCGCGCTCCGGTCACCGTGACGCGGTAGCGCGACGTCGGTACTGAGTAGTCGGCATCCTCACCACTCGTCGCCGTCGGACGCAACGCGGTCGGCACGGTCGTCGTTGTTCGCGGCACCGTCGTCGTCGTCGTTCCCGACGCGCCCTTTGGAGGATTGTGCGAACGGTCCACGTAGTACGTGGCGACAACGGCGATCACGATGGCGATTAGTACGACGATGCCCACGGCGCGCATGACGATGTATGTGGTCGAGCGGTGCGCGGACCGCGAAAGAAACCAATCATCATTGTGGCGAAGGTGAGTAGGCAGCGCGTCGTCGTTATGCGTGGCCGCGTCGCTGAAGACGTAGTGACGCTCGGGATCCAGACGCGGTCGCTGTACCGGACCGCGTTCGAGCGGCTCTCCCGCTTCATTAATGAGGCGAAACCCCTTCGATGGCTCGTAGGGCGACGGGGGCGGTGCGACGAGGCGACGGTCGTCCAGTGCCTCGCTCTCATGATCGCTCTCTTCACGAAGCTTGCGCATCCGAAGTACCACGCCCACAATGACCAGCGCGGCGACGAAACCGCCCGCGGCCTCGAGGGCTATCGTCACGGGCCGCTCTTCCCAGCGTCCATTGCCTCGCGTGCCCAGGTCACGATGTTGAGCGTAGTGAACGCCCGCGTCACTCGGCGAGCAGTCGGTACTGTCCTCGGTAGTAGACGAGCGGCTCACCCGGCTCGGTCGCAGCAAAATCGAGCTCCGCGACGATGATGTCATGGTCACCGTGCGTCGCGACCTCGCGAATATTGCCTTCGAGATAGGCGAGGCAGCCGTCAAGGAACGGCGAGCCGTTGGGCGCGCTCTTCCATTGCACGCCCGTGAACTTGTCAGCCCCGCTGCGGGCGAAGGCCCGGGCGACCGGCTCTTGATCGTGACGAAGGATGTTGATGCCAACGACCCCAACGTCGCGGACGCGCTGCCACGACGGCGACGCCGAGGTGGCAGCAAAGAACACCAGCGCCGAGTCAATCGAGAGGGAGCCGAACGTCTGGCAGGTAAAGCCTGCAGGACCGTCCGGGGTAAGAGCCGTCACTACGACGATGCCCGTCGCGTAGTGGCCCATCACTTCTCTGCGGTGCGCGCTGTCGAAGGCAATCACGCGATCACCCTACCGGTCAGCTTCATATCGCCCAGAGCTTTCGAGTGATCTACCACCGTCGTGTCAGCCTGCCGCGAGACAGTATGTCTCGCCGTCGCGCGTTATGAGGCCGTCGCGAACGAGGCTGTCGAGCACCTCGCGGCGTCGACTCGGCGCGACGTCGCTCACGACGCGCGCAAGCTGGCGCACGGTTCTCGGCGCCTCCGTGAGCGCGCGAATGACGTGACCACGAAGCTGACGATTAGAACCAGCAAATATCGTTTGGGCTCGAGAGACGGCCGCGCTCTGGGGCGCGGGATCCTCCCCACCGTGACGATGCCACGCACACTGAGCACGTAACGGACAAACGTCGCATCGTGGTGCAGCGCGACAGAACTGCGCTCCGAGGTCGAGCATGGCCTGGTTGAACGCGGCCGAGTTGCCCGAAGGTAGCAGCGCCGCCGCGAGCGTCCGTGCTTCGCTGTGACCCAAGGTGCGATTCTCGAGTGCGCGAGCGAGCACCCTGCCGACATTGGTGTCAAGTACCGCAACCGGGCGAGCGAAGGCGAACGACGCGACCGCGTGAGCGGTGTATTCACCGACACCAGGGAGTTGGCGCAGCAGTATGACGTCGCTCGGCACGATGCCCGCGAACTCGTCGCGAATGACGCGTGCCGCGCCGTGGAGCGACTTCGCCCGTCGCGGGTAGCCGAGTCCCGCCCACGCGGTGAGCACCGAAGAGAGCGGTGCGTCAGCGCAGTGAGTCGGCGTCGGAAAGAGCTCGAGGAAGCGACGCCAGGGTTCGAGCACTCGAGAGGTTTGGGTCTGCTGCAACATGACTTCGCTGACGAGAACGGCCCACGGTCGCGGATCGTTGATCCAGGGCAGATCCCGACGGAGCGCGGGCGCGGCACGACGGAGCGCGCGACGAAACGCCGCGTAGTCGCTACTGCCAGGCGTCGTTGTAGGGGCGCTGACGAGCGGGGGCGAACTCACGCTTCCAGACCATGACCTTTCGACGGAAGTAGCAGACCTCAACCCCATCTTGGTTGAGACCCTTCGACTCGACCGTCACGATCCCCCGGTCCGGCTTGGACGAAGAAGGCGTCGTTTCGAGCACCCGAGTCTCGGCGTAGATCGTGTCGCCGTGAAACGTCGGGTGCCGATGAATCAGCGACTCAACTTCTAAGTTGGCGATCGCCGAGCCTGACACGTCCGGCACGCTCATGCCGAGCACCAGCGAGTACACGAGGTTGCCAACGACGACGTTCTTACCTTGCACTGTTTCGTGCTCGGCGAACCATGCGTCGGTGTGAAGCGGGTGGTGGTTCATCGTGATCATGCAGAACAGGTGATCGTCCGCTTCGGTGATGGTCTTGCCCGGCCAGTGCCGAAACACGTCGCCCACGTTAAAATCCTCGAAGTACCGCCCGAACGGTCGCTCGTAGGTGCTCACGTGTGAGCTCGTTACGCTTCTTCTTCGGCGGGCTGACGGGCGGGGCGAGTTGTGAAGGACACAAGCCCTCCCGGCAGCGTCTCGCCGTCAATGACCATGCGCCAGGTGTAGCGCGAGGCTTCCTTCAGGGGGATGGGTCCGAAGTTGACCGCGATCGGCACATCGACCGGCGTGCCATCGGGCGTGTCTGGCGGGGCTGACGCAGAGAAATCGCCCCGAACTTCGATGGTTTGTGAACCTTCGGGAGTGTCGAAGCGCACCGGCTGGCCGTCGGCGTCCTCCAAGAACAGCTCCCAGTGGTGGGGCACGTTGAATTCGTGCGAATCGACGCCGACCTTGATCGCGACTGCGCTCGGGGTTGGCTCGGGGCCGATGACCGACCAGCCGCCGCCCAGGATGAAGAGTTTGCCGTCGGCCACTTGGGCCGAGTCTGCGAGGAGCATGGAGATATTCACGCGGCCCAGCCTAGGCCGACGAGACTCCTCCAGAACTAGGTTCTCTCTATGTCCGCGCCCGCGTTTGATGTAGATCAGGCCGACTCGCTCATCAAGCGAGGACGTGCCGTCGTCCAAAGAGCACTCGTCGTCTTAGACGAACGCGGCGGCATCGACGCCAATGAGGCCCTCGCTTACGACCTCGCCCATGCGGCGAGCGCGCTCGAAGGGGCGCGGTCGTGCCTCGACTACGCGACTCGCGGTGATGAGGAAGCTCGGCTCGTTGCCGCATTTCTCGCACTCGCGTTGAGTGATCTCGCGAGCCGGGTCGTCGGTCGAGAGTCCGCATGGGGACTCAGCGACGACTGGTTCTCACCGTTTCACGACTTCGTCGCCACGTATCGCGACCCCTCGTTTCTTTCCAACGTCGCCGAATCCCCCGGCCCCCGCCACCTCGGCGACGACTTCGAGATGGTCGCCTCGATGTTCCACCGCTTCGCTGACGAGCAGGTGCGCCCCCACGCCGAAGAGGTGCACCGCACCAACGGCGACATCCCTGAGTCGATCATTTCGGGAATGGCGGAGCTCGGCGGATTTGGTCTCTCGATTCCCGAGGAGTTCGGCGGTTTCTCGACGGGAGGTGAATCGGAGTACGTGGGGATGGTCGTCGCGACCGAGGAGCTCTCCTGGGGCTCACTCGGCATCGGCGGATCACTCATCACGCGACCCGAGATCATGACGCGCGCCCTCTTAAAGGGCGGCACCGACGAGCAACGAGCGCGCTGGCTACCGCTGCTCGCGAGTGGCGAGAACCTTTGCGCCATCGCCGTCACCGAACCCGACTACGGCTCCGACGTTGCGAACATCACCACGAGTGCAACCCGGACCGATGGCGGTTGGCTCATCAATGGTGCAAAGACCTGGTGCACGTTCGCCGCTCGCGCCGAAGTCCTCGTCGTCCTCGCGCGCACCGACCCCGATCGATCACTCGCCCACCGAGGGCTCAGCATCTTCCTTATCGAGAAGCCGCGCTCGGAGAGTCTCGGCTTTCTCCTTCACCAAGACGCCGCGAGCGAAGGTCGAAGTAACGCGAACGGACGGCTTGAGGGACGACCCATCGACACGATTGGGTATCGCGGCATGCACTCCTTCCAGCTCAGCTTCGACAATTGGTTCGTACCTGACGCCAATCTCGTCGGTGGTGAAGCGGGTCTCGGACAGGGCTTCTACTTCCAGATGGCCGGATTTGAGAACGGACGAGTGCAGACGGCAGCTCGAGCCATCGGCGTGATGCAGGCGGCCTACGACGCAGCGCTCGACTACGCGCGCACTCGCGTCGTGTTTGGCGAAGCGATCATCAACTACGAGCTCACTCGCGTCAAGCTCGCGACGATGGCCGCGATCATCCAGTGTGCGCGGCAGTTCGCGCTCGAGGTCGCGCGCCTCATGGGCCGCGGTGCCGGTTCGCTGGAAGCGTCGATGGCAAAGGCGTACGTCTGTCGGGCAGCCGAATGGGTGACGAGAGAAGCGATGCAGATTCACGGCGGCATGGGGTACGCCGAAGAGTACGCGGTGAGCCGCTACTTCGTTGATGCGAGAGTGCTCTCGATCTTCGAGGGCGCGGACGAGACGCTCTGTCTGAAGGTCATCGCGCGTCGCTTGCTCGAAGACGCGCGGGCTTAACTCTCCGAGGAGCGCTTCATTCCCGCGCGCGTACCGCGCGCCACGAAGGAGTTCGCAATCTTCGCCGACGCTTCGTCGATCATCTCGTCGCCGAACATCACTGCTCCGGTCAGCGTCTCTTCGGTCGCGACGCGATACGCATCGAGAATGTCGAAGGACTTGTCGAAGAGCTCCTGACTTGGGGAGTAGACCTCGTTCAGCACGAGCGCCTGGTCGGGCGTGAGCGCCCATTTGCCGTCAAATCCGTACGACGCGGTGATCGACGACGCGAATCGCAACGCGTCGAGGTCACGGACCTTGAGAAACGGACCGTCAATGACATAGAGCCCGTTCGCGCGACCGGCCATCAAGATCTTCGAAAAGACGTAACTGAAGGGGTTGGAAGGCGCGTCGTGGATCGTCTCGTCGATGGTGGTCACGGGCATGCCGATCGACGCAGCGAAGTCGGCCGGTCCAAAGACGATTGATTCGAGTCTCGCTGATGCCGCGCAGATTTCTTCCACGTTGATCAGGCCTTCGGCTGTTTCGATCTGCGCCTCGATGCCGATGTGACCGGCCGGAAGTCCGGCGTTTGCTTCGACTTGGTTAAGCAGTAGATCGAGCGCCACGACGTCTGAGGCACGTCGAACCTTCGGGAGCATGACTTCGTCGAGTCGTTCGCCCGCGTTGCCAACGACGTCGATCACGTCGCCGTACGTCCATTTTGTGTCCCACGCATTAATTCGAACGCAGAGCACCCGCTCATCCCACTCGAGGTCGCGAATTGCGCGCACGACCTTCTCGCGAGCCCCCACTTTCTCTTTCGGTGCGACCGAGTCCTCTAGATCGAGGAATGAAAAGTCAGCGGTCGTGGTCGGCGCTTTGGCGAGGAATCGATCGGACGAGCCTGGCGTTGAAAGACACGAACGACGTGGAAGATTTTTTGATCGCTTCGACATGGCGAAATCCTAGGCGCGACGTTGATTTCGTCAGATCGGGGATTGTCGATCCTCGCGCACGCATTGCGTACATGCGCGTGATGATCAGGAACATTGCGATAACGCTCGTTAAATCTTTGGCGGCAACTCGCGTGAACGAACTAGCCTGGTCCGGTGTCTGACGTCGAGCACAGCCTGCTGTTGCCGCATCGACCCGCAAGGGAATGCTCATCGTTTCGTCGACTCCTTTCTCTCTTCGCGGTCAGTGTCGTCTGCGCCGGATCGTTGACGTTGACGACGCACTCAGCTGGCGCATCGAACCTGTCCAATGCACGAGCGAAGGCGAACGTTCTGCTGAAGCAGATCAATCGAATGAATGGCGAGGTTTCCTTGCTCGGCCAGAAGTACGATGACGCGCTCCTCAAGCTTCACAAGTTCAACAACGAGATCGCCGACACGAAAAATATCGTCAAGAACATCGAATCAAATGAGACGAAGGGCACCAGGCAATTGCGCGCGGACGTGGTCTTCGCCTACGTGACCAACGGCGCGAACGTTGGCAACAATCCCCTCTTCTCGAAGGACGCCACCAAACTCGGCGCCACCAACGTTTACTCCCAGTTGGCCGAAGGCAACATCAACGCGACCATCGCCGGTCTAAAGAGCGACCGCATCGAATTGACGCAAGAAAAGGGCCTCCTCAACGCCGAAGACTCGCACGCGCGTTCTGTCGCGCGCGGCGCCGCAAAGTCGCTCAACAAGGGCAACGTCATCCAGGCGGAACTCAATCACAGCCTCTCCCAGGTGAAGGGTCAGATCGCAACCTACGTCGACGCTGCAGAAGCAGCGGCTGCGGCGGCATCGTCGAGCACACTCCAGAGCGCTACTCCGGTTGCAGGTTTCCCGGCCCCACCGCCTGACTCGGCCGCCAACATCGCCATCCGTACCGCCGAGGAATACCTCGGGGTTCCCTACGTGTGGGGCGGCGCGAGCAAATCCGGCGTCGACTGCTCGGGGCTCGTCATGCTCGCCTACGAGGCGGCGGGTATTGACTTCCCGCACTACTCGGGCGCTCAGTACGAAGATACCGAGCGCGTGCCTCTCTACGACATCCAACCGGGCGACCTCTTGTTCTACGGTCCCGGCGGCGACGAGCATGTCGCCATGTACGTTGGCAGCGGCGAGATGATCGAAGCGCCCGAGACCGGTCAGGTCGTGCACATCACGCCGATCCGGCTGTACGGAGGATTCGTCGGACTCGGGCGGCCCCGGGCTTAGGTGAAAGGCTTTCCCACTTCGTTTCACCTCGGACCGCTCGTCTTTCACACTTACGGTTTCGGGCTCGCAATTGCTGCGTACGTTGCCTACCTGTACGCGCGACACCGTCTAAAGAACAAGGGAATCGACCTCGAGCCGTTTGGGTGGTTCACGTTCTGGATCCTCGTCGCCGCGCTGATTGGCGCACGAGCGGCCAACATTGCGACCAACTGGAGCTACTACTCGGGACACCCCGCCCGGTGGATCGCGGTCTGGCAAGGCGGCCTCGCGAGCTTTGGCGGAATTGGCTTTGCGCTCGTTGTGGGACTGATCCTTCAACGACGCTGGTGGCCGCAGACATCATTGACAAAGTTCTCCGACGCTCTCGTGCCCGCCCTCATCTTGGGCTGGGCCATCGGCCGATTTCTCGGTCCCCAGTTCATGGTCGACGGTGGCGGGCATCTGACGCACCAGTGGTTCGGCATCAGTTATCACGGCGAGGTCGGTAAACGAGTACCCGTCCCCATCATTCAAGGCCTGGAAGACGGCACCCTTTGGCTCATCCTCGTCGGACTCGAAAAGACGCGACTCAGACACGTGACGGGCGCGATCTGTTCGATCGGCATGATCGTCTGGGGCGTCGTGCGCACGACTGACGAGCACTTCCTCCTTGGCCAGGAGTCACACAGCGGCTCGGTGGGCGTTCAGATCGCGGGACTCGTGCTCGCTGGCGCCGGCGTCGCCACACTCCTCTGGCACTGGCCGCGCCGCGGAAAGAGGACTACCGCGCTCCTCGCAGATTCTGCGCACAATCAACCTAGTTAACGCTTTAAAAGAGAGCGTTCCATTCGGCTGTCGTGAGAACTGCCAGCCGGTGCAGTGTTTCTGGTTGTTCGCTCGCCACAATGACACGAACGTCATCGATATAGGAGACGTGGTCGAGTCCGACGCGTCGCCACGGGCCAAACAGCGATCGGGTGGGCGAAGGGTTCGAGTAGATCGCGCGAACAAGTAGCGCTTCATTCGACGCCGCAACCACGAGCGCCGGTCGTTCTTTTGACGTCACCTCGGGCTGATCGGGATCTTGCGCATCGAAGGCGACGTCAACGACGAGGACTGATCCGACAAATGCGTGGTCCGCATCAAAGCGAGCGCCCTCGAGGGGAGTGAGGAGCGCGCGTCGACGTACGTCCGGCACGTCAGGGAAGGCGGGTGGCGACGTGCTGGCCTCATTCCGTGGCGGAGCGACGTTCTTAGGCCGCGACGTTCGTAGTGGACGCGCTGTCGACGCCGATTTCTTTCGACGCTTTTCTTCTTCCCGTCGATTCTTTCGCTGTTCACGAATCTCGGCACTCACTTCGCGGGGTGCTGCCAACACACTTGGCGCGGCGACATCGGGCAACTTCGGTAATGCGAACTCCTCGCGCTCTTCGAGGAGCCTCCGACAGCTGGGCGCGGCCGGAAACGCGTCGCCAACGGCAAACGCCAGCACTGCGATGACGTCGTCATTGGTCGACCCGGACGCGATCATCTCGTCAACGGCGCCTGACAGCTGCTCAAAGTTCGGCGAGTCGGCGTGGTCGCCGAGCAGCCCAATGATTTTTTCGAGTGGTGCGAGTGCGAGAACCTCAAGGAGTCCCTTCACGGCGGCGATGGGTGCTGACGCGGCAAAGGCCTGCACGTCTCGTCGCTGTTGCAGCTGACGGAGTGGCACCCCCACGACGGCGCTCACTTTCGAATGGGCGCGCAGGTCGAGCGAGTCGGCCATGGCGAGCACGGTATCTTCGCTGATCTTGAGCAACGATGCTCGAACGACGTTGTTGGCACTGCTGGGCGCATCGGTCATGAGGGGGCTACTTGAGTCGGAGCTCGACGACAATTGATCGATGGCGCGACGAATGATCGTCGTTCCTCCTCGTCGCGCATATTGCTTCCATTATGGCAGGGCTCCCGAGAGGCATATTCATCGAAGGCCCGACCGAACGCTACGGGAAGCGGATCACTGCGCGAGATGGAGCGCGTGCGTCTTGGGCGCGGTTTAGCATCGGTCTACCTGGACCTGGTCAAAGTTCGATTGAAACGTTGGTGGCCTTCACCACCGCGTTGGCCATCACTCCCGGCACAAGTCCCATTTCGTCGACCGCTTCGCGGCTGATGAGCGATACAACACGAAACGGTCCCGATTGCAGTTCGACTTGCGCCATCACTTTGTCTTTTACGACCTTGGTGACGATTCCCGTGAAGTGATTTCGGATCGACTCGGTTGTTCCGACCAGCGGGTCCGAGGCTTCGTGAAGCGATTGAGCGAATTTGGCGAGCGCCACTCCTTCGATCCGGCGTCTCCCATTCCCCGCCCGGGTGGCGTCAAGACTTCCGTTATCTATCCAGCGGCGCACCGTGTCAGAACTTACGCCCAACACCCCGGCTGCTTCACCCACGCTGTAGTCGCTCATGTTGGCCTGAGTTTATGCTCCGGCATCGACGAGTTCCAGTGGTTCTGCTGATCTCGTCATGTCGTGGCCGTCGGTTCAACACAAGGGAGGCTTCGTGTTGCGCCCCCGCAACGAACGCGATCGACGCGAGGTCTATCTTTGATGTACTGGTTGCGCCGCGATCGAGAGGAGCACTCGTTTGTTCCAGAAACGTTCATTTTCCCGGTCTATCGCGGCCGTTCTCGTACTTTCGTTCATCATCGGATTTGCAGTGTTCGTTGCAACCGGAGCCACGACGAATAAAGGGACGACGGGCGCCATCGCGTCCGAGAACGCCGTGATCATGAGCGCGGAGAAGACGAGCTGCCAGAAGTTCGGCACGTACGCGACGATCCCGACGCTACGCAGGGAGGGCTTACTCACGTTCAAGCCGATCTATAACTCTGTCGTCTATCTGCCGGGAAAGCACTGCGGCACGATTGTCATTGGCTCTCCCGCATACCAGTCTCCCGCCGGATAACGAACGCCTCGAATCGTCTCGCAGGCGGATTTGCCAAGTACCAAAAGAATTCAAGTCATATTTGCCCCACTTTTCCGGCAGAAAAGTTATGACTTGCGTTTACATGGGCCGATAACCAGGCCTATCCTGTGGAGTCTTGGTGCGCCCTGCTCTGCGCGGGTCTGCACTCGAAAGGGGCACCCGCATGATCAGCAAGCAGATACTTCCCCGATTTGTCAGCGCTGCGGGATTAGCGCTCATACTCGTCGTGGGGGGCATGGTGATCGGTGCGGGCTCGGCGTCCGCTGGCACGACCGGCCTCGTGTTCCTCGGTGCGTCGAACACGGAGCCGGCGTTCGATTTCATGACGCAAAACTTCGTCTCGACGGCAAATGGCGGCAACAGCGTGACGTTTACGTTCGGCGGTTCGGGTAGCCTCGCGGGGCAGATCGATGGCGGCGTCGACTTCGCAAAGGACGGATCGGGTAACGCTCCGGCGGGGTTCGCACTGTTCGCGTCCGCTGACGAGGCGAACGTCGACAACACCATTCCCGAAGGCGCGGCTGCTGCAGAAAACACGGGGGCCGTCGAGAAGAACAGTGTCGGCCAGTGCATCGACCAGAACTCGTCAACGTATTCGTCGGCGAATGGCGGCAACAATAACGGCACGTCGTGTCCCGGAATTGGCTCGACGCGGGCGCAGTACACGACGGGACGACTCGTCATCTTCTCGTGCAAGAGCGGCGGCCGAACCCTCGCTCCGGCGGAGGGCGCTCCCACGTGCGCGCAGCCGGTCAGTGGATTCTTCGCCAAGACGGGTAAGCACGAAGCTCCGTCCACAATGGCTGAGGTGTGGACCGATCTGCTCGCCCATACCGCGAAGTCCCATGGCGGAACATCGACTCATAATGTCGGCGGCTACCTCGCGATCGCCGACCCGAAGAATGGCTGGACGTTCGCCAACACCGCGTGCGGCCCATCAGATGTCGCACCAAACGCCCCGTACGGACTTGCGGGGATGGAATCGCTCTACGTCGCTGCCGTTGGTTACTACCACGCTCACCCCCACCGCTCCCTCGGCGCGTCGGCATCCGATCAGGCCTGCGCGGAGATCGATCTGATGACCGATAAGGGGGCCAGCCTCGACAACTACGGCACGACGAGCACCTCATCGGGCGGCCAAAACGGCAACGGCAACTACTCTGACCCCTCGCTGCCAGTGATCTTCGGCGACAACGTCACCTACACCCAGGACACGGTCGTCGCCGGCACATCGCAGATCGCCCTTCTCCCGAAGTCCTTCGTGATCTCACCCGCGGGCAACGACACCGACTTCTGGTCCGAAGTCCCCGCGTGCGGCGCCTCGAACGCGTCGAGCGCCACGGTGTCGAACGGCTGGACGACGCACATCACGAGCACCGAATCGTGCACAGATCGGAACTACGTTACGGGTATGGACGACAACGTTGCCACGAAGATCAGCTCGCGAAACTTTGGCAAGAACCCGAGCTTCAGCCCGAAGTCGTTGGTCGGACTTCACGGGTTCTACTCACCAATCCGCCAGTGGGTCGTCGTCGAAAATGACGACTCGAGTCAAAGCGCGACTGCTGATCTCACGAGCGCCGACGGCGTCAGCGCACTCGCGTTCATTCACTATCTGCTCTCGCCTACGGGACAGGCCGTGTTGGCGAGCTTCGGCTATGACCCGATCAGCTAGCTGAAGCGCGCCCCGCGCATGATGCGAGGACGTGATCTCGCGCAGCCGCTCGACGGTAGATGCCGTGTCCTCGCCCTCGCCGGTACGGCGCTTGCGGGCGTCGGGCTCGGGTACGGGGCCGCCCACTTCTTCTCTGACTCCATCGCCTACTGGGGCGTGGTCTCTGTGCCGTTCTTCATCACGCTTCGCGTCGTCATCCCCGCAACGCTCATCGCGGGCGTCACGGGTATCGCCTCCGGGTACATCTTGGCGAAGGGTCGCTTCCCCGGACGTGACCTGCTCGAAACCATCGGTAGCCTGCCCATCATCCTTCCGCCCACGGTCATCGGCTTCTACCTTCTCGAAGTGCTCTCCCCCGGTTCTGAGGTCGGAGGGCTCGTCACCCGCGTCGTTGGCCACGTGCTCGTCTACAACGTCGCCGGATGCATCATCGCCGCGACGGTCGCCGCGTTCCCGTTTTGCATGCGCGCGGCGCGATCCGCCATCGAGGGCGTCGATCCGTCGCTCGAACAAGCGGCCCGAGCAATGGGCATACCCAACTGGCGCGTCGCGCTGCAGGTGACACTTCCGCTGGCGCGACGCGGCATCGCCTCGGGCCTCACGATCGGATGTGCGCGCGCCCTGGGCGAGTACGGGGCGACGCTGATGGTCGGCGGTGACATCAACGGCAAGACGCGCACGCTGTCGCTCGCGATCCTCGACTCGTTCACGACACCCGAACGCAACGCGATGCTGCTGATCCTCGTCCTGCTCGCGATCATGGCGATGACCGGTGTGGGCCTACTCGGGCAGACCCGCTCGTGACCTCCGCACTCAGCGTCAAGGCCACGCGACATATTGGCGAGTTCGACCTGGACGTGGCGTTCACCGTCGAGTCGGGAATATCGGTACTCTTCGGCCCATCTGGAGCTGGGAAGTCTCTGACCCTGGCGCTCATCGCGGGACTGCTTCGCCCCGACACTGGCGCCATCACGATCAACGACCAGGTGGTGACCGACTGCGCTCGGCGTCTCTACGTATCGACCCAAGATCGTCGCATTGGCATGGTCTTTCAAGATGGTCTGCTTCTGCCGCACCGCACCGTGCTCGACAACGTTGCGCTCGCCGTTCGACAAGCGAGCGGCCGAAGAGCACGGCGAGCGATCGCGCGGTCGTGGCTTGAACAGGTCGGCGCGGAGGCCTTGGCCGAGCGGCGACCGGGCTCACTATCGGGCGGTCAGCGCCAACGCGTGGCACTCGCGCGCGGTCTCGCGGGCGATCCGGCGCTCGTGCTCCTCGACGAGCCACTCTCTGCGCTGGACGTCGCTGTACGGCGAGAGTTGAGAGCGCTCATCCGAGACGTCATCATCTCGTCTGGCATTCCTGCCGTGCTTGTGACGCACGACATTGACGAGGCAGAGGAGATCGGCGACGTCGTCATTGGGTACGACGAAGGACGCGTAACAGGACAGCGCATCGTGGAGCATCCTCGCGGACCCGAACCTCAGGGAGACGCCCCCGAAGGCGCCGAGACGTCATGACCGGTTTGATTCCGCACTCGTGGTTGAACTGGTTGCGCATACCGCCCTGGGTCTGGAATCCACTCTCGGTCTCTCTTCACGCGGCACTCGAAGCAACCGTCGTCGTCGCCGTCTTGGGCATTGCGCTCGGATACGCACTGGCCAAGGGGCGCTTTCCGGGCCGCGGCGCAATCGAGACTGTGTTCAGCCTGCCAATGGCACTTCCGCCCACCGTCGTCGGTTATTACCTGCTCACGCGAATGGGGGGACCTGGACCGATCCGCAATTTCGAGGTCCATCTCTTTGGACATCCGCTCACATTCACGTTCACCGGCATCGTCATCGCACAAATCGTTGAGTCGTTCCCGTACTGCGTGCGCTTCTCGCGGGCAGCGATCTCGGCGGTCGATCCCCGTTTCGAGCAGGCGGCTCGAGCCATGGGTATGTCCAGATGGAAGATCCCGTTCCTCGTGACGCTGCCCTTGGCACGCCGCGGCGTCGTCGCGGGGGTCGCGATGGCGTTCGGTCGAGCCATGGGTGACTTTGGTGCCACAATGATCGTCTCGGGTTCGGTGCCAATGGCGACGACAATGCCGATTGCGCTCTACAACGCAGTCCTCTTCGGTACCCACCAGCAAGCGATGGTCTTGGCGTTGGTGCAGGTGGTGGTCTCGCTGGCCATTCTCCTCGGCGTTAGTCGCTTAGGCAAAGTTCGGCCCTGGTAAGAGAATTACTCGATCTCTGCCATCGAGCGCGGGAACTGGGTCCGAGAGAAATCCATGGCGCCCGCGGGCACCATCCATGGCATTACTTTGGCCTCAAATTTTCCGACCCGAACGGCAGGATCTGTGTTCGCCAACTCAAGAGCCTTCTCCGGCGAGACGCTCAGGATGGAGAATCCGCGGAATCGGTCATCAAGCAACGGACCCGCTGCGAGGAGATACCCCGCGTCGTGGAGGTCAGCAAGGTGCGCCATATGGGCATCTTGTAAGTGCGCGGCATCCGCCTCGCTCAATTGAGGCGCGTCTTCGCGAAGAACCAACAACGAAACACTGAATCGGTCGAAATCCATGGCAGATGGTAAATCAAGTGTTGAGCGCCACGCAACATTGTGGCTGTTGCGTGTGGTTATGGTGTGCGCACGAGGATCCCGCCTACCGGAGTTGCTCGTAGCTCGCTCGGCCCTACGCCCTTTTCAGTGAGGACATAGTCGATCTGAGCTTTTTTTGTATGGGACATCTTGAATCGACGTGAACGGCCACGGACGACTCGACCGGCCCCGAGACGAGCACCACTTTCAGCTATATGTCCCCCACGTCAGGTATGGGCCACAAGACACTGAGATATTTAGTCGTGTTGTCTTGCCAAACCTGATTGCGACGATGAGGTCGCTCGACTTGGGCCAGGTCGTAGTGAGTCGGTAGTGTCCCGCCGGAACGTCAAAGTGAAATGACGTCGTGCCCGCATCCGCAGAGACGTTGTATACGTCATAGGTCATTGCGTTTTTGATCAAGACGACAATCAAGGGAGCATTTGTTGACGCGTCAAACTGTCTCGCTGTGCAAGGACCCACGTTGCCGACCAAAAGACCGTAGCCATCGGTGGATGCGCTCGCCCGAGATGGATGCGCGCCATTTGAAGCGAGCGCTACAGATATGAGCCCTGGGAAAACGAGTGCGGTTATCGCCCTTGAGCGTCGCTTCACAGCCTCACTTTACGACCCTGGAGAGCCAAAATTGTGTTTCGAAACTCTACTTGAGCAGGTACTTCGAGACGACGATTCGCTGGACCTGGTTGGTTCCCTCATAAATCTGCGTGATCTTGGCGTCGCGCATGAATCGCTCCACGGGAAACTCTTTGGTGAATCCGTATCCCCCGAGCAGTTGCACTGCGTCAGTGGTCACGCTCATCGCTGTATCCGAAGCAAATGACTTGGCGGACGCACCAAGGTACCCGAGCGTCCCGTCTGGATCCCCACCGTCGATCGTCGCGCACGCGCGATACACCAGCGCGCGAGCAGCCTCGGTACGCATGGCCATGTCGGCGAGCATGAAGCGGAGACCTTGGAAATCACTGATGGTCTTCCCGAATGCCTTGCGGCCCTTCATGTAGGTGCCCGCATAGTCAATGGCACCCTGGGCGATGCCCACTGCCTGCGCACCAATGGTCGGGCGCGATCGGTCAAGCGTGTGCATGGCGATCTTGAAGCCTTCGCCCTCTTTGCCGATGAGGTTGGTCGCGGGCACTCGCACGTCGCGCAGAACCACTTCACCCGTCGGGGACGCGCGAAGACCCATCTTGTCTTCGTGCTTGGGAACCTCTATGCCCCACTCTTTCTCGACCAAGAAGCATGAGATGCCGCGCCCGCCTGCCGAAGGGTCAGTTTTTGCGAAGACGGTGTAAAGATCAGAGACACCCGCGTTGGTGATCCAGTACTTTGATCCGTTCAAGACGTAGTCGTCGCCGTCGCGCACTGCGCTGCAGCGCATCGAGGCGACGTCCGAACCGGCGTCCGCCTCGGACAGGCAGTAGCTCGCTTGCATTTCACCCGTTGCGATACGGGGAAGATATTTCTGCTTGAGCTCTTCTGTGGCGAAGTTCATCACCGGCAACATCCCGAGCTTCGAAATCAGCATCGTCACTGACGTCGACGCGCACCCGCGCGCGATCTCCTCTGCCATGATCGCCTGAGTCACCATGTCCGCGCCCGCGCCACCGTAGGCCTCGGGAATGCCGAGCGAGGGCAGCTCCATCTTCACGCACGCCTCAAAGCTGTCCTGTGGAAATGCCTGCTCGCGGTCGTACCGCGCAGCATTCGGGGCGACCTGCTCGTCCACGAAACCGCGCATCACGTCACGAAAACTCCGTTGTTCATCCGTGAGATCAAAACTCATGATGCCTCCTTCTAGTTCGAGACTAGTGAGAGGTTGAGGGGTCGTTGGCTCCACTCACGAGTTGTTCACCCGCAACGGCATCAACGAAGCGACGCTGGGCCACGTAGCTGTGTGCCAATCCACGAAAGGGCTTGGTCGTCACTCGAGACACGGGCGACGCTGTGCGAAGCCCGAAGTAGTCCATCGCCACGTGCACGTCGCCGAGGGTCGGCTGACGGCCGATCAAGCTCGCTCGTTTGGCGGCAACGAGCGCGACCCCAACGGTCACGTCGTCGCGGTCGTGGGGGTGCTCATAGACGAGCTTGTGGCACTGGCGCGCAGCCATGGTGAGCGCGTAGCCCTCACCGGGCGCGGGTGTACCGTACCCCGTGCCCGTCGGCGGGTGGGCCGAGCGTTCGAGGCCCGCTTTCGGAACTCTCCCAAGCTCGGGCGGCGCCGTCTCCATGACGGGACGAACCTCGCCAGCGATGGGAACAGGGGCAAAGGAGGGTTGGGCCACGGGTTGAGGTTACCTTCTCGCTCCTCAGACTCTCGTCAACCAGTCCTCGTACTGCGGCCGCTCGCCACTCACTGCTTGGTGGAACGTCGTCTTGATGTTCTTCGTGATCGGACCCGGCTTGCCGTCACCGATGAGTCGGTCGTCGACTGACGACAGCGGCACGACCTCGACGGCGGTGCCGGTGACGAACGCCTCGTCGGCGAGATATATGTCGTCGCGGCGAAGCGCCTCGAAGCTCACGTCATAGCCAAGGTCTTCGGCGATCTTCACGATGCTCGAGAGGGTGATGCCCCGAAGCGCGCCCGCCTCGGACGGTGGCGGCGTGATGAGCTTGCCATTATTCACCAAGAACAGGTTCTCGCCGGTTCCTTCGCTCACACGACCGTCGGGACCCAGCATGAGCGCCTCGTCGTACCCCGCCTTGATGGCTTCCACCTTCGCGAGGCTCGCGTTCACGTAGCCGCCGATGGTCTTTGACGCCGTCGGCATGGAGTTCGGGTGGTGGCGGCTCCACGAGGAGATCTTCATGCGTGCACCGTTCAGTGAGGCTTCCTCACCGAGGTAGGCGCCCCACGCCCAGGCGGCGATCGCGGTATTGACCGGGGCGCCCATCGGGTTGACACCCATCTCGCCGTATCCCAAGTAGACGATCGGGCGAATGTAGCAACCGTCGTGGAGCTCATTGACCCGCACGATCTCCTTCGTTGCTTCGCAGAGATCACTCACGCTGTAGGGAACGTCGATCATCAGGATCTTGCAACTGCGAAGCAGTCGCTCCATGTGCTCCTTCAGACGAAAGACCGCCACACCGGTTGGCGTCTTATATGCGCGAATCCCCTCAAAGGCACCGGTGCCGTAGTGCAGGGTGTGGCTCAGTACGTGCACTTTCGCGTCGGGCCAGTCGACTAACGTGCCGTCCATCCAAATTTTCTTCGTCGGGGTAATGGACATCTACAACCTCTCCTGTAGTTTCTTCGTGACACCCTCGGTACCGAGCGCACTCACGTCGCCTTCAAAGTCTGCCACCGCCTGAGCAATGCGATGCGCAGCGTCAACTTCGCCGATGTGCTCCAGCATGAGCGCGGCCGAGGACACGGCCGCGAGCGGGTTTGCCTTGCCGGTTCCCGCAATGTCGTGCGCGGCCCCATGCACCGGCTCAAACAGCGAGGCTCCGGTGCGATCGGGGTTCAGGTTCGCACTCGCGGCGAAGCCAATACCACCGCTCACGGCACCCGCCAGGTCCGAGAGAATGTCGCCGAAGAGATTGTCGGTGACGATGATGCCGTAGCGCTTCGGATCTTCGACGAAATAGATGCAGGCCGCGTCGACGTGCTGGTAGTCGACCTCGACGTCGGGATATGAGGCACCGACCTCGGCGACGACGCGTCGCCAGAGATCGCCGGAGAACGTGAGCACGTTGGTCTTGTGCACCAGCGTGAGCTTCTTGCGCGCGAGAGCATTGGCCGCGTCGAAGGCGTAGCGAACGCAGCGTTCGACGCCGAACCGCGTATTGACCGAACCTTGGGTCGCAACCTCGTGCGCCGTCCCGTAGCGAAGCACGCCCCCCTCGCCGACGTAGGGGCCTTCGGTGTTCTCACGCACGATCGCGAATTCACACCCGTCCGCCAGTGACCCCGCGACACCGCGAAAGGGTCGATAGTTGACGTACAGATCGAGACCGAAACGCATCCGAAGGAGCAGTCCACGTTCGAGGACGCCCCCCGCGATGCGCGTGTCACCGATCGCGGGGCCGATCGCACCAAGAAGAATTGCCTCAAAACTGCGCAGCGACTCGAGGGTCTCGTCGTCCAGGACGAATCCGTCGCGAAGATAGCGGGCGGCTCCTAAGTCGAAACTGGTGGTGTCGAGCGACACGCCCGCACTGGCGACAATCTGAAGGGCGGCTGCGGTGACCTCAGGGCCGATGCCGTCGCCACCGATGACGGCCACACGGTGGCTACGTTCGTTGCTCATCTCACTCCTCTTTTACCCATTTTGGTCGCTCGACTGGGCACTGGGCAACTCGAAGGCTCCAGATCGCGGCGGGTAGAATCGAACATCTCTACTAGTTGAGGTTGGCATGGCCGACGAAATCCATCGCATCACCAAAGAGACCCTTGAAAAACTCGAGGCGGAGTATCTCTACATGACCACGGTCGGGCGCACAGAGATCGCTCGGACCATCGAGGCGGCGCGTCTGCTCGGCGACCTCTCAGAAAACGGCGACTACCACGCCGCGAAGGACGATCAGGGGAAGATGGAAGCGAGAATTCGCCAGATTGACCACGTCATTCGCAACCACGAACTGGTCGAGCGTGACGAGCACGCGGGCAAGGTCCAGCACGCCTCCATCGTGAGCGTTGTCTACGAGGGCGACAGCGACGACGACTTCCAGGAGTTCTTCATTGGCTCGATCGAGGAAAAGCCCGAGGGCGCGCTCGTCGCGTCTCCGACGTCGCCGCTCGGCGAAGCCCTCCTCGGTCGCAGCGTCGGTGATGAGGTGGAATATGAAGCGCCCTCAGGCATGCTCAAAGTGAAAATCGTCGGACTGCATTAGCTCATGGCCGGGAAAACTCTGTACGAAAAGATCTGGGAGAACCACGTCGTGGTCGCCCCCGAGGGTGAGCAGACGCTCCTCTATATCGACCTGCACCTGGTGCACGAAGTCACAAGTCCCCAAGCCTTTGATGGTCTGCGCCTCAACGGGCGAGGGGTTCGTCGCCCCGATCTCACGTTGGCGACGGCGGACCACAACGTGCCAACGTCTCCGCTCTCGACTCCCATCGAGGACCCGATTTCGCGGCGCCAGCTCGAGGCGCTCGACGAGAACTGTGCAGAATTTGGCATCACCCTCTTTCCGCGAGGTCACGAGAACCAGGGCATCGTTCACGTGATCGGACCCGAGCTCGGCGTCACCCAGCCAGGCATGACCATCGTCTGCGGCGACTCGCACACGTCAACCCATGGCGCTCTCGCCTCGCTCGCTTTTGGTATCGGCACCAGCGAGGTCGAGCACGTCCTCGCGACCCAGACGCTGCCCCAGCAAAAGGCGAAGACCATGGCAGTCGTCGTTGAAGGCACACCGCCTCCCGGGGTAACGGCCAAGGACATCGTGCTCGCCATTGTGGGCCGACTTGGCACCGGCGGCGGCGCGGGTTACGTGATCGAATATCGCGGCGACGCCATCATGAATCTCTCCATGGAGGGCCGCATGACGGTCTGCAACATGAGTATCGAAGCGGGCGCGCGTGCCGGTCTCGTCGCCGCCGACGAGACGACGATTGAGTACCTGCGCAACAAGCCGGGCGTTCCCGAAGGAGCCGCATTCGACGAGACGGCCGAGCGGTGGCGCACCTTCGTCTCCGATGACGACGCCGTATTCGACGAGACCGTCACGATCGATGCCGCAACCCTCGCGCCGTTTGTCACCTGGGGCACGATCCCGGCCCAGGTGGTCGCGTTGGATGGGGTCGTACCATCCCCCGACACGGCAGTCGACGCTGACGGACGCGAATCGCTCCAGCGCGCCCTCGACTACATGGATCTCACGCCAGGAACGCCGCTTCGCTCGATTGGCGTTGACGTCGTCTTCATCGGGTCGTGCACCAACTCTCGCATCGAGGACCTCCGGGCGGCAGCAGCTGTGGCGAAGGGCGGCACGGTCAGCGACCGCGTCCGCGCTCTTGTGGTGCCCGGATCGCGTCGCGTGAAAGAGCAAGCCGAGCGCGAAGGATTAGACAAGATCTTCCAAGAGGCGGGCTTCGAGTGGCGCGAGCCGGGATGTTCGATGTGCCTCGGCATGAACCCGGACATCCTGACTCCCGGTCAACGATGTGCGTCGACCTCAAATCGCAACTTCGAAGGTCGTCAGGGTCGAGGCGGCCGCACCCACCTCGTCTCCCCCGCCGTTGCGGCCGCGACCGCGCTCGCCGGGCACTTTGACGCGCCGAAGGTCCCCGCATGAAACCCGTCCGCATCATCGAAGGCCGCGGCGTTCCCCTCGAGCGTTCCGACGTCGACACCGACCAGATCATTCCCTCGGAGTGGTTGAAGCGCGTTGAACGCACGGGATTTGGGCGAGGACTCTTCAGCGAATGGCGAGATGACACGACGTTCGTGCTGAATCAGCCCGAGTACGCCGGCGCGTCGATCCTCGTCGGCGGTGCCCGTTTTGGCACTGGATCCTCTCGCGAGCACGCCGTGTGGGCGCTCATGGACTACGGCTTCGAAGCAATCGTCGCCTCGTCCTATGGCGACATCTTTCGAAACAACTCGGCCAAGCAAGGTCTCGTCACCGTGCAGCTCGATCACAGTGACGTCGAAGAGCTCAACCGCCTCGTGAAAGAGGATCCGTCGCGACTGCTCGTCGTCGACGTCGAGCGCTTGACGATCGAGGTTCCCGAGGCCGGTTGGCAGCGACACTTCGCGCTCGACCCCATGACCCAGGAGCGACTGCTCCAGGGTTGGGACGACATCGGGCTCAGCTTGCGACGCGACGAGGAGATCTCGCGCTACGAATTAACGAGTACGGCGCCGAGTCTCGCCGGGGTCTTCGACCACGAGGGTCACGCCCGCTAGACCTGCGCAAGTCGAGCGTTCGCGACGTCGAGGATGTCGCGTGTTTGGTGACGCCACGTCGCGAGCAGGGCAATCATTGCGCTCGCGAGCGCCGCCACGCCCGTTGAGACGGCGGCCATCCACTGGCGCTGGCCCGCGTAGTAAGCGACCCAGCACAGGAGACAGAGGGCGCCAACCGACCACGAGGCCACTGAAACACCTGATCCTGAGCGTGAACGCAGGAGCTCGATGATTTGAGGACCACGGTTGATGACCATGAGGAGACCGGTGCCCAACAGGCCTGCGTTCCAGTCCCAAAGGCACGTCGTCAGTCCGCACAGCAAGAACGCGTAAGTGATCGATCGCGACATGACCGTGCGCGACTCACTCGGCCCAAGTCGACGAACAATCGAATATTGAAACGGCATCGGGACGACGCTGCTCAGCACCACCACGACAGAGTGCACCGCAACGCCGTAGAAAACCCAGAAGCAGCTCATCAAGAAGAAGAGCGTCCACGTCGCAATGGAGACGCCCTCAATGCCGAGACGCCGCACTCGATCGAACTGCGCGACGGTGCTTCCCACGCCAAGAAATAGTGCGACCCAGCCGACCGCGTCGGCCAGTTCGCCAAAGCTCATGGCTCGAAGTTTAATGAACGCAAATTCTACCGACGGCGATTTGCGGCGGACACGACTGCTTCGAGTGACGCATCGAGGATCGACGAACTCATGCCGACTCCCCACCACGTCACGCCGTCGTCACCTTCTGCTTCCACGTACGCGACAGCCGACGCTTCGGAACCCGCGGTGAGTGCGTGCTCGTGATAGTCGCGGACTTTGAAGTTGACGTCCATCTCGCTCGAGAGCGCGGACATCAACGCGTCGATCGGACCGTTGCCCTCACCCTTCACCGTCACGTGCTGGCCCTTCACGACGAGCTGGGCGTAGATGCGCGTCATGTGCTGATCGGCCGAGACCTCGCTCGAGAGCAGCTGAATGGGCGGATTCTCCGGCTGGTAGGTCGTGGTGAAGACTTCCCAGATCTCCGAGGGCGTCACCTCGCCACCCTTCGATTCCGTGAGCTCTTGGACCTGCTTCGAGAACTCCACCTGCATCGCGCGTGGCAAGTCGAGACCGTGCTCGGCACTCAGCAGATAGGCAACGCCGCCCTTGCCGGACTGGGAGTTGACTCGAATGATCGCCTCGTACGTGCGCCCAGTGTGCTTCGGGTCAATCGGGAGGTACGGCACTTCCCAGTATTCATACGTCTCACCAATCGCGGTCATGCCCTTTTTGATCGCGTCTTGGTGTGAGCCCGAGAACGCGGTGTAGACGAGCTCCCCCACGTAGGGGTGGCGCATGTGGATCGGCAGGCGGTTCGCGTACTCAGCGACGTGACGCGCCTTGTCAATATCGCGAATGTCAAGCTCGGGATCGACTCCTTGCGAGAAGAGATTGAGCGCGAGGTTGACGACGTCGACGTTGCCGGTGCGCTCTCCGTTGCCAAAGAGCGTCCCCTCGACGCGATCGGCTCCGGCCAAGACGCCGAGTTCGGCCGCCGCAACGGCCGTGCCACGGTCGTTGTGGGGATGCAGCGACAAGACGACCGAATCCCGACGATCAACGTGGCGAAGGAAGTACTCGATCGCGTCCGCGTAGAGGTTCGGCGTGTACATCTCGACAGTCGCGGGCAGATTCAAGATGAGTGGGCGCTCGGGCGTCGGATCGATGACCGCAATCACGGCGTTGCAAACTTCGAGGGCGTAGTCGAGCTCGGTGCCCGTGAAGCTCTCGGGCGAGTACTCGTAGAGGAATTCCGTCGCGGGTGAGGTCGATTCCAAGCTGCGACAGAGTGCCGCCGCGTCGCTCGCAATCTTCGTGATGCCCGCCTGGTCGAGACCGAAGACGACGCGGCGCTGCAGCGTCGAGGTCGAGTTGTAGAAGTGGACGATGGCGCGCTTTACGCCGTGCAAGGACTCGTAGGTCCGGCGGATGAGGTCCTCGCGGCACTGGGTGAGTACCTGGATCATGACGTCCTCAGGAATGAGGTCCTTCTCGATAATTTCACGAACGAAGTCGAAATCGGGCTGGGATGCGGAAGGAAATCCGACCTCGATCTCCTTGAAGCCCATTTCGACGAGGTGAAGAAACATAACGTTTTTTCGCTCTGAGTCCATCGGGTCGATGAGGGCTTGGTTCCCGTCGCGCAGGTCAACACTGCACCACCGCGGCGCCTGCGTCAGCAGACGATCGGGCCACGTGCGGTCGGGCAGCTCTACCGGTACCGTCGCGCGATACTTGGCAAAGGCCATGGGACTTGGGTCTTGGGGACTCACCCTCATATCCATCCTTTCGTCGCAGTCAGAGAGAAACAAAAATGCCCCCGCGCAAGCGGGGGCAGGGGCGAGCAAGGCTCGCCCCTTACAGCAGGAGTTCGCTCTGGCGGCTGGTCACCCGAACATTGTACCTCGACTCCGCGGAATGTCCAGAGGCGGCCCGACTACCATGACACTCGTGGGCCTCGTCAAGACACTGTTCAAGCTGTTGCTGCTCGTAATGGTCGGCGCGGTTATTGCCGGCGTCATCTTCGCCATTAGGAAAGAGGGCGACACCGGACCGCTCTCGTTCGAAGAATGGCCGAAGGTCCCACGTAACCCCGCGGCGTAACACACCCCCCGCACCAATCAAGGAGTCTGTCATGGCAGAAATGGAATATCGACGTCTGGGTCGCTCAGGATTAAAGGTGAGCGTCCTCTCCTTTGGCAGCTGGGTGACGTTCGCCAACAAGAACCAACTCGAAACGGCGCAGCAGGCGGCTGAGTGCTTGGCCGCCGCTCACGACGCGGGCGTCAACTTCTTTGACAATGCAGAAGGGTACGGAGCCGGCGAGTCCGAGCGAGTTATGGGTGCAGCGATTCGCGAGCTCGGCTGGAAGCGACGCGACTTTGTGGTCTCGACCAAGTTCTTCTGGGGCATCAACGATGGTCCCAACATGCGCAACACGCTCAACCGGAAGTACCTGCGCCAAGCCATCGAGGGCTCGCTCGAGCGCTTCGGTCTCGACTTCGTCGACCTCGTCTTCTGCCACCGCGCCGACCCCGAGACACCGATCGAAGAGACCGTCTGGGCGATGCACGACATGGTCGAGAGCGGCCAGGCTCTCTACTGGGGCACGTCCGAATGGACCGCCGACGAGATTCGCGCGGCCTGGGACATTGCTAATCGCCACAACCTCCACAAGCCCGTCATGGAGCAGCCGCAGTACAACATCTTGACCCGCGACCGTGTGGAAAAGGAATACGCGCGCCTCTACGAAGACATCGGCCTCGGCACGACCATCTGGTCGCCGCTGGCTTCAGGGCTGCTCACGGGCAAGTACCTCAATGGCGTACCTGAAGGCTCACGCGCCACGCTTCCCGGATACGAGTGGCTGCGCAAGATGCTCACGGACGAGAGTGCCAACAAGAAGGTCGCTGAGATCAAGAAGATCGCCGACGAGCTCGACGTATCACTCGCTCAATTCTCACTCGCGTGGTGCACGAAGAACCCGAACGTGTCGACCGTCATCACGGGCGCGTCGACCGCCGATCAGGTTCGTGAGAACATGACGGCACTCGACGTTATTCCGCTCCTGACGCCCGAGATCATGGAGCGCGTCGACCTCATTAGCTTGATGTAGTCACGAGTTGACCGATCGCGAGCGATCCCCGCGAAGGAAGTCGCTCACGGTCGGTCAACATCGAGGACGGCGAGCGCTGCGTCGAGCACACTCGCTAAACCTGATGTCACCACCGAACGATCGGGCGAGAGTTGCCATTCGTCCCCCGCCAGCAAGTGATCGCTGACTGCGAAGATCGCGGCGAGTTCGACGTCGCGCATCTGGGCAATCGTAAACAGAGCTGCCGACTCCATATCGACGGTGATGACGCCTTCGTCGCGATACGCCATCGCCTCATCCACGGTTTCGCGGTAGATGGCGTCAATGGTCCAGGTGGGGCCTTCCACAAACGTAGTGGCGCGCTGGCGAAGCTCCTGACGAAGATCCTCGGTTAGGACCGGTGACGGATACGCGTATCTCGCCGTCGGGACGTAGTGATGCGATACGCCCTCGTCGCGAACCGCTGCCGTACAGAGCACCACCTGTCCGAAGCCGATCTCGCTCGGTAGGGCGCCGGCCATTCCGAGATTTATGAACCTCCGAGCGCCGAGCGTCGCGAGCTCCTCGAAGACAATGGCGGCGGCCGGAGCCCCATAACCGAAACCTTCGACGACGCCGACGCGATCGACGTTCGGACCCTCGCGCAGCCAGAGTGCTCGCCACGACGTGCGGTAGTCATCGACGCGCGTAAATCCACGGTCCTCCAGCATTGCTGGAAGTTGGCCGCTGTAACCCATGATGATGGACTTTGGCACCACCACGTCGTCACGATCAAGCAGCCCTCGCAAAAAGATCTCGGGACGAACGAGAGGCGAACCCGAGTGCTTGTCCGGAAAGTTGGGAAAGGAAGACGCCTCGATCGACATGGATCAAGTATCTCTCTTAACCGAACGGCCCGCGGCGAGCCTTACATTGCGGTCGTCGTGCGAAAGCGGCGTAGTGCCAGGGGCACGCAGATGGCCATGATCAAGACACACCACGCGATCATCGCGACGACCGGGTGTTCGAGTGGCCACGATCCCGTGACGTTCGCGCCTTGTGAAACGTGTCTAACCGCGGCGACGATTGCCGACAGTGGATCCCAATCGCCGATGACCCGCAAGAAAGGCTTCATTCCCTTGATTGGTACGAAGACACCGGCCACGAACGAGAGCGGCAGCATGATGGCAAAACCAATGCCCTGCATGGCATCCGTGCTGCGCAGAATCATGCCCATGAGCACGCCGAACCAGGTGAATGCCGTGAGCCCCAGCAACACCAGCCCAATCAACTCGAAGAACGTGCCGACGTCCAGCTGCGGGCGCCAACCGAGCCCGAGACCGATCCCCGTCACGATCAAGAGACCGAGGATCTGTTCGAGCACCTGACCAACGACTTGAGCCGAAATGACCGACAGCCGCGTGACGGGCAACGAACGAAAACGATCGATGACACCGCTCGTGAAGTCAGTCGCCGTCGCGACGCCTGCGCCGATCACGCCGAAGGCAAGGCTCTGGCCCAAGAGTCCCGGCAGCAGGTAGTTCTGGTACGTCGTGTGCGGGATATGTATGGCCGAACCAAAGACGTAGAGAAATAGCAACGTGAACATGATGGGCTGAATCGTGACGTCACTCAGGCGGGTCGGGACACGGGGAATCGTGCGCAGTCCGCGCGATACCAGCAGCGCCGTTTCTCGGAAGAACCTCGTCACACTGGAAGGACGTGGCGGCAGCGGTTCGTAGCTCGCGGGGGCTCGTTCGGCAGTGATCACGCTCATGAGTGGGACTCCTCAAGGTTGGGGGTCCATAGACCCGTCGATGGTTCGTTCTTCACTTCATCTCGGGGTTGACCGGTGAGTGCTAAGAAGGCGTCGTCCAGCGTCGGACGACGAAGCGCGATCTCGTCAATCTCCACCCTCAGGTCCTTCAGCGCGTTCGTCACCAGGGCGAGGTCGCTGAGCTCATTCGGGGCGGGGACGGAGACGGTGCGCTGCTCTCGAGACGAGGTGATCTCGAACTGTGGGGACAGGGCCGCAACGAGTTGGTCGAACGCCGCCGCGTCCGCGGCGATGACGTCGACGCGTTGGTCGCCAATAAGCGACTTCAGCTCGTTCGCGGTGCCCGACGCCGTCGCGCGTCCGTGATCTAACAAGACGATGTAGTCCGCGAGCGCGTCGGCTTCTTCAAGGTATTGGGTCGTCAAGAAGAGCGTGACGCCACTGCCCACGAGCTCGCGAATGGTGGTCCACACCACCTGGCGGCTGCGCGGATCGAGTCCGGTCGTTGGTTCGTCCAGGATTAGAACCTTTGGCTGCACCACGAGGCTCGCGGCCAAGTCCACGCGTCGGCGCTGACCGCCCGAGACTGACTTCACGAGCTTGTCGCGGAATTCACCGATGTCGAATCGATCGATGAGGTTGTCGGTCACTCGTTGAGCGGCGTCGCGGCTGTAACCGCGAAGGCGGGCCATGAGCATCAGGTTTTCCTTCGCCGTCAAGTTGTCCTCGAGCGCGGCGAACTGACCCGTGAGGGAAAGCAAGCTCCGAACGGCGTCGGCCTCCTTTACGACGTCGTGTCCACAGACTGATGCAGCCCCACTCGTGGGCTTGATCAAGGTGGCCAGCATTCGCACGATCGTGGTCTTGCCGGCGCCGTTTGGGCCGAGTAGCGACACGATCGTGCCCTCCGTGACCTCCAGGTCGAAACTGTCGACTGCGACGAAGTCGTCAAAGCGTTTCGTCAGGCCGTTTGCGACGACCACCAATTCATTAGATGACATAGGGACTCCCTCCGCGGAGAACACTACAGTAACTGTAAAGATTTAGCAACTAGAAAAAAGTGAAATTTCGCGGTACACTGAAATGGTGATGAAGCCCAAAAACGACAAGAGCGCGGGCATCAATGAGTTCCGCCGAGTCTTGCGCGACCATCTGAACGACCCCGAAGCGCTCCATCAGGGACTTCGAGAGCGCAAGAAGGCCCTGATGCGCCAACTTATCTCCGACACCGCAACCCTGATGTTCCTCGAACGAGGTTTTGACGAGGTTCGCGTGAGCGAAGTCGCCGAAGCCTGTGACGTCTCGGAGAAAACGATCTACAACTACTTCCCCACCAAAGAGTCCCTGCTCCTCGACCGCGAAGAGGGCTCCACGAACGCGATTCGCAAAGCGCTTGGCCCCGACGCAGTGGGGATCTCACCGGTCGACGCCATGGTCGGAATCTTGAAGGACGAGCTTGACGAGTTCGTCGCCCATCTCGGCTCATCAGCAGACGCCATGTTTCCTCAGATCATGCACTTCAATGAGCTGATCGAGAGCACCCCCGCACTGAAGGCCGCCCGCGCCGACATGATCGACCGCTTTGCGCAGCTGGCCGCGGAACTGATGGCGGCTCGTGCTGGCGTCGACCCGAATGATCCCGAACCCCAGATTGCTGCCGACGCGCTCGTTGGCCTCTACCGGATCTTCCATCGTTCCATCGTGAAGTACTCCGATATGGACATGTCCCCCTCCGAACTGCGCGAGCGTGTCCTGAACGACGTCCGTCGAGCGGCAAGACTCCTCGATACGGGACTGTGGTCCTTCGCTACCGTCGTGCAAGGAACCAACGGGCGCGATCAATTAAAGGCTGCTGCGGAGGCTTCGAATGAAGCCCGTAAGCAAGTTCTAAGTGCCATCAAGCAAGCCCGTTCGGCGTGGCGGACTCTGAAGTCAGAAGTTGACACGCACGCGCACGACGGCGCGACGGTGGCACGCAAGGCGCGCGACGAAGCGCGAGTGGCTCGCGCTCGAGCCCATCACGTCTCACGCGAGGAAGCCATCGAGATTCGCAGACAGGCCCACGCTATGGCTCAAGAGATCAGAGACGCCGCGCGACGCAGTCGCCGGTCGGGTCGACCCGGTAGCAACTAGAAGTCGCCGTCAACCCAGTACGTTGACATGATCGCCGACGCGGACTGTTCCTGCACGCACCACCGTGGCGCGCACTCCGACAGTGTTGTCATGATGGCGCGCGACGTGACGCAGGATGTCAAGTTCACGATCGAGCGCACCGGGCTGAGCTCGCGTTGTCATCACGCATCGCTTGCAGCCTTCATGAACGTCCACCTCGCACTCGCCGATCGTGGCGCGTGATCCGATGACCAGCGGCGAAGGGTCCGCTATCAACGGGTCCATGAAGACATTGGGCCGAAATCGTCGAACGTCCCACTGAAGCTCGGGGCGTTCTTCGTTCAGCTCGGCGAGGTCCAGCGATGTCAAGAGGTGCAAGGGACTGTCATCGACGAAGGAACCCGGCGGCCCGTCCCACGACTTCAGTGGCGACTCGTCGCGTTCGAAATCACTCTGCGATTCATACGTCGCCGCCCCGAATGTCGAGGAGGCCACCAGACGGAGGGGGCGTCCGAGCCACTGCGTCAGCGCCTCGTCGAGCGGCTCACCCGGTTCATACGATCGCCCGTCGGGCAACGTCACCGTGAGCTCACCGTCACGCAGCGTTGCACTCGCGCTAAAAAGTCGTCCCTCGCGCTTCGCCGAGAGCACCGTACGGGACGTCTCGTCAAAGACCCCGTACTGGCGGTCCCCCGCGACGCCATCAGCGTTGAAGATGAGTTCGTCGCGCTCTTCGCCCTGCATGGATTTGACGGGATAGCACCACAGGGACGAAACGCACCACGACGCCCCCTCATTCTCGCTCACCCGCACATCCTAGGAAGTGCTAGCGGAGCGTGATGAGGTGGATGTCCTGAATGCCGTCGGTACCGCGAAGCTGTTCGACAACTTCGCCGGGCGTGGGCGCCTCGGTCGAGAGGACCATGAGCGCCGTCTTCGTCTCCGGATCCGGGCCCACCGCCATCGAGGAGATGGAGATATCCGCTTGTCCAAGTGCCGTACCGACGCGCCCGATCATGCCCGGGCGATCGTCGTTGTGCACCACGAGCATTGACGACGCGGGCGCAATCTCCACCGCGTGCTCGTCGACGCCGACGATACGAGTCTCAACGCGCGTGCCAATGGTCATGAGGGTGCCCGAGACACTGTGACCGCCTGAGCGCACCGTGATCAGTGAGATGTATTCGGATCCGCCCACGGACGACGCCTCTTTGTACGTGAGGTTGTGCTCTTCGGCGAGCTGGGGGGCGTTCACGAACGAGACCCCGTCGTGACCTGTCGAGCTCAGCAAGCCCTTGAGAGCGCAGAGCGTCAGGATCTTCGTGCCGGCGCCCGCGAGCTCACCCTGGTAGATGACTTCGAGGTCGGCAGGCTCGCCATCGAGCAGACCTCCGATGAACCGCCCAAGCACTTCGGCGAGTCCCATGAAGGGGCTGACCGAGTTGGAGACTTCTCCCGCAGAGACGTTGACCGCGTAGGGCACGAAGTCGCCTGCGAGCGCGAGCTCGACTTGCTCCGCGATCGTGACGCCCGCCTTGTCCTGGGCTTCAAAGGTGGAGGCACCAAGGTGCGGCACAACGACAACCGACGGCAGCTCGAAGAGCGGTGACTCGGTGGTGGGCTCTTTTTCGAACACGTCGAGCGCCGCTCCCTGCACCTTGCCGTCGCGAATTGCCGCGGCGAGATCAGCCTCGTTCACGATGCCACCGCGCGCCACGTTGATGATGCGCACGCCCGGCTTGGTCTTCGTGAAGGATTCGGCGTTCAAGAGATTGGTTGTTTCTTTGTTCTTCGGCAGGTGGATCGTGATGAAGTCACTCTGGGCGAGCAGCTCGTCGAGCGTGACGAGTTCAACGCCCATGTGACGAGCACGCTCGTCGGAGATAAAGGGGTCGTACGCAATGAGACGCATGCCAAAGGACATGGCGCGCTGAGCCACGAGGGCACCGATCTTGCCGAGTCCGACGATCCCGAGCGTCTTGCCGTGGAGCTCAACGCCTTCCCACTTGCTGCGCTCCCATTTGCCATTCTTCAAGGCGCCGTGGGCCTGAGGGATGTTGCGCGCCTGGGCGAGCAACAGCGCCAACGTCTGTTCGGCGGCAGAGAGAATGTTTGAGACGGGAGCGTTTACGACCATGACGCCGAGCTCGGTCGCCTTGGCGACGTCGACGTTGTCGAGGCCGATGCCGGCTCGTCCGACGACGACCATATCGCTCGCTGCCGCGAGGGTCGCCGCGTCGACGTTGGTCGCCGAACGGATGATCAACGCGTGGGCACCCGGTACCACTTCGAGCAGCTGCTCCGGCGTAAGACCCAGTTGAATGTCGACCTCGTGGCCGGCGTTACGAAGCTTTTGGAGACCGGACTCTGCGATCTCCTCGGTGACTAGAACTCGGGCCACGGACTACCTTTCACTTGAAAATGACACACTAAGGGCAATGCGTGTCCGATCAGTTCGCGGCGGCGAATGACTGCAAACGCTCAAGTCCGTCGACCAGGTCGTCGTCACCGAGGGCGTAGCTCAGTCGGAAGAAGCCGGGCGTGCCAAAGGCCTCACCGGGAACGACCGCGATCTTGATCGTGTCGAGCAACAGCTCGGCGAGCTCCGCGGAGGTGTTCACGATCTTGCCGCCCAGTGAACGGCCGAGCAGTCCCGAAACGTTCGGGAAGCAGTAGAAAGCCCCTTCGGGTTCTGCGCACGTGACGCCGTTCACATCGTTCAACATCGCAACCATCGTTCGGCGACGTCGGTCGAAGACCTCGCGCATCTCTGCGACCGCCATCAGGTCGCCAGTGAGCGCGGTGACTGCCGCGCGCTGGGAGATGTTCGAGATGTTCGACGTCGTTTGGCTCTGGTAGTTGAACGCAGCGTTCATGACGTCAGGGGCGCTGATCATCCAGCCAACACGCCAGCCGGTCATGGCGTAGGACTTCGCGACGCCGTTGACGACGATCCAACGATCGCCGAGTTCCGGTGTGACCGCGGGAAGCGAGACCCAGCGCGCATCGCCGTAGACGAGGTGCTCGTAGATCTCATCGCAAACCACCCAGATGTCGTGCTCCGCCGCCCAGAGACCGATCGCCCGTACTTCTTCGGGGCTCAACACCGCTCCAGAGGGGTTAGAAGGCGAGCAGAAGACGAGCATCTTCGTCTTTTCGGTGCGGACACGCTCGAGATCCTCGACGGTGACGCGAAAGCCGTTCGCCTCGCTCGTCATGGTGGGGACTGGTGTCGCGCCGGTGAGGTAGACCGCCTCGGGGTACGTCGTCCAGTACGGGGCGGGAATAATGACTTCGTCGCCCGGGTTGAGCACGCTCATGAACGCGGTGATGACGGCGTGCTTGCCGCCGTTGGTCACGAGCACTTGGCTGGCCTTCACTTCGAGGCCACTGTCACGCATGGTCTTTGCAGCAATCGCTTCGCGCAGCTCGGGCAGACCGGCGGCGGGTGTGTACTTATAGTTCGCGGGATCGTAACAGGCCTTCGCGGCCGCTTCAACGATGTGCACGGGGGTCGGAAAGTCCGGCTCACCGACGCCGTAGCCAATAACGGGCTCGCCCGCAGCCTTCAACGCCTTCGCCTTCGCATCAACTGCCAGTGTCGCACTGGGGGCAAGTCCGCCCAAAAGGTCACTCACTCTGGCAGTCATTGAATGGCTCCGATCGTTTTTCCGTAAGAATAAGTCTATGAGTTCCCCCGACACCCTCAAGATCCCCACTGACCTTCTTCCGCGTGACGGACGATTTGGATCAGGCCCCTCGAAGATTCGAGCCGAGCAAGTGGCCGCCCTCGCCGCTGACGCACCGACGTACCTGGGTACGTCGCACCGCCAAACGACGGTGCGCTCGAAAGTGGGCGAAGTCCGAGACGGCCTCCGGGCGCTCTTCAACCTGCCCGACGGCTACGAGGTGCTGCTCGGGAACGGTGGCACAACGTGCTTCTGGGACGCCGCGACGTTTCACCTCATCACCAACCACTCCCAACACCTCAGCTTCGGGGAGTTCTCCTCAAAGTTTGCGAGCGCTGCCAAAGAGGCACCGCACCTCGGCGAGCCGACCATCATTCAAAGCGAGGTCGGCACCCACCCGAAGGCCGTCGCCGACGAGTCAGTCGACCTCTACGCCTTCACCCACAATGAGACCTCGACCGGCGTGATGATGCCCATCGAGCGTCCCGCCGGTGCGAGTGGACTCGTCGCCGTCGACGCGACCTCAGGCGCGGGCGGTCTTCCCGTCGACCCGACGCAGTTCGACTGCTACTACTTCGCGCCGCAGAAGTCCTTCGCCTCGGACGGCGGACTCTGGCTCGCGATCTGCTCACCGGCAGCCATCGAGCGCATCGAGACGCTCGCCGCGTCAGGCCGCTGGACCCCTGCGTTTTTCGACCTCAAGATTGCTCTCGACAACTCTCGACTCAACCAGACGTACAACACACCGGCCCTCGCCACGGTCCACCTGCTCGCATCGCAGATCAAGTGGATGAACGATAACGGCGGACTTTCGTTTGCGACGGGCCGCACCGCCAAGTCGGCCGAAGTCCTCTACACCTGGGCCGAGGCCTCCGACTTTGCAACACCGTTCGTGACGAATCCCGCAGAGCGCAGCACGGTCGTTGGCACGATTGACTTTCGCGACGACGTCGACGCGACAGTGATCGCGAAAGTGCTGCGAGCGAACGGCGTCGTAGACACCGACCCCTACCGCAAGCTCGGACGCAACCAGTTGCGCGTTGCGATGTTCCCAAGCGTCGACTCTGAAGATGTCGCATCACTATGCGCGAGCATCAACTGGGTCGTGGGCAACCTCTAATCACGTCGGCCGTCCTACCTTGAGCAGTTGCTCGGGTTAGGACGGCCAGATGTCTTTGAGGGCGCGCAGGATGTTGCCACCCAGCACTGCCGCGATATCGTCGTCCGAGAATCCCTGGTGGACCAGCCATTCGGCGATGTTCGGGAAGTTTTCAGTCGGGTTTTCTAGCCCATCGACGTAGGCCACTTTCTCGAAGCTCGGACCGCTCGCGGTTGCCCCGCTCAAGAGATGACTGAAGACGGTGTGCAGCCCGACGTGGTCGCCGTAGAGCGTGTCGGGACCGAACGCAACGTGCTCGATACCGACGAGATCGGCGATGTAGAGAAAGTGGTCCATCACCGAGTCAATGGTGTGCAGTGGATGCGCCGCCGACAGTGTCGTATGCGGTGCAGCGGACATGCCGATGACTCCCCCGGTGTCGGCAATGGCGCGCAGCACATCGTCGCCCTTCATTCGCGCAATGTCCCAGACCTTTCGAGCTCCCGCGTGCGTCATGAACACGGGCTGAGTGCTCGCGCGACAGACGTCGATGCCGGTCTGATCGGACGAGTGCGAGACGTCGATCGCGAGGCCGAGCTGGTTCATCCGCTTGACGGCCTTGCGTCCGAAGATGGTGAGGCCGCCGTCGACCTTCTCGCTGAGGCCGCTCCCCAGTGCGTTCGAGTCCGAATACGCGATGCCTACCTGGCGGAGTCCGAGTCCGAACAGCACGTCGAGCCGCTCGATTTCGTTCTCAATCGGCGTGGCCGCCTCGAGACCGAAGACGAGACCGACCTTGCCCGACGATTTCGCACTATATATATCGTCAATCGTGCGAACAACGGTAACTTCGCTCTGGTGAGCAATATCGGCTTGGCGCATACCGAGGTCGGTGATGATGTCGAGCCAGCGCCACGGCGCATTGCCGGTGACGCAGGCCGTTCCGTCCATCATGTTGTCAAAGACGATGGTCATGCCCGAGGACTTGAGACCCGCGAAGGCGGTGTGCTGACGACCCGTGCGGTTGTACGCCGGCGTCTCACGCATGTCATCCGGGAATCGAACGGGGTGATCGTGCAGGCTGATCACGATGTGTTTTTCCAGCAGCCCGTGAGCACGGAGGCGTTCCTCCGGGCTCACGGGTCCCTGGTACGGCGGGACTCGCCCGAACTCTGGTGCAAGGACGAACGCTGGCACGTCGACCCCGACTTCGAGGTAATCGTATGACTCGTACGGCGCGTCGCTCATGGTGCTATCGACGCTGCAGACGAACATCGAAGGCGTCGCGCAGCGCGTCACCCACGAAGTTAAAGGCCATCACCGTCAAGACAATGAGCAGACCGACCGGATAGATCAACCACCACTCGCCGGCGTAGAGATAGGTCACGCCCTGGGAGAGCATGGCGCCCCAGTTGGCGGCGGGTGGCGGCAGACCGAAGCCGAGGTAGCCGAGTGCCGCGAGCGCCAAGATGGCGTCAGCCACCTGGAAGGTGATGTTGACGACGATCGTGCCAATGGCGTTTGGGATGAGGTGCAAGAAGATGCTCCGACTCGCTCCCCCGCCCATGCCCTTCACGGCCTGGACGTACTCGCGTGTTCGAAGCGTCAGCGTTTCACCTCTGATGAGTCTCGCCGGCACCAGCCACGCGAAGAACGCGACCGCCAGGGTCAAGTTGAGCTGGTTGATGTGGATGATCGCCGCCATCAAGAGCAGCACGAAGAGCACGGGGATAGAGAGCAGCGCGTCGACGATGCGCATCATGAGCGTGTCGATGATGCCGCCGAAGTAGCCCGCGATCGCCCCGTAGAGGACGCCGAAGAGGCCGGCCAGCAGTGCCGCGGCGAAGCCGATCTCGAGGGAGGTCTGGCCGCCAATCATGAGGCG
>DASXEU010000152.1:0-6763 GCA_036489935.1 Acidimicrobiales bacterium
TCGGCGTTTTCGCACGCTGCTACCCACCGGGCGATCTCTTCAAAGTCCGACTCAGTCGCCTCCACGACTGCGACGTACATGGCCATTGGCTCGAACGCCTGACGAGCGGCCATCACATCGCCCGGGCCAATGTCATTGAGCATCGCGACCGCAGAAGCCTCGTCGCTGTCAAAGTTGATCCTGGCGGGCAGTGGGTCGTACTTGAGATAAGTCCCGCGGCCCACTTCGCGCGAGACGACGCGTTCCGCTTCGAGCAGTGAAAGTGCACTACGGACAGTCGAGCGCGAGAGCTCGAGCGAGTCAGCGAGTGCACGTTCTGTGGGGAGCTGCGAACCAGCGGACAATCCACGCTGAGCGGCGTCAGTAAGGACTGCTTCAGCGACGTCACGAATCTGATCTTTGGAGAGCGTGCGCACTAACTGTTCTCCTCCCGGGACTCCAACCGCGACCAATCATACCAATACGAGCCTTCATGCGTACGTTCCTTCAAGGCGCGTTCGGTGAGCCTTCAGGGGAAGCCACGTTACGTCGCACGCAGTGGCAGCAATTAAATAGCCATTTCTACCAATTTGTGATTTGCTTCACGAACCTGCTGAAGAAAAATCAGCGCCCTGCGTTGACATTGGTCGCCATGATCGCTACATTTATGCATCAATTGAATACCAATACAACCGATCTAGCCAATTTCCGGGGGGAATAGCGTGCGACTTGCGACCATACGAACTGATCGGGGCCTGCGACTACACGTGAAGGGAAGCGTCGGTTACGTCGATCTAGGTGACGCGAGCGGGGACGAGCAGTACTCGTCGATCGCTGGCCTTGCCCGTTCGGGTGACGCGGGTTTGAACGCAGCCCGGGCCGCCGGGCAAATGGTCGGTGTGAGTGTCGAGCCGCACCAGTTCGGTCCGGCAACGCCGGACGTGCCTCGCATCCTCTGCCTTGGCGTCAACTACGCGGAGCACGCGATCGAGGGAGGGCGTGAGGTGCCCAAGTGGCCCGAGTCGTTCGTCCGCGGCATGGGAAGTGTGATTGGGGCCTACGACGATCTCGTTGCTCCGACGCTCACCGAGCGTTTCGACTTCGAGGGGGAACTCGCCGTCGTCATCGGTAAGGGCGGACGCTACATTCGCGAAGCTGACGCGTTTGACGCCATCCTCGGATACGCCGTCATGAACGACGGCTCCGCGCGTGAGTGGCAGCGCAAAGCTACGCAGTGGACGCCGGGTAAGAACTTCGAGGGCACGATGCCCATCGGCCCGGAGATCGTGACCGTCGATGAAGTCGATATCACCGACGTCGCTATCCGTACGACCCTCAACGGCGAGATCATGCAGGACGCTCGCACCTCGATGATGATCGTGAGCGTCGCACGTGCCGTCGAATACTTCTCCGGCTTTACAACCTTGCGGCCGGGCGACGTCATCGCGACGGGGACGCCGGGAGGCGTGGGATTTGCACGCACGCCACCGGTCTGGCTGAAGCCAGGCGACGTCATCGAGGTGGACGTCGAGGGCGTGGGTCACATCCAAAACACGGTGGTGGCCGAAGAAGGAGCGCCGACCGACTGGCCGTGGCGTCCGTTGGAGGTCGATACCGCCAATTTGTAGCAACACGAGATCTGCTTCAGGCAGGAATTGAACAAACCACAAGGGGGGAAAATGCGGTTTTCAATAGGAGGGCAACGAGACAACCTCGTTGCCATCGGTAAGAAACGACTTGCGCTAGTTGCTTCGGTGCTCGCGCTCGTCATCTCAATAATGGGTCTTCCGGTACTCGGGAGCAGTGCTGGCGCGGCCTCGTTCAAAGGCTCCATCACGATTGCCACGGTCGCACCGTTCACCGGGGCGGACGCAGCGCTTGGCCCAAAGTACGAAACAGCGTGTTACGCGGCAACTCAGGCGATCAACAAAGCCGGTGGGGTACTTGGAGATCAAGTGAAGTGCAAGACGGTTGACACGCGCGGCGACCCCGCGGATGCTGTCCCCGCCGTGCGCCAGATGTACGCAACGACGTCAAATCTGGCGCTCGTGATCGGCTGCACCTCCGACGAGGCGGCGACGGTCGTTCCGATCTTCGGAGCGCACAAAACAGTGTCGTTCTGCATGACGGGTCAGTCCGAGTTCGACGCGGTGCACTTTCCGTACTTCTTTCGACTCGTGCCTCCTGATGCGGCCGACTCGGTCGCTATGGTCCAGATCGCCAAGCGTCACGGCTACAAGAACATCGCGCTCGCGTTCGGTAACGATGCCGGGAGCCAGACGTTCGTGTCGCCGGCCGAAGCAGCGATCAAGAAGGCAGGCATGACGGTTGTCTCGAACGAAACGCTCGACATGTCGGCGACAACATTCCAGACCGAAGCCGAGGCCATCGTCCAGGCTCACCCGGACGCCATCCTGATGGAGGCCCTGGGAGCCGCGGGTGTGGCACTGCTTACCGAGATCTACCAGCTCAACGGGAACAAGATGATCCCGACGATCGGAACGTCAGCGATGATCGACCCTGTCTTCTTCTCGGGAGTGACCTCGGGCCCGATTGGGACACAGACCTTCATCAGCAGCTTCGACGCGGACAACCAGACGGTCAACGCCAGTGGTCCGGCGTACCCGCTCTATAAGAAGCTGGTGCTTGCTCAGGCAGGAAAGGTGCCCGGTGTGCCGAGCTTCTCAGGGTTGCTCAGCGCGAACGGCACCGTCCACCTCTATGACGGCATCAACATGGCGGCACTCGCTATGCAGATGTCCGGCTCGACGCAAGGTTCGAAGTACAAGGCCGACATTTTGAAGATCGCCGAGGGTCAACCAGGCGCCGTCAATGTGTCAACGTACGCTGCGGGTGTCGCCGCATTGAAGGCGCACAAGAAGATTCACTACGTCGGTGTCGGTGGCAGCTACCAGTTTGACTCCTACCAGACCGCCTTCGGGCCATTCGAGGATGACCAGTTCCTCGCTAATGGCACGACGGTCGCCGTCGGAGGAACTCTCGGCTACTGCAGCCTGACGCTCTGCAAGCCGACGCCGTAACAAGCTCGGACCGGCCGCGGCGGATGCCCGTCGCGGCCGGGCCTCCCTCCAGTCCTAGAACCTTGCCCCGTACACTCTCTCGAAAGGCGTCGACGTCGTGAGCGTCTTCCTCTCTTCGCTTGGCTTCGGTCTCATCTCGGCCGCCGTACTCGCGATTGCCACAGTTGGTTTCACCCTGCAATTTGCCGTGACGAACGTGCTCAACCTGGCCTACGGCTCGGTCATGATCAATAGCGCGTTTGTCACGTATTACCTCAACGTGCACGCGCATCTCAATGCCTGGGTCGCGATGATCGGTGGCATTGTGACCGGCGCCATCGTCTCCTACCTCATCAATCGCTTTATCTTCACGCCGTTCCAACGTCGTCAACTGCCGCCGATCACCATCGTGATCGTGGCGCTCGGCGTCGATCTGTGCGGCACGTTTGGCCTTCAGGCGATTGTGGGCGGCAGCTACTTCTCCTATCGCCAATCGCTTGGACGCGAATGGCACTTCTTCGACATGTACCTCAGCACGCTGCAGCTCACGATCATCGCCATCGCCGTTGTCGTGCTCGGGCTCATCTACTGGCTGCTGAAATTCACAAAGCTCGGAAAGGCCATGCGCGCAACGTCGGCGAACATGAATCTCGCGCGCAACTCAGGCGTGCACACGCAGTGGGTCATCTCAACGACGTGGATCATCTCGGGAGCTCTCTGTGGCCTCGCGGGCACGGTCTTCGCCATGGATACGGGCGTCTTTGAAGCGACGAGCGCTCAGCTCTACATCGTGTTGCTCCTCGCCGCGATGTTCCTCGGGGGTCCCGGTGAACCCTATGGCGCAATGCTCGGTGCGCTCACGATCGGTGTCGCGACCGAAGTGTCAGCCGCGTTCATCAACCCTGAGTACAAAGAGGTCATTGCGTTCCTTGTGCTGCTTGGCATGCTGACCTTTCGCCCGTACGGCATCTTCGGTAAGGAGAAGACTCTCTGATGACCGCATTTCTCTTCTATTTCGCAACCATCATCGTGTATGGCGCTGTCGACTCGATGGCGTGCCTGGCGCTTAACGCCGAGTTTGGTTTCGCCGGACTCTCGAACTTTGGCTTCATCATCTTTCAGTCCGTCGGCGCCTACGTCGCTGCCGTTCTGTCGATGGGCAACTGGAAATCGTCAAACGAAGGGTTTCAGCAGTACGTCTTCGGCTGGCATCTCCCGTTCCCCTTGCCGTGGATTGGTGCTGCCGTCGCCGGGGGACTGCTCGCTCTGCCGTTCGTCTTTCTCGTTGGCAAGCGCCTGCGAGGTGACTTCGCGGCGATCGGTCTTCTCGTCTCGGCCGTACTGCTCAACCAATTGGTCACCAACTACGTCCCGCTCTTCAACGGTGCGGCGGGAGTCTCGCTCGTACCTGCGCCGTTCCAGCATTTCTTCAATCCGCAGGGCTTGGGGTATCAGTTCGCGTACGGGGCTGTTGCCGTCGTGCTTTGCGTCTTCGTCTTCTTCTTGCTGCGTCGCATGACCGAGTCTCCCTATGGTCGCTCGCTTCGAGCGATGCGCGACAACGATATCGTCGCCGACGCCCTCGGAAAGAATCTTCGCGTCCAGCGCACGTCAATGATGGTGCTCGGTGGCATGATCGCGGGCCTTTCGGGTGCCGTGCTCATTGGCTTCATCAATCTGTGGGACCCCGGCGCCTGGGGATACGCGGAGACGATTGTGCTCTTTGCCGCGATCATCGTGGGTGGCGCGGGCAATCACAAGGGAGCGATCCTCGGGGCCATTTTGGTACCGCTCGGATTCGAAGAGGCGACGCGTTTTCTGCCGCCGCTATCGAATCCCGCCCTGGTGCCCGCACTCGAGTGGGTGGCGATTGGCTTGCTGATTATTCTCTTCCTCTGGTTCCGACCCGACGGCATCCTCCCCGAGCGGCGGCGCATTCTGAGCGGTGCGCACGCGGTGGTCGCATCGGTACCGACGGGTGTGGATTCGGACGTGCTCATCAATCTCGGAAAGATCGACCAGATGGACTTTCGCTCGCTTCTGCGCCTCGAGGGTACGTCGACGAGTCATGACGTCGTCTTGCTCACGGACAACCTCACGCGCGAGTTCAACGGCGTGACGGTGGTCTCTGACGTTTCGATCGAGATTCAGCGCGGCCGGCTTACGGGTCTCATCGGCCCGAACGGCGCCGGGAAGTCGACCACACTCGCGATGCTGGCCGGCACGTTGGCTCCGTCCAGCGGGCGGATCATGTACGAGGGGCGCGACATCACGTCGATGCCGTCGCACGAGCGCGCGAGAGCTGGCATCATACGAACGTTCCAGCTCGCGAGCGAGTTCAAGCGGCTCACCGTGCTCGAGAATCTGGTGAGCGCGATCCCTCGACAGTCGGGCGACTCTTTTTGGGGCGCGGCCCGGGGTCGTCGCTTCTGGGGGCGGGAAGACAAGGAGAATATCGAGCGCGCACAAGAGATGCTCGAGGGCTTCGGGCTCTCCCAGTACGCGGACAACTACGCAGGCGGACTTTCGGGCGGGCAGCGGCGACTCGTCGAGATCATGCGGGCTCTCCTCGCCGAGCCGAAGGTCCTTCTGCTCGACGAGCCAATGGCGGGCGTGCATCCAAGCCTCGCCCACAAGATCGGCGACCAGTTGACGCGACTCGTCGAAAGTGGCATGACGATCGCGATGGTCGAGCACGAGCTCGCCATCATGGACGCATTCTGTGACCCGGTCATTGTGCTCGCCGAAGGCAGAGTGCTCGCCGAGGGAACGATGTCCGAATTGCGAGCGAACGAAGAAGTGGTGGAGGCGTACCTTGTCGGCTGATCTCTCAACTCCGGGGCAAGTGTTGCGGGCAACGTCCGTCTCCGCAGGGTACGACGGCCGAGCCATTGTCCACGAGATCAATGTGGAAGCAACACCTGGGAAGGTGGTCTCCATCGTGGGACCCAACGGTTCGGGAAAGTCCACGTTGCTGAAGGCTCTCGTGGGCGTCGTACCGGTGCTTGGCGGAACAGTCACCGTCGGCGACACGGACATCACCAACCTCTCTCCCGAGCGCGTCGCCGCAATGGGAGTCGGCTACGTGCCCCAGATCGATGACGTCTTCCCTCCGCTCACCGTGAAGGAAAACCTCGAGATTGGCGGCTACTTGCTTCCTCGTCGCGAAGTGGGCGGGCGCATCGAGGCCGTACTTGAGTTCTTCCCTCGCCTGAAATCGATGATGTCGAGGCGAGCGGGGAAGCTCTCGGGCGGTGAGCGCAAGATGCTCGCCATGGGTCGAGTCCTCATGTTGGGACCGTCAGTGCTGGTGCTCGACGAGCCGACGGCGAATCTGGCCCCGCTCGTGGCGACGCAGTTACTGGAGGAGTACATACGAGGCTTTGCGGAGAACGGATCGACGGTCTTGCTCGTTGAACAGCGAGCAAAGGCCGCGTTGCGAGTGTCGGACTGGACCTGCGTGCTTGGCGGAGGTCGCGTGGTGTTGTCGGGAGAGCCGCGCGAACTTGAGAACAATCCCACTTTCGTCGAGTCGTTCCTCGGCGGCGGCGCGAAACAGCGCTAGACATGGTTGACTCGCAGATCTCAGAAGCTCCACCAGACTTTTGGTCCCCGACGCGTCGACGTGACGCGCTCGTGATCATCCTCACGCTCGTCACGGGTTCTACCGACGCCATTGGGCTCCTACGCCTCGGTGGTGTGTTTACGAGCGTCATGACCGGCAACATGGTCTTCCTGGGTATTGCGGCGGGCGAGCACAGCGG
>DASXEU010000105.1:0-28024 GCA_036489935.1 Acidimicrobiales bacterium
CGCCACGCCGCGAGACCCTATTGCATCGTGGTGCAGCCAAGCGTCGTCGACCTCACCCGCGCTCCCGAGGGGCACGCGTCGCTGTGGGCCTACTGCCATGTGCCAAACGGCTCCGACGTTGATATGACGTCACGTATTGAAGCGCAGATCGAGCGTTTCGCTCCCGGGTTTCGCGATCTGGTGCTCGCGCGTTCGACGATGACCGCGAGCGGGGAGCGGCATCACAATCCGAACTACGTCGGTGGTGACATCACCGGGGGTGCGAACTCGCTACGTCAGATGCTCTTTCGCCCGACGGTTCGGTGGAACTCGTATCGCACTGGTGCGCCGGGTTTCTATCTCTGCTCCGCGTCGACGCCCCCCGGCGCCGGCGTGCACGGAATGTGCGGAGTCGGCGCAGCGCGCGCTGTCCTCGAGGATTTTCGGCGCCGTCGCTGATGCCCCAGCGTGCCAGACGCGCGGTCGTACCGGAAAGGGGCATGGATTCGGCGGCAGAACGAACGTCCGCGGGCCAACTCGCCGTTATCTCCTCAGCGGAATGCGCAAGCGTCAGTCGGACGAATCGGAGGCGCTCGGAGGAGCGGCGGTCTTGGAACTTGGCTCCGTGATTTCCTTGACAGATTTCATGCCGTTCTCGAATTCGCGCTTCGACTGACCTAAATTGCGGGCGAACTTCGGGATCGCAGCGCCGCCGAAGAGCAACACCACTCCTGCGATGATCACGACGAGAAGGTCGGGACCAAAAATCTCACTCAAAAACATTGTGCTCTCCATTTTCTCTTGGTGGTTCGTAGATTGGCGTCATGACTCGTCGAATTCGATTTCAACTACTCGTCCGCCCTCGATCGCCAGACGCTGAGTCGCGCCTTCGATCGTGTAGTTACCTTCCTTCAGCTGCGGATAAACAGCCGCGAACGACGAACCCTGGGAGGTCCGCCGCTCGCGTACTGCACTGTGCACGTGGGGGGCATGCGCATCGTCAGGGACGAGGTCGATTTCGCGGCCGGCGCATGCGGGCGACGTGTGAAGGATGAGCGCACCGATGTCGCCGCCGATGTCGAGTACGACGCTGCCATCCCAGCTTGGAGGCAATATCGTCTCGCTCATGTCGTCGCCGTTCCCACCGTGACGCTGTAACCGCTGTAGGGCGTGCCCAGGTACGGGAAGGTCGAGAGCAATGAGAGACCGGCGCCGGTGACGCCGTCGCTCACATCAGCAATGGCCTTGTCGGGGGTGAACGACTTGTCGACCAGAGGGATGGTCGCTCCCGCGACCGCCTGCAACTCAATCGTGACAACGTCGTCCGTGACGCGCCGGCCGTTTGGGTAGCCCGCCACGTCGCCGCCCAACACACCGAGCGCACTCGGAGAAGATGCGGGCGGGATGGCGAGGTTGAGTCGCAGCATGTCGGCTTGCGTCGTTCCGGTGAATGTCGAGAATGTCGAGGACACGACGCCCGCGGGGATGCCCGTCAGCAGGATTGCTTCCAGGTCCGCGCGGGGCTTCGTGTACGCCGCGAGGTTGGGAAAGGCGCCAGGGTAGAGGACGTTAAGTAGTGATGCCAATTCAGGGTGCGCGACGCCGTTCGCGTACTGCTTATCGTATTTCGGCGACTGCGCGTTCCACGTGTCCTTCTGTGACAGCGGAACGAGTACCTCGTTGAAGAGCGGGTTCCCGAGCCGTGAGACTTGCACGTACGGTCCGGTCTCGACGCCCACGCCACCACGGGACTCCAAGACACGGGCCTTGCGCCGGCTCGCCGTCGTCCATATACCGACACTTGACTTCGTCGCGGCGGAGTTCGTCGGAGCCACGTTGTTGAAGGCAATATCGGTGATGGGCACCTGAATCGCGATGCTGTGGACATTCACCGCCGCCGTCGAGTTCACGCCCGGCATCGCCGCGAGGCCCGGCAGCCCAAACGTGGCGTGCAGATTGGCGATCGGACGAAGCGTGCCCAGCTCAAAGATCGCGCCGAGGTCGACAAAGAATGCTTCCGCGCGCTGGCCGGCAAACACCTGTCGTCCATCCGGCAGCCCGTAGATCGCTGCACTCGCGAGGCCCGCGTAGTTCGGCGTCGAAAGGGGGCCAATGTTGCAGGGCGGACAGGGAACATTGCGAGCGAGCACTTCGCTGGCTCCGCGCTCGTTGACTCGCGTGACGTTATAAAACTGGCGTCGGTTCCAGCTGGCACTCGTCAACGATTCAATCGGGCCGTCGTTGTAGAGGAAGGTCGATGGAATGGTGTTCTCGCTTCGGAACTCGAACTGGTACGTGACGTTCGCGACGCCGTCGCCATCGTTGTCGATGTTGATCTCATAAAGAACATCATCCCCAAACTCATAGAAGTTAGGTCCGCCGTCAGGGGATTCCAATGGTATGTAGTTGGCAATGATCGTGACGGTGGATGATTTGTCAGGACTGACGAACGCGTAGAGGTCCGTGCTGTCGGCGACGGGATCCTTGGCGATTTCTGGTGCTTCGCGGTGCGATGACATGTTCTCTCCTATCGAGTCGCGCGAATGAGGCGAGCAGCGACCTTGCGATCGTGCAGGGTTACTTCGCGCTGCCCGATGAACAGGCTGATCTCTCCGGTGCGAGAGTCCTTCACGTGCGCGACGAGACTTTCGTTCGTCGTGAGCTCCTCGTGTGGCGCGAGCGGTGGTTCATGATCGCGCGCGCCGAGCGTGCTCGCTCCCGCTCCCGCGAGGCCGAGTGGGGACGCTGCGGCGCCCGCAATGACTGCGACGGCCGCGGCGGAGCCGGCGTGCTTGAAAAACTGCCTTCGACTAACAGGTTCCATACGTCCTCCAAGATTGGGTTTCGTATTTGTTCGGAGCCGTTCGCCTTCTGGATGCGGGTATTTAGTTTTTTCGGTCGGAGTCGCGTCCGTCGCGGACGCTTCAATTACTGAAGGGGTGATGTCTTACCAATCAGCTTCGTTGTGCGTAACGGACTAGGGATTCACCGTGCCCGTGCGTGCGTTCGGTGGAGCAACGGTTACGAATGTCCGATCCGTCAATTTAGAAACCAGGAAAGACGCGGCGCAGATCATCCACGACCTCACCGCGCACGGCAGCGGGAGTGTGATCCACGTCAAGGCGACCGTAGATCAGTCTGACGAATGACTCGGAGGGAAGCTCGAGGTCCGTGGGACCATCGAACGGTGACTCGAGGAGCTCGACCGTGTCGGTACCGAGCACCAACGTGAAGTCGCGTGGGGGATCGATCGTTCTCACGGTGACTCTGCGATCCTCACCCGTCGGCCTGGCGGTGCGCCCTACGATGAATTGGACAGAGTCCAAAATGGTGTTGGCTGCGCCGCTCGCCAGCGCGGCGTCGGGGATACGAACTACCTCGATGTCCCACGTATGGAGCACGTGCTCACTGAGACGCAGTCCGACCATGCCGTCGAAGTCGAACGCGAATGGCCCCATGGTGAGGACGAAGGCGTCTCGTTGTTCTTGGGTGGACGATTCGAGCGACGACAGCAGCGCGGCATCGCTGGCGAGGCTGTCCGTAACTTGAGACGTCGGGGCCTTGGCGTTCCACTCATCCCACACCGAGGTGTTGAACGTCGGATCGCTTTCACGTTGCGCGATCGAGTCTTCGAATCGTTGTCGGCCAATGACCGCGCCCGAGCCGAGGTGCGAGAACGTGTCGGCAATCGTCCATTCGCTCGGATACGCGGGAGCGGCGTACTGAGATGGATCAATCGCGGACGCGACGGCGCTCAGATGCGCTACCGATTCGGCCAGAACTTGTACACGGTCGGACATCATGGCTCATTCCTCTTGGCGTTTGGGCCGAGTGTAATGGAGCCGTACGACCACTCTCGTCTCCGCACTGATGGTGCGGACGATTGGCGGCACCGCGGCGCAGGCCCATCAGTCTCCGTTTTCCTGTTGTCTGAGACAATGTCCGAATGGGAAAGACGTTCGAAGCGATCGACGAAAAGTTGGCTGAATGGCTCCGCACTCAGCCCGTGTTTTTCGTCTCCACGGCTCCACTCTCCGGAGCGGGTTCAGTGAACTGCTCGCCGAAAGGGAATCGAGACGAAATCGTCGTACTCGGGCCACACACGGTGGCGTATCTCGATCAGACGGGCAGCGGCGTCGAGACCATTGCACACCTGCGAGAAAACGGGCGCATTGTGCTGATGTTTTGCGCCTTCGAGGGGCCGCCTCGGATCGTTCGGTTCCACGGCAAAGGCCGAGCCGTGCCAATTGACTCATTAGAGTCCGCGACACTCGCCGAACACTTTCCCGGAGCGAACGGTGTGGGAGTTCGTTCGATCATCGTGGTAGACGTTGAGCGCATCTCGGACTCGTGTGGATACGGAGTGCCCATCATGCCCTTCAAGGAGCATCGCCCGACGATGGACCAATGGTCGAATCGAAAGGGAGCCGACGGCATACGTGAGTACTGGTGCGAGAAGAATTTGACGAGTATCGACGACATGGAAGGTCTCGATCCGCCCCAGTAAGTGACGCGGTGGCGAGGCCATCTGTGGAACCAGCATTCATCACTGGCCCACGTAGCAAGGTGAGAAAAGCGTCGAGAAATCACTACAGATGGCGGGCGAGCGACTTCAGGAAATCCAGTCAAACTCGTTACGGTGTATAGAAAATCACCGACTACTCCCTTCAATGTTGCGGTATACCTTTTGTCAACTTGCGCCCAACTCTTTCGGTTTTGTGAATTCTTTGAGTTAAGCCTGTGACGTGATAAAGAGAATCATTCTCGCACTGGGCCTGATCACCACGTTTGTGGGCGTCTGGGTGCTCACGCGCGGTCACGCGCAAGAGGCGTCGTGCAACTCGTACAACAGCGAGTTCGGGCACGGCGCAGTCAGCTCCATCTGCGCGCGCGCGATCGGGTCATACCTGATGGGAGCGGCGCTCGCAATGGGCGGCGTCGTCATCGTGGTTCTCTTGACGTTTTCGATCGCAAAGCAGGTGCGAGAAAAGAATTGGAGAACGAGGCTTCCATCGCTCGCTCGTCGTCACGACAGCTCCGTCAGTTCTGTGGTGAGGTAGTCACACTGAGCGGTCGGGTATTGCTCGGTGCGACATCCACGCTGTTGCGTCGCTCTTCTGTTCGAAACCGACGATGTCGACGATCCGCGATCCGCTCACCGTGAGCACCTGCCAACGAACAGCCTGCCTGCTCAGCTTCTTTGCGGACGACGTCCCCACGACGACGAGGCCGACGAGTAGCTGTTCTCCGACAATTTCGATACTTTGCACCTGTGCGCGAGCGCCGGCGTTCGCCCCGTTCTCGTACCAGGCGAGGACTTGGTTCTTGCTCCGACATGTCGGAGGATCTCCAGGAGGGCCCCAGGTGACGTCGGGCGCCAGCAGCGCGCCAAAGAGTTCCGTGTCACCCAGCTCATAGGCAAGACGAAGGTCGCGCGCAACTTGTTCCATGTGAGTGGCACTCTCAGCCATACCCGCACCTTATGGCGGGGTCGGCGCGCGTGGTGGAGCCGTACTTACTCCGAACCGTCGGCCTCAATGGCCGCCGCGCGATCGAGTCGAGCGCGACGAACGTGTTCGAGACCCGGGCCTCCACTCGAGGGCTCTTCGGCCGCCACCGGAACGCCGAGTACGGCGCCCAAGGAAGCACTCACTGAAGCGCGAAGCGCGGCCAGGTCATATCCTCCCTCAAGAAATAGCGCGAGGCGCCCAGGCGACGGAGCGAATCCGGCAACGCTGCGCGCCAGTGCGGCAAAGTCGCCACTCGTAAGGCGGAGCTCAGCGAGTGGGTCTGCCGCGTGAGCGTCAAAGCCCGCCGAGACGAGCACCCACGTCGGGGAGAACTGCTCAACGACAGGCGCCACCACGTCGTCAATTGCGTGGCGAGCGACGTCACCGGTCGCTCCCGCCGGGAGGGGCACATTGACGGTGAGGCCGAGCGCATCGTTCCCGCCGATTTCCTTCGCCCACCCCGTGTCGGGATAGAGCGGCGACTGGTGGGTCGACACGTAGAGTACGCGCGGGTCGTTCCAAAAGATGTCCTGTGTGCCATTGCCGTGATGCACGTCCCAGTCAACGATGAGCACTCGCTCGCCAGCCTCTGCGAGTTCCGCCGCCGCAACGGCGACGTTGTTGAAGAGACAGAAGCCCATTGCACGATCGGCGGGGGCGTGGTGTCCTGGTGGGCGCGAGGCCACAAAACCGATACCGCGTTGACGTCGCTGGAGCTCTCGAACTACCGAGAGCCCACTGCCCACCGCTTCGTGCGCAATAGCCCAGGATGCGGGTGACGCGTACGTGTCGGCGTCGATATAGCCGCCGCCGCCGCGACAAAAGGCCTCGAGCTCATCGAGATAGGCGCCCGTGTGCACCTTCTCCAACTCGCTTCTCGTTGCGCGATGGGCGGGTGCTTCGACGAGGTCACTGCCAAGGTGAAGGTCCTCAACGGCGGCACGCGCCTCTTCGCTTCGAGACGGTCGTTCGGGGTGGCCCTCGGTTTCGTGGCCCGAGTCGTCATACCAACTATTGATGATCAGCACGGGCATTCGCAATCTCGAGAGATGCGCAGCGACTCGTGGTCGCCAAAATCGCCGTGGAGGAATCGCGTAGCCACACCGGCTGCCAATGAATTGTTCGCGTCTGATCGCATCGCACCAGTCTCCAGCACTTGCGTTCGCTGTACAAGTGGTCAGGAAAGGAACCGAGAAATCGTCTACAAGCGCGAAGTGTGGAGTCAGATTGCGGACGCAAATCATTGACCGAAGACGCGCATACTGCTGAGCCGTCGGATCCCTTGAGGGGAACACGACCAATCATCCGAGGTAGGAATGCGTACCCCAATCTCGATATGACACCCGCGTGCAGTCAACACGGGCGGAGATCGAATCGTTCAGTCGCGCCCGGTGACTCCGAACCTTCTCTGGACGATTCGCAACAGTGGCAAAGGAATGAAGCGCTTGAGTGCTTCGCGCTGGTTCCGCAGTTTTGTTAAGTCGCGAAGGTATTCGTCACGTTGATCGGTGAGCTCCTTCATCTGAGCGCCAAGCAGATCGTTCTCCGCCTTCAGCGACGTCGCTCGTTTGGTTTCGTCGAGCAGCAGGTCGGTCAGTTCGACCAGCTTGTACGAAAGATCCTCGATCGAGTGGTTCGCGTCATCGCGGGTCGCCTTCACGACGAACTGATACGTCTCGGACTCGCGATCGCGGAGTATCGACTCGAGCGTCGCTGCGTCGACATCGTCACGGTTGACGCCGAGCTCGGTCTCAAAGACCGGCACCGTCACACGACTCATCTCGACGACAGCCATGCCGGCGTCACGCACGAGTTCGAGCAAGCTGTCCTTCGTAAAGAAGTGGATGTGGGTGCGATCGAGAAGACCGTCTTCTTGGTAGGGAAAGGCCCCATTGATGAGTGCGATCTTCACGTCCGCGTGGGCGATGTTGGGTGCCGAGATCACGATCGTGCCTGACGGGTTCAGGTGCGTCGTCGCTCCGCGGAGCGTCTTCAGCGGATCCTTCAGGTGTTCGAGGACGTCGCCGAAGAGGATCGTGTCGAAGTATTCGCCCTCGAGCTCATCCCACAGCGCATCGTCTTCGATGTTGCCAATGACGACGCGCTCGAGCCACTGCATCGCTGGCTCGACAATGGCTGCTTCGATCTCTATCCCCACCACGCTGCAGCCCTGCAGGCTCAGTCGTTCACTGACGTGACCTGAGGCGCAACCGGCTTCGAGGACCCGTTTGTTGAAGCCCACCATGCGAAGCATGGTGACGTGAGAGTTGTTTTTCTCGTCGGGATCTATCGACGTGTGGTAACGAGAGAGCACAGCAGCAATCTACCGCTGACCGCTCGTGCGGCACTGAATTCCTGGCGATCACCCAGCGAATCCAGTGGATATCACGTACTTTTGCCCGCCGGTGAGGAACGCGTGAGCGTCGAAGCGCAGAAAGTGGCGCACAGTTCTTGCTCACGACCACGGTGCCAAGTTTCCTTAAGATTTGGTCCTCATTCATTGACATGCCGCTGCTCGATGAATATTGGCAGTGACGACGAAGGGGGCGCAGCATGGATGACGCCACGGGGACCGAGGTAGCGGGGGGGAACGACGCACACGAGCGGCTCGACTCGCTACGCAACGAGGAGCGGTCCTTGGCGTCGAGTGCGCGGGCCGGCGTGCAGGAACTGAAGGACGAGGTGCGAAGCCCGGGCTGGCGCGAAGTGCTCGCATCGGCGATGCGCCACATGAAAGTCGATCGAGTGACCGTGGCGGCAGGCGCCTTCGCATACCGGTGGTTTCTCTCCATCTTTCCAACGATCATCGCCCTCTTGGGCGTCGCGTCACTCGTCGCTATGCCGCGTACGACCGCGGTTGCTCTCATCCATGGCGTCGAGCGAGCGTTGCCGTCGGGCGCCGCGGAAGTCTTCACGAAGGCCATTCGACAAGCAACGCTTCAGTCCAGTCGCCACCTCACGGCGACCATCCTCGCGTCGCTGGTCGCATTGTGGAGCGCCGTGTCGGGCATGGTGATCGTCGAACAGGGTCTCGGCATGGCCTACGGCGTCGCTCGTGATCGCACATTCCTCGGCAAGCGGCGCATGGGTCTCGTGATGCTGATTGGCGGCATCATCCTCGGTGGCGGTGCTTCCGCGCTCACCGTTTTTGGTGGTTCCATTGGCGACTCGATCAGACACAGCGCGCCGGTGACCGGCGTGGCGTTCGAAGCTGCGTGGAACATTATTCGCTGGATCGTCGCTCTTATTCTGATCAACCTGCTCGTGACGATGCTCTACTATCTCGCGCCCAATCGCAAGAGCCCGAGGTGGCGCTGGACGAGCACCGGATCCATCGTCGCGACCGTCCTCTGGGCGATCGTGTCGTTCGGTTTCTCGCTCTACACATCAGACTTTTCCTCGTACGACAAGACCTACGGCGCTTTCGCGGGGGTCGCCATCCTCGTCTTTTGGCTGTACCTCACGGGGCTCGCGATTCTCGTTGGCGGCGAGATCAACGCCGCCCGCGAGCGGCTCGGACTCGACGACGACGTTGATTCGGAGTAGTTGAACCTCGACGGCGGGGGGGTCCGCCGCCGTCGAGGTTCAGACCAATGCGTGACGCTTGCGGTGGAGCTTTAGCATCGCGTCCACCTTGTCGTCAGCGACGGCGGGCGACCAGTAAAAGCCCTGACCAAACTCGCAACCCAAATTGTGCAGTCGCTCGAGCTGGGTCTCGGTCTCAATGCCCTCGGCGAGCATGGTCATACCGAGTTTGTGGCCGAGCGAGATGATCGCTTCGAGCAGGGCGTCGTTGCGAACGCTTTCTTTCGTCGGGCTGACAAAGGACCGGTCGATCTTGATGATCGTTGGGTGCAGGAGGGCAAGGTAGGAGAGCGAGGAGTACCCCGTACCGAAGTCGTCGAGCGCGAAACCAATGCCGAGCGCCCCGATCCGCTCCATGACGCTGATTGTTTCTGCGACGTTGAGGAGCATGGCGCTCTCGGTGATCTCGATGACGAGCCGTTCCGCTGCGAGACCGCTGGCGGAGAGTGCGGACTCGATTGTGCCAATGAGTGCGGGATCGAGGAACTGGTGCGCCGAGAGGTTGACCGTGACATAGGGAAGGTCACCACCGAGCTCGCTGACGAGCCAGTTGCTCGCCGCGTCGATCGATTGACGGATCGCAAAGTGACCGAGATCGACGATCAGATCACTCTGCTCGGCGAGAGGGATGAACGAGTTCGGCGGCACCCACCCGCGTTCGGGGTGGTTCCATCGCATGAGCGCCTCGAAGCCGACTACTTGAGTGGACTCGAGGTTGACGATCGGCTGGTAGTGCATGGAGAGCTCACCGTTTTGCAGCGCCCGACGAAGCTCTTGGACGAGTTCGAAGTGGCTGACTGCTTGCTGGTGCATGCTCGCGGTGAACAACGCGAAGCGACCGCGGTTTTGGCGCTTCGCCTCGTAGAGGGCAACGTCCGCGCGCTGGATGAGTTCCGAACTGTCTTCACCCTTGCCGTCAAAGACGACGATACCGATGCTCGCGTGCTGTTCGAGGTTGAGACCGTTGATCACGAACGGCTCGGCGAGCACGTCGATGAGCCGATTCGCAACCTCTTCGGCCTCGCCCCCAGAGACGAGACCTTCGGCGAGGTAGAGGAACTCGTCACCACCAAAACGTGACAGCGTGTCGCTCGAGCGCGTGACGAACTCGAATCGCCTCGCGAGTCCGGTGAGGAGCTGATCGCCCACGAGATGTCCGTGGGCGTCGTTGACGCCTTTGAAGTCGTCAAGGTCGAGCAAGAGAACCGCGCCGTAGCCGCCCTGGCGAGCGAGGCGGGCGTGAGCCTGCGTAAGCCGGTCCTCGAAGAGCGCGCGGTTCGCGAGCCCCGTGAGCGAATCGTGCAACGCCTGGTGCGAGAGCTGCTCGGCCAACGTCCGCTCTTCGGTGATGTCTCGCTCGGAGGAGACGAAGTAGAGAATCTTTCCCGAAGTGTCGCGCGCGGGCGAGCGTGAAACTTCGGAAATAATGATTCGCCCGTCCTTTCGCAAGTACCGCTTCACGTAGCGGACCTGGTCGATCTGCTCGGAGCTCAAGCGAGAAAGCGTTTCTTCGGTGATGCCGATGTCGTCGGGGTAGGTGAACTGCTTGGAGTCGTGACCCATGAGCTCTTCGCGCGTGAAGCCAACCATCCGACAAAAGGAGTCGTTTACAGCGATGACGCGGTCCTCTAGGTCGCTAAAGAGCATGGGGGCCATGTTGTGCTCGAAGGCGAGTCGGAATCGCTCTTCTGCCTCGCGCATCACCTTTTCGTTTTCCGCCAGCTGTTCGCGTTCACGAAGTCGCTCGATGCCGTAGGCCAATTCGGCCGCGAGCTCACCGAGTGTGTCAACTTCGTTGGGACCGAAGTAGTTGAGCTGTTCTGAGTAGATCGCAATCATTCCGGCGATCTCGCCATGGAGCTGGAGGGGGAAGGCGCACATCGAGCGAAGGTCGTATTCGTGCACTCGCTCAAACCGTTCAGGCGCGGTGTTCATCGTGAGCATGTTGTTGATGAGCTGCACTTCGCCCGTTCGGACCGCTTCGCCGATCGGGCCTAGTCCGAGGTCGTCCTCGCCCCAACCGAACTCCAATCCGTCGATGATGTCGGTGTGGCCGGCGCTCGCGGCGACGTGTATGGACTTTTCCTGGTCGTGCTGGAGGTAGCCCACCCAGGTCAGCGGATAATCGCCGACGGTCACGATCGCGTTGCAGATGTCGGCGATGAGCTCGCCTTCGTCCTTCGCGTGGACGAGCACCTGATTGCCCTCGCTCAGCGTCTGGAGCGCACGCGTCAAGTAGGTGCGCTCGGTCACGTCGCGTCCGTTGCCGACAATGCCCTTCACCGCCTGCTCGCCGAGGCAGTCCGTCAGCAGGCACTCCACAAATCGCCACTCTCCGTCGGCCGTGCGAAATCGAATGATGACGGGTTGGTCCATGCCCGCAGGCTCGAGAGCGTCTAAGTAGGCGCTCTCCGCGAGCTTCTGATCTTTGGGGTGGATGAGGTCAAAGATGTTGCGCCCGATGAGTGAGTACTTCTCGTAACCGAAGAGCTTGTCGACAATGGGATTGGTGTACGTGAACACCCCTTCGTCGTCGACGACGACGATGAGATCGCTCGACCTCGCGACGAGGGTGCGGAACCACTGCTCGGACTCGCTCAGCGACAGTTCTGCGCGCTGGAGGGCCTTCGCGGCCGCAGTCGACTCTTCGACGGCAACCTGACGCTGGCGTCGTGAGATCTTTGCGTCGATGCCCGACTCGATCTCGCGCGCGATCGTTTCGAGTCCTTGGATCGAGATTTCGTCGAACGCCTGAGCGTGCTCGTCGTAGATCGACAGCGCGGCTCGGCGCGAACCGAGCTGCAGCGGCATCGAGATCATGGCGGAGAGCCCAAACTCCTCGGCGCGTTCGCGCCAGGGGCCAAAGAAGGGCTGGGTGAGCAGATCGTTCGCGACTTGGGTGGTACTCGTGCGCAGTGCCGTGCCCATGGGCCCGAGCCCCGCCTCCGAGGACCCCCACCACGTCACCATGCCGCTCACGAGGTAGTCGGTCGCACCTGATGAGCACAGAATGTCGACGCCACCCTCGTTCGACGTCACGCCAATCCAGGCGAGGGAGTAGCGACCCTCCTCGACGATGGCGTCACAGATCGTTTGCAGTAGGTCCTCTTCGCTGGCGCCGAGGTCGGTCGTATCCTTCACCCGATTCAAGAGGTTGAGGAAGCGATCGCCGTTGACTTTCCTCGTGACGTCCTCGAAAGCGGTCATCAGACCGACGACCTGACCGTCGACGACGGCGGGCCAGAACCGGATCGAGAGCCAACGACAGATGCGATCAGGCACTTCGAAGCCGGCAACGATCGCGCCGGGGCGATTGGACTTGAGGGCCTTCGTGACCCAGGTGTGATCGAAAAAGAGTGGGGTGCCGTCCAGATGGATAGCGCGACCCTCGAACTGTGGAGTTGTGGTGCCAAGCAACACGTCGCGGGACCGGCCGAGGATGGTTTCGGCTGCCCGATTGCAGTCAATGACCACTCCCTGGACGTCGCGAAAAATCATGCCGGTGCGAATATTGTTGAGGAATTCGGACGAGACGGTGAGTTTTTGCTCAGGACTCAAGCTGACACTGTCTATGAGAAAATGCGACACCGATGACTCCGTTCGCGCTTGCGCGGGTGCTCTGATCAGTCCTACTTTTTGTGGTTTTCGTAAATCGTAATTCTCAAAGCCTGAATTTCCTTGAGTTTGGGGCGAGTTGAGCAGTCGTAGTCAATCCTGAGTGATGATCATGACGTGGACGCACCGCGATCCAGCGCTCTTTGTGTGGGCAGGCGCCGTCGAGGGCGCATTCTTCATCGAAGATGAATAAAAAATCTATTTAGGAAGGTGTCGGGGATCCGTCACGCCGTCGGAAAAACGACGCTGATCGGCTCTGGTCGACCGACCGCGTACCCCTGCACGTGATCAACTCCGAGATCCTGAAGCAGACCAACGGTCCTCTCATCCTCGGCCCCTTCGGCGATCGTGAGCATGCCAAAGGCCTTCGCGAGATTGACGACGGCTGAGACGACGTGCTGGCTCGAGACCTCGTCGACGAGGTCACTCACGAACTCGCGGTCGATCTTCAAATAGGAGACGGGCAAGCGCTTGAGGTAGGCGAAACCGCCGTACCCCGCACCGAAGTCGTCGAGTGCGACCTTGATACCGAGCTCGTTGAGACCTCGAACGAAGTCCTCGGCAGCCCCGAGTTCGCGTACGAGGGCGGTTTCGGTGATCTCACAGACCATATTGGAAGCCGGTGCACCGTATTCTTCGATGGCGCTCGCAATGCGAGCCAGCGTGCCGGGATCGGCGACAGACTTCGCGGAGAGGTTGAACTCGACGGGGTGTCCGAGTGCTGCGAGGCGGGCCGTTTCATTCACGACCCACCGGTCGATCTCGGTGATGAGGCCATACTCCTCGGCGGTCGGTAGGAAGCGGTCGGGCGCGATGATGTCGCCCTCGCTGTTCACCAGTCGAATCAACAGTTCGTGCTGCAGGACGGTTCGAGACGCGAGGTCGACGATCGGTTGGGCGTAGAGCACGAATGATCCATCATCGAGCGCGTCACGTATCCGGCCCACCCAGGCCAACTTCTCGAGCTCTTGTTCGACGCGCAGCTGGGCCGCAGCCCGATGGGTGATGTCTTCAAAGACGATGACCCCTCCACGCAAGCCCTCGTCGCGCAACGGCGTCGCGTTGAAGGAGACGGGCAACGTGGACCCGTCGCGACGCATCAGCACGTCGTATTCGACGCTCATTGATTCGCCGGTCGCCCACACCGCGCTCAGCTGCCGCTCGGCCTCGACGAGGTGGCCGTTCTCGCGACGGATTCGAAAGTGCTCGAGCGCGGGCGCGCCGATGAGGTCTGCGGCGTTGCGCCCGAGCAGTCGTCCCGCAGCAGCGTTCGCGAAGGTGATCGATCCTTCTTCGTCGGTCGCGATCATGCCTTCGGTCATATTGTCGGTAATCGCCAGAAGGAACTGACGGGAGTGCGCGAGTTCCTGCTTCGCTGCGATGTACGAGGTGATATCCAACGTAATGCCGACCACTCGTTCGGGCACGCCGACCGTATCGAGCGTGGCTTCGGCGTGCATCCGCACCCAGCAGGGTTCACCGTCGGGTCGACTGATCCTGTAGAGCACCTCGGTCGTACCGCGACTCAGGGCCTCAGCGAACGCGGCTTCGACCGCTGCACGATCGGCCGGATCGATGGTGGCGAGAAAGTCCTGGTAGGTGCCCTTCCACTCGTGGGGGGTAATCCCAACGATGCCGTACATCTCGTCGGCGAGGAACGTGAACTGGTTGCTCCCCAAGTCCCACTGCCAGTGGCCCATCTGGGCGAGACGTTCGGCCTCTCGCAAGTGCGCCTCGTTGTCTTTCAGCTGCTCCGCGTCGCGGATGCGTGCGATGCCGTAGGCGAGGTTGTCGGCGAGCTTGCTCAAGAGCTCTACTTCTGCGTCGGCAAAGCTCCCAAAGTCGCGGCTGTAGATCGAGAGTGCGCCGATGGTGGTGCCTCTCACGATGAGCGGAAAGGAGCAGACGCCGCGAACGCCCTGTTCGTCGATCCGCCCGCGCCACGCCTGCGTGCGCTTCGCGCGGCGGATGTCTTTGATCACTTGGGGGGCACCGGTGCGGATAGCTTCGCCCGTTGCGCCGTGACCATATTCGTTGTCACCCCAGCTCACGCGCAGTCCGTCGAGGAACTCCGTCGCGCCGTGAGCGGCGACGAAGCGCACGTTCTGATCGTCGTCGTGATCGACGTAGCCCACCCAGGCGAGCATGTACTCGCTCGAGTCCACGATCGATCGACAGATGTTCGCGATGAGCGACGCTTCATCGGTGGCGTGCACGAGGACGTCGTTGCACTCGCTCAAGGTCCGAAGCGCTCTCGAGAGACTCTCGCGAGCGCTGACGTCACTTCCCGAGATGAGGATGCCACGCATGTCAGGGTCGTCAGAGAGATTGTGGGCGTAGCAGTCAACGGAATGCCACGGCTGGGTCGGATTGCCACGGATGCGAAACTGGGTGAAACCCGCTTCGCGATCTCCACTGAGAATGACCGAGAGTTCGCTCGTGACGCGAGCGCGATCACCTGGATGGATGTAGTCAATGAGTTTGAAACCGACCAGCTCTCCCGGATCCATGTCGAAAAATGCCGCGGCGGCGGTGTTGGCGTAGCGAAGCGAGCTATCTGGACCGATGATGGCGAGCGGCTCGAGGAGCCGGTCGGTCACCCGCGCCATTCGAGAGTACAGGTCGTCGGGGCGCGAGTCGGGGGGTGAACTCACGGTTACCAGCCTGCAGGCAATATCGAGACTCGCAGTCGGTTATTGCGTCCGAAGCGATGGACGGTCCGTCCGATCACCGAGGGAGATTGGCACCATCGACGTCGTAGATCGACGGCACGTAGGAGTAGCTCCAGTGATTCGCCCCGGCATGTGCGTAAAACACTCGAATCGCCGGGGAGCTGCTGCGGGCGTGTAGCAACATGTCTTCAACTCTTGATCAGCGCGTCTGGAGTCCTCAGCTGTTGAAAGGGTACGACCCGGGACCCGATCCACGCTCGCCGAGTCGTGCGGTGGCGCGTTTCGCGCTCGCGTGGCGATCTGCGCGGTCGCGCCGCTTCATGGACATGAAGGCGAGCATCATCACGACCATGGCCGCGATGACGAGGATGAAGCCAATGAAGTAGAGCGACACCGAGTTCATGCAATCGGGCTTCACGCCCGCCCCGGTGAGTGGGCTCGCGTTGGTTGAGCACTCGGCGTTGAGTGAATGCACGCGCGTGATCAGGTAGATGCCTGCCGCCAGCACCACGAGGCTCACACCCATGGTGACTCGTCGTATCACGGACCCAACCTAGCCCTGGCCCTCGCCACGATTACGGCTTTGCACGAGAGGGTCGACCGGGCGCGGCGAGCGAACGTCAGCCTACGGGGGACGCGAGCGCCTTCACGTCGGTCGACTTGAAGGACAGTCGACTCGCCGGCGTTGGGCGACTGATGTAGTACCCCTGGGCGAGGTCACAGCCGAGGTCACTCAAGAGATCGAGCGTCTCGACGTCCTCGATACCTTCGGCGACGACGCGCAGACCCATGTCGTGACCGAGATTGATCGTGGCGCGCACGAGCTCCATCTCACGTCCGTTGCCCTCGGCGCTCAACGCCGTGATGAAGGCGCGGTCGAGCTTCAACTCCCCAACAGCGAGACTGCTGAGGTACGCGAGGGACGTGAAACCCGCACCGAAGTCATCGATCGAGACCACAATGTCGAGGTCACGCAGCTGCAAGATGACAGCCTGGGATCGAAGGAAGTCGGTGATGATCGTCGTCTCGGTGATCTCGATCACGACGGCGTCGCCCGGCAGGTTGTGCTGGGCGAGCAACGACTTCACGTGGTCGATGAATCCCGTTTCCAGCAGATCGGTGGTGGCGACGTTCACCGACACGGCGAGGCATCGTTGCGAATTGCGCCACGCGGCGCACTGGGCGAGCGCTTCATTGAGCACCCACTTCGTGAGTGGCCACATGAGTCCTGCCTCTTCGGCGAGGGGCAGGAACTTGAGCGGAGGGACGAGCCCGAGGGTCGGATGAGGCCAGCGAACGAGCGCTTCGACAGCGAGGATTTGGCCCGTGCGCAGGTCGAGCTGAGGCTGGTAGTGCAGGACGAAGTCGCCATTCGTCACGGCGTCGCGCAGCTCATCGAGCAGATTCGGCTGGTCTTCGCCACCATCGAGGTCGTGGTCGTAAAAGACGTAAGGGATCTGACCCAGCTTCGCGCGGTACATTGCGACGTCGGCACACCACATCAGTGCGGGGCCGTCGGTTGCGTTGGAGGGCACGAGCGCAATGCCGATGCTGGCCCCGACGGTTGCCTTGATCTTGTGCAAAGTAAATGGTTGCTCGATCTCGCGAAGGATCTTTTCCGCGACCGCCACGGCGTCACCGGCGTCCGCGTCCATCAAGACGACGGCGAGCTCGTCGCCACCGAGGCGTACGACGGAGCCGGACGTTCCGACGGCGCGCGTCAATCGCGGCCCGAGCTGGCGCAACAGCTCGTCACCCGCGGGGTGACCGAATGAGTCGTTGATCTCCTTGAAGTGATTGAGGTCAACGAAGAGGAACGCGAGCTCGCGCTGCACGCCGTCTTCGTCGGCGTGGTCGGTGAAGAAGCGATCGAGCACCATCGAGAGCTGGCGTCGGTTGCCGAGTCCCGTGAGCTCGTCGGTGTGCGCTTGGCGATTGCGCTCCTCGGTCAGAATCCGCAGGCTTCGCGCCGAGAGCGCGAGGCGCACGCCGACCGCCAAGAGGGTGGCGACGGCCAACCAGAGCGACACCCGACTCAGGTTGCGCAGTGTGCCGTAGACGAGGATGAAGAGCCCGCCCGCCGAGGCGAGGCCCGGCAGCAAGAAGCCCGAGACACGCTGGGGACGGAGCGGATCCAGGTGCCGAGGCGGCAGCCACACCGAAAACGAGATGACCAGGATCGCGATCGGCCACGCAATGGCGTCGAAATCGCTGCCAAAGTGCGACGCAAGACCGGAACTCTGGAAGAGATTGAAGGTGTCGCCGATGACGATCACGGAAAGCCCGATGCCGAGCAGGTACCACTGCGGCGAGCTGCGCACGGAGAGCAGCACCGTGCCCCCGATGACAAGAATGAGGAGCAAGAGGTCGCCAACGGGGTAAGCCAGGTTGACCGCCGTGCCGAGGGCGCTCAACCCGACGACGTGCTCAATGCTGTGAAAGGCGAAGGCGCCGCACAGTGCAGCAGCGCCGAGGCCCGCGACAACCCCGTCCAGCCAGTTCGGTCGAGCGAGTCGGCCGAGAGCCTTCTGTAGCAACAGCACCGTTCCGACGTAAGCGATTGGGTAAAAGAGGAGATAGGGAATATCGGCGTACGACGGCGTCGGTGGGTTTGCGCCGCCGAGCGATTCTGCGGTCAGCACGAAGTCGCCAATGGTCCACGCCAGCAGGGCGAAGCCCAAAATCAGCGGAACGGCGCGATGACTGCGTTGGGCGAAGCCCTTATAGATACACATCGCAGAGGCGACGAACTCAAATGCGGTCACGCACCAGCCGTCCAGCCAGAGCCACTCGGAGCCACCGCGCACGAGAAGGGAGATGAAATACGCGACGAGTAATACGGTGAGAAGTCCGAAGGCTTTCCACATCCTTCCACGCGTGCGGACGAATGACTCGGTCTCGTCGGTGACGACGCCGGGGGAGGTTTTCGTTACCTCGCCCTTCCCATTGAGGTAGGGCCTTGACGCCCCGCCTACCTCGAGTCGGGCTCTACTTCCGCGACGCCGTTCTTTGGTTTCGGGCATGGTCCGTCTACCCGTTACGTACGACTGCTCGGTGGATTATTTGTTCCCGACATAGGCGCAAGTCTTTCCAGTCATCGTCAAAATGCGGTCAACTAACTGCCAATACCGGCCCATTTTAAAACAATCAGTACTGAAAAGGGGGGATGATGCTCACTTTTTGTTCACGAGAAGGCACATTTTTGCGCTTCTGGCGGGTCTGGTTCACGCGCGCCCGCGGCACAATGGACGCCTGGAGCGAGTGAGTGGAGGGCTACGTGGTGCGCAATTGGATGTCCTCCGGGGCGGCGCGCGCAATCGCGGCGGTCGCCACCGTTGCCACGCTCGCGGGGGTCGCGATCTCAAGTGGGGCGAGTACCTCGAAACAGTCCTCTACGAACTGGACGGTCTACCACGGCGATGCGGCCGGCATGGGCGCCTCGAGCGCGCTGCGCGCCGTCGACACCGCTCGTCGCGCGTGGACCTCCCCGGCGCTCAACGGAAAGATCTACGGAGAGCCCCTGGTCTATAACGATCGGGTCTACGTCGCGACGGAAAATGACTACGCCTACGCGCTCTCGTCGACGAACGGACGCGTCGTCTGGACTCGCCATCTCGCAACACCGGTGCCGTCATCGGACTTGCCGTGTGGCGACATCGCGCCGACCGTTGGCGTGACGGGCACACCGGTCATCGATCCTTCGCGTAACGAGATCTACTTCGTTGCCGACGAGCTGGTCGGCGGCGTTCCCGAGCACAAGCTGATCGGGTTGAACACGAGCTCGGGCGCACTTGAGCTGAGTGTGCGTGTCGACCCGTCCGGATCGGTGCCGTCGGCACTGTTGCAGCGCACCGGCCTCAACCTCACGAATGGCCGCGTGGTCTTTGGCATGGGTGGCAACGATGGCGACTGCGCGAGTTATCAGGGTCGCGTGGGATCCGTCGCGGAATCGGGTTCGGCGGCCCTCTTCTATACCGTTGACGCTCGCAGCGGCGACTCCCAGGGGGCGGTCTGGATGGGCGGCGCGGCACCGGTCGTCAACGCGCACGGCGACGTCTGGGTGAGTACGGGTAACGGATCGGTGCACACGAATTCCCAGGCCTATGACGACAGCGACTCGGCACTCGATCTCACGCCGACGATGCGCTTGATCCAGTTCTTTGCTCCCGTCACCTGGGCGCAAGACAATGCGAGCGACTTGGACATGGCGACGGCGCCCGTCTTGCTCTCAAGCGGGCAGGTCGTCCTCGCGGGTAAATCTCCTCGGGTCTATCTCTTGAATGGTTCGCACCTTGGCGGGATCGGCCACCCTGAGCGCACCGTGACGGGCCTTTGCAACAACGTGATCAATGGCGGCAGCGCCGTCGTCGGGTCGACCGTGTTTTTGCCGTGCCTGAGTGGTCCGGTGGCGGTGCGCACGACCGCGAACCCCGCATCGCTCAAGTTGCTATGGAGGGCCAGCGTTGGCGGAGGCCCGCCTATCTATGCAGCGGGCCTCGTTTGGACGATCGGACAGAACGGCGTCCTCTACGGACTCAACCCCTCAAACGGGCAGGTTCGCCAGCAGGCGAACATCGGCATCGTCGCGAATCACTTCCCAACGCCGAGCGTCGGCGATTCGCTGCTGCTCGTGCCGACTGTCGATCAAGTGGTCGCGTTTCGCGGCACGCCGAATTAGCTGCGCGACAGGCCCTCAAGCGACCGAGGGATGGACTGTGCGAACGAGAAGTGATTGTCGGGATCGTGCGCGCGCTTCACCTTGACGAGCCGTGCGAGATTCTCTCCGTAGTAGGCATCCTGCCAGTTCGCGAGCGTTGGATCGATGTAGTTCTGGTAGGCACCCGTCGCGGGGTTAAACACATTGGTCCCGAGCCAGGCGAGCCACTGTTCGCCCGCGCTGATGACCGAGGCGGGCGTGGAGCTGGTCCACGAGCACGTCGCTTGGATGCACGCCAACTTGTCGCGGTGGACGAACGCGGTCTCGGTAGGCGCGACGCGATTGATGGCCCCTCCATAGGCGTCGAAGGCGAGTGCCCCACCGAGCGTCGGAGCAAGCGCAGCTAGATGCTCAATGGCAGCGATCATGGCGGCAGCCCGCGCGTGAGTCATGGGCTCATTCACGTAGCTCGACTTGGCGGCGTACGCTTCGCGACTGAGCGTGCCGCCGGGGCTCTGCGTTCCGACGTGACACGACGCAATCGTGAGACCCGAGCAGCCCGCTTCAATCTCCATTGCGTTCAAATAGTCGCGCGAGCCGACGAAGCTGTACGTCGGCGCCGTCGCGACGGATGCCTGCAGCTGAGCAGTGAGCGCGGAGAGTTCGCCAGGCGTTCCGCAGTACACCCCGCCGATCTGGACGAGAAAACCGTAGGTGCCTTGGGAGAGCAGCTGGCAGTTCGACCAGAGCTCGTCGGGAGCGCCGCTCATCCACTCCTGCCATGCCTCGAGCACTGTGGTCGCGGCGTCCCATGGGAACTGCAACGTAAAGAGCGTGATCTCGGGCATCGGATGGACGTCGAACTCGAATGATGTGGCGACGCCGAAGTTTCCGCCGCCGCCGCCGCGCGACGCCCACCACAGATCAGAGTGATCGGACGGATCTGCGCGCACGTGTCGAGCGTCGGCGGTGACGAGCGAGACGGCACGAAGGTTGTCGAGCGTCAGTCCGTACTTGCGACCGAAGACGCCAATACCGCCGCCCAACGTGAGGCCCGCAATACCGACGGTCGGACACGACCCTCCCGGAATCAAGCGGTCTTTACTTGCGAGCACGTTGTAGACGTCGATGAGCTGGGCACCCGCACCAATTGTCGCACTATTCGATCCGGTATCGACGGAGATGTTTGCCATGCGACTCACGTCGATCACGAGACCGTCGCAACTCGAATAGCCGCCGTAGCTGTGGCCCCCCGAGCGTGCGGTGAGGGCGAGCTCGTGCGCTGTCGTGAAGGCGATGCATCGAGCGACGTCGTCGACGTTTGCGCAATAGGCGAGTGCGAGCGGGCGAGGGTTCTCGAACCGAGCGTTGTAGAGCAAGCGATCCTCAGCGTACGAGGGGCTCGTGGGCAGCACGAGCGTCCCGCTCAGGGAAGCCGCAAGATTCCTCCATTCCTTCGCGCTGGGTGGACCGAGCGCCACGGGTTTCGTAGTCGTCGTCGTTGACGGGGGAGTGTGCGACGTGCCGCATCCCTCGAGGGCGGCGCCCGCGATCAGTGCGGCCGAACCAACTGCACCGAGGCCGAGCGCGTGGCGCAAGAACGTCCGTCGGTCAAAAGAAGAGTTCGACGACATTGACGCGACCCTATTACCGTTCTCCGTCGTCGCCGTCTGCGTGTCACATTACGAAGTCGTTACGAAGTGGTGATCACGAAGTATGTGTCACTCGTGGAACACGAGGTGACCGTTCCTGAAAAATGATGGGCAGTAAAGTGTGTTCCAAATCGGGAACCGGCGCGCTCTCTGTGCCGATCAACGTACGGACGAAAATCGGCGAACAAGTGGAGTTGTGACAGTGAGCGTGTTGAAGTCCTCGCGGATCTGGCTCACGATGGGTGTCGCCACCATGACCATGCTCGTCGGGTTCGCCACAGCAGGACTGAACGCTCCCACGCAGGCCGGCGCAGACCCGGTGCCTGCGTATTTCTATCTCGACGTGGGAGCATCCGAGTCACTCGGTTTCCAACCCACCCCGGACACCCCCCACGGTGTCCCGACGGACGAGGGATACGCGAACGATCTCGTCGCGCACGAAGCGGCGCGCGGCATCGACGTTGAGCTCACCCAAGTGGGCTGTCCGGGTGAGACGACGACCACCATGCTCAACGGCGACGATCACTGCTACGGAGGTGTTGATACGCAGCTGGCAGCGGCCATGACCTTTCTCAGTGATCACCAAGACGAGCAAGGGATCGTGACGATCGACCTCGGCTTTAACAACATTCGTCGGTGCCTGCACCGTGAGATTGACAATGAGGACTGCGTCGACAAGCAGCTGAGCGACGTGCGAACTGATCTGCCGTTGATCGTGCAAAGTCTGAAGAGCGTGGCCGGCCCGGACGTCACGTTCGTGGGTCTCGATCATTACGACCCGTATCTCGCCTTCGAGATCCGCGGTGGCGCCGCCACCGAGTTCGCCCACGACAGCGAGCACGTCATGGACCGATTAAACGGCGTCCTTCAATACGTGTACTCGAGCAGCGATGTTCCGATGGCTGACGTCGACGACTTCTTTGACGGTAAAGACCGCTCGCTCGTCACGCTGACGGGAGTGGGCTCCGTGCCCAACAATGTTGCCCAGATCTGCCACCTCACGTGGATGTGCGCGAGCGGGCCTTACGGCCCCGATTTTCACCCTGATGACGAGGGCTACTCGACGATTGCCGAGTCGATTGAAGCGGTGCTGCCGGCTCCCTGGTAGCCCAGAAGTGCCTCTTTTTGACGCGACCCGAATAGGGTCTTGCGTATACCTGACTAAATAGATAAGAATTGTCATCAATACAAGTCGAAAGGAGGGTTGTGTCGACCGAAACCAAGAGCGAATCAGGCGTTGAAGCGGTAAAGCGCGCGAGCAACTACCTACGCGGAGATCTTGCAGCAGAGCTCTCCAGTCAGACACCGAACGTGTCAAACGACAGCGAGCAACTTCTCAAGTTCCACGGTGTGTATTCCCAGGACAACCGTGACGTGCGCCGCGAGCGCGCCCAAGCGGGCGAGGCACTCGACTACATCTTCATGATCCGCGTCGTGATTCCGGGCGGGCGACTCTCCTCGGAGCAGTGGCTCGGACTCGACGACATCGCGGGTTCGATTGCCGATGGTTCCATTCGGCTGACGACGCGACAGGCCGTGCAGTACCACGGTGTCGTCAAGGGCGACTTGCGCGAACTCGCTCGCTCGCTCGACCGTCAGTTCCTCTCCTCTTTTGGCGCATGCGGTGACGTCGTGCGCAACGTCGTCACCTGTCCCAACCTGCACCTCGAGAATGGCCATGGCCACTTGGAGGGCATCGCTCTCCAGCTACGCCAGAGCTTTCGCTCCACATCAGAAGCGCACTGGGAGATCTTCGTGAACGGTGAGAAGGCCGCATCGCGAGAAGAGATCGAAGAGCGACCCTTCTACGGCGAGACGTATCTGCCGCGCAAGTTCAAGATTGCGGTGGCGCACCCGCGCGATAACTGCGTCGACGTCTTCGCTCAGGATCTCGGTCTCATTCCCGCGGAGCACGAAGAGCTCGGCGCCGGTTTCACCCTGCTCGTCGGCGGTGGGCTCGGGCGCTCGTACGCGAACGCCGATACCTTCGCTCGTCTCGCCGAACCGCTCACCTTCGTTACCAATGACGAGGTGGAAGAGGTCATCGCGGCCGTCATCGAAACGTACAAAGACCTCGGCGACCGCACCGATCGCAAGCGCGCGCGCATGAAGTACGTCGTCGCGGACCTCGGACTCGACGCCTTTCGTGGTGAAGTTGAGCACCGACTCGGCCGCACGCTTCGCGCGCCGCTCGAACTGCCCGACGATTTCGACGCGGACGATCACTTGGGATGGCGAGCGCTCCCCGACGGCACGTGGCAGGTCGGCATTCGTGTGGGCGCGGGACGCGTGCGCGACACCGCAGAATCGACACTGCGCAGTGCCGTCCGAGAGATCGCGACCAACTTTCCGGTGACCTTCTTTATCACCCCCCAGCAGGACCTCATCGTGAGCGCTATTGCGGAGGGCGATCGCGAGGCCATCACGAACGTGCTCGTCGAGCATCGAGTGCGTCTCGATGGCGAGCTCGGCAACGTCGAGCGCCGTGCGCTCGCGTGTCCCGCGCTGCCGACGTGCAGCCAGGCACTTACCGAGTCCGAGCGGCGGTTGCCCGAACTCGTTGACGGGCTCGAAGCGGCACTGGCGCATCGTCAGCTCGCGCGTCGTCCGCTCCAGCTGCGTGTGACCGGCTGCCCGAACGGGTGCGCACGTCCTGCCCTCGCTGAAGTCGGCGTGGTCGGGCGAACGAAGTCGACCTACGACCTGTTTCTCGGTGGCACCACGCGCGGCAATCGTCTCGCGACGCTCTATCGCGAGAAGGTGAAACTCGAGGACATTCCCGACATCCTCGGGCCGCTTTTTGATCGCTGGGCGAGCGAGGGCGATGCCGACGAGACGTTCGGCGACTTCGTCACACGAGTGGGAATCTCGTGACCGTCTACTTAGTGGGCGCGGGGCCCGGTGAGGCGGACCTCCTCACGGTACGTGCCGCGAGGATTCTCGGCGACGCCGACGTCGTCGTGCGCGACCGATTGGTCGACCAATCGGTCATGGGGTTCGTGAATCCGTGCGCGGAGATCGTTGACGTCGGCAAGTCGCCTGGCGACTCTGCGAGCCAGAGCGAGATCAACTCACTGCTCGTTGACCTCGCGGGGCGTTATGAGACGGTCGTGCGATTGAAGGGTGGGGATCCTTTCGTGTTCGGTCGCGGAGGTGAGGAGATTCTCGCGCTGCGCGACGCGGGTGTCGCGTGCGCCGTCGTGCCCGGACTCAGTTCGGCGCTCGCGGGACCGCTCGCAGCCGGAATCCCCGTTACGCACCGTGGCGTCAGTCGCGGCGTGACCATCGTGAGCGCTCGAGGAGCCAAGGGCGATCTCACCGACTTTCGCAGGCTCGCGAACGCTGAGCTCTCTCTCGTGATCTTGATGGGCGTGGAGCACCGAGGGCGAATCGCGGACGAACTCATCGAAGGTGGGCTCGACCCCATGACGCCGGTCGCGATCATCGAGCAGGCCTGGACGGGTCAGCAGCGAACGACGCGAGGAAGGCTCGACGACCTTGGTCTCTGTGACGTTCGTCCTCCGGCAATCATCGTGGTCGGGGGCGTAGCTCGCCTGGATCTTCGCTCGCTCGAACTCTTCGACGTCGCTCTGCTCTAGCGATGCTCCCGCTCGCGTTCAACCTCGACGGGCTCGATGTGCTCGTCGTGGGAGCCGGAGTGATCGGCTCGCGAAAAGCGGCGCAACTCATCGACGCGGGTGCGCGCGTCACCGTCATCGCCGAGGAAGTTCGTGTCACCTTGCCCGACGGCGTCATGAGCGTCGAGCAGCGAGCGTATCGCCCCGGTGACCTTGCGGGCTTCTTTCTCGTCGTCTCAGCGACAGGAAACACCGCAACGAACGACCTGATCGTGGCGGAAGCCCGCGAAGCCCGCTTGTGGCTGAACGTGGTGGACGACCCCGAACGATCGAGCTTCTACTTCATGGCGCTGCACCGTCAAGGTGACGTGACCGTTGCCGTCTCGACCGCCGGCGCGGCACCGGCGCTCGCTCAGGCCATTCGATCACTGGTGGCCGAACGGCTGCCCGGGAACCTCGCGGAGGTTGCAACCACACTGCGCGAAGAGCGTCGAACGTTGCACGAAAGTGGTGCGACGACAGAAAACCTCGACTGGCGATCGCGCATCGACGAACTCCTTGAGGAATAAACGCTAGGAACGCAGTTGCTTGAGGAGCGGCGTAAACGTCGCCAACTCGTCCAAGACTTTCGCTGACGCCCCGACGAGAATGTCGTTCGCCTTAAAGACGCCGTCGACGACGGGCGTCGTCATGAGCGGGATCGACACGTCGCCGCACCACGTCATCTGGAGCTGATCGAGCGGGGGCTTTATAGCAGTCGCCGCGCGCAGTCCCATTGACGCGCCGCCGTAACAGACGATGCTGTAGGGCTTGTACACCCACTCCCAGTGCAAGTAGTCAATCGCGTTCTTTGAAGCCGCGTTCATGGAGTGGTTGTACTCGGGGATCACGAAGACGTAGGCGTCCGCGCGATCAATGATGTGAGACCAGTTAAGCGTGTGCTCATGGACGTACTCACGCTTGATCGGGTGAATTGGCTCGTCGTAGAGGGGGAGATTCACTTCGGCGAGATCGACGAGTTCGACCTCGAAGTCGTCGCGCGCGGATGCGATGTCGTAGAACCATTTTGCAATCGCGATACCAGCGCGGCCGGGCCGCGTGCTACCGACGATGATTTGGAGGAGAGGTTGTTCGGACACGGAATAAGAGTGTATGTTTCGAGCCCCGAACTGCTGCGGGCTCAGGGGGACACGCCACGGCGCTCCTGAACGGGCGCTCAGTGAGTAATTTTTTTCTTTGGCTTAGGCACATCGTACCGTCTGATTAGGCAGTTTAACCAGTGTTTTAGCGGCTTAAAATATACGAGTGGCAAAACAAACTCGATCTGTACCCGTTATGCAAGCCGTGTTGGACGCCGTCGCGGAGCGCCTGATGGCGGGCGACGAATTACTGATTCGGATACCCGAGATCTGCGAAGCGACCGGAGTCAATTACGGATCGGTGTACCACCACTTCGGTTCACGCGAGGGCGTCATCGACGCCGCGTACAACATGATCTTTTCGCGTCTCGTCGAAGAGGACATTCGCACGTTTCACCAGGTGAACGAGACCGTGCAGTCGCTTGAGGAGTACATCCAGGTCATGGGGCCCATCGTGACAAAGCTCTCGTCGGGTCCCGATCGCAAGGCTCGGCGCGCGATGCGCATTCGCATCGTTGCGGCGGCGTCCACTCGCCCAGGGTTGCGTGAACTCATTGGCAAGTCCCAAGCGCGCCTCACGAGTGATCTCGCCCGACTTACCGCGTTGGCACAGCAAAAGGGCTGGTTGCGCGACGACATCTCTCCCCAGGCCCTCTCTGTCCTCTTTCAGATCCTCGTCTTTGGGCGCGCGCTCGATGACGTGTCGGCAGAGCCGATCGACGAAGCAACGTGGGAAGCGTCGTCGGGCGTGCTCTTCGTCGAACTTCTCAAGCGATAACTTTCCACGCCGCGTGCGGTGTGATGTACTTCGAGTATGAGATGGTTGCGGCTGCTCGCGTGTGTCGTAGTTCTGGCGGCGCTCGTTGTCTTGGTGACCAAACCTTCTTCGAGCGCGAGCACTTTTCCTCAGGCGGCACCGTGCACCGTCGCCAACCTGACGGCCCCGTATCACGATGTCGACAGCGTGTCGAATTTCGGCTGTGTCGGCGACTACGCCTATCTCTGGGCGACCGTCGGCCGTGGACCCGCCGAGATCGGTGTGACGGAGCTGTTGGCGTACAACACCACGAAGGGCTTGTGGGAGAACGCGCTGCGCGCGAACTACTGCACGGGTGACGCCTTGCCCGCGTACATCGAGCAGCAGGCCTGCAACTCCAACTGAGTTCGTCGTAGCGCTGACGTCGAGCGGTACTCGCATTGTCGTGGATCACCTACGCTCGTCACGTGCGTGCTCGGGGAATCGTCACTTTGGCGAGAGCCTCAGCCCAGGATCTTTTCGATCAGAAGACCGCGTTCGGGCGACTCGCCCTCGTGCACGTGATCATGATGGCCGGCGACACGTTGGTGACGGTCTCGCTCGCCGGCTCCTTATTCTTTTCGGTGTCCCCGACCGAGGCGAAGGGCAAGGTGCTCTTGTACCTGCTGCTCACGATCGCCCCCTTCGCCGTGGTCTCGCCCATGCTCGGGCCGCTCATCGATCGATCGGCGAACGGGCGGCGCATTCTCGTTGCCTTGTCAGCGGGCGTGCGCGCCGTGCTGTGTTGGCTCATGGCGGAGCACCTGAACTCGCTCTGGCTCTTCCCGCTCGCGTTCTTGCTGCTCGTCTCGTCCAAGCTCTACGTCGTCACCCGCGGCGC
>DASXEU010000106.1:0-2337 GCA_036489935.1 Acidimicrobiales bacterium
ATCAAGCTGCATGACCCGAGCCGGGTCCGCATGTTCAATGAAATCGGTGGTCGTATCGCCGGCGAGGAAGCGCTCGTGGCGCAGTGTTGCGGCGAGGAAGTCACGGTTGGTCACGACGCCCCCGAGGTGCAGCCCCTCAAGGGCGAGGGCGAGGGTGCGCGCTGCTTCGAGTCGCGTGGGCGCGTGCGCAATGACCTTTGCGAGCAGCGGGTCGAAGTCGACGGTGACGACGGATCCTCGTTCGACGCCGCTTTCCCAGCGCACCGCTGGTTCGCGGGGCGTCTCAAAGGCGTCGAGTGTCCCCGTCGCGGGGAGGAAACCGCTCTCGGGATCCTCGGCACAAAGCCGGACTTCGATCGCGTGGCCGCCAACGCGAATATCAGCCTGGTCGTAGCCGAGCTCTTCGCCCTGGGCAATGCGCAGCTGCTCTCGCACGATGTCGATGCCCGTGACGGCCTCGGTCACCGGATGTTCCACCTGGAGGCGTGTATTCACTTCGAGAAAGTAGAACTCGTGGCTGAGATCATCCAGTAGGAACTCGACGGTCCCGGCCGATTCATATCCGATCGACCGCGCGATCTGAAGGGCAGCAGCGCCCATGGCCGCTCGAAGCTCCTCATCGACCGCGCTCGACGGCGACTCCTCGAGGAGCTTTTGGTGACGCCGCTGGATCGAGCATTCGCGCTCGTTCAAGTGCACGAGGTGACCGTGGCGATCGGCGAGGATCTGAATCTCGACGTGGCGCGACGCCGCGACGTAGCGCTCGAGGAACACCCGATCATCGTGGAAGCCGCCCATTGCCTCGCGTCGGGCCGAGGCGAGTGCGTCGTCGAGTTGCGCTGCGCTCTCGACGATCCGCATCCCTTTTCCGCCGCCGCCTGCCGCCGCCTTCACCATGAGTGGAAAGCCGATCAGTTCTGCGTCAATCGGATCTTCGCTCGATGGGAGTGTCGCCACTCCGATCGAACGGGCCAGCTTCTTTGCCTCGAGCTTGTCGCCCATCGCCGCGATGACCTCAGATGGTGGACCAATCCACACGAGTCCGGCCGCCACCACGGCCGAGGCGAAATCGGGGTTCTCCGACAGGAAGCCGTATCCCGGATGAACAGCGTCGGCACCACTCGATGTCGCCGCATTGATGATGGCGCCCACGTCGAGATAGCTCGTCACCGCGACTGCGACGTCGGCGTCGCGCACGAACGGGGCATCTGCATCGACCGGTACAAAGATCGCGACCGTGCGCAATCCTGATGCGCGCGCACCACGAATGACGCGCCGGGCGATCTCGCCACGATTGGCGACGAGGACCGTCTCGAACCTCACAGGCGAAAGACCCCGTAGCTGGTGGCGCCCTCAATCGGGCGACTGCGCACGACCGAGAGACACATCCCGAGCACCGTACGCGTGTCACGCGGATCGATGATGCCGTCATCGCTGACCGCCCCCGTCGCGGCGAGTGCCAGTGATCCCTGCTCCTGGGTCTCTTCGACCATTGCCACGATCTTCGCGTCTTCTTCCTCGTCAAACTCGACGCCGTGACGAGCAGCCTGGCCACGGCGAACTTGGCTCATGACCCCGGCGATCTGCTTCGGTCCCATGACGGCGATCTTCGCGGTGGGCCAGAGGAACGTGAATCGATTGTTAAATGCCCGCCCCGACATGCCGTACGTGCCCGCGCCGTAGGACGACCCGATGATGAGGGTGAGGTGCGGGACCGTCGAATTGGTCACCGCGTTGAGCATCTGCGAGCCCTTCTTGATGATGCCTTCAGCCTCGGCGTCTTTTCCGACCATGTAGCCCGTGATGTTCTGTATGAAGACGAGCGGCACGTCGATCTGGTTGCAGAGCTGGATGAACTGGCCCGCCTTCTCGGCGGCTTCGGGATAGATGACGCCATTGTTGCCGAGGACGCCAATTGGGTACCCGTGGATGCTCGCCCAACCGCATACGAGCGTCGTGCCGTAGCGCGCCTTGAACTCTTCGAATCGTGACCCGTCGACGACGCGCGCAAGGACGTCGCGCACGTCGACGCTTTGGCGTAGATCGCGGCTCACGATGCCGAGGAGCTGTTCTGGGTCGTAGCGCGGCGCATCGCTCTGCACCGAGGGACCCGGACCCTTCTTGCGCCAATTTAGGTGGGAGACCACCTCTCGACACATTCGCAGCGCGTCCATCTCGTCGTCTGCGAGGTAGTCCCCGAGTCCGGACACCTCAGCGTGCATCTGTGCGCCACCGAGCGTCTCGTCGTCGGACTCCTCACCGGTTGCCATCTTCACGAGTGGCGGACCGGCGAGAAAGATCTTCGACTGGTCCTTCACGAGGATCGTGTAATCGCTG
>DASXEU010000134.1:0-4047 GCA_036489935.1 Acidimicrobiales bacterium
GCGCAGGCGCCTGTTCAAACAGGCTGCCCACGTGCAACGTGACCCCCAGCTCTTGTGCAAGCGCGCCGAGTTGCTTAGTCGTCGCTCCGGGGACGGTTTCAGCGACCGAGTGATAACGCGAGGTAGGGCCGCGGTAGTTGAAGTATTCGGGAAGCTGCACGTAGCGAGCCCCTTCGTTCGCCGCACGGCGAACAAGGGCGATGGCTCGTTCGACGTTCTCTTCTGGTTCCGGACCGGACGCCAGCTGGACTGCGGCGACGCGTGCTTCACGTGTCATTAGTCACCTCTCGCTCCATACTTTCACGTCGGGGCCGGACCCCGACCACGCCGCCCCGCGGACCGAGTAAATTCGACCTCGCAATGACGACGTCGGCGAGTGGTGCCGCGATCCGTTGATAGTGGAGGTGTAGAGCGTGTTGCCCATTCCAACTCGGCGGCTGGCAGATGGAAAGACCATTCCCGCTCTCGGATTCGGTACGTATCCGATGGATGACGCAGAGGCCGAGATAGGGGTCGTGACCGCTCTCGACCTCGGTTACCGACTCATCGACACGGCGTCGGCCTACGGCAATGAGGTCGGCGTTGGTCGAGGCATCGCGAACTCAGGGGTCGAGCGCTCGGAGATCTTCGTCACGACAAAACTTCGGGGCGCGGAGCACGGCTTCGACGAGACGATCGCAGCGCTGAAAGGCTCCCTTGGCCGACTCGACCTCGACTACGTCGACTTGTATCTCATCCACTGGCCGCTTCCACGAGTCAACAAATACGTGGATTCTTGGCGCGCGATGATTCAGCTCCGCGACGAAGGGCTGATCGGCTCCATTGGCGTGAGTAATTTCAACGAGAACCATCTAGAGCGCATACAAACTGAAACCGGCGAAGCGCCGGTCGTCAATCAGATTGAACTGCACCCGGCGTGGGCACAGCCGCACCTGCGCGAGATCGACGCGCGATACGACGTCGTCACCGAGAGCTGGAGTCCGCTTGGCCGCAACCTGCCGCTCGAGAGCTACCCACCCGTCGCCGAGGCGGCGAAGCGGCACCACAAGACGCCCACCCAAATCGTTTTGCGCTGGCACCTTCAGCTTGGAGCGATACCTATCCCCAAAGCGTCCTCAATCGAGCACCAACGCGAGAACCTTGACGTGTTCAGTTTCGAGCTCTCGAATGAGGAGATGGCGGCCTTCGCGACAATCGATCAATCGCGCACGGCCGCTGACCCCGCGGTCCACGAAGAGTTCTAAGCGATCAGCACGATCTTTCCGTGAGCGTGGCCGCTCATCAGTTCTCGATGGGCTGCTTCGACCTCGGACAGCGGGTAGGTCGCATCGACGATCACGCGAAGCGAACCTTGCTCCACGCGACGAACTAGTTCCAGTCGAGCAGCCGCGCGAATCTCCGTGCCCGGGTCGGCCCCCGGCCCGCCGCCGATCACTTTGATGCCAAGCTCGCCGACACGCGGCGAGGAGACGATCGTGACGATCCGGTCGCGATCTTCGACAAGGGCAATCGACACGTCGAGGGCTTCGTCAGTGCCGACGAAGTCAAGCGCCGCGTCGACACCCTCGGGGGTGAGCGCCTTCACGCGTTCGAGGAGTCCGCTGCCGTACGTCGTCGGCTCTGCGCCGAGGTTGCGCAGAAGATCGTGCTGGGCCTCCCCCGCCGTAGCAATGACGCGCGCGCCATCGGTGATGGCGAGCTGAATTGCCGTGAGACCAACACCGCCTGCGGCGCCGTGCATGAGCACGGTGTCGCCCGCAGTGACGTTGCCCGCGCGAAGGGCGTGCACGGCCGTGGCGCCGGTAAGCATGAGCCCACTCGCCTCGTCGAAGGTCATCGCCTCAGGCTTGGCAATAATGCTCGAAGCGGATGCAATGATGGCGGTCGCGTACGCGCCGCTCACCCGATACGCGATGACTTCATCGCCGGGTCGAATCGGACCGCTCGGTCCTTCCAGTTCTCCACCGGTCGCGAGCACGATACCTGCCGCTTCAAAGCCGAGCCGCAGGGGCAAGCTCGCTGGATCGTTGCCGTAGTGACCGCTGTAGACCTTGTAATCGATCGGATTCGTGCCCGCCGCGCGCACCTCAACGAGCACCTCGCCGGGTTTTGGATCTGCGAGTTCGAGGTCGACGACAGAGAGCACTTCGGGTCCACCAAATGCGGTGGCGACAACGGCTGATATCTGCATACCGCGAAGATTACGGGTTCGCGCCGAAATTCGCTACGGCCGTGCGGCCACGATCGACTCCACGCCCTCGACCAGCCGATCAACGTCGCGTTGGTTTGTGTAGGGAGCAAGGCCCGCACGCACGGCGCCCGCGTCCGCGAGCCCGAGTCGGCGAGAGGTCTCAATGGCGTAGAAGTTCCCCTCGGGCGCGTTGACCCCGAGCGCAGCGAGGCGGGCGGAGGTCGTTTCATTTTCAACGCCGTCGATGGAAAACAGCAACGTCGGCGTCCGGGATTCAGCTTGTCCGTAGAGTGTGACGCCATCCACCTTCGCCAGGCGGTCGCAGAGGTCACTAAAGAGCTCGGTTTCGTGATCTTCGACCGCCTGCATCGAGGCAACCAGCCGCTCGCGACGCGTTTGCGCCGATGATCCCGCGATGGACGCGAGGAAGTCAATCGCGGCAGTCGTGCCGGCGAGTAGTTCAAAGGGCAACGTCCCGAGCTCGAAGCGCTCGGGCACCGCGTTGCTCGACGGCAGTAGCTTGTTCGGGCTCAACGAGTCCAGGAGCGTGGGATCTGCGACCAACACCCCACAGTGGGGCCCGAGATACTTGTAGGGCGAGCACACGTAAAAGTCGGCCCCGAGCGAAGTGACGTCGATCGAGGTGTGCGGAGTCAAGTGAACGCCGTCCACGTAGACGAGCGCACCCGCCTCGTGCGCCGCTCGGGCGAAAGCACTCACGTCCGGGCGGCTCCCGATGAGGTTCGAAGCACCGGTGATCGCCACGAGCCTCGTTCTATCGCTCAACTGCTCGGTAAAGCCCGCCAAATCCAACGCCGCGCTCGCCGGGTCGAAATCGATCCAACGGGGGACGGCGCCTCGAGACGCCGCTGCTTGCAACCAGGGGCGGACGTTGGCGTCGTGATCGAGGCGAGTGACGACAATCTCATCGCCCTCGTTCCATTGCTTCGCGAGCGTTCGAGCAACGTCGTACGTTAACTGGGTCATCGAACGACCGAAGACGACTCCGTTCGCCTGAGCCCCTAGGAAATCGGCGACTGCGGCGCGCGCGTCGAGCACGGTGGTGTCTGCTCGACGTGCGGACGCCGTCACGGTGCCGCGATTGGAAATGGCGGCGATGAGCGTGTCACGCACGGCGTCGCCGACGACGTCAGGTACCTGTGATCCTCCGGGACCATCGAAGTGCGCCGCGCCCTCGTCAAGCGAGGGAAAGTGCCGTCGGAGAGCGTCTACGTCGTAGGTCATCGTTGACCATCCTTCTGCTGGGGGAACAATCGATGGTACCGAACGGAGCACGAGAGAGTTCATCATGCAGTTTGGTGCGTGAACCGACTGCTCAATTAGCGAGACGTCGGAGTTCGTGCGCTCGCGCGCGACCACGTTCGGTCGCGTCGGTAGAGGCTCTCAAGTTCGCCGGACTTTGCGCGATAGAACTCCGCAGCGCTCGAGGGCTGATACATGGTTCCCTGGGGTACTGACTCGTCGACGCTACGACCCGCCACTGCGGCAGCGGCGAGCAACGCTGCGCCACGAAGCTGGGCGAGCAGCGGGTCGCGTACCTGTTCAACGGGTCGGTCGAGGACATCGGCGTACATCTGGCACCAGAACGCCGACTGCGCACCGCCGCCGAGGAGGCGAACGGGCGTAAGTGTCCGTCCCGCGAACTTCTCCACGAAGCCAAAGAGCCACGCGCTGTTTGCCGCGACTCCCTCCATCACGGCGCGCACGAGATCTGCGCTCGTCGTCGTCACCGACAGTTTGGTGAACCCCGCGCGAATCTTCTTGTTATCGATAGGCGAACGCTCCCCCGCGAGCCAGGGGGTGAAGAGCGCTCCACGAGCGCCCGGCGGCGAGCT
>DASXEU010000143.1:0-33787 GCA_036489935.1 Acidimicrobiales bacterium
CACCATTCGGGGTCGACACAATCGTGGACGTGAGCCTGGTCGCGAACATCGCCGACGACGTCGCGGCGATCGCACCGAACGGGACGATCTCCTCGTATACGGACGACGGCGGCCCCGATGTCACGGTGCCGGTGCGACCGATGATGAGTAAGAACGTGCGCTTCCGGTTCTTACTGACCTACACGGCGTCGGCGGAGGCCAAAGCCAACGCCGTCGCCGGCGTCTCCGAGGCACTGGCCGCCGGGGTGCTGCGCGTGGGAGAGAAGTCCGGGTTGCCACTCATCCGTTTTCCGCTCAAGGAGACCGCCGCAGCGCACGATGCAGTGCAGCATGGCGGCTTCGTCGGCAAGGTGCTTATCGACGTGGAGTGACCTAAGCGGCGCGCACATCGGATGCCTTGGCAGACCATCGCGCGATGTCACCGTCGCGAACATCGGTCTCGCCGTTGATGAGCGGTAGCAAGCAGTGGCGGGTCGTGCCAGACTGCGCACGGCGGCAGGATCGGCGATGCGACATGTGCTTGACGCCGTCGATTTCCAGCGAGCGATATCAGCGGGCAGAACTGGGCAAGTTTTTGATCAAAATTTTTCTGAGGTTACCGACCCTAACCAGGGATTTTTCTAGTGGCCGTAAAGGACTTGAACCTGTCACCCCTTGTGTGTAGATGTTCGGTCATGTCGGTTAAAGCGGAGAAAGTCGGGGTTGCACGTGGGATGAAACGCGGAACGATTCACTCGGCTTGAGCTTATTGAATCACCGACGCTCAAACACGAAATCCTCATTTATGAGCCAACCAATAATCGAAGGAGGGAGCGTCTCGGGGTGTGATAACGGCGAGGGAGCAGCCAAAGCCATTCCATTTGTTACGTCCGTGATTCGAGTTGCTGTCCGATTAGAACGTCGAGTCTGCGCCCCTCATCCTCGAAGTTGTCAAGAACAGAGACTCGATGTGGAAAATCAATGCTAATAACGTGAGTAATTTCCCGCTCGAGTTTCTCCAGGGCTTGCAACTTTGCATCGCCTCTCATTTTTTTCGCTCTGCCAAAATCTACGACGCACTGAGCAAAATTTTCATTATTCAACCTTCCCAACTCGGTTGATTCTTTCAACATCGACACTGCGATCGCTACTTGCTCATGCACAAGTTCTCGCTCTTCCACAGAATGCGAATCTTCCGGCTGCCACCGATGCAACATGTCCCTATTCGAGTCCGCGATACGCCTCCGTCTGTCCTCTTCGGACCGGCGAAGGATCGTCCATTCTTTCATCAAGCGTTCAACTTCTCGGCGTGACGCGCGGGTATTCACGATCTTCTGTATCGCCTTTCGATGATGGCTTTCTCTCGGATAAGCACACAACCGAAATGGCACTCGGCAATCCGACTCGACTGTTGCTCCGTCACGAAATTAGCCGAAGAGCTCGGCAATATCTTCCATTAGACCGTTGAAGTCATCCACCACACTGGAGTTGGGACATTGACAGCTCTTCGACTCTTCAACGTCTTCGTGTCGGCGGTAACAATACGACCTCCTTCGCGCTTGAGATTCCGCTTCACTCGCACAGCTCCACTCTAAAAGTTGAGATCCTCCCACTTAAGGCCGAGGGTCTCGCCTCTGCGCATACCTATGGAGAGCATCAATAAGTAGAGCGATTCATGTCGGTGCTTCTTAAGCATCTCCAACAACTGCTGAGCCTGTTCTCGTGTCAGAGTGCGAGCCTCTGGCTCACCATTTTTGGTGGTCTCGAAAGTCGAGCGACGTTGGTCGGCACGTCGCCCCAGCGGACTCCTTGGTCGAGACATTGAGAGATGAGTGCCCGAACACGGTGGACGGTGGATGCTGAGAGTCCAGCCCCCAACTTCAACGCGAGCAAACGATCCACATCTGCGACGGTGATCTCAGTCACTTTGAGTCGACCGAGTGCGGGGAGCACATGGTACTTAACGACAGTGTGATAGTTGTCGTATGTGGATCGTGCTACTCCCCTCGAAAGCACTGTCTCGAACCACCGTGTCATGAGCTCGGAGAGTGTTGGTGTCTTGATAGTTGAGACCTTCCCGGCATCAACTTGGCGTCTCAACTGTGCGAGCTTTCGCGTCACTTCGGCGCGAGACCTCGCAGTGACCGTTTTTCGGATCACCCTGCCTCGCATGTGGTACCGAGGAGGGCCACGCCACACCACAGTCCGTCCGCCGACCGTTGATAAATCGACCCCTCGTGATTTGCTCTTCGACCCGCCATAAGCACCTCCGTAAATTCGCTGACGGATTTGCTGACACAACGGTCGCGGGGGCACCAGACCCGGATGCCTTAGGTCGAAAAACCTTGTAATTGCAAGGCTTTGAATAGTGGGCCGTACCCTCTGTGAAGCTACGGTCACTCCCCCATGCGCTTAGTGTTGCACCTGATCCGAAGGTGTTCACACCCGGGCTACACACTCTCGTGCACGCTTGAGCCAACTCCATCGACTCCCACCCGAGGTGCTGCTCTGCCCTGGGCGGCGTGGGTAGCAGCGCACTCACTGTCGTCATAACCGTCATGGTATATGTCGACTGCAACACGTTCCGAGGAACTGACATTCGACACGACCGATGCCCCAGCTACCGATGCCGGTAAGAGCTATGCCTTCGCGCTACGAAGGCTGCGTAAGCAGCGTGTGGATCCTGTGACGACCATCCACGAGGTGCCGATCATGACAACCATCGCAACGAGGAACAGCGGCAAGAACGAAGTACCGAGGACTCCCCCATCCTTCGCCAACAGAAAATCAGGTGCCTGCACGCAAAGTGTCGCCACCCACGAAAGGGTCGAGAGAAGGACGATGGCAAGACATCCGCCCGCGGCGATCGCCAGGGAACCTTGCAGACGGTACGTCCGAGTTGGGAAGTCAACGCGTCGTATCAGCTTCGCGCCGCCAATTAGTGCGAACACAATCGTCGCAGCAACACATAACGGGAAGGCCACCACAGGCCAGAACCGAAAGTTCCCATCAAATAACGACTTCACTGTCCACCACCCACTGCTGGGCTGACCTGGTGGAATATTTTGAAACGCTTGGTACGCGATCGCACTGAGGATCAAAAAGATAGCTGACGCGCACAGGAAACCAAGCGGAAATGGAAGTATTTCTGGACGACGACGTAGCTCGAGCTGGAGAATTCCGGGTCCTCTTCACCGACCTCTACCGCTTTTGCCGCGGCACTTCCAGTGGGATTCTCCGCGCCATCGACGAACCCAAGTAAATCGCGTTGATCAAAGTATTTGAACCCGTGTGTTTCGTCGTTAACAGCTACCGACTTTTGCAGTCGGTTCATGACCAACGTCGCCAATTCGAAGCAAAGATCAATCTTTCGAGCTCTTATGTGAAAGAGGAGGTCACCCGCCGTCGACGGAGCAGAGTGCCTTTCCCTTCGAACTTCGCGGAACTCGTGCAGTTCGCGCGGTCGAGATCCCGAAAAAAGACGATCCCATGCGACAGATCCGAAACCGGCGACGAGGCTGAGCAGAGCCTCCGGGTTGCGAGAGCCTGCCGCCCTCTTGAGGCCAGCGAGGTCTGCGAGGAGGTCATGAACTGTATCCTCGGAACCTTCGTTTATCGCCATAGCAAGAAATATTGTCGCTTCCGTACCTGACGCCAACGCTGGCTGTGGCGTCGGCGGCGAACACCTCCGGATTCGCTCGCAGAGCTTCCACCAATCACTCCTCAGTCAAATGCATTCGATTTGCTATCGACTGGACAGGCTCGAACGTAGCACTGCGTAATCGTGAGTACGTCCGACATCAATTGTCTATCTGATATGGATATTCAAATGGAAGTCACGCTAGAAGGACAATGATCCGGCAGCGGTTCTGATGCGGTGAAGTTGTCACCAGTCGTTTGACCGACAGTGATGTCGTAGCACAGGTCTTCCAAGGCGATTCGCCCAGGCGGTTCCCTGTAATCGCAAACGAATTGAAGCTCGAGTCTTCACTCCGCGAGCAGTGCAGCGGCAGCGGCAGCGGCAGCGGCAGCTTGCTTGCGGCGTCCCCGCCTCATACTGAGAAGGTGTCGCGACCCACGTGCGCGCGCTCTCGGGTTGAAGAGTGGCGTCAATTCTTTAAGGATCATGCTCGCGAGACGGTATGGGAGAATCGCGCCGTTCGGTTCCGGTTAGACGACGCCGCGGCGCTTGCGGCGATCAACCTCACCCGGAGGGAAAAAACGTGCTGCACCTTCTTTGATTTTCGCCTCACGATACTTGCCGACGCCGTCGGGCTTGAGGTCAAAGCTCCCGAGGAGGCGACCTCGATCCTCGACTCTCTATTTGCGCTCGGCACTGCTGAGTCCACTCGACCGCCCAGCGAGAGGTGAACTGGAACTTGATTCCGAGATGCTCAGCGTCAGCATTGTTTTAAGCGCGCATGAGAATCCGTCAAGCTCGAGCAGATTTTTATCGACGAGAAAACGTAAAAGCTCGCCCCTGCCGGAAATCCCTATCTCAAGCCCTCGGCCTCGTATACCTGCGCCGCAAACCCCTCGAGCGCCACCTCGCACTCGGCGACTGCCGCGACAGCACCAGCGCCCCCTTCGGCGCCGATGACGTCCCTCGATTGAACTTTCGCGAGCCAGTTTTTTAGCTTCGTCAGGTCCTCATCATTTTCTTCGAGTTCCGCGTACGTGAGGTGACGAGCCGCCAGCTCGTTCTCGATTTCCACCTCGAAGTCCCGACAGCGATCGACGATCTCCTCGTACTCTTCGTCGCGGGCGCGGTTGTACGTCGCCACGATCTCCGTCTGGCCGGCGATCATCTCACAGGCCAAGAGGTAACCAACCCCGCCGAACTCGCCAATCTCATTCTGTAAGGCTCGCAGAGCACGTTCCGCGGACGACGATGCGGGCATCGCGGCGGTGCCGTCTTGGAGGTACACCGCGCCGAGGCCCTTCAACCGACGCCATACGGCCGCACGAATACGGGCTGGTTCGGTCGGCACCTTGTAGACGAGCACTAGCCAGCTCACCGCGTCAGCCACTGCTCGACGTTATCGGATGTGCGAACGTGAAATTGATATCATCACAGTGGAATGAATCCATCTGTCACAGCTGTGAGTCCAACGATCCCGGTCAAGAAGCCGTAGTGCGGGAAAAGAGACGGGGCGAGGCGAGCGATTCGCAGGTCAGCCCGGCGCGGTCAGCGCGGGCAACCGCCGCCCTGCGCTTCGTGGTCGTTGTCGGAGTGATGAGCTTTTTCGCGGACTTCACCTACGAGGGCTCGCGCAGCGTACTTGGTCAGTACTTAGGTCTGCTCGGTGCGGGCGCCCTCGCAATCAGCATGGTGAGCGGAGCCGGCGAGTTGCTGGGTTACGGACTTCGCCTGTTCTCCGGACCCGGAGCTGATCGAACGAAGAAGTATTGGCCGATCACCATCGGCGGCTACGTGTTGCAAATGTCAGTCGTCCCGTTGCTCGCCCTGGCGGGAAGTTGGGAGGTGGCAGCTGTCCTCATCATTCTCGAACGCGTCGGCAAAGCCATCCGCAATCCTCCCCGCGACGCGATGCTCGCGCACGCCGCTGAGGAGATCGGTTATGGCTGGGCTTTTGGTCTGCACGAGGCGCTTGATCAGTTCGGCGCCACGTTTGGCCCGCTGTTCGTGGCGCTCATCCTCGTGCTCGACCATCACCACTACAAGCTCGCCTTCGCGTTGTTGGCTATCCCCGCGGTGATCGAGCTGTCAATCCTGCTCGTCGCGCGCTTCACCTATCCCCACCCGGAGAACCTCGAAGGCCCGAAAGCGAAGGTGGAGACGACCAAGGGCATGCCGAAGGTCTTCTGGGTTTACCTGGCTGCGGCTGGACTCGTGGGCGCTGGTTTCGCAGACTTTCCGCTCATCGCGTTTCACTTCGAGCGAGCGAAGGTTGTCTCAACTGACATGGTCCCCGTCTTCTACGCGATCGCCATGGCGGTCGGCGGTGGCGGATCGCTGATCTTCGGTCGCCTCTTCGATCGCTTCGGGATGAAGTTGCTGGTGCCGCTCACGATCTGCGCGGGCGTCTATGCCCCCCTCGTGTTCCTCGGTGGTTTCGGAACGAGCCTCGTCGGCGTGATCTTGTGGGGACTCGGTTCGGGAATTCAAGAGTCGATCATCCCCGCCGCGGTTGGTCGAATGGTCTCGTCGGATCGTCGCGCTTCCGCGTTCGGAATTTTTACTGGAGGATACGGGATTGCGTGGTTCATTGGCAGCACCGTCATCGGTCTTCTCTTCGGCGTCTCGTTACCCGCCGTCGTCGCGTTCTCAATGGTGGCCGAGTTCGCGGCGCTCCCATTATTTATCGCAACGAGGCGGAGAATCTCCGCAGCGACCAACTAAGTCGTTAACCGGTCGGTCGCCGGGTTGCGGCTGGCATAACCCACGTTTCGACCAAGATTTCTATCTCGACTCGCGGTTCAGATTCGGCGCGAATCAATGGAAAATTGACCCGCCAAGGGTTAGTCTCGATCTAGGCGATGGAGTTCGCCCCTCGGCTGTTCGTTGGCCTGATGACTCCTACGGAGACACGGGACATCATGGCGAACGCGAAACACCCGAAGAAGTGCCGAACTCCCACTAGCAGTCCTGTGACGCTCGTTCGCGCACTAGGTGCGCCCACGAATCTCAAGCCAATGACGCCAGATCGGTCATCTCGAATTCGCTCGCTCCCTTCTCGTCACACGCGTAGAGACCTTGACCGTCCAACGGCCACCGCTCATGCGTTCGTGACTCAGACCAACGTCACGCGAACTGCCATCGGTAACCTTCGCGCTTGTGCGGCGACCTTCGAAGCACGCCCAAAGTTCCCAACGGCGAAGGAAAGATGAAATGACCAAGCATGCGAATGTACGCCACGTCGTCGAGCAACTCTTTGGACTGTTAGGTGATAACGCTCGAGACGTCGGCGAGTATTTGAAGTCCCAAGAGATTCGGGGTACGCCGCGAGACTCGCGAGACTCGCGAGACTCGCGCGACTCGCGCGACTGTGTGATCGCCCGATATCTGATGCTCGTGACGACCAGCGATCCACGCGTGAGATCGGTCTTCGTGCTTGGAGACTCCGTCAGAATACGACTTATGCGCCCGTCGCTGCGACCGATCACGATTCCGCTCCCGGTCGCGAGATTTCATCTTGTTGTTTGACGCCCCTCATCTGCCGGATCTGGAGGACCGCAGCGTCCGCGAACCTGCGTCAGAAGGCGAGGCTCGGCGACTTGCATAACCTCTCCCCAAACGTTCGCGATTTTTGGCCGTCCATGAGGCGTACCGACGGCTCCGATGTCGAGCAGGCGTATAGCGAACAGTCCGCGTTTCTCGTGGTGTACGTGACGATCGCCACGCCCGATTGGGTGGCTCGATGTGTGGAAGGCGGACTGCTTCTCGCGCAGACTCGTGACGGGAGCGGACGCCCCTACAGTGACGACTTTTGGGAGGGTGTTATGAGACGAGCGGCAGAAGAGGGTTTCGCCGCGTCGCGGTACGTGGCCCATCATTTAAGGATGCTGGTTTCTTGCGTCATCGCGGTGCCTTCCACTACGCCTCTCCGCGTCGTGCGAGACGCCGTAACCTACGCAACGCTGGTGCTCCTCGAAGCGGGCATCAGTCCCGCGCGACAATGTCTCCTAACGACGACAGCAGCGCAGGTCGACGATCCCTATGGAATCTCGCCGGCGACACTCGCATCACTGCATCCCCTCTTGCCCGAAGTGGCGAGGAATTGGGATCTAGCGAGGACCGCCGTACTTCGAGAGCGTGAGCATCACAACACCTAAAAGCGGATTGTGATCCTGCCTCTCGTCCTGACGGCGTTCACCTGCGCATCAGGGTTCAAAATCCAGCGCTGCTGGACTACCGAAGGATTCCGAAGCCAAAACATCTTCACCCGTCGCACGCCACAAGTTGCCCAGGTACGCCGCAGTAAAGATCGCTTTGCCACTATTTCCAGCTCGCTGGTACTTCGCATAGCCCCGTATGTAGCCGGCGATCGGCGGACGAAGCCCAATGCTCCCGAGGCTTTCGAGCGTGACGAACTCCGGTACGAGGCCGAACTCGCGCTGCAGAGGCGTGGATGGCGCTCTCTCTTCAGATCCAAGAAACACTATTTCGATCAGGTGATGGCTGGCGTCACGACTCGTCGTTTCAAGGACGAATGCCACGCGGTCCGTGGTGATCGAGAGGCTCGTCTCTTCAAGCACTTCTCGACGGGCCGCAGCGGCCGTGCCTTCACCCATTTTCGGTGTGCCGCCCGGTAACACCCAGTTGGTTTCTGCGCCCTCTCGACGACAAAGAAGCACCGTATCGTCGCGCAAGACGAGGGCAGAGCATCGCAGCTTTACGAGCTCTCCAGTGTCGGTGTCGCGACGGGATAGCTCGGTCTCGTCGACGCGCCTACGCTGAGGAAACTTCACGACGCCAACCGCGCAGACGTGGTTGCTCGCCGACGCTTGGCGTGCCATCTTCGCATGAACGGGGAACGTCCTCCCCGTCCACGGCGCTCGATTCCAAAATCCTCAAGTCGACGAAGGATGGTGGGAGCTGGCGCACCAGTGACGAGCTCGATGTGGAAGGTTGAGAGGCCACATGTGTTGTAGAGGTCGGAAAGTAGCCCACGAGTCAATTCGACGGGCGAGGGGAAGCGCTGCCACAGAGGACCTACGTCACGCACGACGGGGACGCCGTGGGTCGTCAGAACTCGCGATACGTCGGTGTCTTCGTAGAGAGCGTCAATGAGAATGATGTCAAAGGACTCCGACGGACGATGCGACCCGCCGGCGCGCACCGGGAGCCCGCTCGTGTGCGCAGAGCGCAGGACGATTGTTCCTGAAACCCCGAGTTCCAGGCCTACTGACGAGGCCGCCCATTCCTTGTCGACATAGAGCGGTCGAAGGTCCTCTGGATCGACGTCGCCTCGATCAAATCGATTAAATTGCCCGCGTGTTCGCGTCTCGATCCCCCAGAGCTTCAACCTGCTCCTCACCAGACGATCGGAGATGCCGAGTCCCCTGCCGATGTCAACCGAACTCATCTGACAGTTGATGTAGAGATACCGGAGGGCACCTTCCGTGATTGCCCCCTCAACCTTCAATGGCCGATGACGACCCGCCCCACGCGGCGCGAGAACGATACCTCGGTCTCTGAGAATCTGCGATACGCGCAGCCGGTCGATACCTACGATTTCGGCCACCCGCCGAGTCGAGTATCCGCGTTCCACGTATAGGTTGACGACCTGCTTTGAAAGAGCCTCCGAATATACAGCGCTCACGCCTCCTGCTCCCTTTTCCAACTGAGCAGGAACCATTAGCCGCTGAGGCGTTTCGGTCAGAAACAACTTGACCAGGCGGGATCCATCGCCGTATCCATACTAGAAGCCAATAGGGCCCAGAGTACGGATTTTTCTGGCGTCGATGTCCGTCCATGCTCTTCCGACTAAACCCACACCGCCCCTACGGGGAGCTGAACAATAATGGGCTTCGCTTACTCTCCGTGACTCACGAGAAAGCGCGCTTTGCAGTCTTCCAATTCCTTTAGGGCGACGTCACGTCCTTCGTAACCGGCTACTTTGACCCACTTCCCTTCGTCGAGATCCTTGTAGACCGAAAAGAAATGACGAATCTCGTCAAGCTTTCTGGTTGGGATACCGGCGAGGTCCTTTGCGCTCTTCCATTGAGGGTCATACGCGGGCACCGCGATCAGTTTGGCGTCATCTCCATGTTCATCGACCATGAAGAATGCGCCGACGACGCGAACACCAATCACGCAGCCAGGAAATGTCGGATACTCCGTTAAGACAAGCACGTCGAGAGGATCGCCGTCACCGCCAAGCGTGTCCGGGAAGAATCCATACTCCGCGGGATAGCCCATAGAAGACGTCAGGTGACGGTTGAGACGGATGACGTGCAGTTCATGGTCATATTCGTACTTGTTGCGCGTCCCGCGGGGTATCTCAATAATCACGTCAATCGATTGCGCCATCGTTCCTCCTAGCAACCCGCTCGTGCGGTAACCGAATCGTAGACGTCGCTCTTCGATGCGATGATTGCGGAAACTACTGGAAGTCGACACTTTATTCGTCGTCGTAGAAGAGGAGATTCTGACAATCAGCTCTCAGAGTTGAACCTCTGAAATCGCGAGTGGGCGGACTTTTTATGCGTTTATAATCGAGGTGTCGGATGATGCTCCGGCGGACCCCCGGTCCGAACCGCCTTCACGGCTAATGGCCTCTACGTGTAGTTCAGAAACGTGATTGTGAGGACCATGCATTCGAAGTGCTACTCATCGGTCGCTCGCGCGGGCCTCCGATGTTCTGAAGTCCGCCGTGAGGCCACGGCTCCCCTAGCCCGCAAACTCGATGGCGCGTCATGACAGTTGGCGCGCCGAACCAAACTGAACCAGGGACCGACGTTCAACACAGCATTTTGTATCCGCATCCGTACGATGCGGATCTGATGGAATTTTTGCCGGAGCCAACCTGTTTCTCCGACCTTCTGCTGGACCAGGTCGCCTACACCATCACGAAGGGCCGCGAGGACTACCAACTCCTCCCGTTCTTCTATGACCATCTGACCTCACAAGACGATGTCGCGTTCCGCCACGAGGTGTGGCGTGACCTCGACATCGATTCCGTGGTGACTGGTCTGCGACTCTTTACGAGCGAGATGCATGACGTGCATCAAAGAAACTCGTGGGCCGCGAAAACGCAGTACGTCCAACATCGGCGTGGCATTCATCTCGACGCGGTCACCCGGTATTGCGAGGCGGTGAAACTTCTCTCCTCGACGCTTGAGTCGAGCGAAATCAGTTCGAGGGCCCTGCTTGACATTCGAGACGTCGTCACAACCTATGCCAGCTCGCCGACGTTCGAGGAACTCGTCAGGGAATCGCAGAATCTAAAGACCAAGCTCTCAGAAGTCCGATACTGCCTCAATGTCCGAGGTCCCCACGTGCGGGTTCTCAAGTACGAGGGCGAAGCGGATTACGGTGCCGAGATAGAAGAGGCGTTCGAGCGATTCCAGCAGGGAGACGTCTCCGACTACCGCTTTAAGTTCTCTGACTGGCCCGACATGAACCACGTCGAGGCGCAGATTGCTGATCGCGTCGCGCTGCTCTTTCGCGATCTCTTCTCCGAGTTGCAGTCATTTTGCGAGCGAACGAGCAGTTTCGTTGACGGCACCGTGAGCTCCTTCAACCGTGAGATTCAGTTTTACTTCGCCTATGTCGACTACATCGGACCGCTGAAAGCACGCAATCTCTCATTTTGTCTGCCCGACGTCCACGAATCCAAGGCGATCTTCGCAAAAGAGACATTCGACATTGCACTGGCAGCGAAGCTCGCAACGCAGGGAACATCAGTCATCAGTAACGACTTCAGTCTCGATGGGGTCGAAAGGATAATCGTGATCTCGGGGCCGAACCAAGGGGGTAAGACGACCTTCTCACGGACCTTCGGACAACTTCATTTCCTTGCCAGCCTTGGATGTCCAGTACCGGGCGAAAGTGCGAGCCTGTTCCTGTTCGACGAGCTCTTCACGCACTTTGGCAAAGAGGAGGACCCAACCTTTCTAAGCGGCAAGCTCGAGGACGACCTGCTGCGAATTCAAGACGTCCTAAAGCGAGCCACCCCGAAGAGCGTCATCATCATGAATGAGATCTTCGCGTCTACCACGACCCAAGATGCACTCGTCCTCGGAACCAAAGTGCTCGAGAAGGTCATCGAGCTCGACGCCCTTTGCGTCGTGGTTACCTTCATCGACGAGCTCTCACTCCTGGGCCCGTCGATCGTCAGCATGACGAGTTCGGTAAATCCAGAAAATCCCGTCGAGCGAACGTTCAGGATAATCCGTCATCCCGCTGACGGCCTCGCGTACGCAATATCGATTGCCGAAAAATATGACCTGACCTACGACCGATTGAGAAAGCGAGTTGGCCCATGAAAGCTCATCTCATGTTCAAAAACGCTGATTTCGTCGTCAACCAATTTCTCCCCGCCAATGCCGATCAGTTAGTTCATGATCTCGATCTTGAGACGCTCCTGACGGCAATGGCCGGCAAGGACGAACTCGTGAAAAATGTCTCCAAGGTCGCCCTTCTTGACGGACTCGACAATCCGGCCGACATCACCTATCGTCAACGGGTCCTGGCTGATTGCTTGGAGCATCCGGAGATAGTTCGTGAGATCTATTACCTAGCCGTCAATGCAATTCAAGAGCAGCGCAAAATGTTCTGGTTCAATTCGCGCAACTCGCCCACGGGAATGATGTCACAATCGCCGCAAGTTATTGGTATGTACATGGGGTATTTGAAGCGACTTCGAGCCATCGTTGACGAACACTCCGACAAGTTCGGCTCCGAAGGTTGGGCCACGCTCTTTCGCGTGCTGAAGGACGAGCTTGGTGATGACTATTTTCAACTGGTTGACGATCACCTCAAGCAACTCAAATTCAAGAACGGAACGCTGATCAGTGCGAGGTTGAGTTTTGGCAATACCGGGCTCGACTACGTGCTTCGCGATTCGCGCCGCGCGAAACAGACCATGAGAGAAATGCTGGGCGTCGGGGGACGCAAGTCGTATTCATTTGAGATCGCGCCGCGCGACGAGGCGGGATCGAAGATGTTGAATGATCTCATGAATCGCGGCGTGAACTCGGCCGCCAACTCCCTCACCGGGGCGGCGGATCATCTCGCCAACTATTTCGTCATGCTGCGTACAGAATTGGCGTTCTACGTCGGATGCCTCAATCTTCGCGAACGACTGTCGACCGTTGGCGAGCCCGTGTGCGTGCCAATGCCCCATCCGTGGTCACCGGCTCGACTTAGCTTTACTGGGCTGTACGACGTATGTCTTTCGCTTCGCAATAATCAGCGCGTCGTCGGCAATGATGCCAACGCGGACGGTCGCACGCTCATCGTCGTCACGGGCGCGAACTCCGGTGGCAAGTCGACCTTCCTGCGCAGCGTAGGTGTTGCGCATCTGATGATGCGCGCGGGCATGAATGTGGCCGCTGAATCGTTCGAGGCGAGCACGTGCGAGGGGATATTCACCCATTTCGTGCGAGAGGAGGACGCTTCAATGACCAGCGGAAAGCTCGACGAAGAGCTGGCGCGCATGAGCATCATCGCAGACGAAATAAAGCCGCATTGCGTGGTGCTGTTCAACGAATCCTTCTCGGCGACGAACGAACGCGAAGGCTCAGAAATCGCTCGCCAAGTGATCCAGGCGCTGGTCGATTCAGATATACGACCGCTCGTCGTCACGCATCTGTTCGACTTGGCAGAGCGCTTCTATCTCGACGCTCCCGACACCACCCTCTTCCTGCAGGCCGGACGCGAAACCGACGCCAGGCGAACATTTAAGGTGCTGCCTGGTAAGCCTCTCCCGACGAGCTTTGCCGAGGACGTGTTCGAGCGCATCGGCGGCTGGTAAGGGATCGACAACAACGTGAGCGCCCTGCCCTCGCCTCAAGAGAAGACCTCGTCACTGCTCCGTTAGAAGATGGACCTATTGCTCCGGTTGTGGAGGAACGTTGTTCACGCTCACCACGTTCCACGTGTCGTCAGTCGACCTCAGCACGTTGTAACACCCGGTCTCCTGAGGAATGACGCGACCGGCCAAACTCGCCTCCAACGCAACGAGCAGGGGCCGATTTATGGCGTCGTGGCTCACAATCAATCCGACGCCGTCCCTGAGCTTCACCGTCGTTTCTCGAAATCCCTCTAGAACTCGCTCGAGGACCACGCCAGCCGGTTCGACACCGGGGGCATTGTCGACCGAACCCCAGCGAGCCTCGACCTCGTCGCGAGAGATGCCCGACCACACTCCATAGTCACGATCGTTAAATCGCTCGTCAATCTCGACCGGTAGTCCAACTCTCTCTGCGAGTGCCCCCGCGGTGGCGACGGCGCGTTGCAAAGGACTGGCGACAATGAGACGAATGTTCTCCCCTTGAAGTGCGTCAGCGAGCGCCTCGGCCTGCATCTGCCCCTTTGTGGTGAGAGGAGGGTCAAGTCGCCCTCGAAGGAGACCGGCCGCATTGAGCGGGGTTTCACCATGTCGCGCCATGTAGATCCTGCCACTCATCATAGGTTGCTCACTTTCCCTTCCGTCATTCAGTGGATGCCCCTAGATCGCCAATCCAATCGCCAGACCGGCACCAGCACCGATCAGTCCCACCGCGAGACTCACGAACGCATTGAGCGCCGCATCAAGAATCTGTCCCACTTCGAGCAAGCGAATCGTTTCGAACGTGAAGGTGGAAAACGTGGTGTACGCGCCGCAGAAGCCGGTACCGAGGAGCGCTTTTGCGAGCGGGGAAAGATGATTGCTGAGGGACAAGCCCGTCAAGAGTCCGAGCAGAAACGACCCTGATACATTGACGAGAAATGTCCCCCACGGCAAGTCCGACTCGATGCGATGGTTGATGGCACGATCCAACAGATAGCGGGACGGCGCTCCGACGAATCCCCCCGCCGCAACTACGAGGTACAGCTGCAGCATCAGCGCACCAAGACCATGGCACGCATCTAGAGCTCCACGATTTCTACGTCGGACACGGTTGTCACCACGTCTGCGAGCAGTTCGGCCGCATCGACCAAGAATGCGTCGATGCGCTCAGCTCGATCAACGATGATGATGCTCACGGGTACGTCATTGGAGAGGGAATGCGTTCGGTGAATCTGCCCCGATGCTCCATAACCCTCGTACGCTTCGAAGGCAGTCGCTCCCGCGAGCTTCATCTTGCGCGCTTTCTGGAGAAGGTGCACGTAGAGGGATCCGTGGTGATCGTGGTCACGAGCCCTCAGCAGAATTGTCAATCGTTTCGCTGGTCTCGTAGTAAACGGCGTACTTTCGATGTTGTCCATTTACAGCTCTCCTTGGAGCCAATGCTCCGCTTTGATGAGGAAACGTGCCAGGTTCATGCCGAACCACACTGCCACGAGTCCGGCGAGCAAGCTCGAGAGGATGTAGATGACGCCGAGACCAATCTCATGACCGCGAAAGAGAAGCACGGTGTCGACTTCCAACGTGGAAAATGTCGTGTACGCACCGATGACCCCCGAGCCCACCAGTGGACGCACGAGACGGCCTCGCGGGAACTGCTCGATGAGTAGGACAAGAAGGAATCCGAGCAGCGCGCTGCCCGACACATTAATAAGGAACGTGCTCCAAGGAAACTGGTTGACGACCGCGGGAAGAGCGAGCGATACCGCGTAGCGGGCGACGGCGCCAACCACACCCCCGCATCCCAGAGCGAAGACAATGACCATCTGCGCGCGCCGTTGACGTGTCCGCTGGGCAAGTTCCCTCCCGATAAAATCCTCGTCGATCAACGGCTCGTCTTGAGGGGGGATATTCGTCACCGCAAGTTCCCGGTTTCTCGCGGAGATCTCGCTGCCAACAGACGGAAACCGCGGCTCGTCAATGGACTCGTCGGGCGAGTCAAGCGCGAGTGGCTCACCTTCGGGTCCGACTCCGCATCAGCGCGGGGCGTGGCGCTAGTCTTAGCGATAATCGCGATGGTGAAGCGATCGAGAACGTTGGGGGGAGAAGATGTCATTCGACGAAGACGCGGTCCGCATCATGGTGTTTCTGAGCGAAGACGATCGTCATCACCATCACGGCCTCCACGAAATGCTATTGAATAGAGCACTCGAACTCGGTATTGTGGGCGCTTCAGTGTGGCGCGGCATCGAGGGATTTGGACCCTCAGGGCGTGTTCGAACGGCTCGGTTTCCCGACGCGAATACGGGCCTTCCTCTCGTCCTCGAGGTGATTGACACGGAAGACCACGTCGACGAGTTCTTGCGCACGGTGAGCGAGCTTGCACCTGGTTCGCTCGTCACGAAAGAATCTGTTCGTTTGTCGAGGACGCCATCGCCCGTCGGCCCGTAGCCATTCATCTGTGTAACTAACGTCATCGGGACAATCCGTACCTGAGCGGCGCCATCGCCTCGATCTCAACGAGACGATTATATTTCGCGGTTCGCTCCCCTCGGGCGGGAGCTCCGCTTTTCAGATGGCCGCACCCTGATGCCACCGCGAGATCAGCGATGAACGTATCCTCAGTCTCGCCCGAACGATGCGACACAAATTGTGCCCATCCGGCGTCGCGACACATCTGCATTGCTTCCAACGTCTCACTCACCGTACCGATTTGATTGACCTTAATAAGCGCTGCGTTGGCGATATTTTCCTTGATCGCGTCCGCGATGATCACCGGATTGGTGCACAAAATATCGTCACCGACGAGCTCCAACTTGTCGCCAAGACGCGCGTTGAGCTCGCGCCAGCCCTCCCAATCGGTCTCCGCAAGTCCGTCTTCGAGTAGCCACACTGGAAACGCCCCCGCAAGCTCCGCGTACCACGTGATCATGTCCGAACTTGAGAGCGACTCTCCCGCAACCTGGTATCGGCCGTCACGGTAAAACTCGCTCGACGCGGGATCCATCGCAATCGCGACACCGGTTCGGTCGGCTCGGTATCCCGCATCTTCGATTGCTCGCACCAGCAGTCGAAGTACTCGTTCAGGCTGGCTGATCGGCGGCGCAAAGCCGCCTTCGTCGCCCAGTCCCGTCGCCGAGAATTCATCAGAGAGTATTCCCCTTAGCTTCGTATAGATCTCCGAGCCCGCTCGCAACGCTTCTGCCATTGAAGGCGCCCCAAGCGGCGCGATCATGAACTCTTGAAAATCCAGCGCGTTCTGAGCGTGTGCACCTCCGTTCACCACATTGAAGTGCGGCACGGGGAGCGTCGCGGTGATGTTTGCCGGGCGTAGGAACTCCCAGAGTTGCAGTCCCTCGGACCAGGCGAACGCTCGCGCCGCGGCGATGGAGACGCCAACAATCGCGTTGGCCCCGAGCCGCGACTTGTTCGCGCTCCCATCGAGATCAATAAGCGCTTGATCGAGTTCGCCCAGATTCACGAACGCTCGCCCGACGAGCACGTTGGCAATGTCGGTGTTTACGTGCGCGGCCGCCTTCAGTACGCCCGCTCCGCCGTAACGGCCTTGATCACCGTCTCTCAACTCGACCGCTTCACGCGTGCCCGTCGACGCGCCCGACGGAACGCCCGCCCGCGCCACCGTCCCGTCGCTCAGCGTCAGTGTCACCGCCAACGTGGGCCGACTTCTGGAATCGAGTATTTCGATCGCTTCCAACGCCTTTACGGTCTTATCCATCAGCTATACGCCTTTCCTCTTTGAAGCTCGATTGATGACGTCACACTCCGAGGTTCTGCCTGCCAGACGTCGAAGTACGCCCACCATCCTTGGGCTTCACGAGATATCGGAGTTGGGGCTTCACATCGGCCATGGTTCCGTCCAACTCGATCCAACGAAGCGAGGCTCGACATCTAGACCACTAACACCGGACAGTTGTGAGAGCGGATGAGCGCTTCCAGAGACCGCCCCACACCGCGGTGCATAATTTGATCACGCCCATGAGTGCCCACTACGACGAGGTCAAAGCCGTGTTCCAGCGCAAACGCCGCGAGGGCTTCCGCGGGGTCGTCATGGTAGATCACGTGTGAAATCGGCGGACCGTCTCGCCCATTAACTGGCTGCACCGTGCTCAGTGTCTCGGTGAGTCGTATTCGCTCCTCCTCGAACATGGCGAGCCGCTCTTCGTCGGTCTCCGCGTGGGCGCGAGGCGTCACAACCGTCAGCACGTGAACCTCGCCGCCTAGATCTGACGCCAACGAGCGGGCTATTCGCAAGGCGTATCTGGCCTCGCTCGACCCATCAAAACCTACGAGCAGCCTGCGAAACACGCCGCTCCGTGCGTCGCTCGGACCACGATGCTCCGTCATCACTTCACCCCTCTCATCGAATCGCCGCCACCACAGCAAGGACCGCGAGCAAGGCCACGAGCATGTACGCGACGTAGGCGTTGAGACGTCCCGACTGCAATCGCTTGGCGATCCGCGCCACAGTCACGACGGCCTGTCGCAATGGACGGTATATATAGGTCTCCACAGGTTCCACCACGACCACGGTTGATTGAACCCGCGATGCCTTCGAAGACTCGAGGGATTCCTCTTCCTCATACGTCGACACCGTCTTCGTCGTGCCAAGGACGTTACCGAGCACGTGTCGAAGGGGATTGGCAAATCCGAACGCGGTGTAGTTCGAGGGTCCATTCACTCCACTCGTGGCGGATCGCCACGGCGGCACGCGACGCACGCGAAGAAATCGCCCGCGCGAGAACAAGAGAGTCGCAAGAAAGACGGTCAGGATGGCAATCGGGAGAATCACCCAGAGCCACGATGGAGAAATGATTGAGAATCCAGAAAAGACCGGCTGTAGCACCCATGGCGACTTCGTCGCCCCGAGCGTAATCGCCCGCGGCACGATGGGTTTTAGACCGCTCGCAATGTATCGAACCTCCAACGGACTCAATGCCGCACCAAGCGAGCATCCAAGAACAAGGATCGACAGTCCGACCTTGTTGAGGATGCCGTGTTCGCGGTGGCGCTCAAGCTTCGTGGGCGTCTTGCCGAGAAATGTGAGCGCCAGCACCCGCAGAAACACGAGCGCCGCCAGTCCAGTCGTCAGCGCGACAAGCGCCGCCGCGACAGCAAGCCCGAGTCGCAACGGCAGGTCCGTAACGCGGAACTGCTGCATGAGCGCTTCGAGAATGAACCACTCCGATGCGAATCCAATGGTCGGCGGCAACCCCGCGAGCGCGAGTGCTCCCGCGCCAAATGTGGCGCCGCTCCAGGGCATGCGCCGTCCGACTCCGCGGAGCTGATCGAGATCGTCCGAACCCTCAGCAGCTTCGACGTTCGCGAGAGAGACAAACAGGGCGGACTTGGCCACGGCGTGTGCGCAGGTCTGGAGCGTCGCCGCGAGCAGCCCCAGCGCAATGAGTGCGGTCGAATGGATGGCACTGCCGGTCAGCGCGAGGCCGTAGGCGGTCAGGATGAGGCCGGCGTTCTCGATGCTGGAGTAAGCGACAACGCGCGCGAGACCTGACTGCACGCCCGCGAACGTGATGCCGAGGAGAGCCGTCACTCCGCCACAGAGCAAGACCCCGATGACGAGCCACTCGGGTGGACCTCTCAGAATGCCTAACAATCGCCACAGTCCGTAGACGCCCACGTTGGCGGCGACACCCGCCATGGCGGCGCGCGCGGGGCCGGGCGCAGCGGGATACCCACGAGGAATCCACACTTGAAATGGCACGACCCCGAGCTTCACGCCGAAGCCCACGATCACGAGCACCCACGTAACGTCGAGAAGCGCGCCGGGACCAACTGCATGCCAGCTCTCCAGGTTGAGGCTGCCGGTTCGACCCGCGAGCATTAAGAAGCCGAGGAGTAGCGCCGCACCGCCAAATTTACCCATCCCTACCGTTGACCATGCAGCCCCCGTTTGACGGGGCGAAGAACGTGTCACTGATGTCAGGACGTAGAACGAAAGAGTGAGCAGCTCCCAGGAGAAGAGGAAGAGAAAGGCGTTCGATGCGCAGAGAATCACCGCCACGGAGGCCAGAAGGAGCAAGTAACCGAGCGCGGAGCCCCGGTGATATTCCCTATTCGCTGGCATAACCCAGGACACGAAACATGCCGAGATCGCAATGGAAAGCCCGAACAACAACGTGAGAAACAGTCCGGAGAGCTGGTCAATCTGCAGCGCATGAAGACCCGATCCAGACAACAGAGTGAAGTTCATATTGACCGGACGAGATGACGTCGCGCGAATGCCAAGTGCGAGGAGGCACGCGCTTCCGACCAGACCGAGAAGATATGGCAGCGAGCGAACCATACGGTTCGTGACGCCAAAGACCACGTCGATCACCGCACCGACGAAGAAACACGCCAGAGCAAGCTCGATGAGATCCCCGCTCACGTCACGTCCTCTCCCATGTTGTCGGACTGCTGCAGTCCTCGCTCCCGATCGCACGCTTTGTCGGAGGTAGAAGGTTGACGGCCATCAACAGTCCGTGCAACAAACCAAAGGGCGACGCCGGGGAGCCCGGGACATACACGTCAACGTTGAGCACGGACGCGATGCCTTCGCGAGTGACGTAGCCGTCAGCGAGAAGCCCCCCGCTGATCGCCTCGACGCCGGCGGCGATCACCACCTTGGGCTCTGGCATGACCTCGAACGTATGCTGCAGCGATTCGGCCATCCCGGCTGCACCCGCTCCAGTGACGAGCAGCACGTCGGCGTGTCGAGGGCTCGCCGTGAAGTAGATGCCCAGTCGCTGCACGTCGTAGATCGGATTTGTCAGCGCAGCGACCTCCCATTCGTCAGCGCCGTCCGAACCACCATCGACGTGGCGAACGTGGATCGATCGACGGAGCGACTTGACCCGGCGCGCCAGGGAGTCACGGACCGCGTCAAGAGCGACCGCGCCTTCTTTCAACGACGGAACCACGAGGCTCCTGCGATGCAGGTCCGAGGTGGCAAACGATTCGGAGAACCTGAAGACCTGCGGCACCATGTTCACGCATCGTCCACAGAGAACGCACTTCCCTCGGTCCAATTGAATCTGCTTGTCTTCAACGGTGATGGCGTGCGTGGGGCAGGCATTCATCACGTCATCAGTCACCTGCGCTGCTCTGTCGGGATTGACTTCAACGGTCCCTCGAAAGCCGGCGCCATATCCATCCGGCGTACGGGGATAGCCCGACGTCACAATCCCGTTGCGCAGTCCCCGAGGTATCCACGGCATCAGCCAGCCACTCCCGCTATTGACAGCCCAAAGCTGGCTTCGATGAACGCAAAGTCAGTCAGGATATCCTTAGGGAACGCGAACGGGAACATCGCGAGGTTATGGAACGACGCCGAGCGCGGTTTCACCCTGGTGAGGATGCCGTCACGGACCTGCACCCAGGTCAAGAGCTCCCCCTGTGGCGCCTCCGACCAACCGAGCGCGTCGCCGCTCACACTCGAAAAAGGCACGAACCACTTTCCGTCGGCAGGGCCGCCAAATTCGTTGAGCTCTTCTACAGCTCGTCGAATCAGTCCGAATGCCCCGTCGATCTCCTGGATTCGAACCTTCTGTCGAGCAAGCGCGTCACCCTCACCGAGGACATCAAGGAGTCCGTGACCGAGCCGTCCGTACGCGGCGTAGGGGCGGGCGAAGCGAACGTCCTCAAGCATGCCTGAACCACGAGCCACCGGACCGAGAGCACCGTACTCGCGCACGGTCATAGGCGACAAGACGCCCGTCCCGCGTAGTCGATCGAGAAACGACGGCGTGCTCATCAAGAGCTTCGTGTCACGTGCTAACTCCGCCTCTATCTCGTCAAGGTCCAGCAGGAGATGTGTCGGCGGTATCGCTGGCGGGCCGCTCACTCCTCCCACCACCACGACCCCGCGTCCAAACCGACTGCCGCAGAGCCTCGCCCGAAGCCGCTGGACTCGCTCCTTATGAAGAGAGAAACGCGAGAATGCCACAGCCTGTCCTGCTGCCTCCACGTGGCGAATGACAGTATCGAGATGGTTGACAATGCGCTCGAGCTCAGCGTGAAGGACGCGAACGAATCCTGCCTGCATCGGAACCGTCACGTCCGCAATCTGCTCCACCGCGCCGCAGTACGCCAGCGCGTGAGCGACGGACGCCACACCCTCGTACCGTTCAGCCAAGAGGACGCCATCGTCGACGCTCAGGCCCTCGAAGGCCTTCTCGACGCCGCGATGCTTGTACGACACCCGAAGGTTCAATGACGGTATGTCTTCACCGGGCGTCTCCACGATGTACTCGATCGCCTCGAACACGCCAGAGCGAACGGGTCCGTAGGACATGGTGAACACACCTTCGCCGTTGAGTCGCGTCATCGGCGCTCTCGGATCCAGCGTCACGAACGGAAGTTCTTCCCCCGATCCGGGCCTCGGTCGACCAGCCCCCGACGCAAGCGGCAACACGAGCGGTTCGAGTGGATAGCGCCCTGAGGCGGCAACTCCGAAGAGGTCGAAGATCTCGCGTTCGTACCAACCCGCGGAGGGGATGTCCGGGGTGAGCGAGGGATACTGCCACACTCCCTCAGGCAGCGCGGTCCTCTCGGCGACCAGCGAACCGCTCTGGCTAAGAACCGCCAGCAACTCTGTCGCAGGCCCGTTCGCACTCGCCATCAACCCGGCGAAGCGAGCACCGACTTCGATGTGCGATCGGACCCTTCCAGCGAATGCCTCGAAGGACTGGGAAACCGTGGAGGATGCTTCCATCATCGGCCCCCCCGTAGTTCCGCCGCGGCGCGATCCAGTAGGTGAACCAACGGGGCGGGCGGATGAACGCCCAGTATGAGCAGAGCGACCAAACCGACGAACATTGACAACACGATCCAATTGCTCACTTCGCCTTTCTCAACGACAATCGCTTCCCCGCTGATCTGCGAGCTCGAGGGATCCGCGCTCAACATCGTCTCGGTTGTAAACCAGGAAAGTCCGAAAAAGGCGACGATCACGAGCACAACGAAGATCGCCACGATGACATCGCGCGGTTGTGACAGCCCGCCGTACACGATGTCGAACTCGCTGCGAAAGATGCCAAACGGTGGCATGGCCGACAGCGCAAGGACCGCAAGAACGAGCATTGGTCCGCTCCAGGGAAGCGCTCCTATTCCGCCGCGTATCTTCGTCATGTCCTTCGTGCCAAACTTTCGCACTACCGAGCCGACACCAAAGAAGGCGGTGCCCTTCGCCGCCGCGTGGGCGAGCACCTGGAGGAGCACGCCAACTACCGCGATGGTGGCGCTGAAGCTCATGCCAATAGCGAGGATGCCCATGTGCTCGACACTCGAATACGCCAACAGCCGCTTCATGTCCCGCTGGCTAAGCAAGTAGAGGGCTGCCAAGAGCAGTGTCGCCACCCCGAACACCAGCAGCACGTTCCTTGGAAAACTCGGACCGAGTGACAGGAACGCGATTTGAAAAAACCGGAGGATGGCGTAGAAGCTCACCGCGAGGAGTGCCCCCGACAGCAGGGCGGAGACGGGCGTCGGCGCCTCAGAGTGGGCGTCGGGCAGCCAGGTATGAACGGGGAAGAGTCCCATCTTCGTGCCATAGCCCAAGACGGCGAGCACAAAGGCGAATCGAACGACCTTCGGGTCGTAGTGCGACGCCCCCGACAGCAACGTCGAATAGGAGAGGCTGTACGACGCGCCGTGCAATCGGGTGCCGGCGTAGTACATCATGATGGTCGCAAAGAGAGCGATGCCGAGGCCCAGCGAGGCGAGGAGCACGTACTTCCACGCGGCCTCGGACGCGCCTTCCGTGTCATCGATCGCCACCAGCAATGCGGAAATGACGGTCGTGATTTCGATGGCAACCCACAGCAAGGCGAGCCCATTGACGAGTGGCACCACGATCAGCGTCCAGCAGAAGAGATTGAAGCCGGCGTAGAAGCGTCGACCGTACCGGCGCGCGTTCGCTCCTTCACCGAGCGCGAGGTAACCCCGGGCGAAGAAGCTCGTCGTCATGTACAGAAACGTCACCGCAAGCAGAAACACCTGAGAGAGCGCGTCGACCCGGAGGAGGCTTCCCGCGGTGACAATCTCATTCGAAGTACGTGGCAACAACCCCAGCGCCATCGCGAACGTTGCTACGGCCACAAACATCGTCAGATACTGCGAGAGCTTCACCGGCGCGAGCCACGTGATCATCGCCGTCGCGAAGGGGAGACACACTAGGACGATCACGAGCGTCGACATGGTTAGCCCTTCAACCGATCGAAATCGGAAGTGGACAACGTTGCATTGCGAGCGTGATGCACCCGCATGATGACGCCAAAGACGACGACCGCGACGAGGAGATCAAAGAGGAACGCGATGTCAACAATGAGAGGAAGGCCGGATGCGACAACGAGGCTCGCCACCGAGACGCCATTTTCCAGTGAGAAGAACCCGATCGCCTGGGACACCACGTCCGAACGAAGAATGATCAGCACGAACGCGACGAGCACAATGGCGCAGGCGATCGCTAACGACGAGGTAGGAAGCGATGACGAACTGACGTGCAGCGAACCCACGGCGAAGAATCCAAACGCGGCCACCACCAGCGCGATCAAAATGGCGCTGGCGACACCCAGCACCGAGCTGCCCGCGAGATCAGTATCGGCGTCGCGGAGGAGTCGCAGGATGAGTGAGGGAACGATCACCACCTTCAGTACTAAGGACAGGGCAGCGAGAACATAGAGCTCGTCAATGTGTTTCGAAGCGGCGACGTAGGTGGCGAGACCAGTAACGACGAGTGACTGGAACGCATAGAGACGAACCTGAGAGCGCAGCAGTGGTGCGCGGAGCATGGCGAACTCCGTCAGCAACACCAGCAGCGCCAACATCGCCGCGACGCCGTCGTATGTTGATGGAACCATCATCCTCCCCCGACGTAGAAGACCAGCACGGAAAGCACGGCGAGCAGAAACGCGCTCGCGATGAATTCGGTGATCTTGAAGAGACGAAGCTTTGAGAACAAGTTGTCGATAACGGCGAAGACGAGCCCGAGCGCCATGGCTTTGCCGAGGAGCGCTGCGACGGCGAGGAGCACGGAACTCCATTTTCCCGTGGCTGCCAAACCCCACGGCGCAAGGAACACGTTAATGAGGATCGTGTACAGGATGAGCTGCTTCATGGTCGATCCCCACTTCAACAGCGCAAGGGGCGGACCAGAATGCTCGAGCGTGCGTGCTTCATCGATCATCCCAAACTCCAGCGTGCCGGAGTGCGTCTCGATGGGAATACGCCCGGTGTCTACCAAGACGACAAGAAAAAATGCGACCGCCGCGAGTACGTGGCTGGGACGTACCATCTGAGACGTCGATGACCGAATCGTCGCGGACAATGCGTACGGTAGGTCGGTGTGCGTGATGAGCGCCACCGCGAAGATGACGAACAAGATGGTGGGTTCGATAAGTGCACCAAAGGTCATCGCACGACTCGACCCGAGTTGCGCGTACGGCGCGCCTGATTCAGCGCCGGACAACGCCACCGAAAAACCGGCCAGCGCGAGAATAAATCCGCCACCCAGGATGTCGCCACTGAATCCGAGCGGCAAGGGAAACGTCGTGAGAACTGGAATCAGCAGGGGAACGGTGAGATAGCAGGCGAACGCAACGATGGGCCCCGCCAAGAAGACCCAACTGGACTCATTCGTCACGATCGTCTCTTTGGTGAAGAATTTCGCGATGTCGTAGTAGGGCTGAAGTATGCGAGGGCCACGACGTCCCTGTAATCGACCTTCGGCGTGAGCGATGACGCCACTCACGAGTGGAGCGCCAAGAAGGATCGTGAGAACCTGGATTGCCTGAACGCCATATGGCGACACGATCACTGAGTTCATACGACTGCCTCCACGCGATATTCAATCCCGTAGAAGCCATTAGCCCCGGTGGGGGCGGTCGCGGCCTTCGCCTGTCGGGGCCTCATCCGACAACTAGAACCATATCTGATTCCGAACACATACCGCCGCTTTTGGCGACGGCCAATAGTGGTGATTGTTCTCGGCGTCGTTGCGCGACTCTCTTGCTTTGTAAACGGAAGAAACTGCGCACTGCAATTCAACGCGGAGTGATGCCTTGGACAAATTCTGATTGAATTTTCCAACTTTACGCGATAGCATTCGCGGCTCGTTAAAGTCCGTCGATCATTCCGACGAGACGAGCGGCTTCGTCGCGACCGTGACGCGTCAATCGGCGGGCACGATCGTGAGCGGGCAACGGGCATGGCGAACGCAGTACGTCACCACCGATGAGCCGGGCGCGTGCAAGAGATAGTGAGCGTGAGTCGTACCGATAATGAGCAGGCCCGCATCGTTCGAGCTCTCAACCAACATCTCGCCGGCGAATCCCTCTTGGACCTCGCCGAGCACGTCGACGCCACGAATTCGTGCGAACGCGACTGCCTCCTCAACTATCAGTTGACCCCGCGCCACGTCCTCATCGTTGGGGTACGGCATCTCCGTGGACAGTCGACCGACAATGCAATGAATCACTGACAGTGAAGAATCCGACGAATCGAACGTATCAAGTGCCCACTGCAGGGGTGTCTTGAAATCTCTTTCGCTGATACCGACGACGATTCGCATGTCCGCGTCGACCTCCTTGATGCACTCAGAGAAACGTCTGCAGAGTAACGCCGATGGGTCCACGCCACACGGACGAACGAGATCCATTCGACGAGAGGGCGCGCAGCGTTTGATCGTGCGCACTCACGGATCGGTGATGTGGTAACTACTGGATGAGAACGCTGAATATGTTCTTAGTGGCGAATCATCAAGTCGCACTTGCCGTGGAAACTACTGGATGATTTTCGTCAATGATTACTTGCGCAGTCGCGTTCGTTGATCCTTGTTCGCTGATCAATGCGGTGATAAACCGACCCTGAGTCGTCAACCGGATGGCTCTTAACTATTGGGGGGTTGAATGTCTCAAACCATTGATCAGTCAATGCAAGGTCGGTCGGTCTCAACGCTTGCGGACCCGGGCGCCTGGGCGGTGACTGCGTTTGCGACGACATCATTCATGCTGGGCATGTACAACGCCCATTTGATCAGCGTCGGCGGAGCGGCGATCGTCATTCCGGTCGCTTTCTTCTTCGGCGGCCTGATACAGATCATCGTTGCGATTCTCGAAGTTGCGCGTGGCAACGTATTCGGCGCGGTTGTCTTCGGTACGTACGGTCCGTTCTGGGTCATCTACGGATTCATTGCGCAACACTACGCGGGTGTCCTGGCGCCCGCGTCGGTCGGCAGTGCGGTCGCGTTGTTTCTCGCCATGTTCGCAGTGCTCACGTTTTATTTCTTCATTGCTTCACTCAAGACAGATGTGATTCTCGTATTGGTGTTCGCATTGATCTTCATAGGCCTCGTGCTACTGGCCATCGGTTCGGGATCAGGCCACATCGTCTGGACAAAGGCTGGTGGCTGGGTCACCCTGGCCTTTGCCGTGCTCGCCTGGTATCACGCAGCGGGAGACGTCATCGCACACACCTTCGGTCGCACGGTACTTCCGATGGGCAAGCTGAAGTAGAAGTTCAGGCGATCGCAGCAGCCACTGTCGAGGGCTGTTGCACAAACTTCACCGGTGGCGTCCGGCAGGCCTCGTTTGGGCGCCACCGGTGTTGGGTGTCTAGATAACAAAAGAAAGCCGAGAGAACGCCTGCGGCCGCCGCGGCCAGTGCACCGACGACGGAGCCGGTGAACACGGTGCGCCGCCAGGCGCATACTCGGCGATGCAAGCGAATGGGAGTTTTGAAAACGGGATCAGTAGCCGTAGAAACTGGGTTGGTTCTCTGCCCCTCTTCCTTCTGTGAATCGAGGTCTTCCGAGCGTGGAGCTGGCGCACCGCCCACGGCGGGTGAAACGAGAACGATCCCGTCAATGCGGTGAGGTGCCTCAACGGCCGCTTCCAGGGCTAGCTTCCCTCCGGCCGAACTCCCGATGAGCCACGTTGTCTCAATTTCTAGTTGGTCCAATAAGGCAATGAGGTCTTCGAGATGAGTGAATGGTTCGCGTCCTTGTAGGGACTCACCGAAACCGCGACAATCTTAAGTGACGACGGTGGCGAACTGCGAGATTTCGGTGGCCGTCGATACCCAGCCTCGTCAATCAGCCACACCGGCGCGGAGAAGAGTGGCGACAGGTCCATTCTCCGGCCAAGACTCTCCGACCAGTGCGGTGTGTGAATTTTACGGCACTCACCCACCCGCTTGAGCCGAATCACTTCGTCCGTCGCAACTGACGCGCAAGCGATACCGTCAACTTGGCGCGGGCCACACGCGAGGGCGAAGACTCTTCCGTTGCATCATCGTGTGAAAATCAATTGATTGCGGTGGCGAGGGTGTCGACCCACTCAGCGCAAATGTTCGGCCGACCCGACATCCTCACAGCCATGGTAGGAGCCGACGATTATCCGCCTCATACGATGCCCTTATCGTCACGTCGTGCGTCGAGCGGAACCGCAGTAATGATCTCCTGAGCACGTCGCCGTCCGGACATCCCGCGGAGAGTCAAAATTCTCTCCGCTCTTCGTTCTTCCACAAGAAACTTCTCGCGCGCCTTCAGAAGGTCAAACTGCGTGACGAGCCCCTCAACGTGTGACCCGTCGTTTCGGTCCACCACTGGGATCACGCTCACCCCGTGCGCGGCCATCCGGTCGGCAACCAATCGAAGTATCTCGTCGGGGTACGCGGTGACGGGCGTTCTGCTCATTGCTTCGTGGGCGCGTCGGTTGGGCTCGCCTTTGGCGCTCAACACCGCCGACCAGGGCAGCACTCCGAGGAGTCGATTTTCACGGTCCAGCACGGGATAGAGACGCTGGCGACGTTCGCTAGAGCCTTCGTCCAAGGCCAGATAGATATCGGCGAGTTGACTCTCAGGTTCCACGGTGAAGATCTCAGTATCCATGACCTCGCGAACAAAGGTGGCTTCGAGCGGATCGACCGAGTACTCGCGCATGACGTGAAAGCCGCGGCGCGCGACCTTCTCAGTAAGGATTGAGCGCTTGAGCACCAGCACGCTGACGAGGTGCGCGAAAGTGGCCACCACGAGCAGCGCCAACAGGAGGTGCTGGTCGTAGGTCAGCTCGAGCGCGAAGACGATCGCCGTGAAGGGCGATCGCGTGACACCCGCCAGAGCTCCGGCGAGACCCACGAGCGCCCACGTGCCGGGTGTCGCGCCAGGCAACACGTGACCGGCCACGCCGCCGATCGCGGCACCCATCATCAGGATCGGCGCGAGAATGCCGCCACTCGTGCCGCCGCCCAGCGCGCCGGACCAAATAACGAGCTTCACGACAAATAGCAACAAGAGCGCGTCGACCGTAAGTTGCCCCAACAGTTCGGCGCGAATGGTGCCGTAGCCCACGCCGAGTGCCCGAGGATCGACGAGGCCGCCCAGACCAATCAAGAGCCCGCCAATCATTGGCCACCACATCCAGTGAAGATGGCGAGTGAGCTTTTTGAATACGTCCTCGCAGAGATACACGGCTTGGGTCATGACCCAAGCCGCAAGCCCACATCCCACGCCGACGGCGGCCGCACCGAGAAGATCGAATCCGCTGATTGGAGCGTGTCCGGGAATTACGAAGATCGGCTGGGGCGTCACGAGATGTGCTGACGCGATCGCTATGCGAAGCGCATCAGCCGTTGCCGCCGCAATGCCAATGAGGACCATCGAACGAGGCCGAAACTCGAAGGCGAGTAGTTCAACACCGAACAACGTCGCCGCGACCGGTGTGCCAAATACCGCACTCATTCCAGCCGCTGCTCCCGCCACAAGGAGACTTCGACGCTGTGCCGCGGTGAGCGGGAACAATTGACCGATGATCGAACCAATCGCTCCGCCGGTGAGGATGATCGGTCCCTCGGCGCCGAAGGGTCCCCCCGTGCCGATGCTGATAGCGCTGGAGATGGGTTTCAAGATGGCAAGCCGTGGTTGCACCTTGCTGCCGTTTATCAAGATGCGCTCCATCGCCTCGGGAATACCGTGCCCGCGTATCTGTTCGGAGCCGAAGCGTGCCATGACTCCCACGATCAGGCCTCCACCGATTGGAATCAGCACGGCGACGGGACCCAGAGTGTTGCCGTAAGGCGACACGAGGTGCACGCTGAGACGCTGGAAGTAAAAGAGATTGGTGAAAAACCCAATCATGTCAAGCAGCGCGAGCGAGATACCAGCGCCGATGACGCCAATGACCATCGCCAGGGGCACGAGTGCGAGGATGCTCGGCGGCGTCGTGAAGTCGCCAAGAGTTCGCTCCCCGCTACCGGGGTGACGGGCACTTGGCGAGGACACGCCCTCAGCCGCGACTTCGTTGGGATCGCCGTCGTCAGCCATCGCCCTCACCTTCATTGCAGCGTCCTTGAAGGATGCGAGTTGAATTGCGAAAGTGCGTGGTCACAGTTGACTAACTTATCGTATTACGATGTTATCGTGATACGAGTAAAACTTACCGACGACACGTACGCGTCCCTGCTCGCCGTACGAACCGGGATGCGGCGTTTCGAACGCTGGAGTGAACAACAGGCCCGAGCGGCCGGACTCACCGCTGCCCAACATCAACTCCTGCTCGCCATCCGCGGACATGCTGACCAGAGAGGCCCGACCGTTGGTGAAGTTGCCGACTACCTACTCCTCTACCATCACTCGGCGGTCGGCCTCATCGACCGAGCAGAATCAGCGAAGTTGATCAGGCGATCCCGTGATAACGACGATCATCGCGTCGTTCGACTCCGCCTCACCGCGGATGGCGCGAGACGACTCGAGCGACTTTCTGCCCTTCATGTAGAAGAGCTCAAACGTCTCGGCGCTCCGTTTCCCACCACGTGGGACGGATTGGCGTCAGCTCAACGAACCCACGGGTTGCCGAACTCGTCAGCCGTGTCCTCATGACCTTTTGGTCACTTGCTTTGGAGTCTCGGCGTATCGTCACCGGCCCATCGCGACCCGTTACCTCCACCTCAGGGACCATCGTCGACGACCTGGACCTACGTTGATCAGCATGAGACGGGCGATAACGGACTTCCACCGAGAGAACGATGACTGGGTTGCCGAACTTGTCTGCGGCCACAATCAGCACGTTCGTCATCGTCCGCCCTTCCAAGAGCGCACCTGGGTGCTCACTGCTCTCGGGAGGGCAGCACGGCTCGGGACGCCGTTGGCGTGTCCGCTCTGCGACCGGGCGGAACTACCCGAAGGGCTTCGACTTATCCGCACTAGCCCCGAGTGGAACGCGCAGACGGTGCCGGTTGGTCTTCGGCGCGCTCACCGGCTCGCCACGGGCACCTGGGGAACAATCGTTGTGCATGAGGGTACGTTGGAATTCTCCTTGGCGAGTGATCCGCCTCTGGACACCGAAGTAACCCGCCATTCCATTCAGCCAATTCCACCGGATATCGACCACGGGGTGCAGCCAAAGGAGCACGTCCGGTTCTTTATCAACTTTTTCGTGGTTGATCGGCACACCACGGAAGCGACACTGAAGGATTCGCTAAACGAAAGCTCGCGGACGAGCGATCACATTGGTGACCCATCTTGCTGGGCAGCACTGCTCTGCCCCGACTGCGGCGTCGTGCTCGACGACGGGGAACACCGTCGAGGTTGTTCGATTGACATGGAATGTAATGATTACTGATCGCTATCTGGAGCAGCATGAGTTTTCATGTAATCACTGCGAGTACATTTGGCGCGAGACGTTTGAAGTAAGGGAGATCGAAGACTCCCGGGGCGGATCCTGGCACTACTTCTATTTGGCAGGCGCACCCGCAGCGTCTCCAGCGATTCGTAATATGTGTCCAAGTTGCAAACAAACACACGCGCAACATCGACAAATTAATCGCCGCCAAATGTAAATGCGAAACTTTTGCCAGCTGGTGAGCGTTGGGTAATCTCTTTCTTATCGATCTGTCGGAGAAGCCCTCCGTTAATCGGCCTCCGGCCTCATTTAGAACAGTCTCGGAGAACTCGACCAGATTTGAGACCTGTCCGGTGGCCGTGTCGAAGATGTGCAGCTCGAAGAACTCGCGGCGCGCGATACGATGCAGTCGCTCGACCATGCCCGTCGTCGTGGATTCGTAGGGACGGGTAAGTCGATGCTTGATGCCGTTGTTGACAGATTCGATCAAAGAGCATGTTGGGTGGGTCGGTTCTGGAGTTTTCCGGTAAATACCTTGCCGTTGTCGGCCAAGATTTCCTCGGGCACGCCGTGGCGCTCTAACGCCAGGAGCAGCGCGTCACAGACCGGCTTCGCGGTCGCGTGAACGTCGAGTGTGGCGCTCACGCAAAATCGACTGTGGTCGTCGATGCCGGTAATGCAGTGAAACTGGCTGCCGTCGTTCAGGTAGATGCGACTGACCACGCCCATCTGCCACAGTTCCATGGGCCTCGTTCGCTCCCAGCGTTTGTAGCTGTCCTTGGAGCGTTTGCGCGGAACCGGGACGATGAGCTTGTGGCGAACGAGGGCGCGACAGATCGCGGCCCGCGAAAGAACTCGCTCAACGAATTCGTCGAGCAACTTCGTCGCCAGCGTTCGCGGATCCCAGGTCGGATGTGCGCGCCGACGTTCAACGAGTCGAGCCTCGATAATGGGGTCCATCTGGTGAAAACACGTGTCGGGACCATTCGACTGCTCCACGAGTACTTCGAGACCTCCGGTGGGGTGACGAGTCAGCCAACGGTGCAGGGTCCTCCGGTCGACGCCGTAGTGCTTGGCGACCTCGGTGATCGTGGCGCCTGAGTCGAGCCCCTCGCGAACGGCTTGATAGCGCTGCAACATTGATAGCTCCAGCAACATTGCTTCCTCCCCACGCTCTGGACTGGAATCCAGACAAGGCGAGAAACGCTTTCGAGTCAATGGGGGAAGTGGAACGAATGGGACAGAACAACCGAGTTACTACACAATTACAGCAACTTTTTAGTGGGCCGTACAGTCTGAGGTTCCATAGTTTCTGGGACAGCATCTAACACAGTTTCTGGGACACTCTCCTCGTGGAGGTGTCCATGGATCTGGCAAAGTACGCCGTCGCCGCGGTGCTCGTGGAGGGACGCTCGCTGCGCGACGTGGCGGCCTCGACCGGACGATCAAAGAGTTGGGTGCAGCGCCACGTCCAGCTCTACCGCGAGGGTGGCGAACCAGCGCTGGTGCCAAAGAAGCCGGGCCCGGTGGCCGGACACGGACCGCGACGCTCGTCACCCGAGCTCGAAGACGCCATCGTGACGCTGCGCAAGGAGCTGAGCGAGCAGGGCTTCGACGCGGGCGCCGACACGATTCGCTACCACTTGCAAGAGGAGTGGGACGTGGTGCCCGCCGCCATGACCATCCACCGAGTGCTGCGACGCAGGGGCTTCGTCGTTCCCCAGCCCCAGAAGCGCCCGCGCACGAGCTGGGTTCGCTTCGAGTCGGACTTGCCCAACGAGACCTGGCAGAGCGACATGACGCACTGGCAGATTGAGGACCACGCCGGCGACGAGGTGGGCGTCGAGATCGTCAACTTCATCGACGACTACTCCCGCGCGGTGCTGTGTTCAGTGGTGTTGCCGGTCGCCACGGCCGCCGAGGTGGTGCGCCTCTTTTATGGCTGCGTCGAGCGATTCGGACTGCCCGAGTCGGTCTTAACGGACAATGGCGCGATCTACACGACGGCTTATCGCGGCGCGCACTCGGGCATGGAGATTGAACTCGCCACCCTCGGCATCGCCTACAAACACGGCAAGCCCTACCATCCCCAGACCCAAGGCAAGGTGGAGCGTTATCACTTGACCTTGAAGAAGTGGCTGCGCATGCAACCAGCCGTGGCGAGCGTCGACGAGCTCCAGGCCCAGATCGAGGGCTTCGTCACCTACTACAACGAAGTGCGACCACACACGGCGAGGGGCTGTCCCCCGATGCACGCCTGGCGCGCGCTCGACAAAGCCTCACCCGTCATTGGCGGACAACCCGTCCTCGCCAAGACTCGCGTGCGTCGTGACCGCGTGGACAAGACGGGCTGCGTGTCGCTTCGCTATCGACGCAACATGCACCACATCAGTCTCGGTCGCCGCTACGCGGGAACGCGGGTACTCATTTTGCAAGCCGACCTCGACGTGAGGGTCATCTCGGAGAACGGCAACCTGATCCGACATTTCACCCTGGATCCGTCCAAGAACTACCAACCGAGGCGGGACGATAGCCTCTGAGGGTTCAACTGTCCCCGAAATTCTGTTAGATCACAATGGTGGGCGAGGGGGGACTTGAACCCCCACATCCTTTCGAATACAGGCACCTGAAGCCTGCGCGTCTGCCAATTTCGCCACTCGCCCGGAGACCTTGCAACAATAGTCGAACCGGTTCAGACCTCCCCCTTCGCCTCCT
>DASXEU010000044.1:0-10093 GCA_036489935.1 Acidimicrobiales bacterium
TCGGTGAGCTCGAGCTCGATGCCGAAGGTGTTGGACTCTTCGACCGTGACGGTCCCGTCCTTGCCGACCTTGTCGATGGCGTCAGCGATGACCTCACCGATCGCGCTGTCCGCGGCGGAGATGGTCGCCACTTGTGCGATCTGGGTCTTGCCTGAGACTTCTTGGCTCTGGGCCGCGATGGACTCGACGGCCGCCTTCACGGCCTTTTCGATGCCGCGCTTCAGACCCGAGGGGCTTGCGCCCGCCGCGACGTTGCGCAGACCTTCCTTGATGAGCGCCTGGGCGAGCACCGTGGCAGTCGTCGTGCCGTCACCGGCCACGTCGTTGGTCTTCGTGGCGACTTCCTTCACGAGCTGGGCGCCCATGTTCTCGAACGGGTCCTCGAGCTCAATTTCGCGAGCGATCGACACACCGTCGTTCGTGATCGTCGGAGCACCGAACTTCTTGCCGAGCACGACGTTGCGGCCCTTGGGTCCGAGCGTGACTTTGACCGCGTCGGCCAGCTTGTCGACGCCTGCTTCGAGGCCGCGACGCGCTTCCTCGTCAAACTTCAATAACTTTGACATTCGTTTTCCTTATTCAACTGGGGTGACGAGCCGCGCCCGTCACGGGCTACTTGGTTACGGTCGCGAGTACGTCGCGGCCCGACAGAATCAACAGGTCTTCGCCGTCGACGGTGATCTCCGTGCCGCCGTACTTCGAATAGACGACGGTGTCGCCGACCGAGACGCCAGTCGGGATGACTTCGCCAGTGGCGTCAGCGCGACGGCCGGGACCGGCAGCGAGCACTTCGCCCTGCTGTGGCTTCTCTTTGGCCGTGTCGGGAATCACCAAGCCGGACGCCGTCGTGGCCTCTGCAACGTTGGGACGAACGACGATGCGGTCTTCTAGTGGGTGCAACTTCATTGATCTTGCCTCCTGAGCAATTAGCACTCGATACTTGCGACTGCCAATTTAGCAGCCAGATGATGGGAGTGCCAACAACGACGCCGTAGACCCCTCCCCTGGTCACGGCCAGAGCACCGATCAGGGCGAATGACGCTCGCGTCGCCACGACGGGCCATCAGGCAGGTAGACCACCCGATCGTGCAGTCGGTCGTCGCGGTGTTGCCAGAATTCAAAGCGATTTGGCGAGAGTCGAAAACCACCCCAGTCCTCCGGTCGAGGCACCTCGCGGCCCTCAAACTCGGCCGCGAAGGCGCTGACCCGCTCTTCGAGCTCGACTCGGCTCTCGATCGGCTCACTTTGATGGCTCGCGTGTGCCCCGAGCTGACTACCTCTTGGGCGGTGGGCGAAATATGCGTCCGACTCGGCCGCGGTCATCTTCTCGACCGAGCCCTCAATGCGGATCTGGCGCCCGAGCGGCTCGCAGTACCAGAGCAGCGCAGCGCGCGGGTTAATCGCGAGCTCGTGGCCCTTTCGCGAGTCGTAGTTCGTGTACCACCCAAAGGACGACTCGTCGTGGTGTCGGAGCAGAACCATCCGGGCGCTCGGGACGCCCTCGGGCGTCGCCGTCACGAGCGCGATGGTTTCGCGCTCGGCCATCTCGCCGAGCGCTTCAGCGAACCAGAGCTGAAACTGCGCGAAGGGATTCGGATCAGCGTCCGCCACCTCGAGGGGCACCCAACGCTCGCTCACCGGCGTTCGCTCACGAGACGTCCGCGAGCTGCCAGTTTGGCGTCGCCGAGAGGTTGAGGGGACTCGGACCGCCCACGGAGAGACGGTGGAGACCAGCCGCTGCGATCATCGCGGCGTTGTCCGTGCACATCGCGAGCGAAGGCAGGTGCGCGACGAGACCGAACTCTTCCGCCAAGCCGTTGACGCCTGCGCGCAGCGCCGAGTTCGCGGCGACCCCGCCCGCCAGCGCCACACCCTTCACTTCGTAGCGCTCAAGCGCGTGGCGAAGCTTTCGTAGGAGCTGCTCAGAGAGCGCTGCTTGGAACGACGCCGCGACGTCGGGCAACGAGACTTCGCGGTGTGCTTCGGTCGCACGAACGACCGCCGTCTTAAGCCCGGAAAACGATAGGTCGAAGTCGTCGCCGATCATCGAGACCGGCAGCTTCAGCGCGTTCGGCGAACCCTCCTTCGCCAGGCGATCGATTTCGGGCCCGCCCGGATATCCCAGTCCGAGCCAGCGCGCGACCTTGTCGTACGCCTCACCGGCCGCGTCGTCGATTGTCTCGCCAAGCACCTCATGTTCGCCCGGTCCGCGCTGAAAGACGATCAGGCTGTGACCACCCGAGACCAGCAGCGTCATGAGCGGCCATTCGAGGCGACCCGATTCGAGCAGCGGCGCGAAGAGGTGTCCCTCCAGGTGGTTGACCCCGATGAGCGGCACGTCCCAGGCAAAAGCGAGAGCCTTCGCCGCGGACAGTCCGACGAGCAGCGAGCCGATGAGACCCGGCCCGCTCGTGACGGCAACGCCGTCGATTGCGGGGGAACTGGAATCGAGGCCGGCGTCGTCGAGCGCACGTCGAATGACCGGGCCGATCGTGGCAATGTGAGCACGACCGGCGAGTTCGGGCACCACTCCGCCGAAGGCCCGGTGCTGATCGATCGACGACTCGATCACCGAGGAACGAACCGAGAACGAGTCGTCAACGACGGCGGCCGCCGTTTCGTCACAACTTGTCTCGATGCCGAGGACCAACGCCATCGTTCCAGCGTACGGCGCGACAAGGCGATTCAGTCGAGGTCGGCCCACAGGATCAAGGCGTCCTCGTGCGTCTTTTCGTAGTAGTTCTTCCGCACTCCCACGGGCTTAAAGCCAAATCGAAAATAGAGCGATTGCGCTCGTGTATTCGACGCCGCGACTTCGAGCGTTGCGCGGAGTATCCCTCGATCGCGGGCAACGCCCCACCCTTCGTTCAAGAGCGACGTCGCGATTCCTCTGCCCTCTTCGCCCGCCAGCGTGCCGAGCGTGTTCACGTGGAGTTCGTCCATGACGAACATCAGCCCGAGGTAGCCAACGATGCGCTTTCCTTCTATCGCGACCGTGTAGCGGCGAGTTTCGGTGTTCGTGATCTCGTCGAGCAGCATCGCCCTGCTCCACGGTTCAGGAAACTGCGTCTCTTCGATCACGAGCAACTCGGGTACGTCGCGGCGCTCGGCCGCGCGTATGGTCCATTCACTCACGCGGGACGCTCTCGTGTCGAGAAGTTGGCGACCGCGTCAGGCTCTCTGAGATAGAGCGGCACGATGTCTCTCTCGGGTTCGCGCGTCGCGCCGATCGCCAGTGCCTCGAGCGGAGGCGGGACGAGCTGATCGAAGATCATCACCGTCGAGAGCGAGCCGAACTCCGCGCGGTAGCGCGTGGCGCCGTCACCGGTCACCGTGACGTCTCCCTTCGATGCCCATCGTGAGATCACGTCCACCGGTCGTTCGACCGACGGCTCGCTCGTCAACGTGACGACGTCGTCGAGCTGGAATGACTGCGCGAAGACTTCGCCTCGCCGACCATCGACGGCGACGAGCAGCGTCCCGCGAACGCCCGCACGGTGCGCGCCCGCAGCGAGCACTTCGAGCGAGGTGACACCAACGAGCTCGCAGCTCGCGGCGAGTGCCAAACCGACCGCCGTCGCAAGCCCGACGCGTAACCCCGTGTAGAGACCGGGGCCTCGGTCAACGACGATCCGGTCAAGTGACTGTGCAGAGACGCCGACCGACGCCAGTAGTTCTTGGATTCCGGGAATGAGCGACTCCGTGTGGTGACGGTCGTCACTGACGACGGCCGAACGCCGCTGGCCGTTCGACGTTGCGAGCCCGATCGCGCACGCGGTGGTGGCGGTTTCGATGGCGAGGATGTTCATCGGTTCGACCATCGAGCGAGCGCATCCTCGCGTCCATCGCTGAGCGCTCCCGACACCTCGAGAGTTCGCCCGTCCCCGTCATCGAGGAGAAAGTCGACAAGAAGAACGTCGCGTCCAAAGACTGACGAGGCGATCTCCCCCCACTCGACGAGCGCCACCGCAGATTCTTCAACGAGTTCACCGAGAGCGAGGTCGCTCACCTCACCGAGCGAACTCACCCGATAGACGTCCGCGTGATGCAGGGTGGCAATACCAAGCTCATTCGCGCACTGGTGCTCTCGAACGATGGTGAAGGTGGGACTCGTCACCCGCTCGTATACACCAAGACCCCGCGCCACCCCCTGGACGAAGGTCGTCTTGCCGGCCCCGAGCTGACCCGAGAGCAGGACCACGTCACCCGGACGCAAGAGACGGGCGAACTCTTCGCCCGCGACCTTCGTGTCCTCGGCGCTTTGGCACAAACGATCCCAGCTCACGACGCTTCCATCAGCGTTCGCAGGACGCGCAGATCTTCGCGCATGATCTCAACGACGCTCGGCCCACCGCGCAACGCAGCCGCAGGATGGTAGGTGGGAATGCCTCGAATGCCGCCCGAGCGATAGACGTGACCGTGCACGCGCCCGATGCCCGTGTCGTAGGCGAAGATGGCCCGACCTGCCGTGTTGCCGAGAGTGAGCAGGAACGTCGGCGCGACTCGGTCCAACTGCTCGACGAGCCACGGCCGGCACGTTTCGATCTCGTGGGGCGTCGGCGTGCGATTGGCCGGTGGGCGGCACTTCACGACGTTGGTCACGTAACACTCATCGCGCGAGAGCCCAACTTCTTCTGCGAGCAGCGTGAAGAACAGCTTTCCGCTCGCCCCGATGAACGGAGCGCCGCCCTCGTCTTCGGTGCGTCCCGGTGCCTCTCCGATAATCATGAGCGGCGCGTCGAGCGGTCCAGAGCCGATCACCACTCGCTGGCGCGTCGCTGCCAGCTCGCAGCGCACGCAGGTTGCCATCTCGTCGAAGTCGGCCATCAGTCGACGAGGACCCTCGGGACGCGCGCGCCGAGGCAGGCAAGTATCTCCCACGACACCGTGCCCGCCCAGCCGGCCCAGTCGTTCGCGGTGATGGACTCATCGCCTTGGCGTCCAAGCAGTACGACCTCATCACCAAGCTTGACGTCGTCGTCGCCGACGTCAACCACCAGCTGGTCCATCGTGACGTCGCCCGCCAGGGGATAGCGACGCCCGTTGATCAACACGTCGGCGCCGCCATCGAAGAGTCGGCGGGGGTACCCGTCGGCGTAGCCGAAGGGGACGGTTACGACGGTCGTTTCACGCTCCGTCGAGCGAAGTCGGCCGTAGCTCGGGCGGGCGCCGACGGGAACCCTGCGCACGGCGACGACGCGCGCGCGCAGCGTGAGCACCGCTTCGAGATGCTCACCATGTTCGTCGAGCGCCGCGGCCAACCATCCACTGGGAAGGTAGCCGTAGAGGGCGATTCCCGCGCGCACCATGGAATATCGCGCATCCGGGTGACCCAGTGTGCCCGCCGTGTTGGCGGCATGGAGCACGCGCGGGAGGACCCCGCGCTCATCGAGATGGTTCACGACGTCGTTGAAACACTCGATCTGCGCGCGAGTGAACGCGCGATCCGCGTCACCCGTGCCGCCCGCGACGCTGAAGTGGGTGTAGAGGCCCTCAACGTCGAGCGACGACGAACTCGCGAGCACATCAAACACGTCGTCAATATCGTCGGGCACGACACCCATCCGGTGCATGCCGGTATCGACCTTCACGTGGACTCGGTGACGGCCGCCGAGTAGTTCGGCCGCCTCAACCGCGTCGCGCGCACCCGCCGTCGACCCGACGGTGATTGCGAGATCGTGTGTGAACGCGTCGCGAATCGTGGCAGCGGGAATCTCCGCGAGCACGAGAATGGGCACGCTGAGGCCGTGCTCACGTAGTTCGATGCCCTCATCGACAATGGCGACCGCGAGATAGTCCGCTCCGGCGGCGACTGCTGCCGTCGCGACGAGTGGAGCGCCATGTCCGTAGCCGTTCGCCTTCACGACTGCGCAGAGCGCGATCCCACCGACCACGTGCTTGATGGCTCGCACGTTGTGGCCGATCGCCGAGGCGGAGATCTCCGCCCAGGCCGGACGGCGCACACCTTCAACGGCCACGGGACTCGTCGGCGGACGAACCAACCACGAAGGCGGCGGCCGTCTGATCGGTGTGGGTCAAGGAGATATGCAGGTTCGCTACGCCGAGGGACTTCGCGAGTTCGCGCGTCGGCGAGTGCAACAACACGCTCGGGGCGCCCGCGTCGTCGAGGGTGACCTCGATCGAGCGCCACGGGGCGGAGCCCACACCGACCCGCAAGGTCTTCATAACCGCTTCTTTGGCCGCGAAACGCGCGGCAAGGCGCTCGGGCTGAGCACGTGCGTCGCGTCGCTCCTCGTCGGTAAAGAGTCGTTCGACGATTCTCGGATGACGCTTGAGCGCGAGACGAAACCGAGCGACGTCGACGACGTCGATACCAACGCCCACCGTCGTCACTACTCGACCGTCACCGTCTTGGCGAGGTTGCGTGGACGGTCGACATTTCGTCCGAGTCCTCTCGCCATCTCGTAGGCGAAGAGCTGAAGCGGCACCACATCGACCATCGGCGTGAAGAGCGGCTCCGTCGCGGGGACGCGAAGCACGTAGTCCGCAATGGCGTCAATGTGCTCGTCGTCGTCCGTGGCGATCGCGACGACCGTTGCGCCACGCGCCTTCACTTCCGCGAGGTTTGACAGCATCTTCTCGTGCATCGCGGGATCGGTCGTCACCGCAACGACGACCACCCCCGGTTCGATGAGCGCGAGCGGTCCATGCTTCAGCTCTCCCGCGGGATAGCCCTCGGCGTGCAGGTAGCTGAGCTCTTTCAGCTTGAGCGCACCTTCGAGCGACGTCGGAAACCCGACGTGTCGCCCAATGAAGAAGAAGTCTCTCGCCCCGAGCAGCTGTTTCGCCACGTCCCTCACGCTCTTATGACGCTCGAGCGCCGTCGCCACTTGGTTCGCCACGGCGTTGATGCCCTTGAAGAGTGCATCAATGTCGTCCTCGGCGACCGTGCCGCGCAGCTGTGCGAGACGCAACGCCAACACTTCGAGCGCGGCAACCTGAGCCACGAACGCTTTCGTGGACGCGACCGAGACTTCGAGACCGGCGCGCGTGTAAATGACGGCGTCAGACTCTCGCGCGAGCGATGAGCCCACGATGTTGGTGACCGCGACCACGCGCGCGCCGCGGCGTTTCGCCTCGCGAATCGCCTGGATGGTGTCGATTGTTTCGCCGCTCTGGGAGACGCCAATGACGAGGGTGCCCACTTCGACGATCGGATCGCGGTAGCGGTACTCACTCGAGATGTCGACCTCTACGCTGAGCCGCGCCCAGCGCTCGATCGCGTACTTGGCCACCTGGCCGGCGTGGTTGGACGTACCGGCGGCGACAATGACTACGCGGTTCACGTCGCGCAGCTCCTGATCGTCGATACGGAGCTCGTCGAAGGTGAGCGTGCCGTCACGACGCCGGCGATCGAGCAGCGTCGCGCGTATCGCCTCGGGCTGCTCATTGATCTCCTTCGACATGAAGTCCTCGTGGCCGCCCTTTTCCGCGGTCTCGAGGTCCCAGTCGATGGCGAGCTGGTGAAGGAGAACGGGCACTCCTTCGAGGTCGATGGCGCGAAAGCCCGATGAGTCGAGGCGAACAATCTGGTCGTCGTTCACCGCGTAGAACGTGGTGGCGCGATCGAGGATTGCGGGAATGTCACTCGCGAGGTACGTCGTGCCGGGCGCCGTGCCGACAATGAGCGGAGAGATTCGCCGTGCCGCAACGATGACGTCGGGTTCGGTCGCGTCCATGGCAGCGACCGCGAAGGCGCCCCGCACGAGGAGGAGGCTCTGACGCACCGCTTCGAGGAGTTCGAGTCCCTCGACGCGTGACTCCTCGATGAGGTGGGCAAGCACCTCAGAGTCGGTGGCGGAGCTAAAGATGTGCCCGCGCTGCTCGAGCGCCTCTTGTAGCTCCGTGTGATTTTCAACGATGCCGTTATGAATAATGGCGATGTTGCCCGAGCAGTCGAGATGGGGATGGGCGTTCACCGCCTCGGGCGCACCGTGGGTCGCCCAACGGGTGTGACCAATCCCCGAGCGGAAACCCGTCGGAGCGCTCTCGCACTCTATGGTTAGCGCCCGGACGGATTCGGTACCAACTGCGGTGCGGGCGCGCCAGGTCTCACCTGAGCGCACGAGCGCGACACCGGCCGAGTCGTAGCCTCGATATTCCAGTCGCGCGAGGCCCTCAAGCAACGTGTCGAGCGTGTCGCTGGAGCCCACGACCCCGATGATGCCGCACATAGGCCCAGCCTACTCGTGGGGTTTTCGAGCCCTAGAGGCTCAGTTGCCGTGCAGCAAGGCGAGTCGCTCGCAGAAGACCTCAACGAACTCGGCGTTGAGCGCCTCGATCATGACCCGCACCACCGGCTCAGTGCCTGATGGACGAACGAGCAGGCGCACGTCGTCGCGCTCGACTTCATAGAACGCCAGCAGTTCTTCGAAAAGTACCTGCAGAGCGACATCGTCGAAGTGTTCGCGCGAGACGTTCAAGAGCTGTTGGGGCACTCGCCGCCAGGCGGCACCCGCAAGGTCGGCGAGCGAACCGCGCCGCACGATCAGCTCGGCGAGCAAGAGACCCGTCAAGAGGCCGTCGCCGGTCGGGGTGAGATCGCGAAAGATCACGTGCCCCGACTGCTCGCCACCCAAGATCCACGAGCGCTCCTCGAGCGCCAGCAAGACATTTCGGTCCCCGACGTCCGTCTCTTCGATCTCGACGCCCGCACTGTGCAGCGCGCGATAGAGACCGAGGTTGCTCATCGACGTAACGGCGATGCCGCCGCCGAGCACGTCACGATCGTGACGGTCGAGGGCGAAGAGCACCATGAGATCGTCGCCGTCGCGCACGGTGCCCTCGTTGTCGATCGCGATCAAGCGGTCCGCGTCGCCATCGACGGCGAGTCCCAAATCGGCGCCCAGCTCGCGCACGGTGCTCACGAGACGAGCAACATGCGTGGAGCCAGCGTCCTCGTTGATGTTGCGACCGTCTGGGCGATCATGGATAACCGTCACGTCGGCACCGGTCGAAGCGAAAAGCTCGTGGACGACGTGAGACGCGGCGCCGTTGGCGCAGTCAACGACGATGCGCAGGCTCGAAAGGTCCGCGGGAGCAAGTTCGCGCAGGTGTTTGACGTACTCGTGCTCCGCCGACTCGTCGATCTCGATGACGGCAAAGTCCTCGTCGGTCGGACCGGGCGCCGCCAGGAGTGCGCTCTCGACGGCAGCTTCCGTTGCGAGATCAAGCTTCGCGCCGCCGACGCCGAGGACCTTCAGCCCATTGTCGTAATACGGATTGTGCGACGCCGACACGACGATGCCCGCGCCACCGCGCTGCTGGGCGATGACGGCGACCCCGGGCGTCGTGAAGTAGCCGAGATTGACGCCGTGCGCCCCGCCATCACGGAGTCCCGCGAGGACGGCAGCCGCCAGGGTGGGTGAGCTTTCGCGTGTGTCGTAGCCCACGAAGACAGGCACGGAGAACACGGTCGCGACCGCACGTCCGAGCCGGTACGCGAGCTCGACGGTAATCTCGTCGCCTGCGCGGCCTCGAATTCCATCCGTGCCAAATCGCACGGCCATGACCATTAACGCTTGGAGTACTGGGGAGCCTTGCGCGCCTTCTTGAGACCGTACTTCTTGGTCTCCTTCTTGCGCGAGTCGCGAGTGAGCAGTCCAGCCTTCTTCAAGGCCGGGCGGACGCCCTCGTCGATCTCTAGCAGTGAACGAGAGATGCCGAGGCGAAGCGCTCCGGCCTGACCGGCGACGCCGCCACCTTCGATGGTCGCGTCGATGTCGTAGGTCTGCTGGGCGTCGATCAAACGCAGCGGCTCCATCACCATCTGGCGGTGCGTCGCTGACGTGAAGTAGTTGTCAAAGGCACGCGAGTTGATCGTGATCGTGCCGGTGCCGGGACGCAACCGAACGCGAGCAACCGCTTCTTTGCGCCGACCGGTGGTCTGGGTGAGAGGAATCGTCAACGTTGCTCCTTAACCGCGGCGAATCGCCGAGGTGTCAAAACTCTTCGGCTTCTGCGCCGCGTGGGGATGCTCGGGTCCGGCGTAGACGAACAGCTTGTCCATCTGTGCACGTCCGAGGCGATTCTTCGGGACCATGCCGCGCACGGCTTCACTCACGAGCTTCAC
>DASXEU010000055.1:0-4327 GCA_036489935.1 Acidimicrobiales bacterium
GGCGGTGTGCTCCTCGTCAAACCAACCGGCCCCGAGGCCGAGCTCGACGCGACCACCGCTCATGGCATCGACTTCGGCGACGGAGATGGCGAGCACGCCGGGGTACCGGAACGTGGCGGCGCTCAACAGTGTCCCGAGGCGCACTCGCTTCGTGTCCCGGGCGAGCCCGGCCAGCGTTATCCACGCATCGGTGGGTCCCGGCAAGCCAGAGACATCGCCCATCTTCATGTAGTGATCCGATCGAAAGAAAGCGTCGAAGCCGTCCTCTTCGGTGGTGAGCGCGATGCCGAGAATGTCCTCGAAGGACGCGCCCTGCTGTGGTTCAGTGAAAATCCGAAGTTCCATAAGAGCGTCTCCATCGTTAACGTTTTCTCCGTTATACCAGCGATGCGCACGTCCACTGGTCGGAGAACTGGGGTAACGACGGAGGAGAACCGCGAGCCATATCGCTACAAGCGCTCGTCACGTTCGTTTAGTACGGCTCCCAGCGGAGACCGTCGTTGTTGCGACAGACAATTCGTTTTCCGTCGCCCGCAATGCCGCGTACTCCTCGGTCCGAGTGACGACAAAACTCGCCCGGTTCGTAGCAATGCCCGGCGTTGCTCAGTGGGCGACACGCCATTGACCCTGCGCCGCTCGACAGCGGTGCGACGGCGACACCAAATGCGGACAACGCGGCGATCAGGCACAGGGAAGCAATCAATCGGGGGGCGATGGTCGCGCGGCTCATTGTCGGCAAGGTACTACGACCGCTCACTCTTTGCCGCAGCTCGTCAAAGTGAGCTCAGCCGGAGATCGCGACGTCACAATTCGAGCAGCACCTACCGCTTTCGACGGAGGGTTCCGCACGAAAACAAAGCCACAGAAGAGCTTCAATTCGCTGCTTTAACTCGTAAAATCTTCGGCCTCACGGCGATTAAGTAGTACACGCCGATAAGGCAACCGAATCCGTAAAAGAGTGTAAATACCCCGATGATTACGATCCAGGCGGTTCTCGAGTAGCCAGCGGCGTAGACGTCCACTTTCGAATGCGATGACACGTCGACGATGGCAAAAATCGACAGACCGAGGAAGCAGAGGGGAATGAAGAGCAGTAGGAGAACTACCAGAAGGTCGGGCCCGAATATCGCGGCGAACATGGCCTGACCTTACGTTGACGTCGCACGCAGATTCTTGTAGAGCGCTTACCGGTTTCTTGAGGCGTATCGCCCCGCGCGGTGGTGTGAGAGTCAGCGGAGTCCCGTGCTGCAGGGGAGAGAGAGTGCGGAGAACACATCAATGCCTAGCCCGTTGGCAGCACCACTCTCAGCCAGCGTTCAGCCGGCTCCCAGCGAGAGAGCCCCCTACTTTGTAACGATGGCACTAATGATCTGTATTGGAGGAACGCGTGTCGAGCGACAATGGTGCCTTGAGCAAAATATTGGTGGTCGACGACGAAGCATCGATCGTCGACTCTGTCGCGACGGTTCTTCGCTACGAGGGGTTTGCCGTTGACGTTGCCGCGTCGGGTCGAGAAGCGCTCACGAAGGTTCAAGACCAGCTCTTTGACCTGATCATCCTCGACGTCATGCTTCCCGATACGGACGGACTCGAGGTCACACGTCGCATTCGATTTGATGGGCTTGATGTGCCGGTGCTCTTCCTCACCGCGAAGGGAGATGTCGAGGACAAAGTCGAGGGATTAAGCGTGGGCGGGGACGACTACGTGACGAAGCCGTTTTCGCTCATTGAGCTTGTCGCTCGGGTAAAGGCCATCTTGCGTCGTCGCCAAGTGCCCGAGCTCGACCAGCGCCTGCGATTTTCGGACCTTGTGATGGACGAAGACAGCCGCGAGGTATGGCGCGCCGGCCACCTCATTCATCTCACGGCCACGGAGTTCAATGTCTTGCGAATGTTCATGTTGAATCCGCGGCGCGTACTTTCGAAGGGTCAGATCATCGACAACGTCTGGCATTACGACTTCGACGGAAATCAGAACATCATCGAGACCTACGTTCGCTACCTTCGACGCAAGCTCGACCAATTTGGACCACAACTGATCCAGACCGTTCGACTCGTCGGATACGTGCTTCGCGAGGGGTAGTGGGCAATCTCTCGCTTCGCACGCGGCTGCTCATCGCGGTTGGCGCGATCACGCTCTTCGCTCTGGTTGCGGCTGACGTGACGATCTACGCGTCGCTCAACTCGTATCTCTATCGACAAGTGGATTCCACGCTCCAGCTCTCTCACATGACGGTGGAAGCCGCCGCCGACGGCGATCATGATGACACACCCACGCCAGATCAGGTGCCGCCAGGAACGTCGGAGTTCTGCGCGGTCGGCAGAGAGAGCGCACCGGGAATGTTCATTGAAGTTCGAAGCGTTGACAACAAGACGGAGAAGGGGCGGGTGTGCCCCGCGTACGAGCCGGGCCAGAAGTCGTACTCGCCCGCTCTGCCAGCGGTGATTAGCGGATTCGCGAAGACCTCGGCGGATCCCCACGAGCCGGTGACCTATTTCACGGTGGACTCGACCAAAACAGCAGGACCAGAGTTTCGGGTTCGAGCGTCAAAGCTGACGGACGGAGGAACCCTGATCGTCGCCGAGCCGCTCGACACGGTGACGAGCACGCTCGATCGCCTCTTGCTGTTGGAGATAGCAGTGACGGCGGGAGCGCTTGTGGTCGCGGTGGCGCTCGGCCTCTGGCTAGTGCGGGTCGGCCTGCGGCCCCTTCGCGACGTCGTGAGAACGGCCGACTCCATTTCTGGTGGCAATGAGATGGACCGCGTGCCGGGCGCAAACGACCGCACCGAGGTGGGCCACGTGGCAACCGCACTGAACGTCATGCTCGAACGCATCGAGTCGTCGTTCGCCACGCTCCAACAGTCCGAGCATCGCATGCGGCGTTTTGCGTCTGATGCGTCGCACGAACTTCGAACGCCGATCTCTGCGATCTCCGCGTACACGCAACTGTTTCGCCGCGGCGCAAGCGAACATGCGGAAGATCTACCCCGAGTGATGAGCGGTATTGAGCGCGAAGCCGGCCGCATGTCACGCCTCGTTGAGGACCTGCTGTTGCTGGCGCGATTCGATGAGCATCACTTGATAGAAGTCGAACCCGTTGAATTGGTTGGCTTAGTTGCGGAGGCGATCGAGACCGCGCAGATGGTGGGTCCCGACTGGCCCATCACTTTGAGTGCCGAAGGTCCTGTCGAGGTATTAGGAGATTCGAGCGCGTTGCGTCAAGTCATTGACAACCTCTTCGCCAATGTACGAGCGCACACTCCGACCGGAACGCCGACGGTCGTTCGCGTGGGCACGACGGGGGAGGAAGCCGTCGTTGAGGTGGCCGACGCGGGACCGGGCATTAATGAAGAACTTATTGGGTCTATGTTCGAGCGCTTCGTCCGTGCCGATCCATCGCGGTCGCGAGCGACTGGAGGCGCGGGACTTGGCCTCGCGATCGCGTCCGCGATTATGAGAGCTCACGGCGGAAGCATCGAGGCTCGAAGGGGATCTGGTGGCGGCGCCACGTTCGAAATTCGTCTGCCCGCATTGGCGACTCAGCCCGGTCACGAGCACGATGACGACGACGAGTGACGTTTTTCAGCGGGTCATTCGACGCATTCTTTTCGTGAGCTAAAACTTTCAGCGGAGGTTCAGCGCAGCTCTGGCCGGGGTTCGTTTGGACTTGCGAACATGTCTTCTATCCAACCAGTGGAAGGAAGAAAATATGTTCGTATTGATTCTGTTTCCCATAGCAGCGTTTGCTGGCGCCGGGTTTCTCGGACGCGCGATGTTCCGGTCTGATCGCGAACCTCAGCGTTAAGTAGTTCCCTCGCCCATAGCGGTCGAATGTTGTGTCGTCACTTCGAGGACCATTGACATTCGGCCGCTATGTTCGTTAGCGGGCGTCACTTCTGGGAAAAGACATGACGCGCGCGAAGTAGGGGGGACCCGTGATCTCACGTTTCGCAATCCGTGCAGCTCGTGTCACAGCGCTCGCACTGACGTTCGGACTTCTCGGAGTTCAGGTTGGTGCGCACGTGGCCGATGCAGCATCTCGCTTGCCCCCCGTCGGATCGTGGCCGTATGCGAACGGTGACTTGGCCAACAGCCGTGACGCAGTGGGATCGACGATCACACTCTCCAACGTCTCGACGCTGAAGAAGATCTGGTCGTTCACGCTCACGGGCAACGCGACGGGAGATGTTGGCGGATACGGCACGCTCGCGGCGAATCCCATCGTCGTCAATGGTGTTGTCTACATCCAAGACCTTCACTCCAATGTGTACGCACTGTCGTTGGCGACCGGCAAACTTGAGTGGTCCCATATCGTCAACAAGAA
>DASXEU010000062.1:0-4317 GCA_036489935.1 Acidimicrobiales bacterium
AATGATGTAGTGCCAGACATTCGCAAAGACCCTCTCTACGACGAGCCGGTCAATATCGACATGGACCCCGAAGAGGCCCTGCGCGTGTTACTACAGGTGGAAGTCGAACGCGACTCATCTGACAGTCCACCTGCCTGAACACACGGTGTAACGCGCAGGTCTTCCCTCTTCTACTCGGCTCGTGAACTTGACCCGATATTTTCCCGGAGTGATCGGCGCTCCCGGGAACTGACCTGGGTATTCAGCTCTAAATGATTCCTCGAACAAATAGCGCGCTGGTTCGCCGCCGAAATTTGTCGTCCATCTCCCGCCATTGGGATCAATCACAGTGCACTCAACTTCAATGAGAGTGTGATTGCACCGACTCTCGAGAACGATAAGGCCACCCTCGGTACGAAATGGGCCGTACGTCACCCGCCAGTGCGCTCCCCTCATTCCTGGAATGGCAGAGATAAGGGCAATCATCACCAGCGCCCAGACAACACCAATCCCAATTCCGACCACTACCCAGAAGACGAGGCCAGCAGCCGTGTGATGGGAGAACGTTGCCGGGGTAAGTGCCACAAACACACCCACAGAAAAAAGGAGGACTAGGGCTCCCCAGAACCGCCTCACGGCAGTTTCCGTCGAGTCTCGGAAACCCCGGCCCACCCAACGGAATCGTCCGATCTGGCATGGTTGGCCCGGCCGCTGGAGGGAGCCGCCGCTGTATAAGGCCATCCACCAACCATATCCGTGTTTGGGTTTGTCATGTTACACGTCACCGGCTACTCTTACGAACATATGTTCGCTTTTTCGCCTGCTCGACCTTCCCTCTCTCCCGAACTCCTCGCCAGCGTGCGCCCCGTGTCGCTCGCGAAGACCCGCACCATTCCCCTGGGGGAGCCCTGGCGTGCGCTTGTGCCCGAGGGGGGACTGCGTCGCGGTTCGACGGTGGTCGTCGAAGCGCCAGTCGGTCTCGGTGGTCTCAGCTTGGCGCTCAGCCTCGTGAGCGAAGCGAGCACGCGAGGTCACTGGGCGGCCGTCGTCGGCGTCGATGACCCCGGTGTCGTGGCGATGGTCGAACTCGGGATCGACTTGCGCCGTGTGCTCTTCGTCCCGCGTCCGAGGGGCGCGTGGGCGGAGTCGACGGCTGATCTGCTCGACGGTGTCGACCTCGTGCTCGTACGTCCGCCGTCACGCCCCGGCGTTAGATCCGCGCGTCGCTTGATGGACCGAGTGAGGGAACGTGGCACTGTGCTGGTCGCGCTCAGTGAGCCGCGCACGCCCTGGCCGCTTCCCGCCGACCTCTTCTTTCGCGTCACCCAGGCCGAGTGGGTCGCCTCGTCGCGACTTGATGCGCGCTATCTCACCGTGCACGTGAGTGGCCGCGGCGCGCTCACGCGGGGTGCAGAGCACGTAGTGGTGATTCCAAATCGTCAGGGTGGCGCGGAGGCGAAATGACGGAACAGCTTCTTGCGATCTGGGTGGAATCGCTCGCGATCGAACAGCCCGACGGTTCGACGCTGCGCGAGACGAGTGCGTTACTCGACGCGCTTGAAGCGATGTGTCCGTTCACCGAGGTGATTCGCCTCGGGCTCTACGTGCTGCCGCTACGCGGGCCGAGTCGGTTCTTCGGTGGCGACGACGTGGTGCTTCGCATGGTACGTCAGTGCGTGCTCGACGTGGTCGGAGTCGAGCCCAAACTTGGGGTCGCCGAGGGGTTGCTCTGCGCGGAGCTCGCGGCGCACCGAGAGATCGTCGTGCCCCGAGGTGGAAGCGACGCGTTTCGTCGAGCCCAACCCCTCGAGGTGCTGGGTCGCAAAGACCTAACGACCACGTGCCAGCGTCTCGGACTGCACACGCTCGGCGCATTCGCAGACCTCGCGCCCGCGCGGGTGGCTGAGCGCTTCAACCGTCACGCGACCTATCTCCACCGAGTTGCCCGCGGCGAGCTCAGTGAACTTGACGCGCAGCGTGACATGCGTCTCGCACGTCGTCTCGGCCAGCTACGCGGTGAAGAGATGCTTTTCGAAGAGCAGCAGGGATTCTTCGGACAGCGTGGCGCGGAGGACGACCGAGCTGAAGCCGCCGCGCACCGCGTGCGTCGACGGCTCGGAGCCGAATCCATCGTGGTGGCGAATCTTCACGGGGGACGCGGACCCGAAGACCGCGCGACGCTCGTTCCCTGGGGTTCGCCGAGCGCGAACGAGCGCGACGTCGCCCCGTGGCCGGGGCGTCTTGCGGCGCCCTCGCCGGCGACCACGCTCGCACACCCGGTACCGCTGCAGCTACGTGACAGCGTCAACCGGGCCGTGAGCTTGAACGGGCGCGGCGTGCTGAGCGCCGAACCAACGGCCGTCATCTTCTCCTCGCCACTGCGCCGCGAGATCGTCTGGTACGCCGGTCCCTGGCCGATCGTTGAGCGCTGGTGGTCACGACGTCGGCGTCGTGCACATCTACAGATGGTCCTTGCGAGCGGCGAGGCGCTGCTCGTGGTCGCCGAAACGAGTCGGTGGTGGCTCGTTGGAATCTATGACTGATGGCGACCTACGGAGAGCTGCACGCACATTCGGGCTTTAGCTTCCTCGACGGCGCGAGCGATCCCGAAGAGCTCGTCGTCGAGGCGACGCGCTTAGGACTTTCGGGTCTCGCGCTCAGCGACCACCACGGCCTCTACGGCGTGGTGCGCTTCGCCGAAGCGGCGCGTGCCCTCGGGCTCGCGAGCGTTTTTGGTGCCGAAGTCACCCTCAACGGGGTAGACGATCGTGTGGGCGTGTCGGATCCCTCGGGCGAACACCTCGTGCTACTCGCGCGCTCGCCGGCGGGCTACGCGGAGCTCTCACGAATGCTCGCACTCGCACACCTCGAACGCGGCGAAAAGGGCTCGCCACGCTTCACGCTGGATCAGGTTGCCGGTGCGGCGAAGGAGTGGCTGGTGTTGACGGGATGTCGCAAGGGACCACTCACGCGCGCACTCCTCGACGAAGGTCCTCGCGCAGCCCAACGCCGTTTGGCCCAACTCATCGAGCGCTTCGGTCGCGAGAACCTCGCGGTCGAGATCTGGGATCACGGCCAGCCCGACGACGTGGCGCGTAACGACGCACTGGCCGAGCTGGCGGTGCGCGCCGACGTGGCGGTCGTCGCGACGAACAACGTGCACTACGCCACGCCTCGTGACTTTCCGCGCGCGAGTGTGCTCGCAGCGATCCGGGCTCGACGCAGTCTTGAAGAGATGGAGGGTTGGCTGAGCGCCTCGCCGCTCGCGCATCTGCGCAGTGACGCCGAACAGCGCCGCCGTTTCGCGCGCTGGCCGGGGGTCGTCGATCGCGCGGGAGAGCTCGTGGCTGAACTTGCCTTCGACCTACGTCTCGTGGCGCCTAACCTGCCGGCGTTCGCGACTCCCGCGGAACACGACGAGCAGTCGTACTTAGAAGAACTCGTCGCGCGCGGTGCGACCCAGCGCTACGGCCCGCGCGACCACGAACGCGTCGTCGGCGCCTGGCGTCAGATTGACCACGAACTCTCTGTCATCAAGACGCTCGGCTTCGCCGGTTACTTCCTTACCGTCTGGGATATCACCGAGTTCTGTCGCACGCACGACATCTACTGTCAGGGTCGAGGATCGGCGGCGAACTCGGCCGTGTGCTACTCGCTCGGTATCACCAACGCCGATGCCGTCTCGCTCAACTTATTCTTCGAGCGCTTCCTCTCGCCGGCGCGCGACGGCCCTCCTGACATTGACGTTGACATCGAATCGGGCCGACGCGAAGAGGTGATCCAGTACGTCTACGAGCGCTACGGACGCCATCACGCTGCCCAGGTGGCAGCCGTGATCACGTACCGGTCGCGCTCGGCCCTGCGCGACGTTGCGCGCGCCCTCGGCCACAGCGAAGAAGAGGCCAACTACATTCGCGACCACGTCGATCGAGAGACCATGACCTCGACGGACCCCGCGGTGCCCGAGCTACTGACGACGATGGCGGCTGAGCTCTTGGACCGACCGCGCCATCTCGGCATCCACTCGGCGGGCATGGTGCTCTGTGACCGGCCCGTGCTCGAAGTCTGTCCGGTCGAGTGGGGACGCATGCCCGGACGCAGTGTGCTCCAGTGGGACAAGGACGACTGTGCGGCGATCGGGCTCGTGAAGTTCGATCTTCTGGGACTCGGCATGCTCGAGGCGCTGCACCGCGCGGTTGACTCCGTCGAGTCCTTTCACGGGGTTCGTCTCGATCTCGCGGCGCTTCCCCAAGAGGACGCCGTCTATGACCTCTTGAGTGAGGCTGACACCGTCGGGGTCTTTCAGGTGGAGTCACGTGCCCAGATGGCGACGTTGCC
>DASXEU010000116.1:0-6906 GCA_036489935.1 Acidimicrobiales bacterium
CGGCGGAGCAAGAACCTGGAGAATCACCGCTCTACGAGAACGTTGCGTTTCGAGTCATGCACTTGGAGTCCGTGCTCTACGACTTGACCGACCCCTCGCCACTGATCCATCTGCTTGAAGCAGAGGCACCTTTTCGTTACCTCGTCATCCCGGTCGCGCTCCCTGATGCGATTGCGATCCATCACGCGCACTCAGCGATCGAGGGGCGCCGCCCCTCGACGCACGAATTGATGAACGCAGTCCTGACGCGCCTTGGAACCGAGGTCATCGCGGCACGGATCGTGCGCTACGACGCGGGCGTCTTCTACGCCGAGCTCGATCTCATGACCCCGAAGGGCCGCCGAGTGTTCGACTGTCGAACGAGCGACGCGATCTCGATGGCCCTGCGCCAGAACTCACCCGCTCCGATTCTCTGTTCCGAAGAGGTCCTGGAGCACTACTACACGTAGTTATTTTCGAGCGAGATTTACCGCGACGATCTCGCCACCTTTTCGTTCGGTGTTGTTCTCGTCGGAGATGCGAAGCAGAATCGCCACGATGACGTAGTTCGCGAACAGTGAACTGCCTCCATAGGCCATAAAGGGCAGCGCCAGTCCGGTAAAGGGCAGAATGCGCAGCACGCCGGCCATGATGAAAAAGGCCTGGAATCCAATCATGGCCGAAAGCCCGGTGGCCGCGAGGCGTGCATAGTCCGAGTGGGCGCGCTGAGCGATGCGGAATCCCTCGCCGATGAACGCGACGAAGAGACATAACACCAAAATGAGACCGAGGAAGCCGAGCTCCTCACCAACCGCCGCGAAGATCATGTCCGACGTGATGTTGTAGACGGTGCCGGAGTGCCCAAGACCGAGTCCCGTGCCAGTGGCGCCACCGGCGGCGAGGGAGAACCAGCCATAGGCGATCTGGCAGCTCCCGCCCTTGGCGCACACCGACCAGGGATCGAGCCAGATAGTCACGCGAGCGTGGACTTGACTGAACAGGCTCGCAAGGACAAAGAGGCTCCCGGCGAACAGCCCCACCCCCAGCACCACGTACGTTTTGAGGCCGGTGGAGACCCACAGCAGCGACATGAATAACGCAAAGAGCAAGAGCGCGAAGCCAATGTCGTTCTCGGCCCCGAGGATCGCCATAGCGAGGCCCCACGCGAAGAGAATCGGCAACAAAGCCCGCGGTGGCACGAAGAGGCGGCCGCCCACTCTCATTGTGGGCGTGGTGAGCAGCTTTCGGTTGGACGCGAAGTACGACGCGAAGTAGAAGACGAGCAGAATCTTGGCGAACTCGACGGGTTGGAAGGAGAGCGGTCCGAGCTTCACCCACAGGCGTGCCCCGTTGATGTCTTCGCCGATATGCGGGACCAGCGGCAACAGCAACAACCCAATCGCCACTAGGAGTGTCATATGTCGGTAGCGGTCAAGGTCCTGGGTTCGGCGCACCACTAACAGGGTCACCACGAGTCCTATTGCGCTGATCAGGAACCACAGTGACTGGTAGCTGGCAAAGGGGGGGTTCCACCGCGCAATCTCGACGTAGCCAATGCCGTTTAGCAGCGTGGCGATGGGGAGAAGGACTTCTGATGACTGTGGCGCCCAGCGCTGGATGGCGAAGTGCATCAAGAGCGAGACGACGACAATGCCGCCGAGGAACCACCCGAAGCGTGCCGGGATCTTGTTCTGGCTGCCGAGCGAGGCGAGAACGTAGAAGGACGACGTAATGATCCACGCGATCGCCATGAGCCCGAGTTCGGTAAGTCGGGCGTTACCCGCTCTCTGTGCCGATGGCGGTGTTTGGCGAGGAGGTGATGCTTGGACGGCGCCGCCGGGGCTTGCGTGTCTCGCCACGTTTCAACAGTAGTCCTACGATAGTGAGTGAGACTCGTCTATCCCAGGAGAAAGGCGCCGTGAGTACAGATCTTTCGTCGTTCGGACCTGAGCGATTCTCGAGCCGCGAATTGTCACGTCTTGAGTTCGGCGCGCGGCTCTTAGATCTTGGTGAGGATCAGCTGCTCCCCATTCTCGAGCGCTGCAAGTTCGTCGCAATTTTCGCCGACATGATTGACGAGTTTTTCCAGGTCCGGGTCGTAAGCCTTCAGGACAAGGTCGCCGCGGGCGTGCAGACGCCCTCGGTCGACGGCATTCGTCCCCGCCAACAGCTCGAAGCGATCCGCGAGCGCGTGCTCGAACTCGTCGAACGCCAGGACCGCTTGATGCTCGACTCCATCCTGCCCGCACTCGCGAGTGGCGGCATCAAGATCGTGCGCCACGACGAGCTCACCGTCGAGTCGAAAGCGAATCTCGCGCGATACTTTGACGAGAACGTGTACCCCGTATTGACGCCCCTCGCCGTAGACCCGGGGCATCCGTTCCCCATGATCTCGAATCTCTCGCTCAACATCGCCGTCACTGTGCGCGACGAGATCACGAACGACGAACGCAACGCACGCGTGAAGGTGCCCAACTCCCTGCCGCGTTTTCTCCAAGCGAGCGACAGCCAGTGGATCCTGCTCGAGGACCTCATCGTCACCCACCTCGGCCAGCTCTTCCCGGGCATGACAATCGGTCGAGCGGACCTCTTCCGCGTGACCCGTAACGCGGACCTCACGTTGGAAGAAGACGAGGCGGACGACCTGCTCGTAGCGCTCGAGGTCGAGCTCCGTCGTCGCCGATTTGGCGAGGCGCTTCGCGTCGAGATCCAACGGGGCATGGATGAGGAGTTCTTGAAACTGCTCATCACCCAGCTCAACCTGGACGCGTCCAACGTCTACGTGAGCGACGCCATGCTTGGTCTGAGCGATCTCTGGAGCCTCTATCGCCTCGATCGGCCCGATTTGAAGAGCGAGAGCTGGTCACCAATCACCCCACGGCGTCTGCTCGACGGTGACCACGTGGGTGATGTCTTTGCCGCCATACGCGACGGTGACATCTTGTTGCACCACCCGTACGAGTCGTTCACTGACTCGGTCGAGTCCTTCACGGCACAAGCGGCGGTGGACCCGAAGGTGGTCGGCATCAAGCAGGCGCTCTATCGCACGTCCGGTGACTCACCGATCGTGGCGTCACTCATCCAAGCGGCCGAGCGCGGCAAGCAGGTCGTCGCCCTGGTGGAGCTGAAGGCTCGCTTTGACGAGGCGGCCAACATCGAATGGGCGAAGGCCCTCGAAGACGCGGGTGTCCACGTCGTCTACGGCATCGTGGGCTTGAAGACCCACTGCAAGATCACCCTCGTGCTTCGTTCCGAGGGTGACACGACGGCGCGCTACGTGCATATTGGCACCGGCAACTACAACGATAAGACGGCGCGCATCTACGAGGACTTCGGACTGCTGACGCGCGATGACGCGATTAGTCACGACGTGGGCGAGCTCTTCAACTTTCTCACCGGCTTTTCGCGCATTGGCAATTACGAGAAGATCATCGTGAGCCCGCTCTCGACGCGCACTCGGATCATCGAGCTGATCAACATCCAGCGCAATCGTGGTTCGGGCGGCAAGATCGCCATCAAGGTGAACGGGCTCACCGACCCATCGATCATTGACGCTCTTTACGAGGCGAGCATCGCGGGCGTCGAGGTTCGCCTCATCGTGCGCACGCTTTGCTCGCTGCGCCCTGGCGTGCCGGGGCTGTCAGAGAACATCAAGGTCCACTCCCTTGTTGGAGAGTTTCTCGAGCACTCGCGTATCTTCATCTTTGGCGAGCCGGGTGATGACGAATACGCAATCTACATTGGCTCCGCCGACCTCATGGAGCGCAACCTCGATCGTCGAGTCGAGGTGGTCGTGCCGATCAAAGAACCGGCGCTGCAGGCGGAGCTGCTCGAGGCCTTTGAGATCACGTGGCGCGACGACCTGTTCACATGGGTGCTCGGGACTGACCGTCGTTGGCGACGCTTGCAGCCCGTCAATGACTTCTCCGCTCAGGCCGAGTTCAAACGTCGGGCGCTGGATCGGGCGCGATCCCTCTCACAGGTTTAGCTTCAGCCGGACGACGCCACTGCAGGCTTGCGTAGAAGGCCCCGCCGACGGGTATTGGTACCCAGAAGTTGACGAGGCGGTAGGCGAGCACGGCGAGGATTGCCTGGCTGTGGGGAACGCCAAAGCCGACGAGAGAAGAGATGAGCACCGCTTCGACGACGCCGAGGCCCGCCGGGGTGATCGGGATCGCGGCCAACACGTTGGCGAGCCCGTAGGCGACGAGCAGGTCAATAGGCGACACGACAGAGCCGAACGACCAGAGAAAGATCCAAAGGCACGTGGCGTCGAGGATCCAGTTGAGCGCTGCCCACGTGAAGGCCCACCAAAGTGTTCGGCGGTTATTGATGAGGAGCGTGATGCGATCAGCGACTTTGCGCAACAGGGCCGAGATAGCGTCGGGATTGACGGAGGGAACGCGTCGAGCGATGATTCGCAACCACTCGTCCGCTCGGCGCTGACCTCTGGTGATCAGCAGAATTGTCCCAAAAAAGGCGAGCAGCAGGAACACGCCGAGGAGTGCGGCAAACCCGTAGGCGGGGTCAAAGCCGTTGAGCGGAATCGAGATCACGAGCGCCAGCCAGAAAATCAGGTTGAGCACGACTGCCGATCCCGAGCCCTGGGCGGCAAGACCGAATGCGTTCGTATCCTTTGGCACGCCCAGTTCATTGAAGATTCGATACGCCAGCGCACCTGCGGGTGCGGTGCCACCGGGCACGACGTGGCTGATCGCAAAGCCCGCCATATCGACGCGCAGGGTGTTGTATCGACTGGGGGCGTACGGGTAGAGGACGGTGCGCGTCAGCTCGACGTAGGCGAGGATGGCGCTCACCTCGAGGATCACGGCAAGTGCGACGAGGACGGGATTGACCGACCCGAGCAGCGAAAGCGAGTGGCGAGCGGGTCCAATCTGTGGCAAGACGAGGTACTCAAAAACGAAGACCAGCGAGCCAAGGCTGAGAATCAGGCGGATCTCACGGGGTAGCGCGAGTCGCTTCTTCGGGGCGGCGTCGGGCATAGGACTTCCTCTGGCGCTGCAGGAGCGCGGCGCGGCAACCGAACAAGTGTAGTGGACGCCGTAGAATCGTTTGAATGCGCACGCTCGTGGTTCTACCCACGTACAACGAGATATTCAATATAGAGCTTATGTTGCGCACGCTCAACGAGGTCGTGCCCGAATGTCATGTATTGGTTGTTGACGACGGAAGCCCCGACGGGACGGCAAAGAGAGCACACGCCGTCGGCTCTGAACTGGGCGGCGTCGACGTCCTTGAGCGACGCGCAAAGTCCGGTCTCGGGGATGCGTATCGCTCGGGCTTCGCGTGGGGACTCGAGCGGGGCTTCGATCATTTCGTCGAGATGGACTGTGATTTCTCTCACGACCCGAAGGCGCTGCCGACCCTCTTCGCCGCCGCGGAAAACCACGACCTCGTTGTTGGTTCGCGCTACATCAAGGGCGGACAGATTCCCAACTGGCGGTGGTCGCGTCGACTGCTCTCGCGTGGCGGCAACGAATACGCGTCGCTCGTGCTCGGGCTCAAGGTCGCCGACTCCACCTCGGGATATCGCGTCTATTCGGCGACGGCGCTCGAGAAGATCGATTACAAGACCGTCCGCGCGGACGGATACGGATTTCAGATCGAGATGACGTATCGCGCCCGCAGCAACGGCGTGAGCATCATTGAGGTGCCGGTTACCTTCAAGGATCGAGTCCGTGGAGAATCGAAGATGTCGAAGGCTATCGTGATCGAGGCACTCGGCTTGGTGACAACGTGGGGTGTGGAGCGATTGTTTGCGAAGTATCGCGAACGACGTCGCGCGCGCCGGTCGTCGACCCAACGCGCGGGTTGACAGCGCCACTGCGCAGACTGTAAGGATTAGGTCTACGTTGAGGAGTTTCCATGGCAGTGATCTATGACACCACGTTGGTCCCTTCAAAGCTGGAGTTACTCGCAGCGTGGCTTCCTTCGCAGCCCTGGTACCGGGGCGGCTCGGCGCCCAAACTTTCGCGAGCGGGTGGCTTTCGCCTTGACGATCCGTCTGGTGAGGTTGGCATCGAGCTCATGGTGATCAATGACGCTTCGAGCGCAGACCCAACGAGCTACTTCACTCCGCTCACGTACCGAGGTGCGCCGCTCTCCGACGCCGAAGATCATCTCATCGGCACCACCGAACACGGAGTCCTTGGACGGAGGTGGGTCTACGACGGCGCACACGATCCCGTATTCGTGCGTCAAGTCCTCGCACTCTTGCGAGGCGATGTCGAAGCCCAAGCGCAGAACGAATCGAACATGATTGATTCGACCGTCTTCCGCGAACTTTCCGTCGTTGGTGAGCTCGTACCGTCGGTCGCGATGCGGATTGAAAGCGGCCCGGCGAGCACCGACGTGCAGGGCCTCACGCTCTCGAGCCGGACGGTAGAGCTCCGCGTGGTGCGCGCACTTCGCGCTGCCGACGACGAGCCCTACGCCAAGGGATCGGTCGGAGAGATTGTTGCCAACTGGACTCCCGTCGACGGTCCGGTTTGTCGCGGGGCGTTAGCGTTCGTGGCGGAGGCGTGAGCATTCGCGCAGGAATAGTGCGAAAGGGCGAAGCCTGCTCGACTTCGGGGTGCTTAGAGCGGATCGACGAGGACCGAGCCTAAGACAACCGCGAGCTTGTCCTTCGTCTCTTCGCGCTCTGCGAAGGGGTCCGACTCGCTGACGATGCCCGCTCCCGCCCAGGCTTCGAACTCGCGCCCGCGCAGCAGCACACCACGTAATCCGATCCACCACTCGCCGTCGCCCGTTGCGTCAATCCAGCCGACGGGTCCTGCGAAATTGCCTCGATCGTGCTCCTCCAAACGGCGTAGAAGCTCGTAGGCGCCTTCACGAGGCATCCCGCCGACCGCGGCCGTCGGGTGGAGCATGCGCAACACATCGAGCGCGTCGGGCGCAGGTCCG
>DASXEU010000120.1:0-5931 GCA_036489935.1 Acidimicrobiales bacterium
AACTCGACGGGTGCATCGATGTCGACATCTCAATGACGCCGCTCACCAACACGTTGCCAATTCGCCGGATGGGGCTTGCCGTTGGCGAACGTCGAGAGATGCTCGCCGCCTTTGTGAGAGTTCCGGATCTCACCGCGGCGCCCGTTGCCCAAAGCTACGAGCTCCTAGAAGCGACGCCCGCGGGATCGCGCTATCTCTATCAGTCATCGACGTTTCAAGCCGAACTGAGTATCGATAGCGATGATCTTGTCGTGGACTACGCGACGGTCTGGAAGCGTGTGCCTCTCAACCCAACGGGGGGAGAGCAGTAGTGGAACTGCGATCTCACTGCGATAGGGAGTTTCCTATCTACTCGGCACTGCGCGCCAATGGCCCTCATCCAAGTCTCACCGAAGAATTGAAAGACTTCGGTCAATTCGTGGGCCAGTGGGATATGGACGTGACGTTCTTCGACAAAGCCGGTGCGCTCGTGTATCACGAGCCAGGCACGTGGTCATTCGCCTGGGTGCTCGATGGTCGGGCAGTTCAAGACGTGCTGAGGTATCCCCGAGTGGATGAGACAGGCCCCGTACTCGGCATCGGCACCACGTTGCGCTACTACGACCGTCGCACGAGGACGTGGACAGTGACGTGGAACGGAGTGGTGACCGGTGTCACCGTCGTTCTCTCCGGGGGCCGGGTCGGCAATGAACTACGTCTCGAGGGAGCCGACGCCGACGGTACGCTCAATCGCTGGATTTTCACTGAAATCACAGATGACCGCTTCGTGTGGTCTGGCTACGAGTCGGATGACGACGGGTCTTCCTGGAGACTCGAACAACGCATGATTGGTCTCAGACGAAGAGACGCGAGCGCGGCGTGATTTCGATCGAAGTCAAGCCGACATCATTCCCCTGCACGAGTGAGCACATGATGTCGCCGCCGCCATCCTCAGCACGATGATCACGTGTGTTCTTGAGTACACAATCGATCCCGATCAAATCGAGACCTTCGAGACGTTCGCACGCGCCTGGATCGGTCTCGTGAACAAACACGGCGGTACCCATCACGGATATTTCCTACCGAGTGAAGGAGCGAGCGATCGCGCGATGGCGCTCTTTTCATTTCCATCCTTCGCGGAATACGAGGCCTATCGTGCTCTTTTTCGTATCGATCCCGAGTTCATCGCGGCCGACAAAATTCGCGACGACTCGAAGTGCGTCGTTCGCTACGAACGGTCGTTCATGCGACCAATTCTCGAGTGAGAACTCTGCAGCAAGCTCCGTTCGGTGAGATAAAGCGTGGCCAACGTGGGTCTCGAGCAAACGTCCCCGATCGTCGCGAGGAGTTTTAAATGGGCCTACGACTCGCTGAACATCTGATCAAGGAGTGCCGTCTTGATTGAGGGACGACTCGCAAAGACGAGCAGCAGTGACGCTTCGCGAGTGGAGCGCTCGGCGATGTCGCCCGAGATCGCCGAGCGACTCCCCGTCGAGACCGCGAGCACGTGAGCGCAGCGCGCGGCCAATGCTGAGGCGCGAGCGCGGGCCTCATATATCTCTTCGACACCCGCTCGGTCGAGTTCTTCGCGCGTGCGTCGAAGATCGTCATCGAGCACCGAAGGTCCGATCAAATCGCAGCAGCGACGCGCGACCCCGAGGGAGAGCGAACCGTTCACGCGAAGCCCCTCCGGTCTCTCAAGTCCCGGGGCGTAAGGCTGGCTTCCCACGTAGCGTTCATTGGCAACTTTCACGTTGGTGAACGACAGCGTCACGGTTGAACTGGCATTCATCGCAGAGAGACGCAATGGCGTCGCGCTGACTCCTTCGCACAACGCGGCGTCGAGCACGAAGCTGGCAACGCTCGTTGCGCCCTCGCGCGCAGTCACCACGAGCTCGTCAACGATTCCCCAACCGCTCACCCAGGGGGCATCGCCGTTCAACACCCAACCATCACCGGCCGCTGCGGCCGTGAGTCGCGCGGGGCCGGGCAACAGTCTGCCCAGCGAGACCCCTCCTTTGACCTCGCCGCTGATGACTAGGGGCACCATCGAGCGCAGGTGTTCGGGCGTAGCGGGGTCGAGGAGCGTACCCAGAAGCCGGAAGTGCTGGAGCCACACGAAGGTCGTCGTTAGACACGCTGCGGCAAGTTGCTCAACGAGGTCGCAGGTCTCGGCGAGATCGAGTTCCAATCCTCCGATGTCCTTTGGCGCGAGTGCCCCGTACAGCCCCGCGCTGGCAAAGGCGGAGAGATGACTTGAGGGAATAGTCAGCGACTGATCAACGACGGCCGCGTCACGAGCAAGGAGTTCGATGAGCGACGGGACCGGTTTGAATGAATTCACGGCTCCATCCTTGTCGGCGTAAGCGGTGCGTTATGCGGCGTTCGTACTCCGAAACTTCAGATGTCTAACTTGACTGCACAAGCCGCGTGAAATTCGGGACTGTGGGACTATCCCGATAATTCCTTTTTGAAGAAGTTCGCCGATGGTTGATAACCGAGTCGGCTATAAAAAGCGTCAGCCCTCCGGGTTGCAAGCGAGACATACGTGACCGGCACATCTCTGGCCCATTGCTCCACCCCATCCATAAGCGCCCGCCCAACGCCGCGGAGCCTCGCAGAGTCGCTCACCATTATTTCCTCAACCCACGCAACGTTTCCGTTGGCAAACAGAGTTCCGTGATGACACGCGAGTATGTAGCCAATCAGTTCAACAGCGTCTAGCTCGGCTACGAGTAATAGTGTGTCTTGTCGCTCCATTAGTTGACTAAATACCCTGTCGAAAGCTTCGCGCTCGGGAGCGTACGACGTAGCAAAGGCACTTACGAGTGGCCAGACCTGGTCGCGGTCGTGAAGAACCGCCTCGCGAATGTGGATCCTGCTCGTCAGCATTTCCGGACGTTAACACCATGCCATATTCGTTTCGAGTCCGTCGTTAGGGTGTCCTCAAGAAAAATGTTGTCGAGCAACTTGGGGGGGCGGTAGTGGGAGACATCGAATCTGACGTCATCATCGTCGGTGCTGGCTCAGTTGGCAGCATGGCCGCATGGCAACTGAGTCGAGCGGGGGTCAAAGTTGTCGCAATTGACCGGTTCTCCATCCCCGGCCCATTTTCCGCATACGCGGGCGAGTCGCGCTTATTTCGGAAGGTCTATGCCGAAGGTGGCCACTACACACCGGTGCTTACAAAGGCACAAGAGCTGTGGCGCGAACTCGAGCGCGAAAGCGGTCTCAGTTTGCTCGAAACTCCCGGCGCAGTAACCATTCTCGACCACGATCACGTCGAGGTCGCTTCTCTAATGGCCGCCGCGATCGACCATGGCCTGAGATTCACTCGGCTCGCGGGCGACGAGGCACGAGCGGCCTATCCGGAGCACGTCATCCGGGATCACGATGTTGCCATCTTTGATCCCGAGGGCGGGTACGTGAAATCCGAGCAGGCCGTCGTCGCAGCTCTTCGTCTTGCTGCGATCAACGGGGCGGAGTTCTTGGGTAACCGATCTGTGACGGCGGTTGAGCGCAGCGGCGAAGGTTGGGCCGTTGTGACGGACCGTGAACGTGTATCCGCACCGCGGGTTCTCGTAGCAACAGGTACGGGAGCGGGTCCTGTCTGCGATGCACTTGGCACGCATGTGGCAGTACTCCCGCAGATTCTCACCTGGTTTCCGGCGCGCGACCCTGCGGTTTTTTCACGGCCAGATTTGCCCGTATTCATTCGCCGTTCGAAGGACGCTCAGTTTTACGGATTCCCGAGCTTGGACGGGTGGTCGGTGAAGGTCGCGGCGGGTATGTACCTCGATGAGGTTGAGTCGATGAAGATCCCGATCACGTGGGATCCTCGTCATCTCGATACGGTGCAGTCATGGGTAGAAGAGTTCCTTCCGGGACTCATTCCGGAACCGGTGCGCGCCGTCGTTTGCGCAGACGGCTACACGGAAGACGAGACCGCACTACTCGGAGCTGTTCCCGGGATGCCAGGCGTAGTGGTCGCGGTGGGCCTTTCCGGCCATGGATTCAAGATGTCGCCCGCGTTGGCAAACCTGGCCATTGAGATACTCCACTCAGGTGAAGCGTCCGTTGACATCGAATTCATGAATCCGGCACGGTTCCTTCGCGAGGGCATCTCCATTGAACGGCTCCCGCTTTAAGAAAGTGGCTGGGAGAACCGGGGATTTGCGTTCGCGAAGGCCCCATCGATAGGTGCATCGTAGTGATGCTCCAAACTCGAGATGGAAATCATTCACGAGGGGGGTCAGTCCCTGTTCGATCCAGGGAATTGACTTGACTCTCACCTTGGGGGAGGCCGCATACTTGCCTTGTGGTGCAATCCAACGCAATACGAGGAGCACGGAGCATGGAAGAGATCAGCATCGGTGAGTTTTCACGGCGCTCACGCTTGTCGGTGAAGGCACTCCGCCTCTACGACGAACTCGGTGTGCTAATTCCTGCGCGGGTCGACGGCAATTCGGGCTATCGGTACTACGACGTTGCGCAACTCGACGACGCGCGACTTGTCGCCATGTTGCGTCAGCTGGAGCTTCCGCTGGCGACCATTAAGGACCTGGTCGCGTGGCGATCCCGTCAGTGCCGCAGATTAGATTGCCGCGTACTGGCGCGAAGCCGAGACCCTGCACGACTCGCGACGTGATCTCGCTGACTGCGTCGTCAACAAACTAAGAGGAAAGAGTTCTTTTATGTACAACGTCGAGACACGCGAGATACCCGAGCGAAGCGTGCTCAGCCTGAAGCGCAACGTCGACGAAAAGGGTGCGTGGGCGCTTGGCAAGGAGTTCATCGCGATCCTGCGCGAGCGACCGTTGCCGAAGATGGAGGGGCGTGAAGGCGCCGTGTTCTCTATCTACTGGGGTGAGGTGAGTGCCGACAGCGACGGGCCCGTCGAATGGTGCAAGCCAGTTCCCGGAGATGACGCGAAAGTACTCGCGTCGCAGTATCCCGAATTGAGCTTGCGGACCGAACCCGCGCATCGTGAGGCGTACGTCGCGCTACCGAACGACGTTCTGCCGGCTGGCCCCGGTGGGAACCCAGGCGTGCAGTGGCAGCTCGCGTCCGAGGCATTGCGCGCTTGGGCGGTCGAGCAGGGCATCGACCCTGAGAATCCCGATCCCAATCCCGAGGATCTCGGCGTGCGAATTACCTACCTCGCGAGCGCGCTGCCGATGACGGAGACGAGCGCCCCTTACTGCGACTTCGCGGTGCCGTTCGCGCCGGCGAACTCGTAGATCGCCGGCGCACAAACCGACCCGTGATACAACCCGTCCTAATGGGAGTGGAAAGTTTCCCTTTGATGAGAGAGGCTTCTTCCCACCGAGCCGCTGACTGGATTCACCGTCTTCCTGTAAGCGAGCGTAAGCGCGACCCGAGTAGTGGTGAATTGGGCGTGGTGCTCGCCCTCATCGGGATGTCGTTGCTGCGTCGGCGCGACGTCAGCTAGGACTTACGACACAATGTGAAATTCGTTACGCGGGGATAATGTTTCCGCGTCGCCTCTAAACATGTCATCAATTCTCATTGGCAATGCGTTTCGCGGGCGGTCATTGCTGATTCCCGAGCTTCCAGGTCTCGGCAAACGTGGCCCGTGTTAGTCGAGGACCTGTGTTGACAAGCAGAATGGGTGACCCGCCGGGTCGAACAGGATTCGCCAATGCTCCGGATTGGTTTGCTCCGCCGCGATCCGAGCACCTAAACGCACCGCGTCATTTTGCGCTGTGTCAAGGTCGTCGACGTTCAGGTGCAGATGCATCTGTTTCGGAACGGTCGGGTCCGGCCACGTGGGCGGCTTGTAGTCCTCCACCTTGACAGCGACCAGCCAGCCCCCGTCCGCCTTGACAGCGTGGAACTCGTCGTTGCGATGTACGACTTCGCCGCCGAGGAGCGCGGCCCAGAAGTCTGCGAGGACGGAAGGGTCAGAGCAGTCCAGCGCCGTTGAACCCA
>DASXEU010000015.1:0-3243 GCA_036489935.1 Acidimicrobiales bacterium
AGCGCCGCGAGCCCCTTCGCACCAATTGTGCCTTCGCCGATGTTCGCGTGACGGTCGCGGTTGCCCCCAAGTTCGATCTTGGAATCGTTCAGGTGGAAGGCCCGCAGACGACTCATGCCGACACTGAACTCGACCTCTTCAATGAGGCGCTCCGTACCCGCGACGGTCGAGAAGTCGAAGCCGCTCGCCCACAGGTGCTGAGTGTCGATGCACAGTCCGAGTCGGTCGTCGCCGTTGCAGGCATCAATGAGAAAACGAATCTCTTCGAAGGAACGACCAACGGTGCCGCCGCTGCCCGCTGCGTTTTCGATGAGGATCGGGCAGTCGGCAACTCCCTCAGGTGCGGAGTCAGCTTCTGCGAGTGCGCGCTCAAAGGCGTCAGCGATCTGGCGAACGACATCGTCAAAGCCCGCACCCAAGTGCGAACCAACGTGCAAGATCAGTCCCGACGAGCCCATGCCGCGCGCGACGGAAAGATTGTGGGTGAGACAGATGACCGACTTCTCGTAGAGCTCGGCGTCGGCGGTCGCGAGATTAATCAGATACGTCGCGTGACAGAACGTGTCTTTGATGACCGGGTTGGCAGCTTGCGCTTCGCGATAACCGGCCAGCACTTCTGGTGCGTATTGCGACGGCTTCCACATTCGCGGACTTTGGGTGAAGATCTGAATTGAAGTCGCGCCCATCTCCACACCCAGTTCGAGGGAAGGAACGAGCTTGCCACCACCGCGTACGTGTGCACCTATGTTCATTACAGTAAAACTAGTAGCCCCAACGTCCTCAAATCACAGGAGAATCGTGCCCGACTCTTTCACCCCCGCTTCACGCGCCCTCTTCGAGAAGAAAGTGTTTGCGCACATCGCCAGCCTCGATCCTGACGGCTCACCGAACGTCTCACCGGTGTGGGTGGAACTAGATGGTGACGACATTGTGTTGAACACGGCACTCGGTCGAGCGAAAGCTCGCAATCTGGCCAATGACGCTCGAGTCGCCGTCTCGCTCACCGACCCGGATGATCCCGAAGTGTCCATCACCGTACGCGGCAACGTCGTCGTCTTCACGACCGACGGGGCCGACGCGGGCGCCGACGCGCTCGCGAAGAAGTACACGGGCGCCGACCACTTCGACAAGAGCGATCCGGGCGAGATCCGCGTCACCGTGAAGATCCGACCCGAGCGCATCTCGCGCCAGCCCGAGTAGATCAGGTGAAGTAGGTCAGTTCCGCGCCATCGAGCGTCACTGATCGCTGAGCGTGCAGGGTCGCTCCGTCGCTCGTGAGCGTCCCCTCGTCCACACTCCAGACGGTGAGCGGCGCGGGCGGAGCCGGCCGGTTGTACGCCCCGCGTATGGTCGCGAGCTCGTTGTCGAAATGGACTTCATCGTTCGTGAGGAGGGCTCGAACGATCTCGGCGTGCACCGAGGATCGGGCTTCCGCGTCAATCACGACGTGGCGAAGCGCGACGAGGTGCGAGAGCGTTTTCACGTCCCGGGCGCACAGTTGGGCCGAGTAGTCGGCGCTCACTCTGAGCCACACCCCGATGTCGGTAGTGAGCTGGTCGCACAGCGAGGCGACGACGATAACTGTGTCGGCGTCGCTGCAGTCAAAGAGCGCGGTCGTTTCGAGCGAAAGAGCGACGAACGCGCCGCGATGCTCTAGGGGCGCGGCGACCCGAGCGAGCTCCATGTCAGGGCTGGAGATCTTCTTTGGGTAGGCGCTCGATGTTGACGTCACGGAACGTGAGGATGCGCACCGAAGGCACAAAGCGCGCCGCGCGGTACATGTCCCAGACCCAGGCGTCGTGCAGGGTCACCTCGAGCAGCGTCGGAGTTCCTTCTGCGCGAACGTCGATGGCGACGTCATTGGCGAGGTAGAAGCGGCGATCGGTCTCGACGGCGAAGTCGAACATCCCGACCACGGCCTTGTACTCCTGAACCAACGCGAGTTCGAGGGTCGACTCGTAGTCGTCGAGCTCTTCTTCGCCCACCAGTGGCTACGCGCGCTCGGTGACGCGAAGTTCCTTGATCTTGGCCGCCTTACCGCGCAGGTCGCGCAGGTAGTAGAGCTTTGCGCGACGAACGTCGCCGTAGGAGTCAACTTCGATCTTGGCAATGGTGGGGGTGTGCACCGGGAAGGTCCGCTCGACGCCCACGCCGAAGCTGATCTTTCGCACGGTGAACGTCTCGTGAAGGCCTGAGCCCTGGCGACGGATGACGACGCCCTGGAATACCTGGACGCGCTGGCGGGTGCCTTCCACGACGCGGACGTGCACCTTCACAGTGTCGCCGGGGCGAAATGCAGGAATATCGTCGCGAAGCGAATCGCGGTCAACGAGGTCAGTGGGGTTCATGGGAGCGGTCCCTTTCGGATCACAGGCTTTAGAAGTTTAGCCGCTTCCCTGCGGGTCATCCATTTCTGGAAATTCGGCGAGAATCGCCTCGTCCTGGGCGTTGAGCCCGCCCCGCCGCTCGATCAGGTCGCTTCGCTTCGCGATCGTGCGGTGGAGGGCCTGAGCCCGGCGCCAGCGAGCGATGCGGGCGTGGTCACCCGAGAGGAGCACGTCGGGGACGCCCACCCCGCGGACCTCAGCCGGCTTCGTGTAGTGGGGATATTCGAGGAGCCCGTCGCTGAAGGACTCATCGAGACTCGAGTCGTCGTTGCCGAGGCCGCCGGGAAGGAGTCGAACGATCGATTCGATCACGCACAGGGCTGCGAGCTCGCCCCCCGCGAGGACGAAGTCCCCGAGTGAAATCTCGTCGTCGACGACACGGTCCAGCGCGCGCTGGTCGAATCCCTCGTAGCGGCCACAGAGCAGCGTAAATCCACCGAGCGCGGCAAGCTCTTTTGCGACCTCGTGGGTGAAGACCCGACCAGAGGGTGTCAGCGCGATGATGGGTCGAGCAAGATCGGGTGTCGACTCGACGGTCGCGATGATGGGTTCGGCGCGAAGCACCATTCCCGCACCCCCACCGTAGGGAGTGTCGTCGACGCTGCGGTGCACGTCGGTCGTCGCGTCACGAAAGTCATGCACGAACAGCTCGACCACGCCTCGCTCGGCGGCGCGCCCGAGCACTGACGTCGACGCGTACCCGGTAATGGCGTCTGGGAAGAGCGTCAGCACGTCAATGCGCACGCTCATTCGAAGAGCCCCTCGGGAGGATCGATCACGACCCGTCGGTTCGGATCGACGGAGACGACGAACGTGAGGGGCACCAGGGCGCCCGAATCAAGTGCGATGAGGTCGC
>DASXEU010000087.1:0-50918 GCA_036489935.1 Acidimicrobiales bacterium
GCGCCGCTCAGTGCGGAAGAAGCACTTGCCTTGAGCGTGACCGGACCATTGCTCCGTTCGACCGGCGTGCCTTGGGACTTGCGCCGTACCATGCCCTACCTCGCCTACGACCAGGTCGACTTCGACGTCATCGTCGGCACCTACGGCGACAACTTCGACCGGTACGCGATTCGTCTCAACGAGATCCGCGAGTCGGTGCGCATCGTGCGTCAGTGCCTCGAACGCATGCCGAGCGGTGACTACCGCAGCCAGGACCCCAAGGTCACGCCGCCACCGCGCGCGCGCATCGACGAGTCGATGGAGGCACTTATCCACCACTTCAAGCTCTTCACCGAAGGATTCCACGTGCCCGCGGGCGAGGTCTACAACGCCATTGAGTCACCGCGTGGTGAGATCGCCTGTTACATCGTCTCTGACGGTGGACCGAAGCCCTATCGATTGCACGTACGCGGTCCGAGCTTCGTGAATCTCCAAGCCGTGCCACTCCTGATGCGCGGCGGCATCATCTCCGACGCGATCACCGTGATCTCTTCGGTTGACCCGGTCATGGGTGAGGTGGACCGGTGAGCCACCTTCGCATCGATCTGCGCCAGCGCGCCGAAGAGCTCGTCGCGCTCTATCCGCGCAAGCGCTCGGCGATGCTGCCGTTGCTGCACTTGGCCCAGGAGCAAGACGGTTACCTCACGAACGAGGGCATTGCCGAAGTCGCCGAACTCACGGGCGCGACTCCCGCCGACGTGCGCGGGACGGCGTCCTTCTACGAGATGTTCCACTTGGAGCCCGTCGGTAAATACGTGGTCTCGGTGTGCACGAACATCGCCTGCCTGCTGAAGGGCGGCGAAGAGATGCTGGAGCACGCGAGCGCAACGCTTGGCTGTGCCGTTGGATCAACGTCCGACGACGGACTCTTCACCTTGGAAGAGGCCGAATGTCTGGCGGACTGCAACATTGCGCCGTGCGTCCAGGTGAACCATCGCTACGTCCGCACGAATACGCCTGAGACGTTTGACGCGCTCGTAACCGAACTCAAAGACGGCAAGCGCGACCACGACATCCCCGCACACGGCACGCTTATTCGCGTGCGCCGCAGTGGTGGACTGCGCGTCTCGAAGACCGAACTCGCGACGGAGCGGGCCGAAGCGAAGGCCGCACGTGCGAAGCGTGAAGAGGAGAACAAGTAGTGGCCACGCTCGACGCCCCAAAGATTGTGATGGCGCGCGCCGGCTACGACGACTCCTACACACTCACCCGTTATTTAGAGACCGGTGGGTACCTCGGTCTGCGCAAAGCGCTCACGATGTTCCCCGAAGCCGTTGCCGCCGAAGTCGACGCGGCGTCGCTACTCGGGCGCGGCGGTGCAGGCTTTCCTGCCGGCCGTAAGTGGTCGATGCTGCGCAAGTCGCCGATCTCCTACTTGGTGGTCAACGGCGACGAGTCCGAGCCCGCGACCTTTAAGGATCACTACCTCGTCGAGCGCGACCCGCACCAGCTGGTCGAAGGCGTCATCATCGCCGCCTACGCCCTGCAGGTCAACCAAGCGTTCATCTACCTGCGCGGAGAGTTCGCCCTTGGGCTCGAGCGCGTGCAACAAGCATTGAACGACGCCTACGAATATGGCGCGCTCGGCAACAAGATCTTTGACTCGGAGTTCTCACTCGACATCGTCGTCCACCCCGGGGCGGGCGCCTACATCTGCGGTGAGGAGACAGCGCTCATCGAAGGCCTCGAAGGCAAGCGCGGATTCCCGCGTATCAAGCCGCCCTTCTTTCCCGCGGTCACCGGCCTCTACGGCGAGCCGACGGTCGTCAACAACGTCGAAACGATGGCGAACTTGCCGTGGATCGTCATGAACGGTGGCGCGGCCTTCGCAGCGCTCGGCGGTGGACGTTCTGCCGGCACGCGACTCTTCGCGCTCGCGGGCACGGTGAAGCAACCCGGTGTCTACGAGATCGAGATGGTGAAGAACACCTTCCGTGATCTCATCTACGATCCCGCCCTCGGTGGCGGCATCACCAACGATCGAAAGATCAAGGCCTTTATTCCCGGCGGCGTGTCCGCCCCGTGGTTCGGCCCAGATCTGCTGGATCTTCCGCTCGGCCAAGACGAGGTCGCCGAAAAAGGCTCGATGCTCGGTTCGGGCTCGGTGGTCGTCTTCGACGAGACGAGCTGTGTCGTGCGCGCCGCGTGGCGAATCACCAAGTTCTTCTCGCGCGAGTCGTGCGGTCAGTGCACCCCGTGCCGCGAAGGATCTGGCTGGATCGAGCGCGCGATGTACCGCCTTGAGCACGGCGGCGGTCGCATGGAAGACCTCGACTTGCTGCTCGACCTGTGCGACAACATCTCACCGGGACTCGCCTGGCCGCCACAGCAAACGACCATCTGCGTGCTCGGACCGTCGATTCCCTCATCGGTGCACTCGGCCATCGCGATGTTCCGCGACGAGTTCGCCCAGCACGTCAACGAGGGAGGGTGCCCCTTTGACTGACGTAAAGTCCACCGTGACTATTTCCGTGAACGGACGCAGCGTCGAAGCTGCGCCGGGGGAGTTGCTCATCGAAGCGGCCGAGCGTGCGGGGAGTTACATCCCGCGCTTTTGCTACCACCCGCGCATGGAGCCCGTCGGCATGTGCCGCATGTGCATCGTCGAAGTCGACGGTCCTCGAGGCCCGACGCTCCAGCCCGCCTGCTACATCAAGGTGAACGACGGCATGAACGTCGTCACCGACTCTGAGAAAGTGAAGAAGGCCCAAGACGGTGTCTTGGAGTTTCTTCTCGCCAACCACCCGCTTGACTGCCCGGTCTGTGACAAGGGCGGCGAATGCCCCCTCCAGGACCAGACGCTGACCCACGGCTCGGGCGAGACGCGATTCATCGAAGAGAAGCGTCACTTCGTGAAGCCCATCGAGATCGGCGAGCTCGTACTTCTCGACCGCGAGCGCTGCATCCAGTGCGCGCGCTGCACGCGGTTTAGTTCTGACGTTGCCGGTGACACGGAAATCGCATTCGCTGGTCGCGGTGACCAGATCGAAGTTGCGACCTCGCCGACGAAGCCTTTCGACTCGGTCTTCTCCGGTAACACCGTTCAGATCTGCCCGGTGGGCGCACTGACGGCGAAGCCGTATCGGTTCACCGCGCGTCCCTGGGACTTGGAGCAGGTCGAGAGCACCTGCACCACGTGTGCCGTTGGATGTCGCGTCGCCGTGCAGTCCTCAGGCGACCGATTGACTCGAGTCCTCGGCGTTGACTCCGAACCGGTCAACCACGGTTGGCTCTGTGACAAGGGTCGCTTCACCCTGGACTCCATTGACGGAAACGCTGACGCGATTGATCCCCTCAGTGCGAAGACGCGCATCCGAGAACCGCTGGTGCGCGACGGCGATGTCCTGCGTCCCGCGACCTGGGGCGAGGCACTCGAGCGCGCCGTAACGATTCTGAGAGACGCGGCCTCACACCCGAACGGCGTCGGCGCCATCGGGGGAGCGTCGCTTACCAACGAAGGCGCCTTCGCCTGGGAGCGCTTCGTTCGTCAAGTGCTCGCCAGCGATCACCTCGACGCTCAGTTCGGCGATGGTCTCGACGGCGGACTTCTGCAAGCGCTCCCGACGGCGACCATCGACGAGGCGGCGAACGCACGCGTCGTCGTCACATTGACCGGCGATCTGCGCGAAGAGCTGCCGGTCCTGTTCTTGCGCCTCCGCGAGAACTTCGTCCAGCGCCAGAACAAACTGATCGAATTCACGTTCGGCCCGAGCAGTTTGCGCTCCGTCGCAACCGTTTCGATGCCCGTTCGTCCGGGCGAAGCGCACGTCGTCGCAAAAGCGCTGACGTCGGGTGACGCCCACCTAGCGAAGGAGTCCACGGTCACCGAGGCCGAGCTCGACGAGGCACGCGCCTTGTTGGGTGAGCACGGCGACGGCGTCGTCTTCATCGTCGGTCGTCCCAACTTCGCCGAATCGCCCGCGGTCATGGAGACCGCCATCCGCACGCTCGCGGAGCGCTTCACGGGTGCGAAGTTCCTGCCCGCGCTTCGTCGTTCCAACGTCATGGGCGCACTCGACATGGGGCTCGGGCCGCGTCTGCGCCCCGGTCACGGGTACGACGCCAGCTGCCAAGGTCGCGACACGCTGGCCCAGCTTGACGCCATGCGCACGGGCGAGCAGACCGCGGTGCTGTTGCTCGGTGGTGGCCTGCTCGGCAACGTGCTCGACACTGATGCCGCCATTGCCGCACTCGAAGTTGCGAAGGTCGTCGTCGTCACCGGACACGGCGGTCGCACGCTGGCCCACGCGGACGTCGTCCTACCCGCTGTCGTGCAGCACGAACGACACGGGACCGTGACGAATATCGAGGGTCGCGTGACGAACGTGACGCCCAAGATCAGCTCACCCGGTTCCGCTTGGAGCGACGTCGCGATTGCCGCGGAACTCGCCGAGCAGTACGGCCAGAGTCTCGGGCTCGACTCCGTCGAGCTGTGCGCGAAGGTCATTGAAGAGACGACCGGTTACCCCGCGCTGTCGGTCATGAACGATCTCTCCGACGAAGGCGTCATCGTCAGTCGCGTGAAAGAGCGCATCGAGCGACGTCCGCTCGACCCGATGGCGTTCCCCGGCATCAAGTCGACGAGCACGGTCGGACTCGCAGAATTCTCCGGCGCGCTCGTTGGTGGTTCGGTGACGGCCGCCTCGCCGCGTCCCGTCGCGACCCTCGACGACGTTGCAGCAGGACGCAGTGTCGACGTCGGTCACTTCGACGCGTACGGTCTCGCGCTCAACGTCACTCGCCGCCTCTACGACCACGGCGTCGCCGTGCAGGGATCGCCGGCGCTCGCGAACCTCGTGGCGCACACGACCGCCTCGATCAACCACTTCGACCTCGATCGGCTGGGACTGTCGACCGGTGACGTCGTCCAGGTCAATGCGCCGAAGGGCCCCTTGAGCCTGACCGTTGTCATGAGCGACGACGCGCCGCGCGGCACGATCGCCGTCGTCTTCGGTTCGCTCGACGATGAGGGTCATGACGGCACCACCGCCGCGCTGTACGACCCGACGTCGGTCATCACCCAGATGAAGCTGGAGACGAAGTGAGCTGGCTCGCCTCGGTCGACCCGCTGTTCGTGAACGGCCACGTCAGTGGCATTGACATTCTGATTGTCGTGATCAAGGTGCTCGTCGGCTTCGGCGCGCTGATGGGTGCCGTCACGCTCATGATCTGGTTCGAGCGCAAGGCGATCTCGGACATGCAGAGCCGCATCGGACCACAGCGCTGGGGGCCGTTCGGACTGCTGCAGACGCTCGCCGACGGTATCAAGCTGTTCTTCAAGGAAGACCTCATCCCGGCCGAGGCGGACCGCTTCGTCTTCAAGCTCGCTCCGTACCTCGCGTTGGTGCCCGCACTCATTACCTTCTCGATCGTGCCGGTCGGCGGGACGATGCGCATCGCGGGACACGTCGTGATGCTCCAGATCGCGAATCCGCCGATGGGCATCCTGGTCATGCTCGCCATGTCGGGCATCTCGGTCTACGGCGTGATGCTCGCGGGATGGGCCTCGGGCTCCAAGTACCCGATGATCTCCTCGGTGCGCGCGAGCGCCCAGATGATCAGCTACGAAGCAGCTCTTGGCATCACGATCGTCACGATTGTGCTCGTCACGGGTTCGCTCAGCACGCACACCATCGTCGACTCCCAGGGCGGCGGCATCTGGCACTGGAACGTCATTCGACTCGGCATCGTGCCCTTCGTCATCTTCTGGATGGCCATCACCGCCGAGCTCAACCGCCCGCCGTTTGACGTCGTCGAGGCGGACAGCGAACTGGTCGGCGGCTTCAACACCGAATACTCGTCGCTCCGCTTCGCGCTCTTCTACTTGGCGGAGTTCATGAACACGATCACGATGTCGGCAATCATCGTGACACTCTTCTTCGGCGGACCTGCGGGCTGGATTCCGCCGGTCTCGCACCTCAAGTGGATCTTTCCGATTATCTGGTTCGTCCTCAAAACGACGATCTTCTGCTTCTGTTACATCTGGTTCCGCGCCGCCCTGCCGCGCTTTCGCTACGACCAGGTCATGGATCTCGGCTGGAAGCGACTCATTCCCCTGAGCCTCGGGTGGATGCTCGTCGTCGCCGGTTTCCTCGTGCGTCCCGCGTGGGGTCTCATCATGGCGGCGGTCGTGCTGCTCGCGTCGGTCTTTCTCACGAGGGCTTTCCAACTCGGTCAGACACGTGAGACGGGTCCGGAGTCGGTCTTGCCCCCCGTTGGTCAGCGACCCCTGCCCGGACACGTGCTGCGCGCGTGGACCGACCAAAACGACCTAGAAGAGGAGGAGTAATGGCAAAGCCCCTGAACTTCTTCGGTGGTTTCAAACTGACCTTCCAGCACCTCACCCGTGCTCGCGTGACCGTCAGCTACCCGCAGGCCAAGCGCCCCAAGCAGCCTCGTCAACACGGTCGCCACGTGCTCAACCGCTACGAAGACGGCATGGAGAAGTGCATTGGCTGTGAGCTCTGCGCCGGTGTCTGTCCCGCGAACTGCATCTACGTGCGTGGGCTCGACAATCCGCCCGATCACCCCGTGAGTCCCGGCGAGCGCTACGGGTACGTCTACGAGATCAACTACTTGCGCTGCATCCACTGCGACCTCTGTGTCGAGGCGTGCCCGACCCAGGCGATCACCGAGTCGAAGATGTTCGAGTTCTCCTTCACCAACCGCGCCGACGCTATCTATACGAAGGCCGAGCTCGTGGTCGACGATCAGGGATACCCGAAGCACCTGCCGTGGGAAGACTGGCGCGCGGGCGAAGCAGAGATGACGGGCGGCTGGATGCGCGCGACGTCGCCGGCAGGTGACGCTTCGTTCGAGGGTGTCGAGCAATGGACGGGTGATCTCGGTTTTGGCGTGAAGGCTGCCGAGGGCGGACAGAGCGGGAAGCGCGACGACGAGAAGACGGGCTCTAAGCCGCTTCGACGCGCGTTCTACAAGCACCTCCAGCCCGTCGACATCGACGAAGACCAGCGTGGCGTCCAGGGGAAGATCGCTGAGGCGCGCGTGAAGATGGACCGGATGCCGAAGTTCCCGAAGCGCCATCGGAAAGAGCAGTAATGCTGGCGACCCCGTACGTCTTTCATCCCGGTGTAGTGGTGTTCGTCGTCTCGGCACTCCTCATCCTCGTGGGCGCCGTTGGCGTGATCTCCGTGAAGAATCCGGTGCACGCGGCCATCTCTCTGATCACGACGCTCTTCGGCGTCGCCGTGGCGTTCATCGCCCAGTCGGCCGATTTCCTCGCCGCTGTGCAGATCATCGTGTACGCGGGCGCGATTGTCGTTCTCTTCTTGTTCGTCATCATGTTCCTCGGCGTGGGCTTCAAGCACACGCCCAATGTCGAGCCCCTCGTCGGCCAAAAGGCTTTCGCGGCGGTCGGCGTGCTCATCACCGTCGCGGGACTGATCGCGCTCATGGCCTCGTCGCACTGGGTCACCGGGGCCACCAAGGTCTCGGGCAGCGCACTCGCGGGCGGCAACGGCAACGTGAAGCAGCTCGGTACGGCGGTCTTTACGACCTATCTCTTTGCGTTTGAAGCGACCTCGGCACTGCTCGTCATTGCCGTGGTCGGCGCGGTGCTGCTCGCACGCCGCGAGCGCGCGACCTTGAAGGATGACACCGTTCGCGACCACTCTGATGGTGCGGATGAGGAGGTGTCGCCATGATCGCTGTCTTCACGGTCGCGCCCGCCGCTTGGTATCTCGTACTCGGTGCCTTACTGTTCGGCATCGGCGCCTTCGGTCTGCTGACGCGACGCTCGGCGCTCATCATGTTCATGTGCATCGAGCTGATGCTGAACGCGGTCAACCTCACCTTCGTTACGTTCTCGCGCACCCTCAATGACATCGCTGGCCAGGCCAGCGTCTTCTTCGTCATGGTCGTCGCCGCGGCCGAAGTTACCGTGGGACTTGGCATCGTGGTCGCCGTCTTTCGACGCCGCTCATCGACTTCGGTCGATGAGATGAATGAGTTGAAGGGCTGAGATGGCACACATCGCCACGTTCTTACTGCTGCTGCCCCTGCTCGGCTACGTGCTCGTGCTGTTGCTCGGAAATACGCTGAAGGAGCGCGCCATTGGCGCTGTTGCGACGGGCGTCGTCGCCATCAGCTTCATCCTGACGGTCGTCACGTTCGTCATGCTGCTGCACCGTTCGAACCGTGAGGTGACGGTGCACCTCTTCAACTGGATCTCGGTTGGTTCCCTCCACGTGCCGGCCGCATTGCTGGTGGATCCGCTCTCGATCACGATGTGCCTCTTCGTCACCGGGATCTCCGCGCTCATTCACCTGTACTCAACGGCCTACATGCACGGCGAGCGCGACTACCGCAAGTTCTTCTTGTACCTCAACCTCTTCGTGTTCTCGATGCTGGTCCTCGTGCTCGCGAACAACCTGCTCATGACCTTCGTTGGCTGGGAAGGCGTCGGAGTGTGTTCCTACTGGCTCGTGAGCTTCTACTTCGAGCGCGACTCGGCCGCTTCGGCGGGGAAGAAGGCTTTCCTCTACAACCGGGTCGGTGACTTCGGCCTCCTCGTCGCGATGTTCCTGCTCTTCCACTTCACCCACACCCTCAACTACCTCGGGATCTTCCACCTCGCGGGCACGCTGTCACCGACGGTTGCGACGCTGACCGTGCTCGCGTTGCTGCTCGCCGCGACCGGCAAGAGCGCGCAGATCCCACTCTTTAACTGGCTGCCCGACGCGATGGAGGGTCCGACCCCGGTGTCGGCCCTCATCCACGCGGCGACCATGGTGACGGCCGGTGTCTACCTCTTGGTGCGCATGTCCCCGGTGCTCACGATGTCACCCGACGGTCGACTCACCATCGCCTTCATCGGCGCCATCACCGCGTTCGTCGCGGCGACGATTGCGACCTCGCAGCGCGACATCAAGAAGGTGCTCGCCTTTTCGACCGTTTCCCAGATCGGCTACATGGTCCTCGCCGTCGGGGTGGGGGCGTACTCGGCGGCCATCTTCTTAATGATCGCCCACGCCTTCTACAAGGCGCTCCTCTTCCTCGGTTCGGGTTCGGTCATCCACGCGCTCAACGGCGAACAGGACATGGGAAAGATGGGCGGACTCGCGAAGTATCTGCCCATCACGTTCCCCGCGTTCCTTGTCGGCTGGCTCGCGATCTCGGGCATTCCGCCATTCGCCGGTTTCTTCGCGAAGGGTGATGTGCTGACCAACGCGTTTGAGCACAACAAGCTGCTCTGGGCGATCGGCGTCATCACCGCGATCTTGACCGCGTATTACATGACGCGTCTGTTCGTGCTCACTTTCCGCGGCAACGAACGGTTCCACGAGATCGAGGGCGTGCACGAGCCGCACGAATCGCCGTGGCCGATGACCGTTCCTCTGATTGTCCTCTCCGTTCTCGCAATCGTGGGTGGCGTGATTGATCTGCCCTGGGCGCACGGCGCGACCTTGGCGCACTTCCTCAACCCGGTCTTTGGCTTCGTGCCCGCTGTCGCAACCGCGAGCACCGGGGCACAGTGGGGACTGGCGTTGGTCGACGTGGCGGCAGCCGTCATCGGTCTGCTCGCCGCCTTTGCCATCTGGCGCGACACGAGCGAGAATCCACGCTTCGAGTCGAAGTTCCTCGAGCACGTTTGGTACTGGGACAACTTCTACGACGACATCATTGGCAAGCCCCTCACGCGGGCGGCGCAGTTCAGCGATGACGTCGTCGAACCGAAGATTATCGACGGCGCAGTCAGTGGGGTCGGTGTCAGTATTCGCGACAGCGCCGAGGGCCTACGCAAGATCCAGTCCGGCTTCGTGCGTCAGTACGCACTCGCGATGGTGCTCGGCTTTGCCGTGATCATCGTCTACCTGTTGGCGAGGGTCCACTAGATGCATTCTTCGATCTATCTCGGCGTGCTGATCGTCATGCCCATCGTCGGGGCGCTCGTGGCGATGTTGACGCGCAAGCAACAGGACATTTCCTATTACGTGGCGGTCGCGACGGCGACTGTGGAGCTCGCGTTGACGATCGTCGTCGCGGTCCTCTACAACAACCATCTCGCAGGCCAAGGCACGTACGACTTCTTGTCGCGCCACGTGCTGTCCGCGCCGCTCGGCCTCGCCTACGACGTAGGCGTTGACGGCATCTCGCTCTTCATGGTGGTGCTCACCGCCTTGGTGCTGTTTCTCTCCTTGCTGGGCGCTCGCGAGCGTCGTCGCGAAGCGTCCTTCGTGGGATGGCTGTTGCTGCTCACCTCGTTCACGATGGCGAGCTTCGTCTCCCACGACGTGCTCGAGTTCTTCATCTTCTTTGAGCTCACCCTGGTGCCGAGCTACTTCATCATCGCCAACTGGGGTGGCGTCCAGCGCGCTCGCGCCGCGCTCAAGTTCTTCATCTACACCTTCACCGGTTCCGCGTTCCTGCTCATCGGCATCCTGTACCTCGGGTTCATCCACCAGCACCAGACGGGGGGAGCGCTCACGTTCTCATACTCTGCGCTTGCGAGTACCCCGATTAGTCACGGTGTCTCGGTGTGGCTCTTCATCGCCTTCGCCATTGCGTTCGCGGTGAAGGCCCCGATCTGGCCGTTCCACACCTGGTCACCCGTCACGTACGCCGAAGCGCCAACCGCCGGTTCCGTCGAGCTCTCGGCACTCCTCGCCAAGCTCGGCTCCTACGGACTGCTCCGCTTCGCAGTGGGTCTGTTTCCCTTGGCGCTGCCCGACATGCGCCCGATCGTCTTGACCCTGGCGGTCATCGGCATCCTCTACGGCTCGCTTGTCGCCTGCGCGACGCCGGACTTGAAGCGACTCGTCGCGTACTCCTCCGTTGCCCAGATGGGCTTCATCACACTCGGCATCATGTCCGGTTCGGTCATCGGCGCGACGGGCGCGGTGCTCCTCATGTTCAACCACGGCGTCATCACGATCGGCTTTTTCCTCATCATTGGTTTCATTGAGCAGCGGCGTGGTTCGTACCAGATCAAGGACCTGACGGGACTCCAAGGTCCCGCCCCGGTCTTGGCGGCACTCTTCACCGTTGTCATGATGGCGTCACTCGGCCTACCGGGACTCTCCGGTTTCGTGAGCGAGTTCTTGATCTTGGTCGGCACGTTCGGCACGCACGCCTGGTGGGGTGCCATCGCCGCGATCGGCGTCATCGCCGCCGCCGTTTATCTGCTCTGGGCCTACCAGCGCGTCTTTCACGGCAAGGCGACCGGCGTCAACGCCGAAATCCCCGACGCCTCAACGAAGGAGCGCTGGGTTCTCGTGCCGGTCATTGCGCTCATCCTCGTCCTCGGTGTGTTCCCGAAGCCCGTCCTCGACCGCATCACGCCCTCCGTTGACGTGCTGATCCACCACGTCGCACCTACGGGAGTGAGCAAATGATCGCCGCCGCAACGACCGTGACCATCCCCAGCATTCACTACCTGGCGCTGCTACCGGTCTTCACGTTCTTTGGCGCGTCGCTCCTGCTGCTCGTCTTGAGCGCCGTCGTCACCGACAAGGTTCGCATCAACCTCGCGACCGCGATCACGTCACTCGCCTCCGTCGCGGTCATGGTCTACGCCATCTTCCAGTGGTCGTACGTCGCAAACCACGGTGCGACGACGACGGTCGCCCACGCGATCGTTCTCGATGGCTTTGCGGTCGTTGGCACGTTCGCGATCGGTGCCGCGCTGTTGATGAGCGCCTTTGTCGCGCACGACTGGGCGAAGCGCGAACGCATCGCCGGCGCGGATTTCCATATCTTGGCCCTCGCGTCGGCGACGGGCGCGTTGCTGATGGTTCAGGCCAACGACCTGATCGTCATCTTCCTCGGCCTTGAGATCCTCTCGATCGGGCTCTACGTGCTGGTCGGCTTCGATCGGCACCGTTCGACCTCCGACGAAGGCGCGCTCAAGTACTTCCTCCTCGGTGGCTTCGCGTCGGCGATCTTCATCTACGGCGCGGCCCTCGTCTACGGCGCGACCGGATCGACGAATCTTTCCTCGATTGGCTACTTCTTGAGCCAGAACGTCGTGCTCCATCCGGGTCTGCTCTACGCGGGTGGCGGCCTGCTGCTGATCGGCTTCGCCTTCAAGGTTGCGGCCGTTCCCTTCCACGCCTGGTCTCCCGACGTGTACGAAGGTGCGCCGACCCCCGTGACCGGCATGATGGCCTCGATCGTAAAGGTCGGAGCGTTCGCCGCCCTGCTGCGTGTCCTCGCCTCGGCGCTCGGAACCCAACTCGACACGTGGCGACCAATCCTCTTCGTGCTCGTGATCCTCACGTGCGTCGTCGGCGCGAGTGTCGCGCTCGTCCAGCGCAACGTCAAGCGACTGCTCGCGTACTCCTCGATCAACCAGGCGGGCTTCATGTTGCTCGGCGTGTGGGCCGGGACCGCGCGAGGTGTCGCGGGCACACTGTTCTACGTCCTCACCTACGCACCTGTTGTGATCGCCACGTTCGCGATCGTGACGCTCGTGGGCGGCAAAGGTGATGAGCACCACTCGATCGATCACTACCGCGGCCTTGCCCGTCGCCAACCGTGGCTCGGTGGCGCGCTCGCCGTGCTGCTCCTGACACAACTCGGTGCGCCGCTCACGGTTGGCTTCTACGCCAAGTTCACCGTGCTCGCGGCGACGATCGACGCGGGTGGCGGAGCGCTCGCCTTGGTGGCGCTGCTCTCGGCCGCGATCGCCGCGTACTTCTACTTGCGTTTCGCGCTCACGCTCTACGCCGATGACGACGTTGAGGGCACGCGCATCACCGTGCCGTGGCTCACCGGCACCACGATCGCCGTCGGCGTCATTGTGGCGATTCTCTTTGGTATCTGGCCCGGTCCGCTTGCGACATGGGTTCAGCACGCCACGATGCTCTTCCTGCCGTGAGCCGCGTCGGGATCGTCACCTGCGAAGGTGCGAACGACCCGGATAATCCTGCGCTATTTCGTGCTCTGGCAGCAGCCGGTCTCGACGCGACGCTCGTCAGTTGGGACGATCCGTCGGTGCGTTGGGAGTCGTTCGATCTCGCGGTCGTGCGGTCGAGCTGGAACTACCCGGGCCGACGCGACGACTTCCTCGCCTGGACGCGTATCGTACCGAACCTGGTGAACCCGACCGACGTCATCGAGTACTCGTCGGACAAGCACTATCTCACCGATCTTGAGTCACGAGGGCTGCGCATCATCCCGTCGCACTTCTGTGACGTCGGTGAGGAGCCGGAGTTCTTTGACGTCGACTTCGTGGTGAAGCCGTGCATCGGTGCGGGATCACTGCACGTCGAGCGGTATCGCCCGAACGAGACGAAGCGCGCGCTTGAGCACGTGGCGGCACTGCACGAAGCGGGATGCGATGTCCTTATCCAGCCATATATCAACAGCGTCGACACACTGGGCGAGCGGGCGATCATCTTCATTGACGGTGCGTATTCGCACGCCATGACCAAGGGCGCGTTGTTGAACGTATCCGCCGCCGAGCGCGACTTTCACTATCGCCGAAAGCAGATGTCCCTCGGGGAAGGCGAAACTGACGCCATTGAGTTCGCGACGCACGTGGTGTCAACGCTCGGGTACTCGAGTCTTCTCTACGCCCGCGTTGATTTGGTGGCGACGGTGCAGGGCTGGCTCGTCATGGAGCTCGAGATGATCGAGCCGTCACTCTTTCTCACGTTCCACCAGCCCGCCGCGGATGCGCTGGCAGCGGGAATCGCGCGCCGTCTCACGTAGAGCCAGCGTGAACGTGCGCCGAACGATGAGCGGCGCGTCGGCGTGAGCTCCGCCACTGCGTCGTTCGATGGCGTGATGCGCGATAACGCTGAGCGAACTCGTACTGAAGAGCGACAGTCTGACTAGTTCGCTGTCGATGTCGCGACGAGTTGTGTATTGACAGTGTGCATAGTCCGTCACTGATGTCGCGACGAGTTGATCATTTTGAACACGTTTTCAGTGCTGTAACATTTCGCCACGTCTCACTGGTTACGATTCACCTAAGTCGTCAGATCCGCAAGCGTCTGGCATTACGAAAGGAGTCCGGTTATGACCGATGGGGGGATCCCGGGGGGTACCGGACGGCATTATTCGGTGTCGCGGCGTGACTTTCTAAAGACTCTTGCTGCAGGGGGAGCCGCCATTGGCGGTGTGTCCGCTTTCGGTACGCTGCTGAGCTCGACGGCGGGCGCAAGCTCCGCAAAGCGCGGTGGCGACTTGACCTTTGCGAGGACTGCAGACCCGCAAACAATTGATCCCAGTGCGGCGATCGATACGGAATCCATTTGGACCGTGCTGTGCTTGTACGACTGCCTCTACGACGTGACGGCGGACGGGCACTCCGAGATTCCGTGGCTCGCTACCAGCTACGAACTGTCCTCCGACCAGCTCACGTGGACCTTTCACCTTCGTTCCGGCGTCAAGTTCTCCGACGGTCGTCCGATGGACTCAACCGACGTTCGCTTCACCCTTGAGCGCGCCCTCAAGGGGCCGAACGCGTACATCCTCGCCGCGGTGACCGCGATCGACACGCCGAACGCCTCAACGGTCGTGATTCACACTTCGCACCCGTGGGGGCCGCTGGCGGGCGACATGTCCATGTACTCGAATGCCATCTTGCCCAACGAGCTACGAGGAATGACCGACGCGGCGTTCTTCGCTCACCCCATTGGCACCGGACCGTTCATGATGGAGTCCTGGACCAAGGGCCAGCAGATGTTGCTCAAGCGCAATCCGCACTATTGGCAAGAGGGCAAGCCGTACCTCGACTCCGTCACGTTCTTGACGATCCCCGACGACAACACGAGGCTCATTCAGCTGAAGGGCGGGGAAGTTGACATCATGGAAGCCCCGCCGTACTCATCGGTCACCGGCCTTCAAAGTACGCCCGGCATCAGCGTCGATCTCTTCAAGTCAACCGCGGTGTCGTCCATTGTGATGAGCGAGAAGAAGCCGCAGTTCCAGGACCTCCACGTTCGTCGGGCCATCTCCTACGCCGTCGACCGCGTGTCCATCATCAAGGACGTGCTGTTCGGACACGGGACGCCCGCGGCGTCGTTCTTCTCTCCGTCTTGGGCCTATTACTACGCGGATACGCCGAAGCTCTGGTACGACGTGAAAAAGGCCAAGAGCGAGATCGCACTCTCGAAGTACCCGAAGGGCTTTAAGACGACGTTCGCCGTTGCCGCAGGCGACGAGTTGAATGGCACCATCGCCCAGATTGTGCAGGCGAACCTCAAAGTGATTGGCATCGATGTCGCCATCCAGTCCTACGACCCGAGCACCCTCGCGTCGCTGGTCTCTGCGGGCAACTATGACATGTCGCCCGCCATTGGAACCCTCGACATCAGTGACCCGGACGAGAACGTGCCGGCGGCGGTCGGGGAAGGCTACGGCGGGATCTTTGACGCCTACACGTGGTACAGCAACCCGGAACTGTTGAAGCTGGTGCACGAGTCGGAGAGCACGATCGCTCCGGCCGCACGAGCCAAGATCTACAACGAGATCCAAACGATGACGGCAGAGGCCTGTCCCTTCGTAATGCTCTACTACAGCCCCTTCCCGTACGCGGAGCAGACCTCCGTGAAGGGTTTCGACATACCACCAACCGGTGCCTATCACCTCGAGAAGGTCTGGCTCAGTTCGTGATCTCCGCGCGCGAGTAGGCAGTCGCGGCGGGATCGGTTGGAAGAAGCAGAGGAGTACGAATCGTGACACGTGGCATGTACATCAGGAGACGCCTCCTGCTCATGCTGCCGACCGCGTTTGGGGTCACGCTCATCACGTTCTTCATGATCCACCTCATCCCGGGTGACCCTGCGGTCACGATGCTCGGGATCCGCGCGACTCCGAAGGCAGTGGCGCTCCTGCGTAACGAGTGGGGCCTCAACAGACCCCTCTACGAGCAGTACTGGCTCTTCCTGTCGCGGATCGTGCGCGGAAACTTCGGCACCTCGCTCTTCTATGGGTCCTCGGCGACGGGACTGATCCTGCGCGCTTCGTTGGTCACCTTCGAGCTCATCGTGTACGCGGTCATCCTTTCGATCGTGATTGCCGTGCCACTCGCCGTCCTTGCCGCCACCCATCGCAATCGGGTGGCGGACCAGGCAGTGCGGGCCATCCCGCTGATTGGCATGGGCATGCCGTCGGCGTGGATCGCCATCATGTTGATCTTGTTGCTCGGGCTCAAGTCGCACGTCTTTCCGGTCGCTGGCCTTCAGGCGGGATTCGTCGGACATCTTGATTCGATGTTCCTGCCCAGTCTCACCCTCTCCTTAGGCATCGCGCCGCTCTTGATCCGCAGTCTGCGCTCGAGTCTCATCGACGCCTTCGACGCGGACTTTGTGACCACGGCCCGCTCAAAGGGCATCCGCGAGTACCGGGTGCTCATTCGCCACGCGATTCGAAACTCGCTCGCGTCGAGCCTCAACATCCTCGGACTCCAGATTGCGTTTCTGATCAGTGGGACACTCGTGGTGGAGTCGGTGTTTGCGTTACCGGGGGTGGGCGCGTTAATGGTCAATTCCATCTTCCGTCGCGACTTCCCGGTCGTGCAGGGCATCACGTTCCTCTTGGCGGTGGCGGTCATTCTCACCAACCTTGGCACGGACATCATCCATTCGATCGTCGATCCACGAGTGAGGTTTGAATAGAGATGGCTGGTCTCACCTCACTACCGCTTCCGCTCACCTCGGACGAACTGCAGCGTGGCCGCGGCGCACGGCGCGTCTCACCGACCCTCATCGCGGGCTCGGTCATCTTGTTCATCATCATTGGCATGGTGATCGCTGCGCCGCTCATCACGAGCTACTCGCCGACGGCGATCAACCCAGCCCAGGCACTGCTCGGACCTTCGCTGCATCACCTGCTCGGCACTGACGAACTGGGTCGTGACGAATGGACCCGCCTGCTGTATGGCGGACGTGTCGATCTCGAGATCGCGTTCTTAGCCGTCCTGGCGTCGTTCGTGCTGGGCACGGCTGTGGGCTGCGTCGCGGGATACTTCGGCGGCTGGGTTGACGCCCTCGTGATGCGCGTCGTCGATGTGATCCTGGCGTTTCCGTTCTTCGTGCTGGTGATTGCACTGGTGTTCATTCTCGGACCCGGTACGAAGAGCATCTACATCGCCATCATCGCGACCGACTGGGTCTCCTATACGTGGATCATCCGACGAGAGATCGTCGCCATGAAGAAGCACGAGTTCATCCTTGCCGCCGCCGCACTCGGCTACAAGCACACCCGCATCATGCTTCGCCACCTCATCCCCAACTGCATCACCCAGGCGATCGTGTACTCGATGTCCGACGTGGTCTTCACGATTCTCACGATTGTCACCCTTGGCTTCTTGGGCCTCGGGGTACCGCCGCCCACGGCGGAGTGGGGCTCGATGATGTCGGACGGGCAGCAGTTCATCACCACTCACTGGGAGCTCGCGACGTTCCCCGGCATCATCGTGGTGATCACGGGCATTGGGCTGTCCCTATTCGGCGACGGCATCGCTGACCTCTTGAGGGTGGAATAGCGTGACCGATCCACTGTTGTCCGTGAAAAATCTTCGCGTCGACCTCACGACGCGCCGCGAGACGGTGCATCCGGTGGCGAACGTGTCGTTCGATCTGGCCCAAGGCGAGACCTTGGGCATCGTCGGCGAGTCCGGGTGTGGCAAGAGCATGATGCTGCGGACGCTCATTGGCTTACTACCTCGAGGCGGACGGGTCACGGGTGGCGAGATCGTGTTCCAGGGGACTGACCTCGTGTCGCTCAACGAGAAGCAGCTGCGAGACGTGCGCGGGCGCTCGATCGGCATGATCTTTCAAGAGCCCATGACGGCGCTCAACCCCGTGATGCAGGTTGGTGAGCAGATCGCCGAAGGTCCGATTGCCCATCTCGGATTTACGAGGAAAGCGGGACGACAGCGAGCAGTGGAACTGATGCAGCAGGTTGGCATCCCGGATGCAGTGCGGCGGCTGCGGGCTTATCCGAGTGAGCTCTCGGGCGGAATGCGTCAGCGCGTCATGATCGCGATGGCGCTCGCGTGCGAGCCGAAACTGCTCTTGTGCGATGAGCCCACGACCGCGCTTGACGTCACCATTCAAGATCAGATCTTGAAGCTCTTGCTCCAACTGCAAGAGTCGACCGGGATCGGGATGATCTTCGTGTCCCACGACCTCGCAGTCGTCTCACAGATCTGTCAGAAGGTGGCTGTCATGTACGCGGCCGAGATCGTGGAGATTGGTTCTGTCGCATCGGTGTTGGCCGACCCCACGCACCCGTACACGCTTGGTCTCCTTCGAGCGGTGCCTGACTTCGACAACGTGAAGTCCGTGCTTGAATCCATTCCGGGCATCCCGCCGAGCCTGGCGCAACCGCCTGAGGGATGTCGCTTTCGCTCCCGCTGCGGTTTCGCGCAAGAGGATTGCGCCGTCGGTGAGTTCCCATTGCGGTTCACCGAGGGAGAGCATGCCTCGTCGTGCATCCACTCCGACCGCTGTCGCGAGGCGGCCCAAGCTGACCCGATTATTGGTGCGAGGGCCGCTCACTGATCGTCGTCGCGACGGGAGCATTGCTCCAGGCGTAGTGGCACGCTGCGGCGTGATCCGCCTCGTTGCCATTGCCATAAATGAGATTGGGTTCAATCTCGGAACAGAGCTCCGTCGCGAGCGAGCACCGGGGATTGAAACGACAGCCCGCGGGCAGGCGGATCGGACTCGGCGGATCCCCGAGCAGTGCCGGCGCTTCGGTGCGGTGCCCCGGTGTCAGCCGAGGAATTGCCGTGAGAAGCGCGCGAGTGTAGGGATGCTGCGGGTCAGCGATGAGGCGCTCGGTCGGACCCGTCTCCACAATGCGCCCGAGGTACATGACCATCGTCCGGTCACAGACGTGGCGAACCACGGCCATGTTGTGCGCGATGAGCAGGAGCGTGAGGCCGAGGTCTTTTCGCAGATCGGCGAGGAGATTGAGCACGGTCGCCTGGACAGACACGTCGAGTGCCGACACCGGTTCGTCGGCAACGATGAGCTCCGGCTCGACCGCCAAGGCTCGAGCGATGCTGACGCGCTGGCGCTGACCACCTGACATCTGTCTCGGATACGCGTCGGCCACCCGCGAACTGAGTCGAACCAGATCTAAGAGTTCTGAGCACCGGCGCTCGGCGTCTTGGCGCGGAACCGTGTGGTGAACGCGGAGTGCTTCCATCAATGTCTGCTTCACGGTCATGCGCGGATTGAGTGACGAGTACGGATCTTGGAAGATGATCTGTGCGACGCGCGGGTTGGCGTTGCGCTGTCGCTTGCTGGTTGCGACCGCAACGCCGTTCAGGCGCACCTCGCCAGCCGTACTTTTGTAGAGGCCCACGATGCATCTGCCGAGTGTCGATTTGCCACAGCCAGATTCCCCCACTAGTCCAACGGACTCACCGCGCGCAATCGTGAAGTCGACGCCATCCACCGCTCGAACGGCCTCGGTCTCGTGTCCGCGCACGACGGAGAGCCCCGTGCGACGAAGCGGAAAATGCATTTCTAGCCCGCGCACCTCGAGCACGGGGGCTGCTGACTCGCTTACTTCAAGAATGGGCGCTGCTGACACAAGACTCAACTCCTGACGGGAACTTCCGAGCGAGCGAAAGTGCGTGCTGACATGCGTGGCGTCATTGGGCACAGAACCATTGCATGCGAGTGATGCTCTTCGTCGAGCCTCACTTTACCAGCGGCCGATCCCACCAAAAGTCTGGTGCACCGCTCACACGCACGAACTGTCGAGCGGAAGCGTCTCACGCTGGCAGCGCGCGCGAGCGCAGCGCGCGCTCGGCGACGTCGCGAAATTCGACCAGAATGCGCTCCAGGCTCGGTTCACGCTGCTCTGCGCCGAGGAACGCATTGATCTGCTCGATGAGTTCGTGTGGATCGGCCGTGCTCGGGAAGAGCGCTCGACTGAGCACTACGCAGAAGTGGTCGCCGTAGGTCGACCAGATGTGGGCGAGGGAGTCGAAGTAGCGCTTCGCGTACGGGGCGAGCACGTCAGCGTGCTCCAACTGCGTGAAGCCATCAGCGACTTCAAGAACGCCAATGACCCCGAGCGAGTCAGTCTCGGCCAGCAGGGTCCATGCGGCAGCTTTGTGTGCAGCGTCGGGAAGGGAGGCCCGGCACGTGGTCGCGCGGCGCTGTCCCGCGTCCGTCGGGTCTCGCTTGAGCTGGGCGTCGATGTCCGCGTTCGACGCGTGGCCCATCGCGGCGAGTCGAGCGAGCAGCGCCCAACGAAGCTCGGTATCGACGACCAAACCCGGAACGTCAACGCGCCCGTCCAGCAGCCCGGCAACTCGCTCGAGCTGCGCGATTGACGTTGCGGTCCAGCCGAGCAGCTGTGCCCAAGCGAGTTGGTGATCGCTCCCGGGCTTAGCTGCATCGAGCAATCGCGCGGCTGTCGTCGCGAGCTTTTCTTTGACGCCTGACACCTGGCTCGGGTCGCCGAGCTCCGCGATCACCTGGGCGGTCGCTGCGTGCATCGACTGCACCACTGAGACCGACGATTCAGTTTCCAGTCCCTGGGACACCATGTCCACGAACGCGGGTATTGAGAGCTCCGCCTGCTGGACCATGTCGAGTGCCGCCACCCAACAGACCGCTCGCGCGATCGGGTCGGTGAGGTCCCCAATGGAGTTCGTCACGGTGTCGAGTGAGCGAGCATCGAAGCGGACGATCACGTAACCGGAATCGTCATCGTTGAGGAGGATCAGGTCCGGCTGGGTCACGCCCGTGAGCTCTCGCACCACGGCGCGGGCGTCGGAGATCTCGACGTCAATGCGGTGGGTACGGCTGAGCGCGCCATCGATTCGGTTGTACAAACCGACCGAGATCCGGTGCGGACGCAATGTGGGGTAGTGCTTAGAAGCACTTTGCACCACCGCAAACGTCGTGAACGCTCCTTGGTCGTCCAGCTCGAAGTCGCATCGAAGGGTATTCGGGCCGGCGGTCTCCAGCCAGGCCTTCGACCAGGACGTCAGGCTCTTGCCCGACGATTTCTCCAATGCCTCCTGGAGGTCGGCGAGGGTGGCGTTGCTCCAGGCGTACCGCTCGAGGTAGCCCTTGATCGCCGCGAAAAAGTTGTCGCGACCGACGTAGGCGACGAGCTGCTTCAGCACCGATGCACCCTTGGCGTAACTGATTCCGTCGAAGTTCGCTTCCGCCTCGGTGAGCGTTGGCACGTCAGCGGCGATCGGGTGCGTTGAGGGCAGTTGGTCCTGCTCGTACCCCCATGTCTTGCGTGAGTAGGAGAACGTCGACCAGGCGTCACTAAACCGAGTCGCCTCGGCGCACGCCAGGGTGCCACAGAACTCCGCGAACGACTCGTTGAGCCACAGGTCGTCCCACCACTGCATGGTCACGAGGTCGCCGAACCACATGTGCGCCATCTCGTGCAGCAGCGTGTTGGCGCGCCTCTGATACATCCGGTCAGTGACCCGAGAGCGGAACAACAGCTCCTCGGTGATCACGACGCAGCTCACGTTCTCGACGGCGCTGTCGAACTCGGCCACGAAGACTTGGTCGTACTTCGCGAACGGGTAGTCGGTCCCGAACAGTGTGGCGAAGAAGTCCAGTCCGCGTTTCGTAATATCGAACACTTCATCGGCATCCAGGAACTCGGCAAAGGACGCTCGACAAGCGAGGGAGAGTGGAATCACCTTGCCTGACGCGCCGGTGTAGGAGTCGCGCACGACCTTGTACTCGCCGGCGACAACCGTGGTGAGGTAGGTCGAGATGGGCGGTGTTGGCGAAAAGTCCCACACCGCGGTGCCTTCGCGGACACTCTTCGGTTCGGGTGTCGGCTGATTCGAAAAGACGGTCCAGTGCGAGGGCGCGGTGACGTGCAGCGTATAGGCGGTCTTCAGATCGGGCTGTTCAAAATTGGCGTAGACCCTTCGCGAGTCCGCCGGCTCGAGCGCCGTGTACACGTAGACCTTGCCGTCCGCCGAGTCGACCGAGCGGTGCATCGCCGTACCGTCGTTGGCGTACGAGCAGTCAGCCACAATCCGCACTTCGTTGCGCTCGAGGAGCCCGGTCAATGCGATTCGCCCGTTCGCCCACGCGGTCGCGGGGTCGATCGACGTGCCGTTCACGACGATCTCGTGCACGGAGTGCGCGATGAGATCGACGTGTGTCGATGCGCCCGGCGTCGCGCAGTTGAACGTGAGGACCGACACCGAGCCGAACACTTCGGCACCGCGAGTCAGGTCCACGCTGACGTCGTAGGCCACGGCGCTCACGAGCTTTGCTCGCTCGATTGCCTCGTCACGGGTAATTTCTGCCACAGACATACGGCCTACTTCTTCCATTGGTGGGTGAGGGAGTTACTGCCTGAGGCGAGACCTACCGTCCGGCGTATTCGCCCTACGAAGTCGTGGCCATTCACGCGAACAGTAACACTCTCGCAAAAACCGGATCGCCGACAACATGATCGAAATCGAGAGGCGCTTTTGACACATTGTCAAAATGCACCATCGACGAGGTCTGGCATGATGAAGTGCACGCGCGTGATGCGCGAGAACGCACGAGGGGATGCAGCGAATGGGTGTGCAAGAAATAGATGTGGACGCGGTGCGGGCCCAGTTTCCGGCACTGCAGCGGCCGTCGGTCGGTGGCGAGCCCGCCGTGTTCTTCGACGGCCCCGGCGGCACCCAGGTTCCCCAGTCCGTCATCGAAGCGGTCGCTGGCTACCTGTCGAATACCAACGCAAACATCGAGGGGGAGTTTGAGACCTCGGCGAAGACCGACGACGTGATCGCGAAAGCTCGGTCCTACGGCGGGACGTTCGTGGGCGGCTCGTCAGACGGTATTTCCTTCGGCCCCAACATGACGACCCTCAACTTCAACCTGAGTCGCGCGCTCGGAAGAACGCTCAAGGAGGGTGATGAGATCATCACCACCACGCTCGACCACGATGCCAATGTGGCACCGTGGCTCTTGCTGGCGCAAGACCGTGGGCTCGTGGTCCGCACGGTGGGCGTCACCGAAGACCTGAACCTGGATCTCGAAGACCTGAAGGCAAAACTGAGCGACAAGACAAAAGTGGTCGCGTTCTGCCTCGCGTCGAACGCTGTCGGCACATTGACTCCCGCGCAGGAGATCTCGAAGCTCGCCCATGACGCCGGGGCGCTGGTATGGGCCGACGCCGTTGCCTACGCGCCACACTGGCGCATCGACGTTGAGTCGATCGGTTGCGACGTGTTGCTGTGCTCGCCATACAAGTTCTTTGGTCCGCATCTCGGAATGTCGTGGATGCGTAGTGACCTCGCCGAGAGCCTTCCCGCAGAGAGGGTGCGGCCAGCGGGCTCGCTGCCGCCCGGTCACCGCTTCGAAACGGGCACACAGCTGCACGAGAACATCGCGGGATTCGTCGCCGCGGTTGACTACCTCGCGGACCTGGGTGAAGGCGACGATCTTTCTGCTCGCCTCGACAGCGCGTTTGGTGCGATCCAAAGCCGCGAAACCGATCTCGCAGAGAAGCTGCTGCGCGGACTCGGCGACTTGACGAACGTGCGCATCGCGGGAGTGCAGGGCGCGGATCCACACCAGCGGGTCGGCACGTTTGGTCTTCTTGTCGACAAGCAGCCCGCGTCGCTCGCTCGATCTCTCGGAGCGCAGGGCATCTATACGTGGAATGGCAACTTCTACGCGCAGAATGTCGTCGAACACCTCGGCCTCGATCTCGAAGAGGGCCTGTTGCGCATTGGCCTTATGCACTACAACACTGACAGGGAAATCCAGCGCTGCGTTGAGCAGCTTGGCCTCCTCGTCTAAGCGTCGTTCGCGATGTCAGCGCGTCAGCTCCGCCTCTGTCTCGTCGGATTCGGGAAGGCTGGGCGAGCGTTCGCAGAGATGATTCTCGACGAGCACGACCGCCTGGTCGCCGAGCTTGGTCTTGATCTTGTCGTCACTGGAATCTGTACATCGCGGTTCGGCTCCGTGACCAGCCCCACGGGGTTAGATCTTCGGAATGCTCTTGACAACGCATACGCTCAGACTCGCCAGGGCCCATCGGTAGAGTCCACTGACTTTGTTGCGACGTGTCTCGCCGACATCGTGGTCGAGACGACGCCACTCGAACCATTGACGGGCGAGGTCGGCATCGCCATCACGCGCGCCGCGTTGACAGCTGGGCGCAGCGTCGTGAGCGCGAATAAGGGCCCCGTCGCTCATGGTCTGCGAGATCTGAAGAAGTTGGCAGACGAGAGCGGCCTGCACTATCGATACGAATCGGCGGTTGCCGATGGCTTGCCGGTGTTCAGCTTGGTCGAGCGAACCCTGCCCGGTGCCTCCATTACCGCGATGACGGGCCTCTTGAATTCAACGAGTGGGATAGTCCTCGAGTCGTTGAGTCAAGGTATCAGCTTGTCGACGGCAATCCAACAAGCCGAGGCGCTCGGGATTCTCGAAGACGATCCTCACTACGATTTGGACGGCTGGGACGCGGCGGTCAAGTTGTGCGCATTGTCCGCCACCATTTGGGACAAGCCGTTGCCAATCGAACTCGTAGAACGTACGCCCGTGAGTGAGGACCTCTCCACGCGGGCCGTCGGCGCGCGCGAGCGCGGGCATCGCCTCGTGAGTTTGGCGAGCCTTCGACGAGAGCCGTCGGACCAGTCCGTTCACGCAAAGGTTGACGTCGTCGAGATTGGCCCCGATAGCGTGTTCTTTCCGCTCACCGGAACCTCACTTGGCATTCAATTTGAATCCAAGCTGCTTCGCCCGGTCACAATCAGTTGCAGTGATCCCCGGCTCGCAGATACGGCGTACGGACTACTCGCCGACGTCTTGCAGATCGGACTTGCCGACTCTTCTTCCTAGATCCTCGATCGGCCGCGTAGGGAAGTACTGCGTCTACGTCGATAGCAATGTCATGAAGGGGTCGTGTACCTGTCCGACAGCTTTGGAGTGGACAAACCCGCGGAGTTGAGCACATAGACGTTGTACGTCGTGTTCGGTGCGAGTCCATCAGGCACGCCAACCCGGCACGCATCGGGACTGTTGCAGACCAGCGAGTTCGAGTCGCGGAGGTTGGAGAAATAGACCGCGGTGCCGGTGTCGAGGCCCGTTCCGGACAGTTCGATGGTGCTGTCACCATCTCCGGTAACTGCAGTAACCGAGGGAGGCGTCAGGACGAAATCGCTCGGCAAGCCATTGGCGTAGCCCTCGCTCAATTCGGCGGACCACGAAAACGCGAAGTCGGAGTACTGATCAGAGATAACGGCCGCGGAGTCGCCCCCCGGACCGTCCGCTACTCCTACGGCGAGGTGGGGGTTGGTCGAAGCATCGAGGACGTTGTCTCGGTGGCCCCAACAGCCTGACGAGTCCGTCGAGGTGCAATCAAGGTTGAAACCGCCGGGTCCGTCGGCATACAGGAAACCCGGCATCCCGACCGCGACAAAGCTGCCAGAGGCCCAGATGCTCCCGCCCACACCGTCTGAGATGAATGACACGGGAGGGTCAGTGTTAGCATCGGCGCCTTCTGCGGCGTAGTTGTTCAAGGTCGTGCTGATGCCAACGATGGGCGTTTCTCCTCGCTCGATTCGTTCCAGGTTCATCAGTACGAATCCCTTCTCGGGGTCACTCAGATTCGCCCAGTTACTGGGAAGCGTGAGCGGCGCGAGACCCTCGAGCTCGGCGCCGCAGTAATCGAGGTACTCAATACCTGACGCTGATCGAGAACCAGCGGTGTCGCAGTTCTCTGGGGGATTTGGACCGCTCCAACTTGATGGCACGAACGGTGTCGGCAGGGGACCAATCGTCACTGAGGGAACGGAACTGTTGAGCGCGGGTGGCGCGTTCGTTGGCGCGACAAATGTGTATCGGTCGGCGGGCACGACCTTCGACGTCCCGTAGGTGGTTGTCACTCGGATGTTGACGGTGCCTGGCGAGTGAGCGGGGCTGACGACGCTGAGTCTCGTTGAGGATGCGACGCGGACCGACCTGATCTTGGTGCCGCCAAAAAACACATCGCGCACGTGCTCGAAGTTGGTGCCAACGATGGTGATGGCAGCGTGGCCCGAAGAAGAACCTTTCGCCGTCGACAACCTTTTCAGCGTTGGTGCTCTCGACGTGGCCATTCGGTCTGCTCGGAACTTCGAGTGAGCGTCGATCTGAGTGCCTTTTACAGTCGGTGTGAGAAGACCCGACGCTCCCGCGGGAATTGACACGAACGTGAGTGCGAGTGCCATCGCCATCATCGTCGAAGCGCCGCGAAGAGCGTTGGGTGTCGGCCGACAGGATCTGGTCACTGTGCGGAGCCGAGCCGTGGTGGCCGACACCCGCGCGACCGACTGGATTGCGATCACCAGTCTCCTCATTCTCCGAACGATACCTGGCTCGGCTATTTGGCCTCATCGCTCAGGGATAGCCAGACTTTGCGCCGTCACTGGCTGGTTGTTCTCACGGGTGGACTCGTCGTCGTCGTCGTCGTTGTTGTTGTTGTTGAGGTTGTCGTTGAGGTTGGGATCGTCGTCGTCGAACTTGTCGTCGTCGTTACGCCTATCGAGCTGATACCGGGAAGATGAGGGATCAGCTGCGCAAGCAACCGACCTTCGGATTCATTTCCGGGCGTGGACGGATGAAAAGATTTGTGCTTGTCGAATAACACAATGCCGTTGAGCCACGGCTGGCCAGACCCGCAAAGATTGTGTCCTGACGCGTGAGAAGGCTCAAAGAGATTCTTGTCGTTCTTGGGGATGGTGATGGGGCCAGGATTGGATCCGGAGTTCACATTCAAAAAGGTGAGTGATACACCGTTTGGATGCTCAGCGTTGACGACGTTCACGTCCTCACTCAACGTCGAGTTGAGATATCCCGCGTCACCACGAAGTTGCGTCGCATCCGACGTCCTAATGCCCTGGCATTTTCCGAGGCGTCGGAGAAGTGACGACCAGTCCTTCGCTGGTTCGATGAGTTCTGGATAACCGAGGACGACAATATTCCCGCCGGGCGTAACTGCCTCGTCGGCCGCCTTCGTCAAAAAGGATTGATAGGCCGTCCCGAGTTTTGTGGCGATTTCATCGCGGATGTACGCATCCGAAGGGCAGGAGTGACCGGGATCCGGAGGAGCGATAGAGCTGCCGCCCAGCACGCACTGGGCGAGGATGCCCGCAAAGTTCAGATTGTCACCACCAAAGGTGAAGGTGACGAGGTCGAATCGTCCCATCGCACTCGTCCACTCGGGTCGCCCCTCGGAGTCTTTGTTGCGAAGAAAGTCTGCTGAAGAGGCTCCTGAACATGCGACGAAGGTTGGACGACTCAACGTCGGCATCGCCGCTCGCAGATCGACATAGGCGTCCGGCGCGTACGCCTCGGGATTCGAGGTCGAATCGGCTCGGTTGCACGCCCCCGTCGTGACGGGAAGTCCGTCACCGGACGAGTACGAATCTCCGGCCGCGAGCCACGTCACGTTCGCCGTTGTAGATGCGGCGGGGGAGAGCGCGTACACGCACGGAGCGAGACTGGCAACTATGACAGAAGTTGCCGCGATGATGATTTTGCGGCGTAACATGCGCGAACTTTACGTCTCCCGCGATGTCGAGAACATCTCGCGACGTCAATTATGCGCAACGTCTAAAGAATGGAAGTTCTTCGATGTCGCACGATTGCGCGTGGCACCTTGTGGTTGACCGACTGTGACGACCTCGCTACCAATTATTTGGAATCAGCCACACGTAGATCTTGAGTCAATCGAGCTAGCCCACGCTCTGCACCGATTCGATCGCCAACTGCAGCGCGCCAATATGTGCACCAATGCCTTCGAGCGACGCGCCCATGGTGTTGAAACTGACGTGAGAAGCGCCGACGTTCTTCCACTCTTCAAACTCACGCGTAATCCGGTCCTGGTCACCGTCACCAACGACAATCCGCCCTTCGATGCCGACGTCGCTCGGATCTCGTCCCGCCGCGCGGGCGGCGTCGCGAATCGTTGTGAGGGCTTCGTCGAGCTGTGGTCCCGCTTTCCCATTGGAGAACCAGCCGTCAGCGAGTCGGCCGACGCGCTCGAGTGCCTTGCCTGCTCCACCGCCCATCCAGAGTGGAATGGGTCGCTGTAGTGGTGCGGGAGCAATGCCCGCACCCGTCACGTGGTGAAACTCTCCCTCGAAGGTCACCGAAGGCTCGGTCCACAAGCGGCGAAGAAGATCGATCTGCTCTTCGATTCTCCGACCACGATTGTTGAACCGCTCGCCGAGCGCTTCGTACTCAACAGCGTTCCAGCCAATGCCGACGCCTAGGCGGAAACGACCGCCGCTCAACATATCGACTTCGGCTGCCTGCTTCGCGACCAGTACCGTTTGGCGCTGCGGCAGGATCACGATGCCGGTTGCGAACTCGAGCGATGGGCAGATGGCTGCCAAGAATCCGAAGAGCACAAAGGGTTCATGGAACGTCGATTTCACGTCGTAGGGACCGGCCCATCCGGCGTGCACGGCGGGGTCAGCACCGACGACGTGATCAAACGCCAAGAGATGGTCGAAACCCATCTGATCGACGGCTTCTCCGTACTCTCGGATGGCGCCGCGATCGGGTCCGAGATCGAGCTGTGGAAGGATGGCTCCGATTTTCATCGCACACCTTTTCTCTACTGTCAGGTTGCGTCGGCCTCGTTGCTCACTACGCGGGAGCGATGAGAAGCGCCGGACCGATCAACTTCTTCGTCCTTACAGCCTCTCATATCCAACTTCGGCGTGTTCGCTCATGTCCAGCCCCGCGTCCTGGTCGTCATCGCTCACCCGCAGTCCAACCGTCTTGTCGGTGAACCACAAGATGATCCACGTCATCACGAACGGGAAGACCAATCCCGCGAGTGCGAGCACACTCTGTCGCCCGAGTTGAACAATCCCTCCGGAGACGCCCGCGGCGTTTACCACGAGGCTCGCGAAGACGCCGGTGAGGACGACCCCAATGAATCCGCCCACCATGTGTACGCCCACGACGTCAAGCGCGTCGTCGAATCGCAGTTGATCCTTGAGACGCACGGCCAAGTAGCAGAGGAGTCCGGCGGCGGCACCAATGACCAGCGCGGCTCACACCGGCACGTAGCCCGCAGCGGGAGTGATGGTGGCGAGTCCCGCAACAGCGCCCGAGGCGATGCCGACGCCAGAGGGCTTACGCCGAAACATCCATTCGATGGCCATCCAGGCGAGCATGCCGGCACACGCTCCGATCTGTGTGTTGACCAACGCCGAGACGGCACCGGCATTCGCGCCATCGGCGCTCCCCGCATTGAAGCCGAACCATCCGAACCACAAAATGCCCGCGCCGAGAAGTACGAGGGGCACGTTGTGCGGTCGGTCAATCGCGCGTCGGGGCCCGAGGTAGATCGCCGCCGCTAGGGCTGAAGCACCGGCCAGTTCGTGAACGACTGCCCCTCCGGCGAAGTCAACCGCGTGCAGACCGCTCGCGCCCAAAAACCCGCCGCCCCAGACCCAGTGAGCGAAGGGGGAGTACACCAAGAGTGACCACAAGCCAATGAACAACAGGTAGCCGCGGAAGCGCATGCGTCCGATGAAGGCACCCGCTATCAGGGCCGGCGTGATGACCGCGAACATCATCTGAAACACCATGAACAACAGGGGAGGAATGTCGGGCGCGAACACCGATGGCGTCGTTCCGATACCTCGGAGCATGAAGTACTGAAACCCGCCGATGAACCCCGTGTGGTCGGGACCAAACGCGATCGAATACCCCACGACAATCCAAAGTATTGAAACGACCCCAATCGCAACGAAAGACTGCGCCATGGTGGCGAGCACGTTTTTCTCGCCAACCAGTCCTCCATAGAAGAGGGCCAATCCCGGCATCATGAAGAAGACAAGTCCAGTCGACACCAGCATCCAAGCGGTGTCGCCAGCATTCACGGGCATATATTCTCCTCAACGCTGAGTCAGAGAGCGTCGCTAAGGGCGCCAATTGATCAACCTACGACATTTCGGCGAGGGTCCTGGAGATGGCCGCTGCTGTCGTCGCGCTGCGCGCGTGCAAAGTTGAAGTGTATTGATGACGGCAATGACGTCGGCGCCAACGACCGCGGCATCAACAATCTGGCGCCTAACACTGCGCACTCGGTGATACCGTCACGTATCGCACACGCGAAAGGTCGAACTATGGCTGACCCATCAATAGCTGTGTCACGTGACATTCCTGCGCCCGCCGACCGGATCTTTTCGTTACTTATCCGCCCCGCTGCCCACCCCGACGTGGACGGCACCGGCATGGTGCGGGCCGCGGAAGAGGACTTCGTCATCTCGAAGATCGGTGATGTCTTTTCCATGAGCATGTTCAACAATCAGATAGGCGACTACGTCATGGAAAGTCGCGTGGTTGAATTTCAACCCGATCGCCTCGTCGCGTGGGAGCCAGTCATGCGATCAACCGGAAATGCCGAGTTCCAGTCGCGCGTCGGAGTGTCCGGGTTTCAGCAGTGGGGATGGCGACTCGAGCCGTTGGACTCCGACCGCACGCGGGTCACCACGTTCTTTGATTGCAGCCGGTCGCCCGAGTGGCTGCAGAAGGCTGTCCGAGGGGGCGAGCAATGGCGGTCTGGGATGGAAGCCAGCCTGGAGAACCTCGAGAGGCTCACTGCGAAGCCCTAACCGGCATACGCGGAACGTCAGTTGACGTCCGCTCCCGGCGACATTGTCTCGGAGGGGGAGGAGGCGGGTGCGAGCCGGGCTTCCCACCACTGGACCGGAACGAGGTGGAGCGCCAGCTCGATAGTGCCTCTATCGAGGGCTTCGGCCAGTTGGGCGGTGGTCACGATTCGGTCGGCGAGCCAGTTCCCACCAGGCTCGTATTCGATTTGTACGGCGGGACTGCTGCGAGCCCTCCACCGTCGACCCACGTCCTCGGGCGGGTCTTTGATATCGAGGAGATCACTGATCCAGACGATGATGCCCGCCAGTTCGACGTGGCGATCAATGATCTCTGCGTACAGCTCCGCGTTGAGCATGACTGCGGCCCATCGACCGAGTACTTCGTCGGAGTGCTTGGCAAAGTACGCAATGTCTTGATGCAGTCGAGGGTGAGCATCAGCGTCACTGATCATGGCGCGCACGGCCGCAGTGAGTCGTTCGGTATCTTGAACGATGCGAGAGCTCGCTTCGATGAACTCTCGCTGGGTCCTTCTCGCTGGCAAGAGGCCCGCCTCTTCGAGCACGCCGAGCCAAAACATTCGCGCATTGCGAACCAGCTCGAACATCACGTACTGAGCGAGGACTCGCCAACGCTTGCGCCTGCGTTGCTCGAGGAACTCGTTGATCACGGCAACGGACAACAAGACCACGAGCGCGCTCGCCGCGATGCTCGTGAGCAACGCATGGCGCGCCCAAAAGCCTTCGTCGGTGAAGTCCGACACGATGCTCGCAGTGAGTGCCGCGAACGCGACGAACGCGACCACTCTCGTTTGTCGCAGGTACGACCTCAGTGAGCGCGAGCGTTGCGGCCCCGACGGCGCTTTCTGCTTGATGGCGCGATGCCGACCGTCGACGTCGTTTGTGGCTGGGCTCACCGGTAGTACCTCCGAAGGTCGTGAGCGAAGGATATTGCGTTCCTCGACCCGGCGACGCCGAAGCGTTGTTCCTCGCTAGCGCGGAATGGATTCCGCTCGCTCGACCTCGCGAGCCGCTGCGAGCACCGCTTCGGGCACGACCGTCCCCGGTCGATTGGCGGGGTCGTTCGCAAGGAACCGGCCGAGCACTGGCAGCTCGGTGATGCTCTCTGCGCGCAGCGTGGCAGCGACGACCGGTACGAAGCTCTCCGCCGCCGGATAGACGAGGTGGCGCGGCAGCCAGGTCGGGTGGTACTTCGAGTTGAAGGTCCAGAGCGACTCGATCGGAAGGATGCCCGACAAGCGCTTGAGCGCCCAGCGTTCAACGCGGGTGAACGTCGTGTCCTTTTCGCCCTCAATGACCGAGCGAAAGGCGGCGAAGTTGAGGCTGAGCCCCTTCGAACCTTCGAGACGCAGGTGTTCGATGGTGGAGCACAGGGCGTAGTCGATAAGACCATTGGGGTGCTCGCCCGGGTCCCTTCGCATGAGGTCGAGCGAGTAGCCGTTGATCGAGGGGGACGGCACGAACTGACAGACGGCCGCCGCCTTGCCGTCGGGACCGTACACGACGGTGAGCAGCAGCCCCTTGTCGCGCGGGTCGAAGAGCCGCCCGAGCATCATGGAAAAGCCGCGCTCGCCACCGCCTCGACGAAGGAGTGAGATGAGCTCGACGATATCGATGACGCGCGAGGGATCCATTTTGCTCGGATCGAAGAACTCGATCGTGTAGCCGTAGCGCGACAGACGAGTGCACGCTTGACGGAGACCCTTCATCTTGTGGCCCGCGAGCGAGAAGGTTTGGCAATCGACGATGGCTTCGTCACCGAGATACAGATAATGCAAACCGGCAGTGTGATAAATGCCGAGCCACTCTTCGCCCGCCGCCATGACGCCGATCGTCCATCCACGAGCTTCGGCAAACTCACGGAACGCGCTGAAGACTTCCGTGCGTTCCGCCTCTGGTCCGATCGGGTCCGGAGAGATCAGTGAGACACCGCCGTAGACGGCGTAGGCGACGAGGGAGTCGCGGTAGAAGAAGAACTGCTTGTCGTCGCGCAGCGCGAAGTAGTCGAGCGTGCCGTGGCCGTGGCGGCGGACGATCTCTCGCGCACGCAGTTCGGCGAGACGTCGCTCACGTGATGTCGCCGAGGTCGACAGTCGGCGGTCGACGACGGGACGGGTGAGGAAGAAGATGGAGAGCACGATCAGGGAGATCCCAATCGCGAGCAGCGTTGGGTCGACGAAGTCGGACACCCGGTCGGGGAGCGAGATCTCGTACTGGCCCACGAGTCGCTCGACGCACGCGATGATGACGACACCGAGACTCGGCAGATGATGGCGGTTGGAGGTTGCTTCGATGCCGAGGGTTGCGAACCAGACGGCCACGACCGCGACGATGCCGAGCAGCCAGAGCGTCTCGGCCGCGCTGGTGCGGTCTGAGGAGGCGAGGAAGTACCGTCGCTGGCCGATCAGCGCGACCAAGATACCCGCCGCAATCAGCAAGGATATGACTGAACCGCCACGGAGCACGTGAAAGACGATGGTGGCCGACAAGATCGACACCGAGAGGAACCACGCTCGTCGTTGACCGCGTCGGAGCCCTCTGGCGAGCATGATCATGACGATGCCTGCAACGGCCGTCAATGCCGCGGCGCCCTTCGCGACGTCGAGGGGCAGCATGGTGAGGACGAGGTGGAGGTGACTGCGGAGCGGCCGCACCGTCGTGACGACGACGTTGAGCAGGCCATCGAGCAGGATGAGCCCGGCCGCCCACCGGCGAATGCCGCGCTGGTGACGCTGCTCTTCGAGTCGCTCGACGTTGAGCGGGAACGGCCTGCCGTAGGGCCACGAACCCAGTGTGGAGGCGACAAATCCCGGCGCTGGTTGCACGCTCGGTCCGGCGAGCAGGCGCTCTAAGAACGTGCCGCGACGTCGTGGCGTCTCTCCCGAGAACAGTCGCACTTGCACCGTGCTCGCGGCCTCGATTTCGATGACGCCGACGCGGTCCATTGAGGAGAAGATCGGCGGCAACCCGAAGCGCCCTCGCCGTTCAACAACGAGCGTGCGAGATGGTCCGGGCGATGCGCAGACCCCTTTGTCCAAGAAGGCGAGCGCCGCACTAGGTGTGCCCCCGACGATCGCGCCGGCGCCCCCGCGTTCGACGACTCGGCGAGCGAACTCGAGCGCGTCAACGCCGCCCACGCAAGTGAGCGCGAGAGGTTCGGCGAGTTCTTCGGCGCGCCCGTGAGCCTGGTGGTCAAAACGTCTCCGGACCAGGAGTCCTGCGAATGCCGCCACGATGGTTTCCGCTATGGCGATGAGCACCAGAATGACGAAGAGGTTGACCCAAAAGTTGCTCGTGTGCAGCACGTGTACGCGGTAGTGGTGTTGCGTGAAGTGGTCGGCGAGCGTGGCGAAGAGGCTCCAGAGGTCAATCGCGGCGAACGCGATGAGCGGCAGCCACAGCCACGCGGCGAGACGGCGGTAGAGCGTGCGTGATGCAACGAAGCGCTCCATGGCCGAGGGATCTTCCAGTCGGTCGGCGTCGGCAACATCCTTGCGGTTGACCGGCTCGACATTGAGGTTGTAGGAACCGGCAGCGACCGCCAGATCTTGCACGCCACTCGCCGTAGCAATTTGCAGCACTAGGTCACTCGCAATGCAGATACCGAGCGTCTGAAGAGTCGTCTGGGCGCTCTCGTCGTCGCGTAGGCCAATGTCGTCACAGCCCGGCAACACGATGAGGCGGTGGCTCTGGATTGCGCAAAAGCGTCGGAGCGCGTCGCGCACGCTCGGGAGCGCGACGAATGTCGTTTCAATGTGGTGGGCTAGGTCGACGCCGGGTTCTGGGTGGAAGAGGTTGCCAGCGATCACCACGACGGCGACGTCGTCGATGTCGGCGAGGAGGTTCATGAGCTCTCTGACGGGGCGGCTTGTGACGTCCGTCGTCGGTGAAAGCGACAGGTCGCTCATCACGTAGACATGGTGACCGTAGGGAACCGGGTAAGTTCGTCTTTCAGCGGCGGTCACGTGGTCCAGTCTCGCAGAGATGACTGTCTTCAACCGGCGTCAAGTACGGCTCTACATGACGGAAAATTCACACGACAACTGGCATTGGCGAAACGGGCCCTTCGACCCCGGTCCGGCGGTCATTTTCGACATTGATGGCGTGCTCGCGGACGCCGCGGGTCGTCAACACTTTCTCGACTGGGGCGACTGGCAGAGTTTTTTTGATGCGGTCGGCGACGATCCCACGATCGAAGAGATTGAGCGGCTTCTCGAACTGCTCGACGCGTCACTGCACGTCATCCTCGTGACCGGCCGACCGAAGCGCGTGCAGCGCCAAACCATCGCGTGGCTCGAGCGCTATTCGATTCGCTGGGATCTGCTCATCATGCGCGAATACGGGGACTACTCGGGGGTCGACCGCTTCAAGCGCGAGACGTTACACGCGCTCCTAGAAGACGGTTTCAACGTCCGACTCGCACTTGACGACGATCCAAAGAACCACGCGATGTACGTGAGCGAGGGCGTGCCCTGCGTGTACATCCACTCTGGCTACTACCTCTAGCAATCACAGAGGTTGATTAAAGGTCTTCTCGGCGGTAGTGGTTGGCGCCGACGCTGACGGATTCGATCGCGCCCTGGCGCGTCGCGCCGAACGTCACGGTCTCGCCCAGAAATCCGAAATCGTTGCCCTCGGCGATCAAGAACGTGTGCTTACCGCGCGGTTCGAGTCGAATCGGATTCGCGAGCGGTGAGACTTCGCTCGGCTCGAGGAGATAGAGGGACCCGTTGATTCGCGAGACGAGCAGATCACTGCCCGAAAGACGATAGATGCCGGTGTAGGGAACGAGTGAACCTCGCGTGTGCCACTTGGTTGTCGCTGCAGCGTCTGACCACTTCGCTCGTACGCCTGCCACCATCTCGTAGATGAGGTCCACACCGACACTCGCGCTCGGCGTGATGGTGTTGGTGAGCACCGCCGCGGCGAGCCGCTCCTCGGGGGAGAATCCGATCATCGTCGAGAAGCCGGGATAGCCGCCGCTGTGGCCGACGAGCGAGACCCCCGCCACGTGCCAGGTCATCCACGAGAGACCGAAGTTCGGCTCCTCGGCGCGCAGCCACTGGGGGTGCTGCATTTCGCGCTTGGAGAAGTCGCTCAGCAGTCGTTCGTCCCCGGGCATCTGCGCGTGCATGTACTCGAGCAGGTCTGGCACCGTCGAGACGAGTCCTCCGGCGGGTGCGATGGCCCGAGCCTTCACGTGGCCGATCTTCGCACGCTGCTCGTTCGGCCGCGCGTTGGTATATCCAAAGGCGAGCTGGTGCGCTGCTGCGGGCGTGAGATCCGGCCACGTCGATTCGAGGCCGAGGGGCCGCACGACATTGGCGCGCACGAGCGTCTCGAAGGTCCGGCCCGAGACGGTCTCAGCGATCTCGCCGAGCAGCGAGTACGCAATGTTGGAATAGCGGAACCGCTCGGCGGGCTCTCCAAACGTCGCACCACTCGCGAGCTCTCGTCGCAACGTCGCGCGATCAGGCATGGGCTCACCAAGCCAGGCGTTGGAACCATCACGAATGATGCTGCCGGTGTGCACGAGGAGGTGGCGCACGGTGACGTCACGGTTGAGTGCCTTCTTTGCCCACGCGAGGTGCGAAACGACCGGGTCGTCGAGACGCAGCTTGCCGCGCTCGACGAGCTGCATGATGACCGTTGCGGTAAAGGTCTTCGTGATGGAGGCGCAGCGAAACGCCGTCGCGGCCGCGTCAACGGGCTCGCCGCTCTCCACGTTGGCGAGTCCCTCAGCGCCCAGCAGGACGGTCTCACCGTCGTAGGAAAGGCCGTAGGCCACGCCGGGCACTCGTCCGTAGATCGACGAAAGGCGAAGGAGGGGATCAATGATCGAGACGGCGTCGTCGATCTGTCGTGGGGTGAAGGGCATTGCTCGATCGTAACGGAGCGCGATTCAGCTCGAAGGGAGTCGCTCGAGCACGTCGCGAGCTGCCCGTCGTCCCGAGCCAATACTCGCGGGGATGCCGACACCGTCGTAGGCATTGCCCGCCAAGGCGAATGAGAATCGACGCCCCGCAGCGCGCGCCGCATTGACGCGTTGCTCATGACCGACGCGATACTGGGGAAGTCCGTCGGGCCAGCGCTGCACCAGAGACTCCGCGGGAGTGCCGAAGCGAGGCAAGAGTGTGTTGAGTTCGTCGGCGACGCGCTGGGTGAGCTCCTCGTCGGAAAGTTCGTTAAAGCGCACGTCGTCGCTTCGTCCCACGTGGGCTCGAAGGATGACATCGTCCTCTCGCGCGAGCCGTGGCCACTTACGATCGAGGAAGGTGACGGCCGTCACCATCATTGAGTCACTTCCTCGCCACGCGGTCTTGAGTGGCACGAGTATGCCGGTGCCGTGCGGGGGCAGTTCAATCTCCCTTCGCGGCACTGAGAACGTCACCATCGCGGCGCTCGCCGCCGTCACGTTACGCAGCTCGTCGAGGGCCGGATCCAGCGAACCCACGAGCGCACCGACCACGGGCGCAGGCGTCGCGAAGACGATGCCGTTCGCCGATGTCGTGGTGCGATACGTGTCAACTTCGAGCGGATAACTACCGGCGGGCGTGCGGCGGATGGCGGTGACCGCTATGCCACGTCGAACGACGACGCCCCGTTCGATCAATCGGATGACGAGTTCGGTCGCCAGTGATCCGACGCCGTTGCTCATTGAGTAAAAGACGGGAGGGGCTGCGACCGTCTCGCTCGTGGGAGCGGGACTCACCGGTCCCGTGGGTCGGAGCGCCTTCATCAGCGAGCCGCCTTTTTTTGCTGCATCATAGAGAGCGGGGAAGACCGAACGCGCCGAGAGATCATCGATCCGTCCCGCTTGGATGCCGCCAATCATGGGCTCGACGAAGCGGTAGGCGAGTTCGGCGCCGAGCTTCGTGCGCACGATCTCGCCGATCGTGGCGTCGCTCCCGACCGTGAGACGCCTCGGCAGGTACGCGTCGCGTCGCGCGGCGAGGTGCGCTCGCCAGGTGACGCCCTGGAAGTCGACGATCGAGCGCACGTTCGTTGGCACCCCAAGGACGAGTTCCTTCGGCAGCTCGTGCAACGAGCCGAGCGACCAGAGCCACGCCCCGCTCGCCGCAATGGGTTCGAGCTGGTCGGCGAGTCCAAGTTCGGTCACGAGCGTGACCGCCTCGGGGCGACGAGCGAGGAAGCCGTCGGCGCCGAGATCGATGTTCCGTCCCGCGAAGGTCGTTGCTGCGAGTGAGCCACCCAAATGGTTGCTCGCCTCGAGCACCTCAATGCGAGGGGTGTCATCGGTGGGGCCGTCGACACCACCAGAGAGCTCCCAAGCCGCAGCGAGTCCGCTGATGCCCGCGCCGATGATGACGACCGACGCTCGGCTCACCTACGCGGCCGCTTGACGGATGACGTTCGCGAGAATCGACGTAAAGACGGGATCGTCATTGAGCGACGCGGTGCGCACGAGGGTGAGACCGACCTCGTCGGCGACGCCTTGGGCTTCGATGTCGATGTCGAAGAGCACTTCGAGGTGATCGGAGACGAACCCAATGGGACACGACACGACGTCCGTGAAACCGTTCTCACGCTTGTCGCGAAGGGCGACCAGAATGTCCGGTCCGAGCCACGGATCGGCCGTTCGACCCGCCGACTGCCACGCGACGTCGAACGAGGGTACGTCGGCAATGGCGGCGGCCCGTGTCGCACTCTCGAGCAACTGTTCGGGATACGTGTCGCCTATGTCGACGACGCGTTGGGGGAGTGAGTGCGCACTGAAGATCACGTCGGTCGTTTCGTGCCGCGATGCTGGGATCATCGCGAGTGCGTCGTTCACGCGGCTCGCAATTAATTCCAAAAATCCCGGCGCGTCGTACCACGCGCCGATGGCGACGAATTCGACGCTTGATCCGAGTGTCTCGCGCGCGCGATTCATGTACTGGTCCGTCGACATGGTCGAGGAGTGCGGCGCGAGTACGATGCCGACCACTTTGTCGAAACCTTCGTCGCGAAAGGCGGCGGCGGGCTCTTCGAGCATCGGTGCTTCGAACTTCGATCCGAAGCGCACGTCAAAGACACCGGGCGCGTCGCGCTCGAGCGCGATCGTGATGCCGGCGACTTGCGCCGCGGTTCGTTCGGTGAGTGGGCTCACTCCGCCAATGGCGAGATATCGACGTGTCAGGTCGTCGAGTAATTCCGGCGTCGGGGGATGTCCGCGACGAATTCGGGTATAGAAGGCTTCGATGCCGTCAGGCGACGAAGGCGTTCCGTGCGCCATGATCAGCACGCCAATTTTCACAGCAGACCTGCTTTACCTTCCTCGTGAACGACCCGCACGACCGCCGCCAGAACGTCCGGGTCCGTCGCGGGCAGTACGCCATGTCCGAGATTAAAGATGTGTCCCGGTGTCGTGCCCGCGTTGGCGATGACCTCGCGGGCGGCCTCGATGGCAAGCTCCTCACCGGCAAGACAGCGCGCAGGGTCCAAGTTGCCCTGCACCGGTTTGTCGCCCACGCGGCGACGAGCGTCGTCTAGGTCGACGTGCCAGTCGACACCGACGACCGTACAGCCCGAACTCGACATCAGATTGAGCAGCTCGCCCGTGCCGACGCCAAAGAGGATCGTCGGCACGTCGAGGTCGGCAACGCCCTCAAAGACGCGCTGGGTGGCGGGCAGCGCGTAGCGCTGGTACTCCGCCTTCGTGAGTGAGCCGGCCCAGGAGTCGAAGAGCTGGAGGGCGCGAGCGCCGTGGGCGACTTGTGCGCGAAGGAAGCTGATCGTGATTTCGACGAGCCGATCGAGGAGCTTGTCAAAGAGCTCAGGCTCTCGATGCATCATCGTCTTGATGATCGCGAACTCGCGCGTGGGCGCGCCTTCAACGAGGTAGCTCGCCACGGTGAACGGAGCTCCGGCGAAACCGATGAGCGGAGTATTCGTCGTTTTCAGTTCCTCGATGACCTTGTCGATCGTATCGGTCACGTACGCAATGTCGTCCTCTTCTAAGTTGCGAAGACGCTTGAGGTCTGCCTCGTTGGTGAAAGGCTCGGCGATAACCGGACCTCGACCAGGTACGACGTCGATGCCAAACTGGATCGCGTGGTAGGGCACGACGATGTCAGAAAAGAGGATCGCCGCGTCGACGCCGTATCGTCGAACGGGTTGCATCGTGACTTCGGCGGCAAGTTCAGGGTCCGCGATCGCGTCGAGGATCGACCCGGTAGCTCGTAGGGCCCGGTACTCGGGCAGCGATCGTCCCGCCTGGCGCATAAACCAGACCGGCACGTGATCAACGACCTCGCCTCGGCAGGCCTTGATGAAATCTGGATCCACACAACTCCTTCGAACCCCCCCAATCTAGAAGAGGCGAGTTTGGGTCGTCGGGGGGTCGAATGACGACGCCACATGGCCAAAAGGCAGCGCGCGACGCTTCAGAATGCAGCGAACGTGCCTCTTGTGGGGGCACTAGCGGGTCCGATTAGAATTGATAATTCCCGATTTGGGGAGATGGAAAGAGGGTATCCATGTCGCACGAGCGTGAGATCGCCGAGGAACAGGAGTTTCTCGACGTAGCCCTGAGCGCTCTCGACCGCATGCGTCAAGGTGCTCGCGAGCTTCGAGACAGCGCGGCCGTGGCCAATATGCGCGGCGCCGGCGACCTCGTCGAGCGTGACGTTGTCATGGGCACGGCGCTGCACCGACTCGACCAACTCGCCATTGGCGACCAGCCGCTCTTCTTTGGTCGGATTGACTACCAGGCGAACGGTCATGGCGCGGGCGACACCTACCACGTCGGACGCCTCGCGGTCTCGGACGATGCGTTAAATCCCTTGGTCATCGACTGGCGAGCGCCGGTTGCCGAAGCCTTCTACCGCGCCACGGGCGTTGAATCACTCGGCCTCTCTCGACGTCGTCACGTCGCTATTCGCGCCAACGAAGTGTCGAGCGTCGAAGATGAGTACTTCGCCGACGCCAACGGTGAGCTCGATCTACCCGAGAGCGAAATGCGCGCCGCGACCGAAGAAGGTCTCGTTGACGGCGGACTCGCGCTCGGCGGACCGGGCGCACTGCTCGCGGCTCTTGGTCGAGCCCGAACGGGACGCATGGGCGACATCATCGCAACCATCCAGGGCGAGCAGGACCAGATCATCCGTAGCCCGCTGCCCGGCATTTTGCTGGTCCAAGGCGGACCGGGCACGGGCAAGACGGCAGTGGCACTGCACCGAGCCGCGTACCTCCTCTTCACCTTCCGCGCGACGCTTGAGCGCCAGGGCGTGCTCGTCGTCGGACCAAACCCGCTCTTCCTCAACTACATCGAAAACGTGTTGCCCTCGCTCGGTGAGTCGGGTGTCACGCTCTCGACGATTGCCGGACTCGTCACCAACGTCGACGTGCGAGCCAGCGAATCAGAAGACGTCGATCAGCTGAAGGGCGACATTCGCATGGTCCGAGTGCTCGCTCGAGCGCTGCGCACGCGAGAGCGCCCGCTTCGCCAGGACGTCGAAATTCCGGTGGGCCGCGCGATCTTGACGCTCAAAGCCTCCTACACCGAAGAGGCCGTCGAGCGAGCACGACGCCGTCCGGGCAATCACAACCAGCGCCGTTCTGCCGTTGGTCGCGAGCTCGCGACGCGACTCGCCAACGAGTACGAGACGCGCTTCCGGCACGAAGCGACAGATGAGGCCAACGGTGCCGCGGAGCTTGCGGAGCTCATTCGCAACACGTCACAGTTCAAAGAAGCGCTGCAGCGAATTTGGCCACGCATCTCCGGACAGGAGTTGCTCCATGATCTGCTCGGCGCACCGGCGTTGCTCCGCGCGGCGGGCAAGGGCATCTTGAGCGATCACGACATCGAGCTGCTCTATCGTCCGCGCTTCACCTCACTGGACGCGATCGCCTGGACGAAGGCCGATGCGGCGCTGATCGACGAGGCCCGCGTCCTCGTCGGACCACGCCGTCGTCCTCGCCCCGCCCCGAAGCCGTCCGACAACGTCCTCGACGGCATAGACCTCGACGCGTATGCGGGTAATCACCGGGCTGCGGCCCTTCGCGAGGCCCAACGACTCGCGGTCGCGCAGTCCCAAGAACTCGACGAAGCAGAGTTCGTCACCTACGGCCACATTGTCGTGGACGAAGCCCAAGACCTTTCGCCGATGGAGCTGCGCGTGCTGAAGCGTCGCGACCTCACCGGCTCGATGACCATCGTGGGGGACATGGGACAAGCGACGACGGCGTCATCATCCGCGTCGTGGGACGCGTTGCTCGACGTGCTCGCGCCTCGACGTGCGCCCGCACGCGTCGATCTCACCGTGAGCTACCGCACGCCCGAAGAGGTGCTCGATTTCGCGGCACCGACGCTGCTTGCGGCGGCACCCGATCTCGAGCCGCCGCGTCCCGTGCGACGTGCGGGCGCACAGCCCACGATCTCGCTCGTCAGCGAAGCGGAATTCGCCGAGTCACTCGTCACGCTCACGCGTCACGAGATCGACGATGTTGCACCGGGGCGCGTTGCCGTCATTGTTACGTCGACACGCGTGGGAGAAATCGTCGCAATACTCCGCGATGGCGGACTCGAAGCAGTTGATCCGCGCGATCAGGAATCGAAGGGACTGTCGGCCGATCTTGTCGTCTTGTCCGCCGAAGGCGCGAACGGACTCGAGTTCGATGCAGTCGTCGTTGTCGAACCTGGTCAGATTGCTAATCGCGGATCAGGCAGCGTGAATGGTGTCACGCCGCGAGGTCTGCGCACGCTCTATGTCGCGTTAACACGTCCGACGAGGCGACTCGCCGTGATCGCGAGTCACGAACTTCCCAACACGCTTCGCTAACAATTTCACCCCTCGATGGAAAAAGGGGGGTCGCGATTTCTACTAGAAAGGTAGGCGTGAGTCAGGCAGTTTCCCCCAATAGCCTGGCGAAGCAAGACAAGATTGTTCATGATCGACCGCCGATGCTTGCCATCGGCGTGATGATTTGGCTCGGTTCCGAGCTGATGTTCTTTTCGGGTCTCTTCGCCGCCTTGTTTACCATTCGAGCCCACTTGGCCGCGTGGCCTCCCGCGGGCACCAAACTCGACACGATCCAGGCGGGGATCTTCACGATCATCCTTGTGTCGTCGTCGTTCACGATGCAGCGTGCCGTATGGCTCATTGAGCACCGTCGTCGCAAGGCGGCCCGTAATTGGGTGATCGCCACGATCATCATGGGCGCCCTGTTCGTGGGCAACCAGGGATACGAGTGGACGCACATCACGACCCGCTGGTACACGAACTCCTACGGTTCGATCTTCTTCATCACGACGGGCTTGCACGGTCTTCACGTGTTCCTAGGCCTCGTCGCAATGTCATTTCTCTTGTTTCGTATGCGTGGTCGTGAAGGTGACCCGGGTGAGCTCGCCACATTCCAAGGCGTGAGCTACTACTGGCACTTCGTTGATGTCGTCTGGATTGGGCTGTACTCAGCCCTCTTCTTGTTGAAGTAGGTGGGGAAGTGACGTCACCATTCATCAGGCGGATGCCTCTCGCTGCGATCGCGGGACTGTTCGTGCTCGCTCCCCTCGTCCTCTTCGTCGGCGGCGCGCAAGCGTCGACCTACGGTCAAACCGCCCGCAAGGATGCGGGCACCCCGAACTCCGCCTCCGTGGTGAAGAACTCGGCCGGTGTCGTGGTCAAGTACGGCGACAAGTACATCACCTACTCTGAACCCCCCACGAAGCTCATCAAGCTCGGTCAAGCGCTCTACGCGGAAAACTGCGCATCGTGTCACGGCGTCGCGGCAAATGGCGTACCGCCGAAGGGCACGCAGGGTGCTTTCCCGGACCTCGTGGGCCTCGGACCGGCGACGATTGACTTCTGGATTGACTCGGGCCGCATGCCCGACAAGGACACGACGGCCGTCGAAGCGCCACGCCGCCAACCGGCACTGACGCCCACGCAAGGTGAAGCGATCTCTGCATGGGTCAACTCGCTCGACCCGAGTTACCCGTACATCCCGACGCCAAACTTGAAGAACGCGAACGTTGCCAACGGCATGGCGCTCTTCGCGCTGAACTGCGCCGCCTGTCACACCATCGAAGGCGACGGTGACGCGCTCGCCTTCACCACCTTTGCGCCGTCGCTTCGTGACATTCCTGCCTTTCAGGTTGCAGAAGCCATTCGCACCGGCCCCGCCAACATGCCGCGCTTCACTGGCAACTTGAGCGACCAGCAGGTCGACGACATCGTCAAATACGTCACGACTGAGATTCAGCACCCGCAGAACATCGGAGGCTTCGGCCTTGGTGGACTCGGTCCCGTCGCCGAAGGCTTCGTCGCGCTGCTGATTGGTGTTGGCTTCTTGGCCCTCATCTGTTACTGGATTGGAGAGCGCTCGTGAGCGACGTGGAGGAACACCGCACGCCGGTTTCACTGCAAGGACTGCCACAAGACGACCCGCACCTGCAGCCCGCCGCGAAGAACCCCGAGACGGTCTCGGGCGTCATCGGCGTGCTGTTTGTGCTCGGCATGCTCGGTGTCGCAGGATTCGGCGCTGCGTACTGGGTCAACGCGAAGCCCTGGATCATCGGCGCGACGATGGGTGTCGGCCTCTTCTTCCTCGGCATTGGCCTCGTTGCCTGGGGCAAGTACCTCATGCCGCGCGGACCGTTCGTCGAAGAACGACACACACTCGCCAACGACGAGGCAGACCGCGAAGCGTTCGCTGCCGCCATCGTTGAGCGCGGTGGCGGTATCGTCAAGCGTCGCAAAGTCCTCGCCGGTCTCCTCGGCGGTGGGATGGGCATCTTTGGCATCGTGGCGCTCTTTCCGCTCCTGCGGAGCCTCGGGCCGTTGCCCAAGGGCACGCTCTTTCACACCGACTGGCGCAAGGGCGCGTACGCAGTCGACTCATCGGGACGTCGCATCACCCAGGGCGAGCTCACCGTTGGCTCCATCGTGACCATCTACCCCGAAGGCAAGCAGAACACCGACCGCGGACAGGCCGTCGACCAGACGGTATTGATTCGCATTTCGAACGAGAACTTCACCACGCAAAAGGGTCGCGAGTCCTGGGGCCCGAAGGGCTACGTCGCCTACTCGAAGGTCTGCACGCACCTTGGCTGCCCGGTCGGACTGTACGAGCAAGAGCTCCAGCTCCTCGTCTGCCCCTGCCACCAGTCGATGTTCAACGTGACCAACGGCGCCGTCCCGCAGTTCGGTCCCGCACCGCGTCCGCTGCCGCAGCTGCCCCTCTACATCGACACGGACGGCTACATCCGCGCGCAAGACGACTACAACCAGCCTGTCGGGCCCGGCTTCTGGGAGCGTTCGAACGTATGAGTGACGTCGCCATCCCCACCAACCGACGCGCGAAGAAGCGCGCCGAAGGCCCCTACGGCAAGGTCGGCAAGGTACTCGACGAGCTCGATGACCGCTTAGGCGTCGCCAAGGGTGGGCGCACCTTCATGGACAAGATCTTCCCGGATCACTGGTCCTTCATGCTCGGCGAGATTGCGCTGTACTCGTTCGTCATCCTGCTCGTCACTGGTGTCTTCTTAACCCTGTACTTCGTGCCGAGTTCGGCGACCGTGATCTACCACGGCCCCTACAAACCACTCGACGGGCAGCGGGTCACCCAAGCCTTCGCCTCGACGGTAAATCTGTCCTTCTCCGTCCGCGGTGGACTGTTGATGCGCCAGATGCACCACTGGGCAGCCGACATCTTCATTGGTTCGATGATCGTGCACATGGCGCGCATCTTCTTCACCGGTGCCTTCCGCAAGCCACGTGAGCTCAACTGGACGATCGGCGTGACGCTGCTCATCCTCGCGATCTTGAATGGCTTCCTCGGGTACTCGTTGCCCGATGACCTCGTGTCGGGTACGGGCATCCGCATCGCCTACTCAATTTTGGAGTCGATCCCGCTCGCCGGTTCCTATCTGGCCTTCTGGGTCTTCGGCGGTAACTTCCCGGGCACCGCGGTCATACCCAGATTCTTCATCATTCACTGTCTGATCATCCCTCTCGTCATCATGGGGCTCGTGGGGGCGCACCTCTTCTTATTAGTGCGCCAGAAGCACACCCAGTTCCCGGGGAAGGATCGAACCGAGAGCAACGTCGTTGGCTCGCCGATGTATCCGGTCTTCATGGCGAAGACGACCGGATTCCTGTTCGTCGTGGGTGGCGTGACTGCGCTGTTGGGCGCCTTCGCCCAGATCAACCCCATCTGGCAGTTCGGACCGTACACCGCGTCGCGGATTTCCTACGCCGTGCAGCCGGACTGGTACATGGGCTGGCTCGACGGAGCGCTGCGCGTCTTCCCCTCCTGGGAGTTCACCGGCTTCGGTCATACGATTCCCTTTGAGGTCTTGATACCGGCGGTCATCTTCCCGGGCATCGCGTTCAACCTCGCCTACATGTGGCCGCTCATCGAGCGAAAGTTCACGGGCGACAACGCGATGCACAACCTGCTCGATCGACCGCGCAACCGTCCAAAGCGCACCGCCGCGGGCGTGACCACGCTCGCATTCATGGCGATGCTCTTCATTGCCAGCTCCACCGACGTCATGGCGAACTTCTTCCACGTGTCGCTCAACACGGTGTTGATCGCGATGCGTGTCCTCATCATCGCGGTGCCGGTGATTGCGTACCCCCTTACCTACAAGATCTGCAAAGAACTTCAGGGCGTTCATGACGCGGGCAAACGCAAGACCCCGAACATCGTGACGCGCACCGCGCAAGGTGAGTACATCGCGACGCCAAGTCCGACGTACTCCGAAGACCGCGATCACGAGCTTGACCCGACGCCGGTGCCCACATATATTGAGCCAGAACCCGACGAAGTCCCCGAAAGCGGCGTGCGAACGGTCGATCGCTAGACGCGCGGTGGGCCGCTTACGGCGGCTCTGCGCGTGACGGCATTTGCGTAGCATGGCTCCCGTGGTGGTTCCTAACGATTCCAAGTGGCGCTCAGCCGCTTCGATGGTCTTCGACCGTCCGATTGATGCTCGACGAAACGTCGCACTGTTCGGCGTATCGACATATCAGACCTCGGTCTCTCCTCGCTCGGCTACGAGCACGCCTCAAGCAGTTCGCGCGGCGCTCGAACGCTTCTCGACCTGGTCGTGGCCGAGTCGAGTGGATCTGGCCGAGTACGTCGCCGTCGTCGACCACGGTGACGTTGAAGACCCTGATGGCGATGGCGCTCGCGAACGCCTCGCGGCCATGCTCGAGGGCGTGGACGCGCCGCTCTCCATTTTTCTTGGTGGCGACAACGCAGCGACGTGGCACGCGATGGGCGCTCTCGCTGGCGAGCGGCTGAATGAATTCGGTCTGATCACTCTCGACGCACACCTCGATATGCGCGACGGTCGCTCGAACGGCTCGCCGGTGCGCCAGCTGCTCGACGAGGGACTCGATCCGCGCCACGTCGTCCAAGTGGGACTCGGCGAGTTCTCCAACTCCGCCGCGTACGGGCGCGACTCGTTGAAGCGGGGCGTGCGCATCATCGAGCGAGACGCCTTTCACCGCGAAGACGCGGCCGTCATCGCGCGTCGCGCGATCGAAGTCGCTCGCCAGGGCGGTCGCAAGGTCTACGTCGACATTGACCTCGACGTCGCCGATCGCTCGGTGGCACCGGGATGCCCCGCATCGGTGCCGGGCGGTCTGAGCGCCGACGAGGTGCGTCGTTTCGTGCGCGAGATCACGACGTCCCCTCACGTTACGGCGATCGACTTCACCGAAATCGACGTCGAACAAGACGCCCCCGATGAGCGCACCGTGCGCCTGGCGGCGTTGTTGATACTCGAGGCGCTCTTAGGCGTCCAAAGGAGAATGTTGTGACGGTTGTTGTCGGATTGGAACCGCTCACTCGAGCCCAGCTCATCGCCGTCGCGCGACAGTTCGAAGCCCTGACGCTCAGCGATGAGGTGATCGAGCGACTGGCTCGCCAACGTTCGGCGATTGACGCGCTCGTCGACTCCGGTGAGCCGATCTACGGACTCTCGACCGGCTTCGGTTCGCTCGCGACGACGTCCATCTCTCCCGACGAGCGTCGCGACCTTCAGCGCTCGCTCATTCGCTCCCACGCGGCGGGTGTCGGTCCCGAGGTCGAAACCGAAGTCGTGCGCGCGATGATGGTCTCTCGTCTCACCAATCTCTGTAGCGGCGTGTCGGGTGTTCGCCCTTCGACGGCGCAGGCTTACGCGGCGCTGCTCAACGCGGGCATCACCCCCATCGTGCACGAGTTCGGATCGCTCGGTTGCTCGGGCGATTTGGCGCCCCTCGCACACGTGGCACTCGCGTTGATGGGCGAGGGTGACGTTCGTGACGCTGGTGGCGTGCGACGTCGAGCGATTGACGCCCTCACCGACGCGGGCCTCGCGCCCATTGAGCTCGCGGAGAAGGAAGGACTCGCGCTCATCAACGGCACGGACGGCATGCTCGGACAGCTGATCCTTGCCCTGGACGACGGCATGGCGTTGATGCGCCAGATGGACATCGCGGCGTCGCTCTCGATTCAAGCCCTTCGCGGCACAGACAAAGTCTTTATGGCCGAGATCCACGCGCTGCGACCGCACCCGGGCCAGCTCGCGAGCGCGCAGAACATCGCGAGCCTCTTGTCCGATTCGGAGATCGTGAGCTCGCACTTGGACGATCCCTCCCAGGTGCAGGACGCGTATTCGTTGCGCTGCGCGCCACAAGTGCACGGTGCCGCGCGCGACACCTTCACCTATGCGACGTCCGTTGCCGACATCGAACTCGCGGCAGCGATCGACAACCCGTCGGTCTTGCACGACGGCTCGCTCGTGAGCAACGGCAACTTCCACGGTGCGCCAGTTGGCTACGCGCTGGACTTTCTCGCGGTTGCCCTCGCCGACGTCGCGTCGATGAGCGAGCGGCGCACGGACCGCCTGCTTGACGTCAATCGCAGCTTCGGGCTCCCGCCGTTCCTCGCCGACACCGCGGGTGTCGACTCGGGGCTCATGATCGCCCAGTACGCCCAGGCGGGACTCGTGACGGAGATGAAGCGACTCGCGTCTCCCGCGAGCGTCGACTCCATTCCCTCCTCCGGTATGCAGGAAGACCATGTCTCGATGGGATGGCACGCCGCTCGAAAGCTGCGCAAGGCGATCGACTGCTTCCGCGACGTGCTCGCGATCGAGTTCTTGGCGGCAGCGCGGGCCATCGCATTACGCGCGCCGCTCGAGCCCTCCGCTGTCACGGGCGCCGTGAGCGACCGCGTGAACGCGCTCTCTGGAGGGCCCGGTCACGATCGCTGGCTCTCGCCCGAGATTGCCGCGGTGAGCGACCTCGTGGCGTCGCGCGAGCTACTCGACGTAGCGTCACGGTACGTGACGTTGCAGTAGTCGAAGGAGAAGCATGGAAGGCGCCCGACCGGTTCGAGCAGCGAGGGGAACTACGATCAGCGCTGTCGCCTGGCCCCAGGAAGCGGCGCTGCGCATGCTGTCGAACAACCTCGACCCTGAGGTGGCGGAGCGTCCCGACGATCTCGTCGTCTACGGCGGCACGGGCCGCGCGGCGCGTGACTGGCGCAGCTTCGACGCCCTGGTGCGAACTCTCACGACGCTCAAGTCTGACGAAACCATGCTCGTGCAATCCGGTCGGCCGGTCGGAGTGCTGCAGACCCACGAGTGGGCGCCGCGCGTTCTGATCGCGAACTCCAACCTGGTGCCTGATTGGGCGACGTGGCCCGAGTTTCGTCGCCTCGAAGCCCTCGGCCTCACGATGTACGGTCAGATGACGGCCGGCTCGTGGATCTACATCGGGACGCAAGGCATCTTGCAGGGAACGTACGAGACCTTTGCTGCCGTTGCCGCAAAACGTTTCGGGGGCACGCTCGCGGGAACGCTCACGCTGACGGCAGGGGCGGGTGGCATGGGCGGCGCACAGCCGCTCGCCGTGACGATGAACGACGGGGTGTGTCTCTGCATCGACGTTGACCCGTCACGACTGCAACGAAGAGTTGACCAGCGTTATCTCGACGAGTGGACGAGCGATCTCGACGCCGCGGTCGAGCGAGTGCTCCAGGCGAAACGCGATCGCGTCGCTCTCAGCGTGGGGCTCGTGGGCAACGCCGCGACGGTGTTCCCCGAACTGCTTCGCCGCGGCGTCGAGGTGGATATCGTGACCGACCAGACGTCTGCGCACGACCCGCTCAGCTACCTGCCCGAGGATATTGACCTCAACGATTGGCACGACTACGCAGAGAAGAAGCCCGAGGAGTTCACCGACCGAGCGCGCGCGTCGATCGTGCGTCACGTTGAGGCGATGGTCGGCTTCATGGACGCGGGTGCCGAAGTCTTTGACTACGGCAACTCGCTGCGCGGTGAGGCGCAACTGGGTGGCTACCCGCGGGCCTTCGACTATCCCGGGTTCGTGCCCGCTTACATCCGTCCACTGTTCTGTGAGGGAAAGGGCCCCTTTCGCTGGGCCGCGCTCTCGGGAGAGGCGAGCGACATCGCCGCCACCGACAAGGCCGTGCTGGACCTCTTTCCAGACAACGAGCCGCTGCATCGCTGGATCACGAAGGCTCAAGATCGTGTCGCCTTTCAGGGACTGCCCGCGCGAATCTGCTGGCTCGGATACGAGGAGCGCGACAAGGCGGGCTTCGCGTTCAATGAGCTCGTGAAATCTGGCGAGGTGAAAGCGCCGCTCGTCATTGGGCGCGACCATCTGGACAGCGGTTCCGTCGCCTCGCCCTACAGAGAGACCGAATCAATGCTCGACGGTTCGGACGCGATTGCCGACTGGCCGTTGCTGAATGCGCTCGTCAACACGGCGTCTGGTGCAACGTGGGTGTCGATTCACCATGGCGGGGGAGTGGGGATCGGCCGCTCGATCCACGCGGGCCAGGTCTGTGTCGCGGACGGCACGGAACTTGCGGGCGAGAAGCTGCGTCGCGTGCTCACCAACGATCCAGCAACCGGCGTGCTCCGCCACGTTGACGCCGGCTACGACATCGCTGAAGACAAGGCTGACGAGACGGGCTTGCGTGTGCCCATGCGTGAATAAATGACGACGCGCGTGGTGTGCAATATCGCAGAGCTCACGACGAATGACCCGACGCTCGGCGATGAGACCAAGCTTGGGCGCGTGCACGACGCCGCGATCGTCATCGACGACGACATCGTGCTTTGGGTTGGACGCAACGGTGATGCCCCCGACGCAGACGAGACGATCGACGCGAAGGGCCGAGCGGTGATTCCAGGCTTCGTGGACTCGCACACCCACCTCGTCTTCGCGGGAGAACGCAGCGACGAGTTCGAAGCCCGGATGGCCGGCCTTCGCTACGACGGAGGCGGCATCATGCGCACCGTCAGCGCGACGCGCGACGCAACGGTCGAGGATCTCCTCGAGGG
>DASXEU010000104.1:0-4587 GCA_036489935.1 Acidimicrobiales bacterium
TACGTGCTTCATGGTGACGCCCTACGACAGCTACGTCGAAGTCTGTGAACAGCTGAACGAGCTCACGCCGGGCACGCACCACAAGACGTCGGCCCTCTTCAACTCCGGCGCCGAAGCCGTCGAGAACGCCGTCAAGATCGCGCGGCTCGCCACGGGCCGGAGCGCGATCATCGTCTTCGAACACGCCTACCACGGGCGCACGAACCTGACCATGGCCCTGACCGCAAAGAACATGCCCTACAAGGACCGCTTCGGTCCATTCGCCCCCGAGGTCTACCGCGTGCCGATGAGCTACCCGTTCCGCGACGGGCTGAGCGGCGAAGAGGCGGCCGCGCGCGCGATCCAACTCATTGAAACCGACATCGGCGCCAAGAACGTCGCGGCACTTCTGATCGAGCCGATCCAGGGCGAAGGTGGCTTCGTGGTGCCGGCTGAAGGCTTTTTGCCGGCGCTGTCGCGCTGGACGACCGACCACGGTGTCGTCTTTATCGCTGACGAGATCCAAAGCGGCTTCGGGCGCACGGGCGACTGGTTCGCTGTTGACCACGAAGGCGTTATTCCCGACATTGTCACGACGGCGAAGGGTCTCGCGGGCGGCATGCCGCTCGCGGGCGTCACCGGTCGCGCCGAACTCATGAATGCTGTGCACGAAGGCGGACTCGGCGGGACGTACGGGGGCAACCCTGTCGCGGCCGCGGCGTCGCTCGCCGTGATCAAGACCTTGAAAGAGCAGAACCTGCTCGAGCGCGCCAAAGTGCTCGGCGCCACGATGCTCGACACGCTGCACTCCCTCGCCCAAGACGTCGCCATCATCGGGGACGTACGCGGACGTGGCGCCATGATCGCGTTCGAGCTCGTCCAGCCAGGCACCACGACGCCCAACGCCGCGGCCGCCAAGGCGGTCGTCGGCTACTGCCAGCAGCACGGGGTCATCGCGCTCATCTGCGGTACCGACGGCAACGTCATTCGCCTTCTCCCGCCGCTCGTCATCAGTGACGATCAACTGGCCGACGGTCTCGCCGTGGTGTCAGCGGCGGTCCGATCCGTTCAATAAGACATTATTTTTCACTCAAGGAGTTCATGAGTCAGGGTTTCGGCCACTTACGCGTCCCGGCGCGACTCATCGCGCTGCTCTGTGTGAGCGCCGTGGTGCTCGCGAGCTGCGGCACAAGCGCCGTGGTTGTAAAGACGCACCTCGACGGTACGCCAGCGATCAGTATCTCGGTGCCCCTGTCCGCGATTTCGTGCACGCTGAACGACGTCTGCGTCACCGTCGGCACCGCGACCAATGGCGACGGTCCGACGTCCGTTGCAGAGTTTTCTTCTCCCAAGGGAAACTGGTTCAACCTGGCGATTCCGGCAACGTTTCCGACGTTGCTGAACTCTGTCGCATGCTCGGGCTTTGAGTGCCTTCTGGGAGGTTCGCGCCCGGGACAAGACTTGCTCTTTCAGTTCAACTCGCACGGGCACACACTTATGAGCGTGGTGCCGCCGTCCGGTGGCATCGGCATCACTGCCCTCACGTGTAACGCAACCACGTGCGCACTGGTCGATTCGGGCACCACCGGCGAGCCGCGTTTCAGCGTCAGCTCGGACGCAGGCACGACGTGGACCAATCCCGCACCCGTCGCCTGGGCGAAGGGCGATGCGATCACCGCGTTCGCATGCGGCTCCGCTCTGGAGTGCGCCGTCGGAGTCCTCTCGGCAAGTCACGCGTTCTCGCTCTACGTCACGACTGATGGTGGAGCAACATGGAACGAGAGCACCACACCAAGTGCGTGGACGGCGCTCACGTCATTGTCCTGCGTCGGCGAACGATGCGAGGGGCTCGCGAGCACGAGCAGCTCGTCGTTGCTCGTTCGTTCGAAGACGTTCGCCCGCACGTGGAAGAGTGTGAAACTTGCGCAGCCCACCGCCGCGCTTGCGTGCTTCACGTTCAGTCGATGCGTCGCGGTCGGAGAGCGTTCAAGTGCCAAGCCCTGGCTCGCCACCATTCACGACGACAGCGCCACGGATGTCGATCTTCGTTACGTGCCCTCGCCACTACTCAGCGTCGCATGCGGCTCCAAGGTGTGTGCCGCCATCGGCGTCACCACACTGGTCAATGTGCCCGTCCCCTCGTAGCCCGATTTTATGGACGCGCCTCACTATGGGAGGCTGGTGCCGTGAGTTTGTCTTCGCCGTACGACGTTCCCCCGGGTTGGTATCCCGATCCCTCTGGTGCTCGCCAATGGCGGGTCTGGACCGGCGCCACCTGGTCTGAGGTCACTCGCCCCTACGGCGAGAGCAGTGCCGCAGTGGCGCCACGCTTCGCGGCGAGCCTCCCGCTGGTGCTGGCTCTACGAAGGGTTCTCTCAATCGGAATCGTCGGAGTGCTCGGCGGACTCGGACTGCTCGTGAGCGTGCTGGCGCACTGGCCAGGCACCGCTCACCCGACGCCCGAGTGGTTCGCCGTGGTCGCGACCGGCGTTGCGAGTCTGCTCTTGGTGGTTGGTTCGGTCGTGTGCGCCTTTGGCGTGAAGGAGCTCGAGGGACGTTGGTCACTGGAAGCGGTCATCCCGGGCGTCAACCTCTTTGTGGCGAGCGTGCTTGTCACTCGTCGCCTTGGCAGCCGACGGATGTGGCGAATTGCGTCCGAAGTCATCCTCCTTGCCATCTTCGTAGTCTCATCTCGAGACGACCTCTGGCTGTGTGTCGGCCCTGTCATCGTTGCCTACATCGAGTCGACCTGGTTCAATGCTTTGATCGAACGACTGAGCGGACCATCAATCGACGACGAGCGCGCCTTAGGCTGAGTCGACGCCGCGCCAACAGGGGGGTTGCGATGTACGAGTGGTCAGACGAACACGAAGCGATCATCGCCGTCATGCGACGCTTCGTTGACGAGCACGTTCGACCCCACATCGACGATCTCGAGCACGAGGGGCTGGCGCCCTACGACGTCCTGCGCACCATGTTCGAGACCTTCGGGCTGAAGGAGGCGGCACGCGAACGATTCGAACGGTTGCTCGAGCGCAAGCTCAGCGGTGACGAGGCTCCACAGGAGCCGCGCGCGCACGACCCGGCCCTCACCATCATTCCGACGATCGAGCTGTCACGTGTGAGCCCCGGGCTCGTCACCGCTCTGGGCGTCTCGACCGGACTTGCTGCAGGCACCATCAATCGACTCGGCACGCCCGATCAGATGCGACGCTGGGCACTCGATCTGATGACCCTCGACAAGGTCGGGTCATGGGCGATCACCGAACCGGACTCGGGTTCTGATGCTCTCGGTGGAATGCGCACCAGTGCGACACGCGACGGTGACGAGTACGTGCTGAACGGTCAAAAGACCTGGATCACCAACGGACCATTCGCCGACACCATCGCGCTCTACGCGAAGTTGGACGACGGAAGTGATCAGGCGGTGCGCGAGCGCCCGGTGCTGACGTTCATCCTCGACACCGGAATGGACGGACTCGAGCAGTCCGCGCCAATGCGCAAGATGGGACAGCACGCGTCACCGACCGGCGACGTCTTCCTCCACGACGTGCGCGTCGGCCGTGATCGTCTGCTCGGCGAGAGCGAGCACGTTCGCGGTGGCGGACGACAGAGCGCGCGCGACAACTTTGTCACCGAACGCGCAGGGGTTGCCGCGATGTCGCTCGGCATCATCGACGAGTGTCTGCGACTCTCGATTGACTATTCGAAGAATCGCGTGCTCTGGAACACGGCGATCTCTGAATATCAGCTCATCCAGCTGAAGCTCGCCGAGATGGAAGTCGCACGTGTCAATGTGCAGAACCTCGTCTTTGGCCACATCGAGCGCTCGCTCGCGGGCGCGACGCCCACGTTTGCTGAGGCATCAGCCATGAAGCTCTACTCCGCCCAGGCGGCGTGCCGGGTGGCCGACGAGGCAATCCAGATCATGGGCGGCAACGGCTACACCGCCGAGTACCGCGTTGAGCAGCTCAGCCGCGACGCACGGGTACTGCGGATCTACGCGGGCACCGACGAGATGCAGGTGGTCGCCATTGCAAAGGATCTCACTCGCTCCTGAGTGACTCGCGGAGCCGCTCCGCAACGCCCGACCAGCCTTTGTAGTCCTGCACGTCGCGGGGCGCTGTGTCGAGGCCGTGCAGAAGCGAGGGAACGAACTGCTCGTCTTTCGCGTGAAGCGACGACGCAGAAGCCACGTACGTGCGAATCGTGAAGACGATCGCATTCGTGTGCGGCAACTGACGCAGCGTCTGGCGTTCAACGCGAAAAAACCAGTCCGCGAGCTCCCCGCTCGGCGCGACACGTGCGCGCTCCGGCTGAAAGAGATCGGGATGATCGAGCAGAGTCCAGTTGAGTCGCCAGTACGAGCGCTCGGGCCGTAGTCGATCGAAGAATGAGTTTGTTGGCGTCGACAGCTCGCCGACGTAACCCGGAACGGGGGAATGGATCTCGTCTAGCGTCGTGCCGATCTTTTGCGTCAGATCCCATCTCGAAGGAAAGCACACGCACGCGGCGCGAAGCCGCCACGCGTCGTCACGCACCAGCACACAGAAATCCTCCTGCGCCAAACGGGCCGCTTGGACAATCGGGTGCTCGTGCGAGTCAGTC
>DASXEU010000018.1:0-3133 GCA_036489935.1 Acidimicrobiales bacterium
TGAGATTGTGACGCGAGGCGAGATTTCTCGCGGCCCGTATTCCGCTTATGTCACCACCCTCATCAACGCGGCTGTCGTCGCGGCTGAAGAGAAGTTGGGTACCGACACCGTCGTCTTGGATCTGCGCGATCTGGTCGACACCTTCGACGCACTCGTCATCACATCGGCGCGCAACGATCGCCAAGTTCGAGCACTCGCCGAAGAGGTCGAACGACTCGTGCATATCGCGCTCGACGTATCGCCGATTCACGTCGAAGGTCTCGGAAGTGCCGAATGGGTGGCGCTCGACTACGGCGACGTCATCGTGCACGTCTTTGACGAGTCCGCCCGCGAGTACTACGACCTCGAACACCTCTGGAGCGCCGCGCCCGCGCTTCGCCCCCAGCCGACGCGTTAGCCGTTGAGCAGCGGCGCGAAGCTGCGCAGCGTCGCGAGTGTCACGCTCGGTCCACTCGGCGTCACGAGATGTTGGGTGACGCCCGCAACCTTGATGACGATCCCCTTGGTGGCACCCACCTCGTAGGCCGTGAGCACAAGCTGGCCGACGGCGAGGATCTGCTTCTCGCGCGACAACTTGTTGAGCGATGTCGCGAAGTTCACGTAGCCAATCTGGCCTCGCACGTTCGCCGACAACAGCACGAGCTTCTTCGGTAGGTAAGAGCTGTAGCCAGCAACGTGTTCAATGGACGTTGGTCCGAGGATGAGCTGCTCGACGACCGTTGAGAGCACGGGGGGATAGGGCACGATGCGACTCGTCGCCGTCAGATTGTTCGTCGCGTCGACGAAGTACACCGCAAGGCCCTGGAATCGCACGCGGGCGTGGTTGGTGCCTGGGATGGTGGGACTGAGAAGGCTGAACGGGACCTTTCCGGGGATGCGCACGGGGGAGGTATTCGTCGCCACCAGCGTGCAGCTTGAGAGTGCGAGAGCACAGAAGGCGACGCCCAGTGGGCCAAGCCAGCGCTTCACAGCGCCACCTCGTCGACGAGGGGCAGCAGAATCTGAAAGCGTGCGCCGCCGTCGGGGCTCTCAAGCACCTGGATTGTGCCCCGTATGGCCCGCACGTGGTCGCGCACGAGCGCGAGGCCGAGTCCGGTTCCCCGTGCGATACCTCGGTCGTGCGCAGCGCGACCGCGAAAGAACCGCTCGAAGATGGCTTCTCGCTCTTCGAGCGGTACGCCCGCGCCCGCGTCGTCCACGTTGATCGCGAAGAGGCCCTCTTCGACTTCGAGGCGCACCGCCGTCGCGCCACCCGCGTAGTAGTGCGCGTTATCAATCAAGTTGGCCATCACTCGCTCGAAGCGACGACGGTCGACCGAGACGAAGGGCTCATCGACTGACGCCATGACCTCGATGGGGGGCTCCACTAATCCGTGGCGGCGAACCGCCGAACGCACGGACTGGCGAACGAGCTCGACCGCAGCGACCGTTTCGATCACGAGCGGGACGGCGCCCGCATCGCTGCGCGCCATTTCGAGCAGGTCTTCGACCAGCGACTGAAAGATCGCGAGATCGGCCGTCAACAGATCAAGGCTTTCCTGACCGGCGGCGGAGAGCTCGTCGCGGTGCTGGACGAGGACCGTCGCCGTCGTCGCGAGCGTGGTCAAGGGACTACGCAACTCGTGGCTCACGTCGCTCGCAAATCTCGCGTCACGTTCGAGGCGATCAACGAGCTGACCCACCATTTCGTTGAAGGATTCGGTGAGCTGCTGAACCTCGCGGTCCGCTCGCGTGACCTGCAGGCGTGTTGCGAGGTTGCCCGCGGCAATCGCTCCCGCCGCGAGCGAGACGCGCTCGAGGGGTCGAACGGTTCGCCGGGCCACCCACAGGCCGCCGCTGATGCCGATGAGCGACGTCGCGAGTGCGGCCAGGATGACGACGAGCATGAGCGTGTCAAGCGAACGCTCGAGGGGGTTCATGGGAAAGACTTCAAAGAACTGCGTTTGCACTGACGGGATCGGCACTCCCACCACGAAGACGAGGCTGCTCGTGCTGGGTTTGTTCTTGACGTGCGTCGTGTTGTCGACGATCTGCGTGATGGCTTCGCCTCCGCTTACCTTCGCCACTGTCGACGTGGGCACTTCATCCCTCGATGTGTTCTTGCTCCGAGAAAGCCACTCGCCGTGGGTTTGGACGAGCACGCCCGAACCGGTCGCCTTCTCAATCGAGTTCATGATGCGGTTCAGGTTGTTGGGCGACGAGTACAAGGTGCTGCGCACGAGTTCCGCGTTCTCGTAGCTCTCGTGCAAGTCGGTGTGTTGAAGGTCGTTCACCAGTTCGCGGTGGACGCCCTCGTAGGTGAGGGTCGCGAACAGACCGGAGAGGATGAGCGCTCCAAGTCCGAAGGTGACCAGCAGACGAAGTCGAAGACTTCGTTGGCGCATTAGATGACCAACTTGTAGCCCGTTCCGCGGACGGTGACAAGGTAGGTGGGAGTCGCCGGATCGGGTTCGATCTTCATGCGCAAGCGCCTGATATGCACGTCGACGAGTCGGCTGTCGCCGAAGTAGTCATAGCCCCAGACGTGCTCGAGCAGGTCTTCTCTCGAGAGCACTCGGCCGTTCGCCGCCGCGAGGTCGGTGAGGAGTCGAAACTCGGTCGAGGTGAGATGCATCTCAGCCCCGTCGCTGTGACGCACGACGCCCTCGTCGGGAATCACTCGCAGTTCGCCGAGCTGAAACGCGTTCGTGCTCTTTTCGGGGCGTCGACGGAGGTGGGCGCGCACGCGTGCGAGCAGCTCTTCGGGGACGAACGGCTTGGTCACGTAGTCATCGGCGCCCGATTCGAGCCCGAGCACGACATCGGCGGTTTCGTCGCGCGCCGAGACGATCACGATGGGCACGTCACTCGTTGATCGGATCGCTTCACAGGTCTGAAAGCCGGTCATGCCGGGCAGCATGACGTCAACGATCGCGACGTCGGACGTCATGCGCGAGAAGAGCGCCACGCCGAGTTCACCGGTCGGCGCGTCGTCTACGTCAAAGCCTTCGCCCTCGAACATGAGCTTGAGGGCGGTGCGAATGTGGTCGTCGTCTTCCACAATCAAAATACGGGGCATCCCAACTCCTTTGGAATCTCCGCTAAGACTAGTAAGCCGAGCCTTCGCGGGCCGGGGTCGTAGCCTAAAGAGGTG
>DASXEU010000022.1:0-2115 GCA_036489935.1 Acidimicrobiales bacterium
CAACTATCTATGACGTCGCCGCGCGAGCGGGCGTCTCGACTGCGACGGTGAGTCGCGCCCTCAACTCCCTTTCGTCCGTGCGTCCAGAGACCCGCGAGAAGGTCTTGGCGGCGATGGAGGAGTTGGAGTTCGTCCCGAACGTGGTGGCACGAGGACTCTCGAGTGGCAAGCACTGGATCCTCGGTCTTGTCTTCACGCGTGCTGTCGTCGACAACGACAACCACACCGCTGATGATTCAGTGCTCGTTGTCGAAGAAGCGAGCCTTCTCTATACCGACATCGTGATCCGTGGTGCCGAGATGCGCGCGGCGGAGCACGGGTACTCGTTGCTCTTGAGCAGCGCCGACGAGCGGCACCCCTCGGGCATGTCGTCGCTGCTCAATCTCACGGGCACCGTCGACGGATTGATCCTGCTCGATCGGGTCTTGAAGGACGATGACGTCGCGTACCTCGCGCGCCGTATTCCCGTTGTCTTGCTCGCGGGTCGAGGAAACGTCGATGGGGTCGTGACCGTCCGCGTCGATAACGAACAGGCGATGCGCAGCCTTGCGGAACATCTCCATCTCGTCCACGGCGTGAACCGGTTCGGATTCGTCACGGGCGCGGGCGAAAGTCCGGATAGCGTTGCGCGCGCGGACGCCTTCCGGCTCGTCGTCACCGAGCTCGGGGCAACGCTCGCTGACCACGACTTTCTTGAGGCCGACTGGACCTCATCGGGCGGCGAGTTCGCCATGGAAACTCGCTTGAAAGACCCGGCTCCGCTCCCGGGCGCCATTGTCTGTGCGAACGATCAAACGGCCGTTGGTGTCATTTTCGCATTGAAGGCGGCAGGACTTCGGGTGCCCGAAGACATCGCGGTGACGGGGTTCGACGACATCTCACTGACGCGTTACTTCAATCCTTCGCTCACAACAATTCGTCAGTCGGGAAGCATTCTCGGTGAAGTGGCTATCGACGCCCTCCTCGCAATGATGGATGACGCCAAGGACGTGCAACGAACGATTGTGTTGCCGACGGAACTGATCGTGCGCGAAAGTTGCGGATGCCACGAAGATCCTGAGTCGCTGAACAGCGCGTCCGGCGTGCACGCGCTGCAGCGGGCGGGCCACTAGATCATGCGAATGATCATTCGCCGCATTGGTCTCTACGTGCTGACCGCGTGGGTCGCCATCACGGTCAATTTCATGTTGCCGCGCCTCATGCCCGGCAACCCGATTCAAAACATGATCGGCAAGCTGCAGGGTCAGGTGACCCCGCAAGAGATGAATGCGATTCGCCTTTCCTTCGGCGGCGCCACCAACCACGGGTTGATTACGCAGTACTTCACGTATCTCACCCAGCTGTTTCACGGCAACCTCGGCGTCTCCATCACGCTGGGCGCGTCCGTCAGCTCGATCCTTGGTGAATCAGTCCCCTGGACGGTGGGGCTCATCGGCATCTCCACGGTCCTCAGCTTCGTCATCGGCACGTTCTGCGGCGCGATGCTCGGTTGGACGCGAGGGTCGCGCTTCGATTCGCTGATCCCCACGGCGACGTTCTTTCAAGCCGTGCCGTATTTCTTCTTAGGCACGGTGATGCTCCTCGTCTTCGGTAGTCACTTGCACTGGTTTCCCGTGCTCGGCGCGTACAGCGCGAACGTAACGCCGGGGTGGAACTGGGCCTTCGTTGGCGACGTCATCCGCTACGGAGAGCTTCCCGTGATCTCGATCGTGTTGAGTTCCATCGCGGGCTGGATGCTCGGGATGCGCAACATGATGATCACGATGATCGGTGAGGACTTCGTCCTCATGGCGGTTGCGAAAGGCTTACCTCGCCGCAAGGTGATCATGCACGCGGCCCGTAACGCGATCTTGCCGAGCATTGCGAATCTTTCGCTCGCCATTGGCCTCGTGGTCTCGGGTGCACTGCTCGTCGAGCTGGTCTTCAACTACCCGGGTGTCGGCGACCTGCTGCTCCAAGCCGTCCTCAATGAGGACTACCCGCTCATCCAGGGCATCTTCTTGGTCATCACGCTGACGGTGCTTGCCGCCAACTTGATCGCTGACTTCATCTACCTCGCACTCGATCCGAGAACGAGAACGGAGGCGGCCGTATGAACGCACTTCGTCTGCCACG
>DASXEU010000079.1:0-8527 GCA_036489935.1 Acidimicrobiales bacterium
AAGCCTTCACACACACCATCCTGCGCCCCGCCTGGGTCATGCAGAACTTCACTGACAGCCACCTTCCCGTCATCAACGGAACACTCGTCGTCCCCAGTCGCGGCGGATCCGAGGCCTTCGTCGACGCCGCCGATATCGCCGTCGTCGCGGTCGAGACTCTGCTCCACCCCGAGGCACATGCGGGCGCCAGCTACGCCCTGACCGGACCGAAGGCAATCACGTTCGATGACGTCGCCGCGACCATCGAATCGGTCAGCGGACACCCCGTCACGTACCAGGACATCGACCAAGAGATCTGGATAAACGACGCTATCGAGGCCGGCGTGCCGAGCGACTACGCACCGATGCTTCGCTGGCTCACGGGCGCAATCATTGCCGGTAACGGATCCACGCCCACCGGCGACGTCGCGGCCATCATTGGCCGGCCGGCGACGAGCTTCGAAACGTTCGCACAGCGCAATGTCGCCGCCTGGACCGCTAGGAAAGACAAGTGACCAAATACGCAGACGACAAGTCGAACTTTGGAGCTGACGGCCCCTTCTTTCGAATCATCCAAAAAGGGCTGGAAGGGTGGGCAAGCGGAGAGGACTACTTCGACCTTCTGGCCGACGACGTTGTCTTCGAATACGTGATCTCTGTTCCGGGCTACCCAAGGCGCGTCAAGGGGCGGAAGAAGGTCCTCGACTTGTACAGCGATTACGACGACTACATGACGGTCCACACCGCAGACAATCTGCGGGTGTACCGGGACTCGGAGGCGTCGACGATCGTTCTTGAGTATGAAGTCCACGGCAAATCCGTGCAGACTGGTCGGCCGTACAACAACCGCTTCGTTTCCATCGTCACCGTGAAGGACAATAAGGTGACGCACTGGCGGGACTATCTCGACCCGATCGCCGTCTTCGACGCTTCGGGCTGGCCCAGCACTCCTGCCTGAACTGTCGCGATCGAGATCATCTGCCCAAGGCAGATTTCTGCCAATTAAAGCGAACTGAATACTGCCTGCGATGGACGTTTAAAGTCCTTTAGCAACGACGTGAGTGCGCTGTCGACCGTCTCATCGCAGTCACGACGTGACGCCTTAATGTGAAGTCGCGACACACTTTTGTAAGGAGATGTGGCGTTCTATGCTGCAAGAGGGCCGGATGACGAGCTATCAGAGCCGCCTCCAGGATCAATCGTTCGATTCAGCACGGGTATGTACTCGTATGCAGCGGCAAGAGTGGGCGAGAAACCGGCACTCGGATTGGGATTCGATGGCGGGGCCAATTGGCAGACAACATCTTCGAGCGATCCGGAAGAATCCGACGGCCACGGGATTCCAAAACGAGCGAAATGGTCTCAGATCCTTCAATTTTCAAGGGGTCGTCGCGTCGAAGTAGCCACTACTTGGGAAATGATTCAGGAAGGATTCCCTTCAAAGATTGTGGACTGGGGCCCGCAACCTGACCATGAATGGAAGAAAACGTACTACGAACAGACGTCGTCACTCAGGTCGTCATTGGATTAGCAATGCTAGGTGGACGAGGCGCTTTCTTCAATCGCGCGCGGTACGAACGGTTCGATTAGGGGGGAATTCGGCTACCAGACTAGATATATCAGATGATATAATTTATCTATGGACTTCGCCACGCAATTGCAGGAGGCCCGGCATGACGCCGGATTGACTCAAACTCAATTGGCAAGCAGAGCGGGTACCAGTCAGTCGCGTCTTTCCTCGTACGAGAAAGGCGTAGTCACCCCGAATCGCTCGACGAAGATGCGGCTTCTCAAGGCAGCTCGCACTCGACCGTCAGAGGTCATCGAGGAGATGCGAGACGAAATCCTCGCGTTCGCGTCCGAGAACGGTCTTTCGAATGTTCGCGTCTTCGGATCAATTGCTCGTCGCGAGGACACTGTCAAGAGCGACATCGACCTTTTGGTGACGCCGGGACGGAGGTCCACTCTCTTCGACATCTCCTCGTTCCTCAATGCTGTCCGAGAAGTGACCGGGTTTGAGGTAGACGTCATTTCTGATCGCGCGATTACGGACGACGCCCAAATCTTGCAAGATGCGACGGCCCTGTGAGTGATGAGCAACCGCGCGAACCCAAAGGTGTCAGCGGCGGTCGGTTCACACCGAAACCCAATCAAGAGCCAACTCTCGACCTAGGGATGGAAGTTAAAAAGGTCAACGCTGTCGAAGACAAGGCACGTCAAAATCTCGACAAGACCATTCAGGCGATTCGTACCGCATTGGAGAAAGGAAAGCAACTCGTCGCACTTGGAAGGCAAAGGTTCGATGATGACTGGATGGTTCAGGACGCCGCAATAACCACCGTGACCCAAATCGCTGAAGCGGCGAAGCGTCTTCCTAAATCGTTCAAAGATGCTCGACCGGAAGTGCCCTGGCGCAGCGTCACAGGGATGCGAAACATGGTGATTCATGAATACGCAATCGTTGACCTCCCTCTGGTCTGGGAAACGCTAGAGCGGGGCTTCCCACAAATTGAAGAGAGTGTCTTTCGCAGCGCTGCGGAATGACTTGCTTTGGGGAGGTGCGGACATCTTGCATTTCCCAACTGACGCCGACCTCGGCATTCAGATAGTTATGGACTTCATTTCGAACATCGCCGGGTCGTATCTCAAACGGATGATGTCCGTAGGCCCGATGCCCGCAAGTTGAATTGCTGAAAGGTTGTCATGCCGACACCCGAGCTGCGATCGGTCCTTGAAGATTCAAGAATGGAATTACCAACTATGTGATCAGAGACTTGACGCGCTTTGCCTCGCGTTAGTGCGGGAGCAAAAATCGTCATGCCGGACATAATGAGCTGTGGACCTCTTTGCAGCACCGGACGGCGAATTGTGGAACCTTTCTCGCTCGGACGGACGAGCTTTCGGGGAACTGTTCGAGAGGCATGCCGACTCGGTCTACAACCACTGTTTTCGCCGAACCGGATCGTGGTCGAGAGCTGAAGATTTGGTGAGCGCCGTGTTCCTAGAAGCGTGGCGCAGACGAAAGGACGTCCGTCTCTCTGGAGACTCGATTCTCCCTTGGCTGATCGCTGTTTCAAACAACGTTCTTCGAAACGAGGCGCGCGCGTTGCGCCGCCATCGCAGGTTGCTCTCTCAGTTACCTCGAACAGAATCGTCGGGAAACCGGGGCCGCGATGTCGACCAGAGACTTGACGACGAGGGGGCGATGGAGGTCGTCCTCTCTCGAATGAAGGATCTGCGTATCGAGGAGCAAGAGGCGATTGCGATGTGCGACTGGGTGGGGCTCAGCTACAAAGAGGCAGCCGATGTACTGGACGTTCCGATCGGAACTATCAGTTCTCGGATCGCGCGCGCGCACGAACATCTTCGTGCACGGCTAGGTGACGACCTGCAGGGTCGTCTTGTATTACAGCATCCGACCAATGGACCATCGGAAAAGATATGACTATCAACCAAGAACTTCCGGGACTGAGAAACCTTCCGCCGGAAAGGATGGATGCTGCGAAACGACAGCTCGAGCAAATCATCTCTAGGCGTCGAAGTAAGTCTGCATGGGGGTGGAAGCCGAGTCTGGCGGCAGCCATCGCACTGAGTGTGACTATCGGCGGCGGATTTGCGATCGCGGCGAGCCTTACAAAAGGTCCGGTTCCGATCGGGCCGAACGGCGAGTTGGAACTGAATCACGCCCCGGACTTTGATTCCGTCTTGAGCAACGACAAGGTCGTTGGTTACGTGCCGCGCGCCTATCTTGTCCCACCGTCAAAGGGATCCGTAGACGAAACACTTGGCTCCGTTGCCCCGGTCTATCGGTCGAACCTAACGACCGTGATTGGACACTTGTATCCAGGTATCGGTTACGTGCCGGATGGTGTCAGCCCGACAACGGTGACTTGCTCCCCGGCCTATATCTACGACGGTTCTGCGAAACATCGTGTTCCTTGCACGAGTACGAGCGTCGTTGTCCCTAATGTGGTCGGCTTGTACGCGCCGACCGCGATGGCGCGACTGTCCAGTCTTTACTTTCAAGCGACAGTACGGTATGAGCATTCGCCGTCGGTTCCCAAAGGCCACGTGATCTCGGTCTCGCCGAGCGTCGGGCGTACAGTTATGTCTCGAACGGTCGAAACGGTCACGATCTCAGAAGGGCCCGACACCTAGTCCGACCAGAATCCGCAACTTCACTCTCACCGTGGCCGGTGATCCGGGCGCGAGTCTCAAGCACGAAGTGATTCGTCGCGCCCATGACGAGCTGAACATCACCGACTCTGCCACAATCGCAGGCGATATCCACCCACGAGCCTGCACTTCGAATTCGAAACTCCAAAAGGAGAGGGAGAATGAAGACCTTGAGCAGCCTGCCTCCTCACACCGTAACTGGGCAGCGGTGCGACAGAGGAGAGTTCGGGATCAGAGTCACGATCTACGGAGCCACTGAGCGTCGAACCTGCACGTCGTCGAGAGGCCAGCCAAGAGCTCCGGCCATGAGCTTCGCTTCATAGTCGTTCTCGACATACACACGAATTGTCTCGTCACGCCAGCGCTGCGCGAGCGCGTCGTTGATGAGGCCATGGACTGGTCAGATGATGCAGAACGTGCGAGCGGCATTCGCTCCCGCTCCAATGGATAGCATCATTCCCTGTGCGCTGTCAGCGTCGCGGATAGGACTTCAGTCATCCGACGCTCATCATCCAGGCGTCCGACGGCGTCCTCTGTGAAGTCGTTGGCGCTGACCGGTCGAACCTTGGCTAAGAATTTTCGGTGACGACGTTGCGAGCGCTGAAAGCTACGCAGACAGTTGTTGGCAACGGCGAGAAGCCAAGGAAGAATTGACTCGCTGTGAAGACGCGCGTCGTTGCGCCGACGCCAGACTTCGGACCACACAATGCTCGCCAGATCCTCAGCGGATGACCAAGAGGCAGTCCGTCGGAAGCAGTGGTTGTAGACCGCTTGAGAATGACGTTCGAACAAGAGAGTGAAGGCCGCGGCATCGTTCTTGATTGTCCGTTGCCACAGCTCCAGATCGGTCTACTCTTCGGACATCAGCTCTGCTAGCTGTACTGGACCAAGAAGGCAGCGCGACGCCGCGTTGCCTCGTTGGTCCTACGCTCATGACGCTCTCGTCAAAGGTGGCCTCATCCACTGTGACGCACGTGGCCTCGTCAGGTGGATGGATCGTTGACGTCACACTTAACTCTGCAGAGTCTCGTCAGTGGAATCACGTGGCGAAGCAGTATTTCCATCGCCAACTTGCCATCGACTTGAACGGCGTGGTGGTTGAAGCGCCCTACATCGAACCAAACAGCGCTTCGTTTAGCTCGTTCACTGGTCAAATGCAACTCGTCGCCCCGTCACGCGCGGATGCCGACGATCTAGCTGCAACGCTGGCTTCCGGACCACTCTCCGTTCCTCTTGCCACTCGCTCGTCGGGCTCCGTGGGATTAACGGCCAAGTCCGCTCGGGCGTCTCTGCCGGAATGCATAGCGACAAACATCACGCTCAGCATTGGAGCAACCTCTACGGGGGGCGCGGGCTACCCAGTGGGAACTCTGCTCACCCCGATCACTTTCACGAATCACGGGCCATCCTGTCATCTGCCACTGGGAGGTCCGAATGCTCGGGCCGTTCGCGGGACTTACAACGGAGGCGCTACGAAAGTTCGCCAGTTCTCATTCCCTCTTCCGTCGACGAGCAAGAGGTTGACATTGAACGCAAAATCCAAAGATCGCGCTCTCGTCGAAGTGAGAGGTCTGCCAAGATCGACGCTGCACGCCAAGGCATGCTCACCCCAAACAGCGGCGGGATTCGTTGTCGAAGGCTACGCAAAACCGCTCGCCGCTACGCACTACTTTGCACGAGCTCTTGCGAATGTCTGCTTCTACTCAGGCTCCGGAGGAATCATGACGGACTTCGCCCTCTTGTGGACGGGCACCAACTCTAAGGGCACGAATCTCTCCGAGAAGTGAGCTTCCCTTTGTTCCCGCCGACTCCGAGGCGTTGGGCAACAAGTTCCCGTGACTCTTCGAAGGCCCAATTCCGGACGCGATTTCGCCCTGCTCCGACTCCACCTCGCTGAGCCATGGCGACTTCCCGAGTTTGGAATCGCCGAATCTACGGACGATGCCCGGCAATGTGCCTTCGCAACGATCATTCCGGGTGCTTTCAAGCATCAACATCATCTGGTGTCGGATTCCAACTTGGCGGGCACTCGCTCCTGGGTTGAAGACAGAGTCAACGTTGCCGACTCCTCGAGGCAATGTCGATGTTCCGCTGACCCGCGCACTCGTTGACAGCGAAGAGTACGGCAAGGGGGAGTGAGTGATGCACGAGGTAGAGCCTTCAAGTAGCGTCGGCGCCGTGAGCACGATATCGCCCAGCAATGCACCATTCGATCCTGACGACCTAGCGCTCAACCGACCAGGGGCGACCCTTCGCGAGAAGTCCCTCGAGATCAGGCAAGCCCACCCGGTGCTGGTGTTCATGCTTCGACTCTTTGGCCAACACAGCGATGAGCGCGCTTGGCGTCGCGGTGCGGAGGGTGAAGAAGAGGTGGCGTACCAATTACGAAAATTGGGGGAAGGGTGGCGCGTCATTCACAGCGTTCCCGTCGGGACCGCCGACACCGACATCGACCATGTGGTGATTGGCCCACCCGGCGTCTTCACGTTGAACACGAAGAACCACCTCGGCGGCCGAGTCTCAGTGAACGCCAAGGCGGTCTACGTCAATGGGACGTATCAGCCTTACATCGCGAAATCGCGGGCCGAGGGAAAGCGAGCGACGAAGCTTCTCAGCACAGCGTGCGGTTATGTCGTCGCTGCTCGTCCTCTCATCGTCATCATGGCCAACGATCTCAGACTCAAGGGCTCGCCAGAAGGTGTCAACGTGATCGGGCGAAAGCAGATCTCAAAATGGCTCCTTCGCCAGCCGCCGATACTCACCAACCACTCCGTGGAGGCGATCTACGCCGTCGCGAGACGACGACCGACCTGGGTTGGCTGACGCGAGTCTCAAGAAGCGAGCTGGACGGGGCTTGCCTGTGCAGCAGGTTTTCCTTAACCGACGATGGGCTGCGGCGGACGCGATTGACGCACTTGACCGATTTGCTAAGCGCATCAAGCGCGTCGCACCACACGCTCAGAACTAGCCGACTATTAAAGCGACCTTTCTCAACCTGGCGCGCTGGCCGGGACTTGAACCCGGATCCCGTTGATTAAGAGGAATAGGCGAGTGGTTTCCATCCGTTCCTTTAGTAACGCAAGAAGCAACACAAACCAGTAACGGCTGATCTGTGACACTTCAGTTTATTGATCCTTCTCTGGTGAGCGCTGGGCCCGTTTCCTCCTGACGTCTCCTTTCGTGGTTCGAAGCACGGCCTTTAAAAATTCGTTTCCATCCCAGACTTCGATGGTCGATTCGGTGACTTTGACATCAACGACGCGATGCGCTCGATGCTTGCCGGCAGAGAGCACTTGCCCGCTCACCGCAATGATGCTGTTCGCCGCGATGGTTCGGGTCACCCAGTCGTCGCCTGAGTGGTTGATTGCGACCGAGGCGTCCAAAGGGACGTTGGTCGTGGTGGCGCGCCGGCTGAATCGTTCACTCGGTGCCGCCATGCTCAGCTCTTGGTGGGGTCGCTCGGTGTTGTAGTCGTGCACCCACGCGTCGAGCTGCTCTTAGAGATCGGCGAGGGTGGCGAAGGTGCGACCCTGGACGAATTCGCGACACAGCGTGTAATGCCAACGTCCGATCTTGCCCGCCGCGGTGGGACTTCGCGGTTGCGTGAGCCGGTGACTGATCCCGTTCTCGCGACAGATCTTGTCGAAGAGGACTTCTGAGTCATTGCGACCAAACCTGCCGGTGAAGACTTTGCCGTTGAGTTCTTAAGCGATGTCAAGTCCCAATTCGGGCTGTCGTAACCTTGTGGGGGGACGAGCCGATCGACGGAGCGCCTAGCGACTCCTTTATTCGACGGCTCGCCCCTTTATTCAGGGTTCGGCGTTGCGCGCGAATGGCTTCGTTGACGCTGTAATGCTCGGCGACGATCTCGCGCCCTCGTTCTCTCGTGATGGGCGTGCCGTCGAGATCGCGAATGACGTAAGGCGTGCCCGCGCGCCAACACGCAATGATCCGCGTCAGCAACACCGCACTCACGTGGCACAGTGCCGAGTTGTGGTGCTTGCCCTCGTTGACCATAAGTCGGTAATAACGCTGGGCGAGAGTCGGATCAACTCGTCGTGCCCATCCGGCCGCCATGAAGAGCGCTTCTCTCAAAGGAGCGTCGCCGGACTTCGTGGGTCCACCGTGTCGACCGTGCACTCCCGACGCACTGAGCGACGGAACGAGCCCGCTAAAGGACTTCGCGCCCGCGAGTGAGTGGAAGCGGTTCGGATCGCCCAACCGCGCGAGGATCTGAGCGCCGTTCACCATCGCGACGCCCGGGACCGACATCATGATGCCCAAGGGATCGAGCGCCTTCAGCGACACGGCAATGCGTTCGTCGAGCTCGTGAATCTCGTGACAAAGCGCCAAGGCCAACTTGGCTTCGACT
>DASXEU010000164.1:0-4461 GCA_036489935.1 Acidimicrobiales bacterium
AATGACTTGTTCAACTTGTCCAGGATCGGCGATGATCATCGGTAGGTCCTCGGCGAGGTTGATGGCGAGGTCGATCTGTGCGCCAATGGTCCGACGCAGTATCTGTTCCATTGAACCAATCGCGTCGTTGAGACTCAGTGCTTGGGCGTGGACCACCTCGCGGCGGGCAAACGCGAGCAACTGGCGCGTCAACAAACTTGCTCGCTCCGCGGCCAGCTGAATCTGCTCGACGTCTTTGAGCGGTCCCTCCCATTTCGTTCCGCCGGGCGCGACCGACGCCGTTAACAGTTCCTCAGCAACGAACGAGGCATAGTTCAAGATGACGGCGAGCAGGTTGTTGAAGTCGTGCGCGACGCCTCCGGCGAGTTCGCCAAGGCTTTCCATGCGTTGGGACTGGTGCAGCTGGGCTTCGAGGTGACCCCGGTCCACCACCGCTTGGAGACGCACGTCTTCCGCGACGGATTTCTCGTCTTCAGCCTTCACGCGCGCACCTTCGGCGACGATCTTCTCGTCCTCCGCTTTGACCCGCGCGCCTTCGGCGACGATTTTCTCTCCTTGAGCCTTTACGCGCTCGAATTCCACCACGAGGCGCACTCGCTCCGCTTCTGTTCTGACCCGGTCAGCTTCTGCCGTGACCGCGACGCGTTCGCTGACGTCGACGATCGCTGCCGTGGTGAGCACCCCGAGCTCCGTCGAGGCTGTCGAGATCGTTGCGGCTGCCGAAAAGGTCACTCCGTCGCGCCGATGACCCGTGGCTTCGATCCACATTGTCCGCGAGGTGGACACCGGATCGCTCAGATCGATCAATCCTGAGAGGTCTCTGCCGATGAGATCTTCGTTCGAATAGCCAAACAGTGACTCTGCTTGCGAATTACCCAACACGATCAATCCCGAAGCGTCAACTGTCAAAAGAGCGATCGGTGCGGCATCGAAGAGTTCGGCGGATGCCTTAGCGGTGAGTCGCTCCATACTCACCGCCTTCGGATGTCGAGTAGCGCGGAAATACCGTGCGTTCTTTCACGTTAACTGACGATGGATACAGAAAGTCACGCTGATCATGAAAGTTTGCCCACAGGTGGTAAGTGCGTTACCACTTGTGCCGCGAGTAGTCCGCTCTGTGGCTCGTCGACCAGTTCAGAGAGTTGATTCGCGAGCGCCCGACTGCCCTCCGACGTGGGCGAGATGTTCGTGTCTGATCGTTCGAGACCTGGTGATCGCCCGCCACAACGACCACAGGACGAACGCCTCGAGGAGGATCGCGACACCGCCAATCACGACGGCACCGTCGATCGACACGAGGATGACAACGAGCAACTCTGCCGCCACCGCAAGAATACTCAGCACGGCGTATGGACCGTATTGGGCCGCCGCCTCGCGAATGCGGCTTGAGGGATGAGCGTTTGTGCGCCAGAAAGCCTCGAGCACCCGGCGCTTCTCCTCGCGCGAGCAGCTTCGATACACGTCGAGCTTCACAACGCTTAAGGCTACCGACCTTCGGTGGGAGCTGTGGGCTAACTCGGGAAAAGGCGCTGCGTCGACGCGTCCTCTCCGCTAATACAAGGAGTGGGAACGAGATGAGGAGAGGACTATGACAACAAAGGCGACCGTGGCGTTTCTCGGTGTTGGGCAGATGGGTGCACCAATGGCTACCCGGCTGCTCGGCGCGGGATTCTCGCTGCGAGTGTGGAACCGATCACTGCAGCACACCGTCGCGCTCGTTGACGCGGGAGCCGTGGCGGCGCCGACGCCCCGGGACGCGGCGAGTGGGGCGCAGATCGTCATCACGATGCTTCCGGATGGGGCAACCGTGGAGTCGGTCATGCTCGGCGACGAAGGAGCCCTCAGCTCGCTCGCGAAAGATGCCAACTGGCTGCAGATGAGTACCGTCGGCGTTGATTGGGAAGCTCAACTTCGTGCGATGGCGCAAGAGCATGGTGTGACGTTCGTTGACGCGCCGGTCTCGGGCAGTGTTGGACCAGCGACGAACGGAACACTCGTCATCCTCGCGAGTGGTTCGCCAGAGTCCCGCGATCCGACCGCCCCCGTCTTTGAATCATTGGGCCGAGTTGTCTGGCTCGGGGAAGCCGGTGCGGGGAGCGCTGCCAAGCTCGTACTGAATAACTGGCTCGCCAACATTGTCGAAACGACCGTCGAAATGATCAGATTTAGCGCGGCGCTTGGGCTTGATCCCCATGCCGTAGTCGATCTTCTGGAGGGTCTGCCAATCGGCTCGCCCTATGGCGTTACGAAGGCTCGCCAGATGCTTGGTGGAGACTTTGCTCCGAGCTTTGCCCTCAAGCATGCGCTCAAGGACGTCGATCTCGCCCTCGACACGGCTCACGCACGCGGGGTAGAGCTGTTACTCAGTCAGTCGTTCGTCGAGTCGTGGCACCGAGCCGTAGACCAGGGCTTAGGAGACCGCGACGTCTCGGCCGTATTCGCGGCCGAGACGTCCGGCTGATCGTCTAGAACTCCGAGACAATCTCGTACTGGCCGTGCTCGGCATCGTCGGCGACAGAAGTGCCGGTCGGTGCGGCGGAGGCGCCTCTCGCGGATCCGCGCAGCACGAGGACGGTCACGAGCAGTGCCATTGCGGCAAGGACGGCTCCGATGAAGAACGTCTCGTGGTAACCACCAACGAGCGCGTTTGCGGTCGAGCTACCGCCCTTCAGGAGTGACGTGGTGCGGCTGGCTGCCAGCGTGCCGAACACTGCGAGTCCCGCCGACGAGGCGAGCCACATCGACACGTTGACCAATCCCGACGCAACGCCCGCATCACTGCGGGGCACGTCGGCCATGGCGATCGTCAACAGCGGTACCGCCGAGACACTCATGCCGACGCCGAGCAACAAGAACGCGGGCAGAATCGACGTCGCGTAGACCGCGTGGGTGTCAGCACGGGCGAGGACGAGCAGTCCGATGATGACTGCGATCATGCCGGGGATGAGGAGCTTCATGGGACCAAAGCGCGCGAGCAAGCGGCTCGTGACGCCGAGGGACATGATCGCCATCGCGAGAGTTAGTGGCAAGAAGGCGATGCCTGTGCGCAGTGGGTCGTAGCCCATTACGCGCTCGAGGTAGAGCGCTCCGAAGAAGAACACTGCGTACATCGCGGTAAATGAGAGTCCGCGCACGATGCTCGACGTGGTGAGGCTCCGAAGCTTCAAGATCCGTGTGGGCATAATCGGCTTCTCGATTCGAGATTCGAGAAGGAAGAAGGCCACCATCAAAACGATCGAGACCGCGGCGAATCCAAGCGTGTGGGCGGAGAGCCATCCGTAGGTAGAGGCCGTCACGATTGCGTAGATGCCGACGATGAGCGAGACCGTCATCAACAGCGAACCCTTGATGTCAAGACCCGCACGAACTCCGAGTCCCTCGTTCTCCTTGATCAACATGGAGCCGAGAACGAGGGTCGCAACGCCGATTGGCACGTTGATGACGAAGATCCAGTGCCAGTTGACGGCTTGTGTGAGCAATCCACCGACGAGAAGTCCGATTGAACCGCCGCCCACTGCGACGAACATGTAGGCGCTCATTGCCTTCGCGCGCTCAGCCGCACCGGAGAATTCGGTGACGATGATCGCGACGATGACCGACGTGGAGATTGCGCCGCCCATGCCCTGGAAGAAGCGCGCCGTAATCAGCGTCGCCTGGTTCTGGGCGAGTGAACAGATGAGCGATGACAACGTAAAGAGGGCAACGCCACTCAGGAAGACTTTCTTCCGTCCGAGGAGGTCGCCAAGGCGCCCGGCGAGCAGCAAAAAGCTTCCAAAAGCGATGAGGTACGCATCGACGACCCAGGTCAGATTGGCCTGGGAGAAGTGCAAATCGTGCTGAATGGAGGGCAGCGCCACATTGACGATGGATGAGTCGAGCGCGTTCATCAGCATCGCCAGGCAGACCACGATGAGGGCGATCCAGCGGCGGCGTGATGTAATTCCTGGTGAAGAGGTAAGAGTATCTGTCATCGTAAGAATCCTTGGTGGGTAAGGTGGAACCACTGAGCAACGATTCGTTATGATCGTTTAAGCGGTATAGTCATGATAGCATGAATATCCACACTTCGCTACCATTAACGCCGATGGATGAAAATTCTTCTACGGGGCCAATCCTCTTACTCACGCAATTAGCGCGTCTCATCAACCGACGAAGCACGCCCGAACTGCTCGGGCAAACGCTGAAGGAACTCGCCGCGCTCTCCTATTTACGTGACTACAAGGAGACGACTCAGCAATCGTTAGTTGAAGGGTTGTGCATTGACGCCAACTACTGCGTGCTGCTGCTGAACGATCTGGAAGACAGTGGCCTCGTTGAACGACGCCGTGACCCCGCGGATCGCCGCCGACACATCGTCTCAATGACCGAGGCGGGCAGCAAGGCACTCGAACATGCCGAAGCCGCACAACAGACGCTTGAAGACGAGATGCTCGGAGCGCTCAAACCGGAGCAACGCGCGGC
>DASXEU010000046.1:0-5954 GCA_036489935.1 Acidimicrobiales bacterium
CTCGTCGGGCCCGGTACCGCCAAAGTTGCCGTGACCGCTAATGAGGGGGTGGCGCATGGAGAAGTCCGTCACCATTCTCACGAGCGCGTCGTAGATCGCGCTGTCGCCGTGAGGGTGATACGTACCCATGACTTCGCCGACAACCTTGGCGCACTTCGCGAACGGCCGATCCGGTCGCAGTCCCTGGTCGAACATCGAATAGAGGATGCGACGGTGGACGGGCTTCAGTCCGTCGCGTGCGTCGGGCAATGCGCGCGAGACGATGACCGACATGGAGTACTCGAGGAACGAGCGCTCCATCTCGAGGTTGATCTCTATGGGCTCGATATACCCAACGACGACGTCATCATCATTCGGTGGTGGCGTTCCGGCGCCGGAGCCCTTGGTGGTGCGTGGCATGTCTCTCCGTTCCTAGATGTCTAGGAAGCGAACGTCTTTTGCGTTCGTCTGAATGAAGTGGCGACGCTGAGGTACATCGTCGCCCATGAGAATTGAACAGACTTCGTCCGCGAGGGCGGCCTGTTCGACCGTGATCTGGAGCAGGGCGCGCTTCGTCGCGTTCATCGTCGTGTCGCGCAACTCGTCGAAGTCCATCTCGCCGAGCCCCTTCAGGCGCTGGAAGTCGTTGCGATGGTCCGGGTGCTCTGCGAGGAAGGACGCCTTCTCCACATCATCGTGGAGGTACACCTTCTCCTTACCGACCAGGGTCGAATAGAGCGGCGGTTGGGCAACGTAGACGTGCCCGTTGTTCACGAGCTCCGTCATCTGTCGGAAGAAGAACGTGAGCAGCAACGTGCGGATGTGACTGCCGTCCACGTCCGCGTCGGCCAACAAGATGATCTTGTGGTACCGGATCTTCGAGAGATCGAACTCTCCTTCAACCCCCGCACCGATGGCCGAAACGAGCGCCTGGATCTCCGTGTTCTTGAGGATTTTGTCCGAGCGAGCCTTCTCGACGTTCAAGATCTTGCCGCGAATTGGAAGAATTGCCTGCACGCGCGGATCGCGAGCGTCCTTCGCGGAGCCGCCTGCCGAGTTGCCCTCGACGATAAACAGCTCGCACTCACGTGGGTCGTTCGAAGAGCAGTCAACGAGCTTGCCCGGAAGGCCGGCGCCGTCGAGCGCATTCTTGCGACGGGTGAGGTCGCGCGCGCCCTGGGCCGCCATGCGCGCACGGGACGCAGAGATCGCCTTAGCGACAATCTGACTGCCTTCGCGCGGATTCTCTTCGAGCCACTCGGCGAGCTTCTCATTGGTCGCGCGCTCTACCATCGAACGAATCGAAACGTTGCCGAGCTTTCCCTTGGTCTGACCTTCAAACTGAGGATTGCGTAGCTTGACCGAGACAATCGCGGTGAGTCCTTCGCGAATGTCTTCACCCTTGAAGTTGTCTTCCTTTTCCTTCAGCAGGTTTCGCTTACGTGCGTAGCGATTGACCACGTTGGTGAGCGCCTTGCGGAACCCCTCTTCGTGCATGCCGCCCTCGATCGTGGAGATGCCATTCGCAAAGGAGTAGATGCTCTCGTAGTAACCGGTGTTCCACTGAAACGCGAGCTCGACCTCTTGGTGCTCTTCGGTCTGCTCGAAGTAACCAACCTTGCGAAAGAGCGACTCCTTCGTGTTGTTGAGGTGACGCACGTAATCGACGATGCCGCCGTTGTACTTGAAAGTCTCTTTTGCCTCACGTCCAGCGCGCTCGTCGATGAAGCGAATCTCGAGGCCGCGATTCAAAAATGCCATGATCTGAAGTCGCTCGACCACGGTCTGGGCGCGAAACTCCACGTCTTCAAAAATCGTCGGGTCCGGTGTGAAGGTAACCGTCGTTCCGGTGCGGCCACGAGGTGCTGGTCCCGTGACCTTCAACTTGCCTTGAGGCTTGCCGCCATCACGGAAGGTCATCACGTGATGCTCGTCGTTAAGGTCAACCTCAAGTACCAGCTCAGTCGAGAGTGCGTTCACGACCGAGATGCCAACGCCGTGTAGGCCGCCTGAGATTTTGTAACCATTTCCGCCGAACTTTCCGCCGGCGTGCAGGATCGTCAGGGCGATTTCGGCCGCTGATTTACCCGGGTATTGCGGGTGCTCGTCAACAGGGATGCCTCGGCCGTCGTCGACTACACGACAACTGCCATTTTTCAGCAAGGTGACGTCAATTCTCGTGCAAAACCCGGCCATCGCTTCGTCCACCGAGTTGTCCACGACCTCCCAGATGAGGTGATGGAGGCCGGCGGGGCCAGTCGAGCCAATGTACATTCCAGGGCGAACTCGAACCGGTTCGAGGCCTTCAAGAACAGTGATGTCGCTAGCTCCGTAACTAGACGAACTTTTGGTCTTTTCGGCCACTAAATGATCCTTTCGGTGCAAATGACGGAGGCACGCGTTCGTGCGGACAATGTCAGTAAATTGATGCCTCCATCCTACCCGAACACATGTGACCTTCATTCAAAAACGCACGTCCAAAACGCCTGTTTCGACTGGATTTTGGCGTTATTGGAGGACTGTTTTCACCGACGTGGGCGCACCCGATCCGAGAGACGAAAAACCACGGACAATCGACTCGCTTTCGAGCCTGATTTGTTGCGCGAACGCTCCCGACGGCACGCTCACGATAAGGACGCCGTCTTTGATCAACTCGACCCGGCAGTGCTCCGCGATGACGGGATCGACCACGGCCGGCCAGAGCTGTCGGGCGCGATCGATAAGACGCAAGTCGACTCGTCGAAGTCGACCCGCGAGCGTATTGAGGATGTCGCCTAAGGGGGCGGGATCGTCGCGAGGTCTCACGGCGAGACCAGTGACAGGTCAATCACCGCTGCTGGCGTGAGGGCGCCAGGCAACGGCGAGGCGGTTGTGACCAGCGTTTGGCCAGCGGGTAAAAGACCAAGCAACCGGAGACTCCGAACTGGATCCAATTCGCTAAATACGTCGTCTAACAGGAGTAATGGGTCGACGCCCCTGCACTCACGGACTCGTTCGTGACCCGCCAGGCGTAACGCGAGGGCGAGAGAGCGTTGTTCGCCCTGCGAGGCTTGACGACGAGCGTCTCGACCCTCAAGCGAGACTCCAAGGTCGTCTCGGTGGGGGCCCACCGTCGTGTAGCCACGAAAGCGATCGTCGTCGAAGCTCTTTGCGAGTGCGTCTCGAAGCTCTCCGCTCCACGACTGTTCGTACGTAACACTCACGTGACTGTCGCTCTCGGAGAGCTCACGATAGAAGTTCGACACGAGCGGCGCCAAGCTCTCACTCAACATCCGACGATGGTCAACGAGTTCGGCACTGACCGCGCAAAAATCGATGGTCCAGAGTTCCAGCTCCGACTGTTGGCTTGACGACGGTCTTGTTCCCTCAAGCGCGCGGAGAAGAGCGTTGCGTTGGCTCAGCACACGAGTGAAGCGTTCGATCACTTCCCCCGTCAACGGCTCGACGTCAGTCAAGAGCGTCGTGAGATAGTTGCGACGATGTTCGGGTCCGCCTCGGATGACGTCGACACCTTCAGGGGTGAAGACCGTCAAGGGCAATGCCTCTGCCACGTCCGCGCGTGAACGCGGTCGTTGCCCGTTTACCAGCATGCGCTTCGTGGTGTTGCGCACGCCCCTCGTCAGAGTGAGATCAACCTGAACGCGGCGTTGGCCTTGAAACACGACACCATGCACCTCCGCGACCGACTCACCATTTCGGATCATGTCACTCGCCGCGCTCGTACGAAACGACGACGCCGTTGCGAGCGCGTAGACCGCTTCGAGCACGGACGTCTTGCCGGTCCCATTCTGCGAGATGAGCACCGTAACGGCATCCCGATCAGGAACGAAGGTAAGTTCTCGAAAGAGTCGAAAATCGCGAAGGGTGAGTTCGTGGAGGCCCACGACGCGCTGTCTACTGAACTCGAACGGGCATCAAGAGGTAGCGGAACCGAACGTCATCGACGCCGTGCACCATGGCCGCACGCACGGAGTCGGACATCTCGAGCACGATCTCGTCACCCGACACGGCCTCAACACCATCGATAAGAAAACTCGGATTGAACGCAATTGTCATCTCTTCGCCGGTGTAATCGGCGTCGACGTTGTCCTCGACATCACCGGCGTCGTGACTTTGAGTTCGAATTTCGAGATTGCGATCCTTCATCGTCAGACGTACCGATGATGTGGAATCTTTTGCGAGCAGTTTCGCGCGACGAAGCGAGGTCAGCAACGTGTCTTTAGCAATGCGAAGCTGATTGGGAAAGCTCGCTGGAATCAGTTGCAGCACGGAGGGGTAGTTGCCATCGATCAGTCGTGACGCGATGCTCGTCGGACCAACGATGAAGCAGATCTCTGCGTCGCTCAATGTCACGCCGATCTCTGCGTCATGAGCAAGCGATGACGCTGCGCGCTGAAGCTCCTGGAGCGCCCGCGCCGGGACCAACAGATCCTCGGTGTCGCTGATCCCCTTCACGCCCGGTACGTCACGCACGGCGAGGCGGTAGGAGTCGGTCGCGAAAAGTCGAAGCGTTCCGTTGTCGGTTGTGAACAACACACCGGTGAGGAGGGGTCGCGCGTCGTCGTTGGCTGCCGCCCGTACTACCTGATTCAAGCCCTGAATGAGATCCAGCGCCGCAATAGACGTGATCGCACCACTGACGGGTGGAAGTTTCGGATAATCCGCTACGGGGAACGTCCGGAGTGAGAACTTCGCTCGTCCGAGGGAGATTTCAACGTTGTCTTCCCCACTCGAGACTGTCACGGCACCTGCTTCGAGCGAGCGAACGGCGTCGACGATCAAACGTGCAGGAACTACCGTCGAGCCGTCTTCAATCCCGATCACGTCGACGGTGGTTCGAGCCGTGATGTCGAGGTCGGTGCCGGTCACGACGAGCTGGTTACCGGTTAGCGAGAGAAGGACTCCAGAAGACGCACCAATCAGACGGGTAGCGGCAACGCGACTCGCGGCAGTGAGCGCCTCGACAAGAATGTCGCGCTCTGATTTGAACTTCATAGAACTACCTTTCCTTGCTACTGAGGTTACGGTGTGTCTTTCAATGTAAATAGGTCTTTAGTAGTAGTAGTGCTGTGCATTTGTGTGTGTTGTCGCAGATACCCTGATAACAATATGTTTTCTTGAACCTTCGTAACCCACAGCGCTGTGAGTAACTCTCTCAACTCTCAGGGTTCAACCTTTGGATGATGTGCACGACTGGGCTGTTGTGAACGTCTAATCAACAGGCTCGTCCCTAGTTTGCACACAAAGTTCGTGCCTAATTCTCCCCTTGTAAACGTCGCTTTAATTGATTGATCTCGGAAAGCATCTCGGGACTCGAGGTGAGTTGCTCACGGATCTTTTCGACACCGCTGATCACCGTCGTGTGGTTTCGGCCATCAAAGATCCGAGCGATCATCGGGTACGAATAGTTGTTAAGTAGGTCACGAATCAGGTACATCGCGACGTGACGAGCATGGACCAGCGGGCGCAGTCGCTTGGAACCGCGAACCTCCTCGACGGAAAGACCATAGAAATCGGCGACAATAGACAAAACTGTCTCCGGCTTCAAGACGACCTGCTCCTGGCCGAGGTTGGTGAGGTGGGCTTTGGCCAATTCCAGCGTGATTGGCTCTTGGCGGAGGTTGGCGAACGCTCGGAGCATGGTGATCGACCCCTCGAGCTCACGAATGTTGTCCCGGACGCGCTGGGCAATCCACTCCGCGACGTCGTCCGGTAGTGCGATGCCCTCGCGCTCGGACTTAGAACGAAGAATCGCAATGCGAGTCTCGAGGTCGGGTTGGTCGATCTCGGTAACGAGTCCTTGAAGAAGGCGACTACGAAAACGGTCTTGGAGTCCCGCGAGGTCGCGAGGCGAACGATCCGACGTCAAGACGATCTGCTTGCCCTCTCCATGCAGTGCGTTGTACGTGTGAAAGATCTCTTCATGGAATGTCTCACCGCGCGTCTCCATGAACTGGATGTCGTCAATGAGTAAG
>DASXEU010000095.1:0-5788 GCA_036489935.1 Acidimicrobiales bacterium
CTGCCATCGCCGCCTGGTTTGTCGGTGACAGTGTGCGCGTTCGGCGCACGTACGTCGCGGGACTCGCCGAACAGGCAGACCAGCGCCAGCGCGAGATCCTCGAACGCGCGCAGCGCTCCGTCGCTGAAGAGCGCTTGCAGATCGCGCGCGAGCTCCATGACGTGGTCGCGCACAGCTTGAGCGTGATCGCCGTCCAGTCAGGTGTTGGCCGTCACGTCATTGACGAGCACCCGGCTCAGGCGAAAAAGGCGCTCGCCGCCGTCGAGGCGACGAGCAGAGACGCGCTCTCAGAACTACGTCGAATGTTGGGGGTGCTACGTCACGATGACGATCGTCCCGCATCGTTGATTCCCGCACCCGGTGTGTCGTCGCTCTCGGCGCTGGTCGAGCAAGTGTGTGCAGCGGGGGTCGACGTATCGCTCGACGTCAGCAGTGCCCGCGCGCACCAGCTCTCGGCGTCGGCCGACCTCGCCGTCTTTCGTATCGTTCAAGAAGCTCTCACGAACGTGGTGAAGCACGCGGGCAGCGCCACCGTCCGCGTCGAGCTACGCGACGAACCGAACGCGCTGGTACTGGAAATTCTCGACGACGGCGGCCCCGGGTTGGCGCGGTATCCCTCGACCTTTGACGAAGTCGATGCGCATCATGGCATCATCGGGATGCGAGAGCGCGTGTTGCTGTTCGACGGGGCCTTTGAGGCGCGCCCTCGTCCCGAAGGCGGATTCAGGGTGTTCGCGAGGCTGCCGCTCGAAGGGATCGTGTTGTCATGATCCGAGTGCTCGTTGTTGACGACCAGGCGCTCGTGCGAGCGGGCTTCTGCTTTCTCGTTGACGCGTCGAACGACCTCGAAGTCGTGGGCGAGGCGCCGGACGGTCGCGAAGCGGTCGCGCTTGCTCGCGCGACGCATCCCGATGTCGTGATGATGGATATTCGCATGCCCCACCTCGACGGGATCGAAGCGACGCGCCAGATACTGGACGACCCGGACGCGGGTCACACCAGGGTCCTAATTCTCACGACGTTCGATCTCGACGACTACGTCTATGGTGCGTTGCGAGCGGGTGCGAGTGGCTTCTTGCTGAAGGACGCGCCGCCCGAAGATCTGCTCGACGCGATCCGCGTGATCGCAGACGGTAACGCGTTGCTCTCGCCCAGTGTCACACGCACGCTCATTGAAGAGTTCGCACACCGCGCTGCACCGAGCGTCATGAACGAGAAGATGCTCGAGGTCTTGACGCCGCGCGAGCGTGAAGTCTTGCTCGCCGTTGCACGTGGCCGCTCGAATGCAGAGATCGCCGACGAACTGCACATGAGCGCAGCGACCGCAAAGACGCACGTAAGTCGACTGTTCGCAAAACTCGGGGCACGTGATCGAGCCCAGCTCGTCGTCATCGCGTACGAGACGGGTCTCGCACTATCGAGCTGAGCTACCAGCCTCCGGGATCGCACCCATCTTGATCGGGAACCCAGTTTCTGGTGACGCGCATGCCCACGACGATCTGGGCGTCCTCGCTGGCTTCACCCGCGAGCGGCGCGAATTCGACGCCCCCGTAGGCGCTCCAGGTGTCGTTTCGAAACCCGATCCCTGAATAGACCGGACCGACCATTCGCCAGTTGCCGCCCACCTCGCAGATAGCGACGTGCTCCCATTCATTGCGGAGTCCAACGACCGTGACCCGGCGGGCCCGCGCGTCGGCGATCATGGCCCTCGCCTCGACGTCCGCAATGAGCGCCGCGTGGCGCACTGTCGGCCGAGGTGGCGGAGGGGCGGGCTTAGCCCTTCCGACGGCCCCCGCAGGCGGGGTCAGGGTGGGTTGGGTCAGTAAGGCCACTGGCAAGGCCAGTGAAACCAGCATGGCGAATAAAAATCTTCGCACGGCTTTCCTTCTCCTTGAACGGCACCACAGCCGCAGCCTGCATCGCGTGAACGCTTCGCGGGCTTTGGCCTCACCTTGATGGGTTGTACGTCTTGCCCCACCAAGGGGCACAATTCGGTCGGTCACCGGTTCCACAGCTCTGTGGGGTGACTTGGGAGCAGTCGTTGCTGCCTCGGGGAGCCTAACGGGAGGGTGCGAGTTTCGAGACCAAAAGCACTCTGTTTTTTAACAGAGTAATTATATTCTACCTGATCGGAGCCCATGCACAAAATGTATACATTGTGACATCTTGTCCAAAATGCTGGCCGAAATACCATTTGTGGACCATTGAAACGGGCCCATGACCGTGCCTATGCTGGTGCTCTCAACGCAGGATCGAGACTGTGAAACGAGGCTTCCGTGAAGGCAGTCGTGTTCGAAGACACACGCTCGGTCAAGGTCGAAGAGGTCCCTGATGCGGAACTTGAGGAGCCGAGTGACGTCGTCATTCGAGTCACCTCGAGCGCCATCTGTGGCACCGACCTTCACATGTACGACGGCCGCACCGGTGCGACGCCCGGGTTGGTCTTCGGCCACGAACCCTTAGGCGTTGTCGAGCTCGCGGGCGACGCGGTGTCGATGGTGAAACCGGGCGACCGGGTGGTCATCCCGACACATCTCTACTGCGGGGTGTGCGTCAACTGTGCGAGGGGACTCTCGGCCGCGTGCCTGCGGGTGCGCCCAGGCAGCTTCGGTGCCGCCTACGGCTACGCCGGGATGGGCCCCTACCGTGGCGCCCAGGCAGAGCTGCTGCGGGTGCCCTTTGCGGACGCGAACTGCATTCCCGTCCCTGGTCAGCCCGGTGATGATCTCGAAGACGACTTGGTGCTCCTGGCCGACGCGTTCGTGACGGGCTGGCACGCGACTGAGCTTGCCCATGTCACCCCCGGTGCCACGGTCGCCGTCTTCGGTGCGGGGGCGATCGGACTGCTCTCCGCCTACAGCGCCCTCTTGAAAGGCGCGAGCGAGGTCTACGTCGTTGACCACGTGCCCGCGCGCCTCGACAAGGCGGGCGAGATCGGCGCAACGCCGGTCGACTTCTCGAAGGGTGACCCCGTCGAACAGATCAAGGAGCTTCGTCGCCAGCGCGGCGTGCCGCTCGGCGAAGCCCCGATGGACGGCGTCAGCGTCGGCGTTGACGCGGTGGGCTTCCAGGCCCATGATCGCTCGAAGCCCGGCACGGAAAATCCAACCCAAGTGATTAGCGACCTCGCCCGACTCGTGAATCCAACGGGCTATCTCGGCATCGCCGGCGTCTACGCGGAGAAGGACCTCCATCCGGCTCGCGAAGGAACTCGCGACGGTCACCTCGAGGTGCCCTGGGCAACACTCTTCTCAAAGGGTGTGTCGGTCGGTTTCGGGCGCACGCACGATCGGCGCTACACCGTCCTCCTGCGCGACATGGTCGTGGCGGGCCGAGCGAAGCCGAGTGTGGTCGTTACCCACCACGGTGGACTCGATGACGCGCCCGGTTTCTTTACGGCGTTCGACCAGCGCGCCGACGGGGTGATCAAAGCGGTGCTCCGCCCGTGAGCTGGTCGCGTTGAATTCGACCAGCGCGCTCCTCTCGGCATCGAATCTCCTCGCCGGCGCCACGACCAAGCAGGTGGTGCCGGCGCGAGCGCAGATGGCTTTCACGCTCGGCTTTCACATCATCCTCGCGTGTTACGGCATTGCGTTTCCGACCATCGTCTTGATCACGGAGTATCTGGCCATCCGCCGACGCGACGAGACGCTCATGACGCTCGCGCGGCGATGGTCTCAGGCGATGGGTGTCCTCGTTGCCGTCGGGGCCGTCACGGGGACCGTTCTCTCCTTTGAGATGGGCCTGCTCTGGCCGGGCCTCATGAGTCGCTTTGGCTCGGTCCTCGGACTGCCTTTTGGGTTTGAAGCCATCTTCTTCTTTCTCGAGGCGATCTTCACGGGCATCTATTTATATGGGTGGCGTCGACTGAGTGCGCGAGCCCACCTCTGGTCGGGCGTGCCCATCGCCGTGAGCGGCATCTTTGGCGCTATCTCGGTGATCGCCGCCAACTCGTGGATGAACCAGCCCGGAGGCTTCACGCTCTCCCACGGCCGCGTCGTCAAGGTCGACGTGTGGCGCGTCTTTCTCAATCGAGCGGCCGCGTACGAGACGCCGCACATGATCCTCGCCGCCTACATGGTGGTCGGCTTTGGCGTCGCGTCGATCTACGCGGTTGGCTATCTGCGCGGTCGCCACGACCGGTATCACCGGTTGGGCTTCGCCATCCCCTTCACACTCGCGGCCATTCTCACTCCGTTTCAGATTCTCGTCGGGGACACGGCGGCGCGCGCGGTCGAAAACGATCAGCCGATCAAGTTCGCCGCGATGGAATACGTCACCCACACGGCGCGCGGCGTGCCTGAATACCTGGGCGGCTTCTTCGACAATGGACACGTCTACTTCGGCCTTCGCCTCCCCGACGTCGACTCCCTCCTCGTCGGATTTAGCCCCCACACCCAGGTCATCGGACTCGATTCGGTTGCGCCGACGGATCGTCCGCCCGCGCTCACGCTGATTCACTTGTCGTTTGACGCCATGGTGGGCTTTGCGTTCGTGCTCCTCATCGCGGGGCTGTGGGCGCTCCTCGCGTGGCGTTCTCGGCGCGCGTTGCCACAGCTGCGCTGGTTCTGGTGGCTCGCCGTGCTCTGTGGTCCTGCCGCCCTCATCGCCATGGAATGTGGGTGGATCGTCACCGAGGTCGGACGACAGCCCTGGGTCGTCTACCACCTCCTCACGACATCCCAAGCCGCGACGACCAATCCCGGCGTCATTGCGAGCCTGACGTTTGTCATCGTCCTCTACTGTCTCATCGGCGTGACGACGATCGTGCTCTTGCGCGTGCTGTCGCGCCGATGGCGACAGAACGCAGCGACCGAGGATCTGGTGCCCTACGCATCCGCCGACCGCGGAGGCCGTCAGTGATCATCTTCGTGAGCGCTGTCCTGCTCTTGAGCGTCAGCTTGTACGCGCTCTTTGGTGGAGCGGACTTTGGCGGCGGGCTGTGGGACCTTCTCGCGGGCGGCGATCAGCGCGGGACCTCGCCCCGCAAGCTCATCGACCAATCGATCACGCCCGTCTGGGAAGCGAACCACATGTGGCTCATCTTCTCGCTCGTGATCTTTTGGACGGTGTTTCCGCGCGGCTTCGCTGACGTCATGACCGCGGCCGCACTGCCGATCTGGCTCGCGGTCTTTGGCATCGTGCTGCGCGGCGCCGGGTTCGCCTTTCGCAAAGAGGTCGAGACCTTGCGCTGGCAGCGACTCCTAGGTGCCATCTTCGCCCTCTCCTCGCTCTTGACGCCCTTCTTTATGGGTACGGTCGTCGGCGCCGTGGTCGCGGGCCGGATTCCTGGATCCGCGCGAGAGACGCACCTCGCGACATGGACCAGCGCGACGTCGCTCTACATGGGCTTTCTCTTCGTCGCGGTGTGCGCGTACATGGCAGCGGTCCTCCTCACCCACGAGGCCATACGTCGAGGCGACGACCAACTCCATCGCTACTTCGCTCGGCGCGCCGAAGTGGCGGCGGTCGTGTCGGGACTGCTCTCGCTCGCGACGCTCTTAGAGGTGCGCGTCACCGACCACGCGTTTTACCACGGACTGACCCACCGAGCGCTGCCGCTCGTGGTGGTGGCGGGACTGTGCGGACTAGCCAGTCTCGCCATGCTGTTGAGCGGGCGCGCGATCGGGCTTCGGATCATCTCCGGTATTGGTGTGCTCGCGGTCGTGTGGGGCTGGGGGCTCGCCCAATATCCAACGCTGTTGCCCAAGACGACGCTCACGCTCAACAACACCGCGGCGTCACACGAGACGCTGGTGTGCGTCGCGGTGGTGTTCGGGCTCACGGT
>DASXEU010000119.1:0-5179 GCA_036489935.1 Acidimicrobiales bacterium
GATTCTGACACCACCGCGGAACTCGAACTCGAGAACGGCACGATTGACATGTCGTACGACTACATCACTGACGCGGCGGCGACCTTCGTCGCAAAGAATCCAAAGCAGAACGTTGCTTACTGGCCATCGGTGAGCGCGAACTACTTGTACATGAACGATGCCAAAGCACCGTTCAACAATTTGGCGTTTCGCAAGGCCGTGGCCGAAGACATGAACACAAAGTTCATTGCCGCGAGGGCCTACTTCGGTGCCCTGTCACCGGCGACGGGTGGCGCGGAATCGGCAGTCACCGGGCCCCAGGTGTCTCAGTGGTTTTCCAGTTCGCTGAAGAACCTTGAGTACTCCTACAGCGTGAAGGCGGCCAAAGCCACGTTGAAGGCAGCGGGGTACAAGTGGTCAAAGAGTGGTCAGCTCGAGTCAACGTCGGGTAAGGCGTTGCCCCACATGACAGTCCTCATTGGAGGACCAGGTTGGACGGACTACATCTCGGCGGCGGACAACGTTTCCAATGAACTCAAGTCCATTGGGATTGACACGACCGTGGTTCAAGAGCCGTACTCGACCTACGCCAACGACCTCGACCGAGGCCTCTACACCTTCGCAGAGTCGTGGGGCAACGGCAATAACTCAACGCCGTACTACCAGTACTACTACATGTTCAATCCGAGCGAGTCTGCTCCGATCGGCAAGGTGGCGACGTCCGACTGGGAGCGCTTCACCTCTCCGGTCATCACCAAGGCGCTCGCCACGTACTCAGGGACCAGCAGCCTCGCGGTGCAAAAGACCGCGATGACGGCGATTGAAAAGACAGTGCTCACTGACGTTCCCCTCGTGCCGCTCACGGGACGTGGTGACTGGCTTGACTACCAGACCGGCTCGTTCGGCGGCTTCCCGTCGACGTCCGATCCTTACAACGACGGCAGCGCGTCGGACCAGGAAGGTGCAATGTTGGTCTACCTCAACGTGACAGCGAAATAGACAACTCGAGGTCCCGGGCGCGCGCCCGGGCGTGAGCACACACACCGTCGTGGGAGCGGCCCCGCAGTTCAGTGGGCCGCTCTCACGCAGTGAAAGCAGCGGATGAGAACGGTGGACACGTGCAGTACTTGTTGAAGCGCTCGGGAGCGTTGGTGGTGACCTTGTGGATTGCCATCACGGTGAACTACGCCCTGCCGCGGTTGATGCCCGGCAACCCGGTCGAGACAATGTTCGCTCGCTACCAGGGAAAGGTGAGCCCGACCGCCATTCACGCGATGGAGTTGGACTTCGGTCTTAACACGAAGACCGGTGAGCTGGGCCAGTACGTTGACTATCTCCGTCACCTCGCTTCGGGAAACCTCGGAGTGTCGTTCTCCTATTTTCCCGCGCACGTCAGCACCCTTATCGGAGAGACCCTTCCGTGGACGCTGGGGCTGGTTGGCTTCGCGACAATCCTCGCTTTCCTCTTGGGCACCGGTCTTGGAATGTTCGCAGCCTGGCGACGGGGCAGTGCCGGTTGGAAGCGAGGATCGATCACCGACTCCGCCCTTGTGCCCTTTGGCCTGATGCTCGGCGCTCTGCCCTCATTTTGGATCTCTCTCATTTTGTTGTACTTCGTAGCGTTCAAGTTTGGATGGTTCCCAGTCGGCGGAGGTGTGGCAACGGGCGTCGGCCTGCTCACGTTGTCAGGCTTCGGCTCGCTCATTCACCACGCAGCGCTGCCAGCGATCACCCTCACGTTGATCTCAATGGGACTGTGGATCTTGTTGATGCGCAACAACATGCTGACGGTGCTCGGCGAAGACTACGTGAAGTTCGCCCGCGCAAAGGGTCTGCGCGACCGCTCGGTGGCCGTCCACTACGCGGCGCGCAACGCGGTCCTACCCATCTTTGCTCAGCTCGCCCTGGCGCTCGGCATCGTGGTCGGCGGTCAGGTCTTCATCGAAATCGTCTTCTCCTATCCCGGCATTGGCTTCCTGCTCTTGAACGCCGTGGAGAACCAGGACTATCCGTTGATCCAGGGAATCTTTCTTATCTTCACCGTGACCCTCTTGCTCGCGAACTTCGCCGCCGACGCCCTCTACGTTCTCTTTGACCCCCGGGTCCGTGTTGGGGCGCGCCAATGAACTGGCGCGAGTTCCGTCATAACCGCCGTGCCATGACCGGCGCGTCAATTCTCGGTGTCTTCGTCGTGGTGGCCCTGTTGGCGCCGGTGATCGTGCCGTACTCGCCGACCGCGATCCGCTTCACGCCCAATCTCCTTCCCGATGGGGCCCATTGGCTGGGCACGACCGTCAATGGCCAGGACATCTTCTCCGAGGTTCTCTGGGGGACGCGGGCGAGTCTGTTCGTCGGGTTTCTCTGCGCGTCGCTCATCAGCCTCATCCAGCTGGTGATGGGAGTCTTCGCCGGCTACGTCGGTGGTCTCTTCGACACGGTCGCGACGGCCGTGACCAATGTCTTTCTAGTCCTGCCGTCACTGCCGCTGCTGATCATCTTGGCCGCGTACCTTCAGGGCGGCAGTGTCTTCGTGCTGATTGCCGTGATCGTCGTCACCGGGTGGGCGTGGGGAGCCAAGGTCCTTCGGGCTCAAGCCATCACCCTGCGCGAGCGGCCCTTCGTCCAAGCCGCACGAATCTCGGGCGAGAGTCGATGGCACATCGTGATGACCCACATCGTGCCGAACATGCTCGGGATCATCGTCTCAAACTTCTTCGGCGCGGCCCTCTTCGCGGTGTTGGCGGAGGCCGGGCTCGAGTTCATCGGACTCGGGAATATCAACGACGTCACGTGGGGCACCATGCTCTACTGGGCGCAGGAAGGCAACGCCATATTCCTAGGCGAGTGGGTCTGGCTCCTGGTGCCCGGATTATGCCTGGCATTAGTTGGCACGTCGCTCGGGCTACTCAACTTCGCCGTTGACGAGATCGCGAACCCCCGACTGAGGCGATTAGCGTGAGCGCCCTTCTAGAGATTCGTGACCTCACCGTCGGTTACGGCTGGCGTTTTCCCCCAGCCGTAACGGCGGTGCGAAATGTCAGCCTCACGGTGAACGCCGGCGAAATCGTCGGGGTAGCGGGTGAGTCAGGATGTGGAAAATCGACACTCGCCTTTGCCGCCACCGGGCTGCTCGACGCACCCGGGCGAGTCGTTTCGGGATCCATTTGCTACGACGGTACCGAGATGAGCACGCTGAGTCGCGAGGAGCTACGTCGGCTGCACCTTGAATCCGTGTCGATGGTCTTTCAGGCGTCGATGAACGTGCTCAACCCGGTCATGCGTATTGGTGCTCAGTTCCGTGACGCCATGGCCGCGCACGGGGTGAGCTCGAAGCAAGAAGCCCGGCGACGAGCTGAAGAGGCGTTCGATCTGGTGAAGGTTCCGCGGCGCTTTCTCGACGCCTACCCTCACCAGCTCTCGGGCGGCATGCGACAGCGAGCAGTGATCGCACTCGCCCTCGTCATGCGCCCCAAGTTGCTCGTGCTCGACGAGCCCACAACGGCCCTCGACGTGGTGGTCGAGAGGGCCATTCTCCAGTCGCTCGACGAGCTGCGTCATGAATTGGGCTTCGGCGTCATCTTCATCACGCACGACCTCTCGCTGCTCGTCGAAATCGCCGATCGCATCGCCATCATGTACGCGGGACGGATCATCGAAGAGGCCCCGGCCCGCGAGCTCTACGATCACCCGAAGCATCCGTACACCATCGCGCTGATGGGGGCCTTCCCGCCGCTTCAGGGGGAGCGTCAACGCCTGAGCGGCATACCCGGCCAGCCTCCCGACATGAAGGACCTGCCTCCTGGGTGTTCGTACGCGCCGAGGTGCCCGCACTTCATGCCCGGAACGTGCGACGTGATCGATCCGCCCGAGGTCGTCATCGACGAGCGTCGGCGCGTGCTCTGCCATCTCTTTCAGCCCCACGAGTCGACCCGTGTCTAGCCCGGTCGCGGTGTCCGAGGCGGCCGGGACCGCGAACGCGCCGGCCCTGCTCGAAGTGCGCGGGCTTACGACCTCCTACGGCATTGGACGAATCGGTCGGCACCAAGTGGTTAAAGCGCTCACCGATGTCGATCTCGCGGTCGCTCGCGGCGAGGTGCTCGGACTCGTCGGCGAATCTGGCTCGGGCAAGACGACGTTCGCGCGCACGCTGCTCTACCTCGAACGTCCGACTGCAGGGACAGTGCTCATCGATGGGGACGCAATGCCCAAGCACCCGAACACCCACCGTCTACGCGAGCACCGGCGCAAGGTGCAGATGATCTTTCAGGATCCCTACTCCTCGCTCGATCCACTGCGCACGATCGAAAGCACCATCACGCAGCCGCTGCGTGCGTTCGACATAGTGCCGCGACGAGAGGAGCGCCAAGAGGTTGAGGACCTCTTGGCTCAAGTGGGCCTCACGCCGGCGAAGGGGTTTCTCACGCGTTACCCCCACGAGCTGTCAGGTGGCCAACGTCAGCGCGTAGGCATCGCGCGAGCGCTCGCGGCTCGACCGAAGCTGCTCGTCGCCGACGAGCCGACCTCAATGCTCGACGTCTCGATCCGTTTGACCATCATGAACCTGCTGCTCGACTTGCAACGCAGTCGCGAGCTCTCACTCATCTTCATCACCCACGACCTCGCAGCCGCTCGTTACGTCAGCGATCGCATCGCCATCATGTACGCCGGACGGCTTGTCGAGATCGGGCCCTCGGCCGAGGTCCTTGGAAAACCACGTCACCCGTACACCATGCTGCTGCGCGAGGCTGCGCCTGACCCCACCCAGCGCGGACTCGCTCGAATTCACGCCGAGGAGCGTGGGGAGCCGCCGGACTTGACAGCACTTCCCCCCGGATGCCCGTTCGCACCGCGCTGCACATTCGCACGCGACGAATGCCTCGTCGAGCTGCCGGAGTGGCGTCCCGCTGGTGAGGGCCACAACGTTCGCTGCGTCTTAGTTGACAAGGCCACGCCCTGACGAGTTCTTACCCACCTGCCCGGCGTGCGCCGGCCACAACCACAAGGAGGTCTCCGTGACACGAGAATCCGAATCCTACGAGCCGTTCTACTGGGGCGCATCAACGGCCGCGTATCAGATCGAGGGCTCGCCGCTCGAGGACGGCGCCGGACGCTGCGTCTGGCATGAGTTCTCCCACACGCCGGACAACGTTGAAAATGGTGACAACGGCGACGTGGCGTGCGACCACTACCACCGTCGCGA
>DASXEU010000131.1:0-161741 GCA_036489935.1 Acidimicrobiales bacterium
AGAACAGCGCGAGCCCGCTCAGGTAGAAGCTCTTCGGCAGGTCTTGGGAGAGCAGTGTCGACACGGGCTCGTTCAGCTTGTAGGAGTAGCCGAGGTTGCCGTGGAAGAGCTGGCCCAAGTAGTGGAAGTACTGCGGGACCAGCGGCAGGTTGTAGCCGTTCGCCTTGTTAAAGGCCTTTATCGATGCGCGAGTCGCACGGAAGCCGAGCTCCGCTCTCGCGGCACCTCCCGGCAACAGGTGCAAAAGCAGGAACGTCATCACCGAGACGATGAAGACGACGACAATCGCTTGCCCGATCCGTCTCATTAAAAAGCGTGTCATCTACCACTTACCTGTCACGGCTCGTGGGGACGAGCCAAAAGCTTGTGAGAACATTATCTGACGCCGAGTCCTAACAAGAGTCCGTCAGCGTCGACCGCGGGACTGGTCGTGAGGAAAATCGGCGTGCCCGCTTCGGGCGCGATGATCTCTTCGTACGTTAAATCGTCGAGCGAGCGAACAGTGCCGATGACGGCGTTCGCTTCGACGAATTCGCCAACGCTGACGCGCGGGCTCCACCATCCACCAGTTGTGCTGCGAAGCCACACCCAGTGTTTGATTTCGACAGGTGGTGCCGGCGGAGCGAACTCTGCCGGTAAGACGCCAATCTCCGCGAGCGCGCGACGCAGACCTTCGAGATGACGGGCTACTGACTCGTCGTCGACGAGTCCTCGTCCGCCAACCTCGGCCGTGATCGAGGCGATGCCCGCTTCCGCTGCCGCCGCGCTCGACATGCCCCCGATGGGGCTCTGCGAACGTTCCGTGCGGATGACGAAGCCAAGCCCGTACGCGTGAGCCATTCGACTCGAGTCCTCTTCGACATCCGACGCGTCGTAGATCGTAAAGGGCTCGAGGTCTTCGACTTGGTCACCCGCGTGCATATCGATATGAAACTGCGCCGGGCTGATCGCCTCGTTAAAGAGTGCATAGGCGAGGCGTTCGGTGAAACTGCCGTCGGCCTTCCCGGGAAAATAGCGATTCAAGTTGAGTCCGTCATGCGGCACCACGAAGGGGCTGCGCGCGTGGAACGACGCCAGATTGGCAATCGGCACGACGCGCAGCGACCCGCGCAGTTGTGATTCATCAAGTTCATCCAAGAACGTCCGTAGCGCCAGCATCGGCACATACTCGCAACCGTGCACTCCCGCCATCACCGAGACGGTGGGGCCGAGGTCCGGATTGCCGTAAACGTAGAAGGGTATCTCCGAGCCGACGAGGCCCTCGGCCCCGTCGACTCGGATCATTGAATGTTGCAAGTTGCTACCTCACCTCGTTGTGATTAACCGGTGCCGAACTAGTTCGACAGGGTCCAGTTTTCCGGCGTGTAGTTCAATAGCGGGCTCTGGGTCACACCCTTCAGACCGGTCTTGATCTCTGAGATCTGGAAGTCGGGGTCCGGCTGCCAAACAACAGGGAGCTGCTTCGCGAGGTAGTTCTCGTAAGTAGCAAGAATCGCCGCACCCGAGATGGTGTGGGTCTTGTTGATGTTGGCGTCGTTGATCGGGTTCGAGTAGCTGCCCTCGTTGATGCCCGATCCCGTTTCGAAGATCGACTCACCCGTCGGGTAGTAGTCCGGCCCGTACGACCAACCCTGACCCCAGTTCTCCATCTCCCATGTGCAGGACGGACCAACCTTGCACGGTGCCGCATTCGCGATGACCGTGTTGAAGTTTGAGGTCGTGAGGTTCAACTGGATGCCGTCAGACGCTTCGAGGTTGCTCTTCAGCTGCTCCATGAACTGGGTCACGTACGTGAAGCCGTCGTTGTACTGGAGGTTGAAGACCATCTTCTGTCCCGCCTTAACGCCGGTGCCACAGTCACCCGCCGCAGTGCCGGGCTTCGCGCACGTCGTCACGCCACCGGGGACAACTTTCCAACCGTTGGCCTTGAGTAGCGCCGAGGAGTTCTTCGGGCTGTACGGGTACGGGTTGCTCTCTTCAGTCTTCGTTGCGAGATCGTTCTTTGGCTCGACCGGAACTGGACCGTACGTCGGATAGCCGTAACCGTAGAGCGCCTTCTTGATGTCAGTCGGCTGGTTCACCATCTCCTGGAACGCCTGACGGAAGTACAGCTGGCGGAAGATCGGGCCGACCGTCGGGTTGTTCATGTTCATCGGGAAGTAGTTAATGCTCCAACCGATCCACGGGTTACTCGAGTAGCCATCGCTCTTGAGCAACGGAATCTGACTTGAGTCTTCCGGTGGCACGTACCCGTAGTCGAGCGTGCCGGCGCGCAGTGCGTTGAACTCCGCCGCGTCGGTCGTAAAGGGCTCGAGGGTCAGTTCGCTGAACTTGGGTTTCGTAGGTCCGGAGTAGTCCTTGTTGGTTGCGAAGACCGTGAGGCCAGTCGTCTCAAACTGCTTCAGCTTGAACGGGCCATCGACAACCTGCCAGAGCGGGTTCGATGCGTACGTTGTCGGCGTCATGGCTTGGGCGGTCAGGTACTTCCAGACTGCGGTCGCACCAGCGGTCGTCGTCGTGTAGTTACCGATCTTGCCGGCCGTCGACTCCTTGTCCCACGCGTGCGAAGGCAGCGGAGTGATCTGGCTCAGTTCGTTGTACAAGAACCAGTTCGACGAAAACGCCGAGCTCAGCGTGAAGACGACGGTTGACGCGTTGGGCGCTGACATCGCGGTCACGTTGTCTGGGAATTCACCAGGTACGTACACGGGCCAGATGCTCTTCTCGGCTTTCAGCATCTGCATGAAGAACAAGACGTCCGTCGAGGTCACCGGCTTGCCGTCAGACCAGTTGTACTTCTTGAGCTTGATCGTGACCGTCTTGCCACTGTTGGAGTAGACGGGCGGAAGAGCAAGCGAGAGCGACTCGTTGAACGACGGCGTCGTGCCCTCTCCGAACCAGTACAGCGGACGGAACATCTCCGACTGGAACTGGTACAGGTTCACGTTGCTGTAGTACGCCGAGCCCATGACCGGAAAAATGTAGTTGGGCGTAACGGCGGGCGGCAACGCGTAAGTGATATCGGTCCCACTTGATGCCGCTGATGCACTCGAAGTGAGTGAACCTGATACGGCGACAAGAGTTCCGACGCATGTAATGAACGACGCAAGGATCGCGCCAATTCGTTTCGTAAATAACCTTCTCACACTCAACTCCCCTAAGTAGTAATGCATTACAGGTACAGAATGTTCAACCTAGCCTGTCGCGACACTGTCCACCTACCGTTTTGATGAGGAATGACGTGCGACCACATGCATCTTCATCTTGCCGAAACAGACGAGTGCAATACGGTCAGGCGGCTACATCCCCTTCGATCAGGTGTTGCTCTCGCCAGAGAAGGATGAACCAATCGAAACGGCGACTGGCTGCAGGGGGAAGTGGCACGCGGCTTGATGTCCGGGTCCGAAGGAAGTGAGCTCTGGCTCTTGCTCGGCGCAGAGATCCGTGGCGCGTTCACACCGAGTGCGAAACCGACAACCTGAGGGCGGATCGATCGCGCTTGGCAACTCGCCTCGCACGACGGTGCCGCTCTTCGATCGTTCGCGCTCTGGTGAAGGCAGAGGAATAGCCTCGATAAGTCGAGCCGTATACGGGTGCGCGGGGTGTTCGTAGATCACGTCGCTTGGTCCAATCTCGACCAACTTGCCGAGGTACATCACACCGATCGTGTCCGCAAGATATTTCACGACCGCCAGGTCGTGAGAGATGACGATGTACGTCAGGTCGTGCTCGCTTTGTAAACGTTTCATAAGATTTAGAACCTGCGAACGGATCGACACGTCGAGTGCGCTGACCGGCTCGTCCGCGACAACGAGCTTCGGATTGAGCGCGAGCGCTCGCGCGAGTCCGATGCGCTGGCGCTGGCCACCAGAAAATTCGTGCGCGTAACGATCTGTCGCGCCCGACGGCAGTCCGACATCAGCGAGCAACTCTTGGATCCTCTCCTGATGCTCCGCCTTTGATCCAATGTGTTGGATCGCCAACGGCTCTCGCAGAATCCGGCCGACTCGCATTCTCGGATCGAGTGACGCATAAGGGTCTTGGAACATGAGCTGGAAGTCACGACGCTTCGCGCGCAGTGACTTGCGCGGCAGCTTGGTGATGTCTTCGCCCTCAATAACGATGGAACCCGAATCGCTGTGTTCGAGCGCAGTGATGAGACGACCCACTGTTGTCTTGCCGCAGCCCGACTCGCCGACGAGACCGAATGTTTCGCCCTTTTTGACGCTGAAGGTCACGTCAGAGACGGCGTGCACCTTGGCGCCCCTCCGTCGAGAGAAGAGACCGCCGCCGACCGGAAACTCCTTCACGAGATTCTTGACTTCGAGCAGGACCGGCGACTCTTCCACAGCCTCCGCGTCTTGACGAGTTCTGCGCGACGCAGAAAGGTCGAGCGGTCCGTCGATCGGGTGCCAGCACGCGAACACGTGCTCAGCGTTCAATCCGTCGAGCGGCGGTTCTTCGAGGCGACACTTGTCGGTCGCGCTCGCACAGCGCGGCGCAAATCGACAGCCCACGGGCGGATTGGTGAGGTCCGGCGGCAGACCCGGGATGCTGTGGAGGCGCTGACGATTGTCTTGCTCGAGCCGAGGAATCGACGCGAGCAGCGCCTGGGAGTAGGGGTGGCGCATCTCGTCAAAAAGCAACTTCGTCGAGGTTGCTTCAACGACTTTGCCCGCGTACATCACGAGCACTCGGTCCGTGCGTCCCGCAATCACCCCCATGTCGTGGGTGATGAGGATGACGGACATGCCGAGCTTTTGCTGTAAATCACTGAGCAATTCAAGGATCTGAGCCTGAATGGTGACGTCAAGAGCGGTCGTTGGCTCGTCCGCGATCAGCAGTTTGGGATCGCACGCGAGCGCCATGGCGATCATGACGCGCTGACGCATACCGCCCGAAAGCTGGTGGGGGAAGTCATGCAAACGCTCTTTGGGGCGAGGGAGTCCCACGAGCCCGAGCACTTCGACGGCACGGTCGAGTGCCTCTTTCTTGCTGACCCCGCGGTGGATGATGACGGGCTCGGCGACCTGGTCACCAATGCTCTTCGTCGGGTTCAGCGAGGTCATCGGGTCTTGGAAGATCATCGCGATGTCGTTGCCGCGGATCTTTTGCATCTCCTCGTGGGACAACTTCGCGAGATCCTTGCCCATGAAGTCGATGCTGCCGCCGGTGATGTGTCCCCCCGGTGGCAAGAGCTTCAGAATCGATAGCCCGGTCATCGATTTGCCGCAGCCAGACTCGCCGACGATGCCAAGTGTTTCACCTGCTTCGACGTGCAAACTGACGCCGCCGACCGGTGCTACGGCCGAATGACGCATATCAATTTTGACGGTTAAGTCCTTGATGTCCAAAATGCGACTCACGCGCTCTCCTGTTCGAGTCCCACCGGTGCCCCCCGGTCACTCGACCGCATTGACGTGCACGATGTAGGCCCAGCGTACAACGACTTCACATTCTGTTTGCTCTCGTGCGCGACGATCGAGCGATTGCGACGCGCGCTGTGACATCAAGCGGACCACTTCGCGATCACTCGATAGATTGAAATGAGTCGTCATATTTCAACTGAAGGAGACCCCCGTGCGCCTGTGGGATAACAACTGGATGCAGATCGAAGAGTATTTGCAGCACGATGATCGGATCGTCGTGCCCGTCGGATCCACTGAGCAGCACGGCTTTTTGTCGCTCGGTACGGACGCAATTCTCGCCGAACGAGTGTCGGTCGAAGCGGCAGAGCCGCTCGGAATTCCGGTGCTGCCGGTGATTCCTTTCGGCATGGCGCCCTACTTCACGTCGTATCCCGGTTCGATGAGCTTGCGTCTGTCGACGTACATCGAAGTCATGCGTGACGTGCTCGACTGCCTGTCGCACAGTGGCTTTCGACGCATCGCCATCATCAACGGCCACGGTGGGAATGCTCCCGTTGGCGGTCTTGTGCGCGAGTGGCTCTGTCAGCCGCGCGAGAACGAAGTCCAAGTGCTCTTTCACAGCTGGTACAACGGACCAAAGACCGCCGAAGTCGCCAACGAGTTCTGCGTCGACCAGATGCACGGCGCGTGGGTGGAGAACTTTCCTTGGACGCGAATTCCTGGCGCACCCGCGCCCGAGCCGATTCCGGTCGTCGCGCGTGAGCTCTTGATGAATCTTGGACCGGACGCGATTCGCGAACTCTCCCCCGACGGCAGCATGGGCGGACCGTACGAGGCGCCGGACGAGATGATGGAGAAAGTGTGGGCCGCTGGGGTCCAAGAAGTACGAACGATTATTGAATCAGGATGGGTGAAGCACTAATGACACAAGTACAACCGCTAGCAGGCAAAGTGGCCATCGTTACGGGTACGGCCCAGGGAATCGGTCGAGCAATCGCCGAGGGACTGGCCGAAGATGGCGCAACCGTGCACGGGATCGACAAGGACACCGTCGACATCACCGACTCGAAAGCCGTCAACGCGTTCGTGGCGAGCATCGGAGGTACCGATATTTTGGTGAACAGCGCCGGTGGCGTGCGTGGCCAGATTGGTCGTCCCATTGAGGAAGTCACCGACGAGCAGTTCCACGACGTCGTCGACGCAAACCTGACCGGCACCTTTATCTGCGTACGCGCCGTCGTACCGGGCATGAAGGAGCGCGGCTGGGGTCGCATCGTCAACATCTCATCCGGCGCGGGACGCAGCGTGAGCTTGACGGGCATCCAGGCCTACGCCAGCGCGAAGGCCGGCCAGATCGGCTTCACTCGCCAGATGGCCCACGAGCTCGGACACTTCGGCATCACCGTCAACTGCGTGGCCCCGGGCTTCGTGCTTTCGAACCCGACCTCGATCGCTCAATGGGAAAGCTACGGCGAAGCCGGACAGGCCGCCCTGCTCGAAAAGATTCCGACCGGTCGCCTCGGTGAAGCTGATGACATTGCGAACGGCGTTCGCTTCTTCGTGAAGCCGGCTTCGTCCTGGATCAGCGGTCAGACACTCTCGATCGACGGCGGCCATGCTCTCTACTAATACTGATGAGCAGTACATCGAAGAGCTGACCGAATACGTCAACATCCCGAGCATCTCTCGTGACGCGACGCCCGAGGTCATGCACCGCGCTGCAAGCTGGCTCGCGAGCCAGCTCGACTTTGCCAACGCCTACGTCGACGAAACCGGTGGTCACCCGCTGGTTCGCGGCGAGTGGATCTCCGATCCCGACGCGCCCACCATCCTCGTCTACGGCCACTACGACGTGCAGCCGACCGGCGATCTGGATGAGTGGATCACGCCGCCGTTCCAACTGACCGTCGAAGGCGACGTCATGCGCGGACGCGGCGTCACCGACGACAAGGGTCCTGTGTTTGTGGTGTTGAAGACCGCTCAGGCGTTCTTGCGCGACGAGGGTCGATTGCCGCTCAACGTCAAATTCCTTTTTGAAGGTGAAGAGGAGATCGGCAGCCCGCACCTCGCGCAGTACGTCGAAGCACACGCCGCCGAGCTCGCGGCTGACCTCGTCATCTCCGCCGACGGAGCGATGTGGCGACCGAGCGAACCGTCGCTCTCGCTCATGTCAAAGGGTCTCGTGACGTTCAGCATCGTCGTCGAAGGTGCGAATATCGACCTTCACTCCGGACGATTCGGTGGCACCGTCGCCAACCCCATCCACGGACTGGCCGAACTTGTGGCGAGTCTGCACACCCACGAGGGCGCGGTCGCGGTCGACGGTTTCTACGACGGGATTACGCCGCTCAGCGATGAGCGCCGTAAAGAACTCGCCGAGGTCAGCTGGGACGAAGCCGAGTATCGAGGCAACCTCGGCGTCGCAACGACGTTCGGTGAACCGGGATACTCGACGCTCGAACGTCTCTGGGAGCGCCCGACACTTGAGGTCAACGGCATCGATGGCGGTGGCAAGTACACGGTCATCCCCCACATCGCGCGAGCACACGTCTCGTGTCGACTGGTTCCTGGTCAGGACCCCGAACACGTCATCGACGCGATCGAACGTCACATCACGAACTACGACCTTCCAGGTCTCAAAGTTCGCGTCAAGCGCGACTCGCACGGTACGCCCGCCTACACCATCGACGCCAACCATCCCGCCATTCGCGCGGGTCGCCAGGCGCTCGAGTCGGTGTATCCAGACACGCCCGTGCTGCTGGCGTGCATCGCCGGAACGCTTCCGGCCACGACCTTGATGGAACGAGTGCTCGGCGCAAAGACGCTGTTCTTCTCGTTCTCCACGGCCGACGAGAAGTTGCACGCACCCAATGAGTTCATGCGAATCCGCCGGATTCGCGAAGGAATACGTGCGTGGGAAGAGCTCTGGCGCTCCCTCGCCGAAGGACCCCATCGACTTGAGAAAGTGGTACGCCCGTGACTGAAGCGAGCAAAGAATTGGCACAACTGAGCGAAGAGTTCTTCGTTCTGCAAAACACCCTCGACCCCCTGTCGGCGACCCTGCTCGGGATCAACGGCTACGACCATCTGTTGCCGGATCCGAGTCGAGAGGGCAGCGCGCGCGGCGTTGCTGCGCTGCGCGATCTCGAAGCCCGTGTCAGCAAGGTCAACGTTTACGAGCTGAGCGAGGCCGAACGAGTCAATGCGGCAGTCCTCGCGCGACTCGCGTGGGGCGCACGAATTGACCTCGAAGAGGGAATTTGGGAGACCGATGCGTCCTCCGAGAGCTACTCGTCGCCGCATTCAATGGTCTTCATGTGCGTGCCATCGGCAAGTGTCGTCGATGACGCCTCGCGCGACGCATATCTCACCCGGCTCTCGGGCCTCGGGGCCTACTTCGACGCGATTACCGAGCGGTTCCGCACGGCAACTGGCGAGGGCCGCCTCTCGACGCGCGTGGGGGTAACTCGATCACTCGATCAACTGAACGGTCACCTCGAGCTCTCGCTCGAAGAGGACACGCTGGCCAACCCGAACATCGGGCCCGAGATCGATCGAGAGGCGTTCCTTGCGACGTCGCGTTCGATCGTCGAGAATTCGGTTCGCCCCGCCGTCGCACGACTCAGTGAGCTGTTCACGTCGCTGCTCGACGGCAAAGTTCGCGACGACGAGCACGTGGGGCTGCTCAATGTGCCAAAGGGCGACGTGTCCTACGCGCTCGCAGTCCGTCGCCAGACGACGACCGACCTCACACCCGAGCAGATTCATCAGATCGGACTTGACCGCTTGGCCGAGCTCGACCTCGAATGGGCTGAGCTCGGCGAGAAGGTGCTTGGCGAGCGTGATGTACCGACCATTCTGAGTCGGCTGCGTGAAGACCGCTCGCTTCGCTTTACTGACGCGAGCCAAATCGTCGACGCCGTCACCGGCGCACTTGAGCGCGCCGAAGCGGCCCGTGATGACTGGTTCCCGCCGTATCGAATCGCTGAGTGCACCATCGAAGAGATCCACCCGATCGAAGCGAAGAGCGCAGCGCTCGCGCACTACGTGTCCCCCGCGACCGACGGCTCGCGCCCCGGTACCCACTGGGTGCTCACGATCAACCCCGAGGAGAAGTTCACCTACGAGTATGAGGCGCTCGCGTTTCACGAGAGCACGCCGGGTCACCATCTCCAGATCGCAACGGGTCAGACGTTGACGGACCTGCCGGACTACCGTCGCTATCTCGACGCGCAGCTCTGTGGCTTCATCGAGGGCTGGGGGCTTTACAGCGAGCGGCTCGCCGACGAGATGGGCCTTTACACGTCAGACCTCGCGCGCCTCGGCATGCTGTCGTTTGACGCGCTGCGAGCGTGTCGTCTCGTCGTCGACACTGGCATGCACTTCTACAACTGGTCGCGTCAGCAGGCGGTTGACTTCATGTGGAGCCACACCGCGACGACCGCGGCGAACGTCGCCAACGAGATCGACCGTTACATCGGTTGGCCTGGACAGGCGCTCGCGTACATGATCGGCCGTCTCGAGATTGGCCGACTGCGCGAAGATGCGCGAGGCCGACTCGGGGACGCCTTTGACGTGCGCGCGTTCCACGGCATCGTGCTGGGCAGCGGCGCGGTCCCCCTCGACGTACTCGGCTCCATGGTCGAACGCTGGATCAACCAACAGCTGACGCCCGTCTAAACCCCGCTTTACCCAAACCATCCAACCAAAGGAGAAATGCTGTGCGCGTCACCATCAACGACAACGAACTCAACGTAGAGGTACTCGGCGATAAGGACGCTCCAGTACTCATCGCCCATCACGGCGGTGGCGGAATCGGCTCACTCGAAGAGCCCAAGTCCACCTTCGGACCGCTCGCCGACAAATATCGCGTGGTCGTATTCGACGCGCGCGGCTGCGGTGAGAGTGAGGGCAAACCTCCGTTCTCCCACGCCCAGTGGGCTGCGGACGTGGACGGGCTCCGTGAGTGGCTCGAGGTCGACCAGATCATCGTCACGGGCGGTTCCTACGGCGGTTTCATTGCCTTGGAGTACGCCATCGCCTACCCCGAGCACACGCGTGCCGTCATCCTGCGCGACACGTCAGCTGACAAGTCGAACCTTGACCGTGCGTACGAGAACGCACGCAACCAGGACCGCGTTGAGATCAACTGGGACAACTTCAACCGTTACTGGCGCGGCGAGATCTACGACGACGAGGACCTCAAGCAGCGTTGGAAGGACATCATTCCTCTCTACGACTTTGAGTACAACGAAGAGAAGTCCAACGCAGACGTCGAGAAGCGGATCTACCGCCACGAGGCGCACAACTGGTGCTTCCTCTACAACATGCCCAACTACGACCTGCGTCCGCAGCTACCCAGCATCACGGCTCCGACGCTCGTGACGGTTGGACGCACGGACTGGGTGACGCCAGTTTCCTCAGCGGAGACCATCGCGTCACTGATCCCCAACTCGAAGCTCGTCATCTTTGAGAAGTCCGGTCACTCGCCACAGCACGAAGAGTACGAGCTGTTCCAGAGCACGATGCGCGACTTCCTGGCGACACTGCCTGAGTGAACTACTCGGTGAGCCCCCTGCAGAGCAGCACGACCGTGATGAACGTTCGGTAGAGCTCCAGGGGGCTCTCCAGAGTGATGGAGCAGCGCAGAGCCTCCTCACGCTTCACACCGGCGACTCGCGATGCGAGATCCGCGTAGTCGCTGGTTCGAAAATCGATCTCCATCGTCGTCGGTGTCGAGACGGCAACCTGGTCGGCCGTGGCCAGCGAGGACACGGCCTGGAACGCCTGCTCGTTGATCAGCTCGCACGCTTCCTTCGGGTGCATTGAGTCGGCAGCAAAACGAGAAATCGAGTTCTTGACGACGGCCGCGCGAGCGCTCGGCGCGAAGGGCGACATCTCCTGCGCGGTGATCGCGTCACCCGTGATCAATGCCACCGGAACGCCGTACGCCTTCGCGACCAATGCGTTGATGCCCGCCTCGCCAGCAATGATGCCGTTGATGGAGATCTGGGCGAAGGCCGTTGGAAAGTACGTGTGCGAGAGTGCCGAGCCCTGGCTCGACATCGAACCGTGGTACGAGATAAAAAAGACCGCATCGAAGGTCTCATCCAAGCCCTGCATCATGTACATCGGCTTCACGCGGCCAGAAAGGTAACGCGCCGAACCAGCCAACTCACTCGGCTTCAAGTTCGCCATCTTCGAGTGTGAGTCGTTGACGAGGAACTCATCGGCCCCCGCACGCATCGCGCCTTCGATGGCGGCATTCACTTCGTTCGTCAGGAGCTCGCAGTAGTAGGGATAGCGCGGCCCGCCCACCCTGACGTGGTCCCAATCGACGACACCCGCGGTCCCTTCCATATCCGAAGAGATGAAGATCTTCATAGCCGCACGCGCGGGCGGACTTCGAGCTCGCCCGTAGCGGCACTGATGACGTTGTAGGTCGAGTTAGCCTGACCGGCGGCTCCCCCGTGTCGCCCGTCAGGGGTGAGACACAACGTGCGCAGCTCCGCTCGAAACAAGTCCGGCACGGTCACTGCCTCTGCCAGCATCGACCGACAAGCCGCCTCGGGTTCTTCGCCGCGAGCCAGATTGTCAACGACCATGCGCGCGCCCGTGATGCGCATGCTCAACTCGCCGCGCCCGGTGCACGCGGCCCCGCCGTAGCGACGGTCGCAGTAGTTGCCCGCGCCTGGGATCGCGGAGTCACCGATGCGACCCGGGAATTTCCACGGATATCCACTCGTCGAGACGCCGACCACGAGCTCGCCACTCTCATCGAGCGCGATGACGTTGATCGTCCCCCATGGTCCGTCGTGGGGTCGAAAGCGGTTGACCAACGCGACCGCAGTGGTGCGATAGATGTCATCACCCTTCGACGCGAGCGTCTGCTCACCCTCGACCGCCTCGCCTGAAGGCACCAGCGCGTCACGAAAGAGCTGCCACGCTTCGTCGGTCAAGAGCTCGCTTCGTTCGAACCCCTCCTCTTCAGCGAAGAGCTCCGCACCTTCACCCACGAGCAGACAGTGCTGGGGAAGCTTCTCGAGCACCCGGCGAGCAATCGAGATCGGATTCGCGAAGCCCTTGACGGCCCCGACTGCACCGAACGCGCGACTTGAGCCGACCATGACCGAGGCGTCGAGCTCTACTTCCCCCCGCGCGTTCGGCAGACCTCCCGTACCCACGTAGTGATCGCTCAGATTGTCCTCGCACCGTCGAAGCGCCGCCTCGACGGCGTCGAGTGCTGAGGCGCCCTCCGCAAGGAGTTTTGCTCCGGCGGGGAGTCCCGCCTCACTTCGCTCGCTGCCAATGATGATCGGTACCGATTTCACGAATGATCTCCCTTGATGAAGGTTGGTACCGCAGAGGTTTAGTGCTCGTCAGCGAGGGTTGCTTCAACGACGAGCGCGGCAGCGAGCAACGCCATGTCAGCGCCTCGGGGCGCGGACAACTGCAGTCCGACCGGAAGGCCCTCGGCGGTGAAGCCACACGGCACGACGATGGCGGGATCACCGGTCACGTTGAACGGGCCCGTGAACATGCCTTCTGCCTGGCCCTCGGGGGTGTCGATGGGCGGCGTCGTCGCCGGAGCGACGTAGGGGGCGGCCGGCGTGAGCAGTACGTCGATGTCGCGATACCACTCGGCTGCGGCGGGGAGCAGTTCGTCCCGGCGTGCGAGGGCCGCGTCGTACTGCTCGCGCGTGGTGGCTGAGGCCGCGTTCAAGAGACGCAGCGTTTCGGGCCCGAAGTGCGACGGGTCAGAGGTTGCGAGCTCGCCGTGGACCTGCCACGCCTCGTAGAGGATGATGTCGTCGATCGTCGGACGGATAGCGACGAAGGTGGCGTCATCGAGCTCACGCACATCCGCGCTTTCGCGGAGCTTCGCGAGCGCCTGCAGGAGGCTCGTTCGCACGTCGTCGCTGACCGCAGGATCGTTGATCTGATCCATGAAGACGCCGACGCGCAACTTCCCGCGTGGCGACGGCGCAAGGGCCTGTCCACTTACCGCGCTAAAGACACGCTGGGTGATCTCGACGTTCTTCGCGAGCAGTCCGACGCCATCAAGCGACGGGGCGAGGGGCTGGACGCCGTCTACCGACAAGGCGCCAAAGGTCGGCTTGAAACCCACCACATTGCAGTAGTGCGCGGGGAGGCGAATCGATCCCCCGGTGTCGGTGCCGAGGGCAACCTCACAGGCGCCGACGCCGACTAGCGCCGCGGATCCTCCGCTCGATCCCCCCGCCGTACGCGAGGGATCAAAGGGGTTCAGCGCTTCTGGCACGTCGGGGTGCAGCGCTCCCGCCGCGTACTCGAGCAGCGAGGTCGTGCAGTAGACGTCCGCCGCCGCGTCACGAAGCAGCGTGATGATGGGCGCGTCGGCCTTCGCGGGCGCACCAAGCTTGGCCCCCGGGTTTCCGCTGCCGCGGGTCACCCCTTCGATGTCGATCAGGTCTTTCACGGCAATGGCGACGCCGTGCAACGGCCCCTCCGCGCTTCGCTTGGGAGCGGGGAGGATGTCGACCACCGCATTGAGCGGGCGGCCGAGACGTTCGGTGCGCTCGTAGGCGTTCATTAGCTCGAGGTTCTCAACTTCGCACGTGCGCTCCCCACGCTCAATGGCATGAATGATCTCACCCACATAGTTGGTGAGCGGGCCTTTGAGGTCGCGCATGAGGTCATCGACCTCGGTCTTGCGCTTGCGCACCATGAGGTCGCGGTAGATGCCACTGTGCGTCTTCGCGGTCTCGCGATTGAAGGTGACGAGACGAGCCAGCGAGCCTTCGAGATCATCCGCTTCAAAGCCGTCAAAGTTCTCGGTCTTCACCGGGGACTGCGCGAGCACTTCGCGGGCTACCGCAATCATCAACTCCTGGTAGCGAGGGTCTTCCAAGTGGTCGGCAATCGAGAGGTCAGAGACGGCGCCGGTATAGAGCATTGCGCCGTACGCTTCTTTGCCCCAGAGAAAGCCCATGATGTTGTCCGTCGCAACGGCATAGGGCACCGCGTCAACGAGCTCGCGCACCCGATCCGTGATGACATTCTGGAACGGCTCACCGATGCGGAAGGTGCCAATGTTGCCCTGGATGATGTGCCCGGGACTCAAGTAGTCCGCGCCGAAGTTAACGAAGCTGACGAGTAGTTTGTCGCGCCCAACTGCTTCGGCGAGAATGTCGGCGGTCAGGCCATTCTGAAAACTGACGACGTATCCGTCGGGCGCGATGCGCCCACGAACTAGCGCAGCCGCCGCGTCTGTGTGGTGACTCTTCACCGCAATGGCAACGTGTTCGATCTGGTCAGGAAGCTGATCCGGCGTGATGGCCTTGACCGCCACGGTGAAGTTCTCGACGGGACCCTCGATAGTGAGCCCGTCGCGATTGATGGCAGCGACGTGGTCGGCGTCAAGATCGCACAGCACGATGTCGTGTCCACTTCGAGCCATGTGGGCACCAACGGTGCCTCCGATTGCTCCGGCGCCGATGATCGTCAGTTGCATTTCTATTCCTTTTCAAGTGCGTGAGGTTCCGCCCGCAGGCGCAAAATCAAATGTAGCCGCCGTGAATAATGCCCTCGAGACGCCCGTCCCACGATGGCGTCACGCACCCTTTTCATTGGGCGCGACAACGCCGTTCGTGATTGATCATCTACCGGCGACGCAACACCATTGCTTTTCTCTGACTTTCTGCGTGCGTGCGCTTCGTAAATCTCAGCTGGCGGTGATCTCCGTGCGACGATTCCCTGCAGCGGTATCGGGCCGCACGTTGTACTTTGAACCGCCGTACCCGGTGACGAGCGCCGAAGCACTGCGAGCTCCGAGGACCCGAAAACGGCCCTCGAGGTAGGTCCAGGCGGACTGCGCTCGTTGCGTGCCCAAATGAACATTGTTCTCGAGCGGCCCCGTGGAGCTGGCGAAGCCTCGCACGTCGAACGTCGTCAGATGATCACGGACCGCGGCGCTGGCAAAGGCGCTCAGCTGCGATTTCGATTTCGCGCTCAGCGCCCAGGAGTTGTTGGCGAAGTAGATGATCAGCGAAAGCGAAGGAGCCACCACTTTGTAGTGAATAGACGTCGATGCTCTCTGCCCGTCTTTCGAGGTAGCCGTCACCGTGTAGGTGAACGTACCGGGAGAGGACGTGTTAAGCACTCCGGATCCATTGGTCGACGTTCCGTCGGAGCAGCTGGATACACCAGGCGCACCTGCGCCATCCGCGCATGAAAAGGTCGTGGTCACTTTCTTGCCCAGCGAGTATGTTCCGCCCGTCGACGGTGAAGTGATCGTGGCGCTCGGCGGAGCCGGTTGCGTTGTGCTCGTCACACTTTGTTGCGCCTCCGCGCTCCCCGACTGATTCGCATCGATGACGCACGTTCCCGCCGGTGCGCTCAGCGTCACAAGGCCCGTCGTGGCATTGACCGTGCACCCCGACGTCGAGGTCGGATCAACTGTGAAGGTGACGGGATTGCTCGACGTCATGCCCGCCGCCGTCACTGTGTAGGTACTTCCGACCTGAGGAGACGTCGGCGCCGTATTCGTGAACGTGATGATCTGTTCGCTCGCGGTCCTTGATGTGACAGCCTGTTGCACTTGGGTCGCTGCTGAGTACGCCGTGTCACCCGTTTGATTTGCGTCGATGACGCATGTGCCTTGTGGCGAGGTGAGCGTCACAAGACCGGTGCTCGAGTTCACCGTGCAGCCCGACGTCGATGTGTTGTCGACGCTGAACGTAACGGCGTTACCTGACGCGCCGCCGGTCGCCGCAACGGTGTACGTAGCGCCGATAAGTGGCGAGACGGGAGGCGTGTTCGTGAACGCAATTGACTGCGCAGCCTGGGCGATCGTTCCGCTGTCGGTGGCCGTCGCGGGTGCGGCGTCCGATGAGCTCACGTCCGCAGAGTTCGTGAAGTGGCCTGGTGTAGATGACGCCGTCGCCGTGATGGAGATCGATGGCAATGTCGTATTCGGGGCTATCGGCGTTGTCCCGTTGTACGAACATGACACCAATTGCCCAGTCGTCGTGCATGTCCAATCAGTTCCTGTCGCCAAGCCTGGCGTCAACGACGAAGGAAGCGTGTCGCTTACGATGACCGTTTGACCTTCACTTTCGGCGCTGCCCGAAGGTACTGATGGGGTCAAAGTAATCGTCGCGTTCGAATTGGCTGGCACGTCTCCACTGTCGCTGTCCGTGTTCGTCAGCGCGAGCGACGGTGACGGCGTCAAGCTCTGCGCCTGAAGGAAGTTGATCTGGTGAAACTCGTTCGACCCGCCGGTCGAGGAAGCCCAGCCGAAAGCAAGCTCCTGCGGCAGGCCTGATGAGTCCAACCAGTCGGTATTTACGCCAACTGGATCGGTCGGCAGAACTCCCTCGAGATCTATCCATCCCGTCGAAATGTTTCCGGGTGCATCACTTCTCAAAGGATCAGTTGCGAACATCCAGTGGTCCGGCAAGACCGTTACTCCCGAGGATTCGGCAGTCACAGTCTGCGTGGAGGAGGGGTTAATCACCACTTCCTCGGGTACTTGAAGACCCGTGCGCGAGGTCGCGCTGGGATCGTCAAACGTCGAGGGACTCACCAACTGCTGTTGGCTAATTAGGCAGTAGCCCGTCGTGTCATTTCCCGGTCCGCGCACACCCATGGACTCAGATGCCGCCGGGGTAGTCGGTGTGCAGGCAGTCCCACCAAACGAGCTGTTTTCGAAGTTTCCAAACACGTCCGCACCAAAACCAAGGTAGCCGTAGGGAACGCCGTCGACGCCACCGTCCGTCGCGTAGCCGAGTGATCCTCCTGAGGGACCAACTGTCGAAGGGGGCACGGGGTCAGCGGGGTTCACGGCCGCAAGGTCGAAGGAGATGCCGTCCGCACCAGGAGAAGTGCCGTTGAACTGATACGAGTCCCACGTAACGTCGAGCCCGTTACTCGTTGGGAGCGCGACGCTGTTGTACACCGTGCCGACCGCACCTCCCGCGTTGTCCGTCAGTTGCAATGCCCCGCTACCCTCGGCGTCGGGCGATCCTCCGCCGCAGTCCGGAATCGGTGTACCGCTCGTATCCGACCCTGCCGTCAAGCACACTCCAGAGCTGCCGACTGGCATCTGCCACCCGGAACTCGTCGTCGCCGAATTCTGGAACGTCTCAGTCAACAGATTCGTACCACCTGTTGCGCCAGCCGGTGCGGCCGCGGCGCCGACGGCAAGGCCGCCCACGATTAGCGAAAAAGGAACGAGCAGGCGCAGCGGGTGAAGACGCACAGTGAACTCCGGGAGGGTTGAACGGATGAAGTTGATTTCTATCCGATACGAAGGCTATGACGCGCGTCCCACACATTCACGTCAATTTGTAACGTCAATTCAATATTCTGCGCAAAAAAAATTTCTCGTATGGAAATGAAGTTGTTCGTGATGATGCAATGAGTAACGAGTCCGTGACGTCAATGCATCGCAACGTACAACTCGGCGCATCGACACCTTCGTGAATGTGTCGATGCGCCGAGTTGTTGCTACTTCAAAATATTTTGTATGCCGATGTCGCGTTACTTCTCGTCGGTGTCGCCGCCCGAAACGTCAGAGACCTTCTGCCTACCCGCGGAGACGAAGGGCATCATCTCGCGCAAATCAGCGCCGATCTTCTCAATGGGGTGGTTCTTGCCCGCTTCGCGAAGCTCACGGTAACGCGGGCGTCCGATCTCGTTCTCCTGAATCCATTCCGCGGCGAATGTGCCGTCTTGGATCTCGGTGAGGATCGTCTTCATCTCGGCCTTTACGGCATCGTTGATGACCCGCGAACCGCGCGTCATGTCGCCATATTCCGCGGTGTCCGAGACGCTGAAGCGCATGCCGGTGATGCCTTCTTCGTACATGAGATCCACAATGAGCTTCAGCTCGTGCAAGCACTCGAAGTACGCGCTTTCGGGCTGATAGCCGGCCTCGACAAGGGTGTCATAGCCCGCTCGCACGAGTGCCGTCACGCCACCACAGAGCACGACCTGCTCACCGAACAGGTCCGTCTCTGTCTCTTCGGAGAACGTTGTCTCCAGCACGCCGGCGCGCGTGGCCCCGATGCCGTCGGCGTAAGCCAATGCAATTTCCTGGGCGTGCCCGGTCGCGTCTTGGTCAATTGCGATGAGCGCGGGAACACCGCCGCCTTCTACGTAGGTGCGGCGCACGAGGTGACCGGGGCCTTTCGGCGCGATCATCGTGACGTCGACATCGGCGGGCGGTTTGATCAAATTGAAGCGAATGTTGAACCCGTGGGCGAACATCAGCATCTTGCCGACAGTAAGGTAGGGCGCAATTTCCGCGTCGTAGGTGCGCTGCTGCTCGGTGTCGGGCACGAGGATCATGATCACGTCGGCCTCCTTCGAGGCGTCCGCAATGGAGAGCACGCGCAGTCCCGCTTCTTCAGCCTTGTGCACCGAGGAGGACTCCATGCGAAGACCAACGCGTACGTCGTAGCCACTCTCGTGGAGGTTGAGCGCGTGGGCGTGGCCCTGGGAGCCGTAGCCGAGAATCGCAATCTTCTTGCCCTTGAGGATGTCGCGATTGACGTCCTTCTCGTAGTACATCGTGGTCATCTTCAAACTTTCTCTTTGGTTTTGGCCCTCGCCGTCTGGCCAAGTCTAGGGAGTGCTACCCGACCCGTACGCTGGAGCGCCACGTCGTTGAAGCGTTCGAGCTCTCGCTCGAGGCGATTACACGCGCTCGGGGTGCCGGCCAGCATGACCGTCACTGATGCGCCGTTCACGTCCACAATCGACGCCCCGGTGTTGGCGGCCATGTCGAGGACCATCGTACGGTTGTCGTCGTCGACACTCAAGGTCGCGAGCAGCAACTCGCGCTCGAGGGCATCTTTCGGGGCGAGGTCGGTGATGGCGACGACGTTAACGAGCTTGCCCAGCTGTTCGACGATCTGCTCTAGCGGTGCGGACTGTGCGTCCACGACGATGGTGACGCGTGAAAAGCGGGCGTGACCCTCAGCGGGTGCGACCGCCAGCGAGTAGATGTTGAAACCGCGCCGAGCGAAAAGTCCGGCGATTCGAGCGAGGACGCCCGCCTTATTCTCGACGAGGACCGAGAGGATGTGGTGGCGCACTGGCGTCGGATCCATCTCGCCTTCGATTGGTTCGGGGCTCACTAGGCGCCGCCGCGCTGCATCGGGTGAACCATGATGTCGTCGTTGCTCGCCCCCGAGGCGACCATCGGAAACACCTTCTCCGAGGAGTCCGTGCGAAAGTCGATCACGACCGGCACGTCGTTGATCTCGTTCGCGCGCGCGATCACCTCGTGCATCTCTTTGAGGTTGTGGGCACGCAGACCAACGCACCCCATCGCTTCTGCCCACTTCACGTAGTCGGGCAGATCGGCGCTCAGGTACACCTCGGAGTAGCGCTCCTCGTAGAACATCTCCTGCCACTGGCGAACCATGCCCAGGTACGCGTTGTTCAAGATGGCAACCTTTATCGGGATGCCTTCGGCACGGGCCGTCACGAGCTCCTGCGCGGTCATCTGGAAGCATCCGTCTCCGTCGATGCACCAGACAGTGCGATCGGGGCGACCGACCTTGGCGCCAATCGCGGCGGGCACACCGAAGCCCATCGTTCCCGCGCCACCGGAGTTCACCCAGGTGCCGGGCTCTTCGAACTGCCAGTGCTGGGACGCCCACATCTGGTGCTGACCCACACCGGCAGCCACGATCGTGCCTGGTGACGCCGCGCGCGCGATCGCCTCGATCACGTGCTGGGGCCGCAGCGGTCCTTCGACAGTGGGCTCCTCGTAGAAGAGCGGATAGCGCTCTTGCCACGTGCGGATCTCTTTCCACCACACGTCGAGATTGAGCGGAGTCGCACCCAGTTCGTCGAGCGCCGTCAGTGCCGCCGCAACATTGGTCTGCAACGCAACGTCAACGCGACGAACCTTGTTGAACTCTGCGGGATCGATGTCGACGTGGATGACCTTGGCACCGGTTGCAAATGCGGAGGTCTTCCCCGTCACTCGGTCGTCAAAACGTGCGCCGAGCGCGATCAGCAAGTCCGACTTTTGGATTGCCGTCACTGCGCTGTACATGCCGTGCATGCCGGGCATGCCGAGGTGCTGGTCGTGCGAATCGGGAAATGCGCCTCTGGCCATGAGCGTCGTGACGACGGGCATCTTCGTCCGTTCGGCAAAGGCGAGAAGCTGTTGACTGGCGTGCGACTTGAGCGTGCCGCCACCGACGTAGAGGACCGGACGCTCGCTCTGCGAAATGAGCTCTACCGCGAGGGCAACCGCGTCGTTGTCGATCGCGATCTCGGGACGATATCCGGGCAGGTCGAGCTCTTCAATCGTTTCGGGGTACCACCATTCCATCGTCGATTGGGAGATGTCTTTGGGCAGATCGATGAGGACCGGTCCCGGCCGACCGGTCGTCGCCAAATAGAAGGCCGACGCGACGACGCGGGGAATCTCGTGCACCGACTGGATAAGAAAGTTGTGTTTGGTGATGCCCATCGTGATGCCTGTGATGTCGCACTCCTGGAATGCGTCAGAGCCGATTGAGGCCGTTGCCACCTGGCCAGTGATAATGACGAGGGGCGTCGAGTCCATGTGCGCATTCGCAATCGGCGTGACGATGTTGGTCGCTCCCGGTCCGCTCGTAACCATGGCGACGCCGGGTCTGCCGGTTGCGAGTGCGTAGCCCTCTGCCATGTGGCCCGCACCCTGCTCGTGACGTACGAGAATATGGCGAATCGAGGAGTCGAGAATCGGATCGTAGACAGGCAGAATGGCCCCGCCAGGCAGGCCGAAGACGGTGTCGACCCCTTCGCGTTCGAGGCTCTTGATCAGTGCTTGCGCTCCTGTGAGTTCCACAGCGCTCCTTTTGGTCCTATATGCAAAAAAGGCCTCCCTTGTTTGGGAGGCCTCCGGTGTACGTGAATGCGTGACTACCGGCGCCGTGCGCCTACTACCACCAGAATCTCTTTACTCGCGTTCACGTGTTTATTCTAAACACAGTGACGCGGACCACACAAGCCGGTTGTCGAGCGGTGACCGCGCTCCCTCCCCGTCTTCAGCAGATTGGGCGAACTTATCCAACGAACCACTGCAGTACCGAGGAGTAAGGCGTACGTGCGAGGATGCCCTGATGGACCGCCGTCGCGTTAGGGGGTCGCCGATGTGAACGCATCAAGCGCGAGCTTCGCGCCGACGGCGCCGAGTAGCCCGCCGGTCACCCAGCGCTGCCACTTGATCCAGGCAGGGCGCCGCCGCATGAAGACCGCGAGTGCCCCGGCGGTGCAGATGATGACCGAGTTCACGACCACGCTGACCGAGATCTGTACGGTGCCCAGCACGAACCCCTGGAGCAGCACGTGCCCGGCGTCGGGGCGAATGAACTGCGGTATGAGTGCGAGATACATGATGGCCGCCTTCGGGTTCAACAAGTTGGTCATGAGCCCCATCCGAAAGAGCTTCATCCGTGAATCGCGCGGCAGTGTCCGCTCCTCAAAAAGCGCGACTCCCCCAGGCCGCAGCGTCTTCCACGAGAGGTAGAGCAGGTAGCCGGCGCCGCAGAGCTTCAATCCGATGTAGAGCCAGGGAACAACGAGGAATACCTCCGCCATGCCAACGTTGGCCATCACCATGTAGATCACGAAGCCCGTGCACGTGCCAATGAGTGAGACGAGGCCCGCTCGATATCCCTGGCTCACGCTTCGTGAGACGAGGTACATCATGTTCGGTCCAGGAATGAGCACCATGCCGAGGGCCACAAGCGCCATGCCAATGAGGGCATCATGCGACGGCACGTTTTAGGTACCTCTCTTCGAGAGTCGAAATGCGGGAATCGTCACGTGAGTGATAGGACCGATCAACAAAGCGTAGGCCAGCGTGCCAACGCCGACGCTGCCACCGAGCAGCCAGCCAGTTATCAGCACCGTGAGCTCGATGGAGGTGCGAACAAGCCGGAGCGACACTCCTCGAGCGGCGATCGCGACCGTCAGTCCGTCGCGCGGACCAGGTCCCAGCTCCGCGCCGATGTAGGCACCCGTCGCAATGCCGTTCAGCACCACGCCCGCTGCCATCACGACCACACGGACCACGAGCACTTTGGGAGCAGGAATTTCGTTGACCGTCACATTGAGCACCAAGCCAACGATGACGATGTTGCAGACGGTCCCGACTCCCGGTCGCTGATGAAGCGGAATCCACAAAAGAAGGACGAATGCGCCGACAATGATGGACCACGTACCAATCTCGAGTCCGAATGTGCGCGAAAGACCCTGGTGAAAGACGTCCCAGGGATCTAGTCCCAGATTTGCTCGAACCAAGAGCCCGTCGCTGACACCGTAGAGAATGAGCCCGCCGAAGAGCTGGACGAAACGCAACGAACGGCGGTTGGTCGGCACGGGCGCGAGGATCATCACTTCTTCAGTCTCGCAAACTTCAACTTCGGCAACGGCGAGTCGTGCCGCGGCAAAGCGTTACCGGCGTGATTGCAGTTCAGCGATGACGGCCTTGCCGTTCGCCTGACCCTTCGTGACCTTCATGACCTGGCCAATGAAGAACTGGGCGAGCTTCTCGTCGCCTTCGCGATAACGCGTCCACTCGTCGGGGTGTTCGTCGATGAGCGTCGCGACCGTCGCGCCGAGTGAGTCTGAGGACAGCTGCTCGAAGCCCTTCGCTTTGGCAATCGACGAAGGGTCTCCCCCGTTGGCGAGCAGTTCTGCGAGCACAGTCTTCGCCTGCGTCGCGGACAGGTTGCCGGATGACTCCATTCGAAGCGTCGACACGAACGCGTCACTCGTGAGATTGTCACGGTGCTCAACATCGGCCGCGATCTCGTTGGCCGCGCGAGCGATCGCGAGCGCATCGTCGACGCCCCCGTTGAGCGCGGCGACCACGTAGTCGTCGAGACCAAGATCAATGACGACCTCGAGCGCGTCGAGCTGTGACGGGGTTGGCTCGCTCAGCCGATCGAGCAGCGCCCGTCGGCGCTCCGCCGGCATCGGTCCGAGTGCGGCACGAATGCGCTCTTGCCATGCGACGTCGGGATCCAAGTCCACGAGGTCCGGCTCTCGGAAGTAGCGATAGTCCTCGGCTTCTTCCTTCACTCGCATCGTCGACGTGGCGCCGACCGCGTCGTCCCAGTGACGGGTCTCTTGGCGCACAACGCCACCCTCATCAAGCAGCTCGCTCTGTCGCAGGGCTTCGAAGTCAATCGCGCGCACGAGACTGCGCAGGGAGTTCAGGTTCTTGATCTCGCAGCGTGTGCCAAAGGGCGCACCGCTTTTTCGCACCGAGACGTTGGCGTCGATGCGCATGGAGCCCTCCTCCATCCGTCCATCCGACGCGCCCGTGGCGATGAGGATGCCGCGTAGCTCGGACGCGTAAAGACGGGCCTGGGTCGAGCTGCGGATGTCGGGACCGGACACGATTTCGACGAGCGGGACGCCCGAGCGGTTGTAGTCGACGAGCGAGCGATCGGCACCGTGAATTCGCCCGCTTGCCCCGAGGTGTGTGGTCTTGCCGGTGTCCTCTTCGAGGTGTGCGCGCTCGATAGTGACTTGTGACCCGTCAGGAAGATCGAGGTAGCCGCCCGAGTTGATGGGCAGGTCGTACTGGCTGATCTGAAAATCCTTCGGCATGTCGGGATAGAAGTAGTTCTTACGGTGGAACGTCGAAAACCCGATCCGCGAGTGCAGTGCGAGTCCGATTGCCATTGCGAGGTCGACCGCGCGCACGTTGAGCACTGGCAGCGACCCAGGCAGGCCGAGACAGACGGGACATACGTGCGTGTTGGGCGCCGCGCCAAACGCGTTCGCGCAGCCACAGAACATCTTGGTCGTGGTGCGCAGCTCCGTGTGCACCTCAAGTCCGACCACCATCTCCCATCCGTTGGGCAACGTCATTAGGACTCCCGCGCGCGTTCGAGGACGCGCGCCGCGGCCAAAAGCTGTCCTTCGCTGCGTCCGGGACCGAGCAGCTGGACACCGACCGGCAGGCCCGCCTCGCCCGTGCCGAAGGGCACCGAGATGGCGGGATCACCGGCAAGGTTGGTGGGAATAGTGAAAACGTCCGAGAGGTACATCGCGAGCGGGTTGCTTGTCTTCTCCCCAAACCTAAACGCAACCGACGGCGCCGTCGCGCCAAGCAACAGGTCGGCCTCGCGGTACGCCGATCGGAACGCGTCGATCATCTGCGTGCGGACCTTGAGCGCCTGACCGTAGTACGCGTCGTAGTACCCGGCGGAGAGTGCGTACGTGCCGAGCATGATGCGGCGCTTCACTTCGGCTCCGAAGCCGAGCGTGCGAGTGGCTTCGTTCATGGCCGAGACGTCTTGGGCATCGACGCGCAGTCCGTAGCGCACGCCGTCGTAGCGCGCGAGGTTGCTCGATGCCTCAGCGGGCGCGATCAAGTAGTAGGCACTGAGGCCAAGCCGACACTCGGGAATAGAGAGCTCGACGACCGTGGCCCCGGCGTCGCGAAGCACGTCAGCTGCGCGTTCGACAGCGGCCAGAACTTCGGGGTCGGCGCCCTCGATGAGCTCACGAACGAGTCCGACTCGCTTTCCGGCAACTCCCGCCTCAATGCCTGCGACGAGCGAGGGCGACACTTCGGGCAGCGACGTCGAGTCGCGCGGGTCGTGTCCCGCAATTGCCTCCAGGACGAGCGCCGCGTCCGTGACGTTGGACGCGAACGGTCCAATCTGGTCGAGCGAACTCGCAAAGGCGATGAGCCCGTAGCGCGAGACGAGTCCATAGGTCGGCTTCACACCAACGACGCCGCAGAGCGCGGCGGGCTGGCGAATCGAACCACCGGTATCGGAACCAAGCGAGACGGGCGTCATGCTGGCAGCGACCGCCGCCGCCGAGCCGCCTGATGAACCACCGGGAACGCGGCTCGGGTCGAGCGGGTTGCGCGTCGGTCCGTAGTACGAGGTCTCGGTGGATGAACCCATGGCGAACTCGTCCATGTTGGTTGTGCCCACCGGCACCGCGCCAGCCGCCAGCAGGAGGTCAACGACCGTCGCGCTGTAGGGCGGCTTCCATCCTTCGAGAATTCGTGATCCCGCAGTCGTCGGGACACCGATGCGACACAGGTTGTCCTTCAACGCAATGGGCACGCCCGCGAGTGCGCCGGGGTCCTCGCCTTTTGCGACACGCTCGTCGACGTTGCGCGCGATTGCTCGCGCGTCGTCTTCGTCAATGTGCACAAAGACGTTGAGCTCTTCGTTGCGGGCGCGGATCGCCTCGAGTGAATGCTCGAGTTCAGCCGACGCGGTGGTTGCGCCGCCCTTGACATCCTGGACGATCTCGCGAGCGCTCTTCACGGGGCTTCCCCCAAGATTCGCGGCACGGCAAAGCGCCCGTCTTCGGCATCGGGCGCCATGGCGAGCACGTCTTCGACGGGGAGGCACGGGATCAGCACATCGTCGCGGACCACGTTGATGAGACCGTAGGGGTGGGCCGTTGCGACGACATCGTCGAGTTTGAGCGCGGCGATGTCATTCGCGTGCTCCAGAATCTGGCCGAGCTGCTCGGTGAACATGTCGAGCTCGCTGTCGCTCAACGCGAGGCGCGCGAGCTTCGCGACTTTGGCGACGTCTTCACGTCGCAGTGGCGTTGCCATCGCTAGATGACTCGGGCGAGGAAGTCCATCGTCAAGGACTCGACGAGCTCTTGGTCGTTGTCAATCGTCGCCACGTGATAAGAGTTTTCGAGCCAGATGCGCTCGAGCGGACCAGACACACCCGTAGCGAGGTCGTCACCGTTGTCGGATGTGACGACGTGATCCTCGCGACTCGTGAGCAGCAGCACCGGTGCCGTGATGTCACTCAGCTTTTGGTGGACCGATGAAATACCTTCAAAGAGGCTCTTTGCAGGCACGAGCGGTGTCGCGTCATACGAGCTTTCGATGACGCCCTCTTTCTTCACGTCGGAGCCAATGGAATCGATCGACGCAACCCCCGCGTCGAGGAGCCCGATGAGGCCTTCGTACAGTTCGGGCGTCGGCGGCTTCACGAGCGGGTTGATCAGGACGCAGCCCGCGAGCGACGGGCGTTCTTCGGCGAGGTAGGCAGCGAGTCCCCCACCCATGGAGAGCCCGACGACGGCAACTCCCTCGCAGCGTTCGGACAACTCGTCGTAAGCCTGCTCAGCGGTCTTCGACCAGTCGGCCCAGGTCGTTGTCATCATGTCCTCAACCGTCGTGCCGTGACCCGGCAGACGCGGGAGCTCGACGCTATATCCGGCCGCAGCCAGACGCTCGGCGATCGGGCGCATAGACGAGGGATTGCCGGTAAAGCCATGGAGCACGAGCACTCCCGAGGCAGTGCCACGGTGCGAAAAGGCCTCGGCGCCGGGAAGTACGTCAGCGGTCATAGGCCTCAAGACTACCGGCTCGCCTCAGACTCTCTTTGCGTGACGCGAGGTCCGTCGAGGTCGCCTTCGCCACCTACACGTGCGAGACGGCGTCGTCGTTTACGCGAGGAGCGTCGGAAGTTCCGCCGCGAGTTCGCCCACTGTCCAGCGATCGTTCTTCTCGAGCGTCTCGGTCATCGTCCAATTCTGGAACTTGCGAACCGTGCCACCCTGGACGAAAAAGACTTGCCCGGTCGCTGCACAGTTCTCCATCGCAAGCGTCGCTACGAGCGGGGAGATGTTGGCGGGATCCCACACGTCAAAGACTGCCGGATCCGGCGGTTTCACTACGTAATCCGAGAGTCCCGGGGTGGACTCCGTCATTCGCGTGCGCGCGGCGGGGGCGATGGCGTTCACGCGCACTCCGTAGCGGCCGAGCTCTTCGGCGATGATCACGGTAAATGCGGCAATACCGGCCTTCGCGGCGCCGTAGTTGGACTGGCCCACGTTGCCGAGCAGCCCCGAGGTCGATGAGGTGTTGATCACGGAGGCCCGCACCGTCCTTCCGCTCTTTGCCTGCTCGCGCCAGTAGCTCGCCGCGTGGCGCGTCGGCACGAAGTGTCCCTTCAAGTGCACATTGATGACCGAGTCCCAGTCCTCTTCACTCAGGTTCACGAGCACTCGATCGCGCAAAATGCCCGCGTTGTTCACGAGCACGTGCAGGTCGCCGAATGCTTCGATCGCACTGTTGATGAGACGCTCGCCGCCATCCCAGGTCGCCACGTTGTCGTGGTTCGCGATGGCTTCGCCCCCAAAGGCGGTGATCTCGGCGACAACTTCCTCTGCAGGAGTCGCCTCCTGCGTTGATCCGTCGAGCCCGCCGCCGAGGTCGTTCACGACGACCTTCGCGCCTTCGGCCGCAAAGAGCAGCGCGTGCTCGCGGCCAATGCCGCGCCCCGCTCCCGTAATGATGGCGACGCGTCCGTCCAGTGCTCCCATGAGCCCCCCTACTTGTTGCAGTGCTTCACCGATTGTAACGAGGGCGCCGCGACTGTCTAGATGATGTGGCGCCGCCAGAAATATGGCGGTCTCGCGTGGGCGTGGTAATGGTCAGGGATATTGCGCATGTGGTCGTCGATGGTCCAGCTCGTGTCGACAAACTCCTCGTTGGCGACGCGAGAGAGCGCGTCATGAAGGTGGCGTTTCACGTCTTCAGGAGGGTCGGGATCATGCATCCGCCACACGACCATCGGCACGAGGCAGATCTCGCAGTCACCGATCCAGCACGTCTCGTCTTCGAAGTATCGCTTCGTTACAACCGCGGCTTCACAGAGCTCGCAGGTGTCGCTCACTGCACGTGCAAGATGACTGTCGACTTGTAGGCGACCTTCGTGCCCGCGATCGGATCCTCCGACACAACCTTCGTCCACGTGGTCGTCCCCGCACCGGGGCCCTCCGTCGTGAAGTAGAGGACAGCCGCCTTCATGGCGGCAACGGTCTGGGCGTAGTCGTCGCCTACCACGTTGGGCACGGCGCGCGCAGCTTGAGCGGGCTGTGTCGTGGTCGTGGTCGTCGTCGTGGTGGTCGTGGCAGGTGCCGTCGTTGTGGTCGTGGTCGCCACCTGCGGGCCCTTCGAGCGCTCGAGGATCACCGTTGCGCCTCGCGGCACGTCAAGGGGGTTGGCGGCGCCGTTATACAGCACGCGCGCGATGTGGTTCACGCTCGTCACGCTGGAGTAGATCCGGTCCCCCGCGGGACAGGTTGACTTCACGTGAAGCGCGGTGAGTTGCGCGGCCGCGGCGGTGCAGGTCTCTCCCACGAGATGGGTCGGCATGACGGCGAGGGCGGGCCCCTTCGATACTTGGACGTCGATTACGCCACCCGACTTCTCCTTCGCACCGGCAATCGGCGTCTGGGAGACGATGTCGTGCACCGCCACTTTGGGCGAGTACGTGTCAGTGATGTTGAGGGTGTAGCCGTCGTTCGCGATCGCGCTCGATGCCTGCTTGGTCGTCATGCCCACCAGGTTGGGCACGGCGTACGTCTTCTTGAAGAAGCCCTCTTTCCACAGCACGCCCGCGACGATGGCGAGCACGATGATGACGATCGCGGCGACGAGAAAGCCCCACTGACGTCGCTCCGTGCGGGGAAGATCATAAGAAGGGCGCTCGAATCGCGGCGTGCGCCCGAGCGGTGCTCGGGCCCCCAGAGAACCGGAGACTTGCCCACGTGGGGCCCTCGGAAATCCTCCTGCGGCGATGACGGGCGATGAGCCCGTCACCTGTTCGGCGGACGGCGCACTGAAGCCAATCGAGCTGCGGGGCTTGAGCGGTTCGAACTGCGCGAGCAGTGGCTCTTCGGCACCCGGGTGCACAATGAGCGGAGAGGCGTCACCCACGACCGCGCCGAGCCGTCCAGAGAACTGCGCGGCGTCAAGTCGCAGGCGCGGGTCCGGGACCGCTGCTTGGGCGAGCACCATGTCGAGCGTGCCGAGCTCCAGGCGCACCGGTAGCGGTGCGTCGAGGCGAGCGCGCAGGATTGCTTCGGGTGTCGACCCCTCGTACGCAGCCGATCCGGTCACCGCTTCAAACAGAATGAGCGCGAGTGCGTAGACGTCGCTCTCGGGTCCAGCAACTTCGCCAACGGCCTGCTCGGGCGAGAGATAGCGCGCGTCATCGAGCGTCATGTGCTCTCGATACGCACCGGCGAGTCCGGCGAGGGCGACGTCGCTCACGCGCACGCGGCCGTCATCGTCGAAAATCAGCTTCGAGGGCGAGAGATTGCCGAGGACGAACCCGTGCTCGTGCAGGTATGCGAGGGCACTCGCCACGTCGCGGCCGAGGCGCGCGCCATCATCGACGCTCAGGCGCCGACCAGAGCGCAGCACGTCCTCGAGCGAGCCGCCACCCAGGTATTCGCTGATCATGAAGATCGCGCCAGCCTCTTGACCCCCGTCAAATACCCGTGCGAGGTGCGGATGACTCAGTGTCGAGGCGCGAATAATGCGGTCACGAAACGCGCGACGGATGTCCTCGTGTTGGGCCAGTCCCGGCAGCAGCACCTTGACGGCGACCCGACGCTGAAGAGAGACGTCTTCGGCTTCGTAGACCTCAGCCGTCTGACCGACGCCCAGCAGATGGACAATGCGGTAGCGTCCCGCGAGCAAGTGATCGGGAGAAAACGTAGGCGCCATCGGCTAAACCATAGTAATTATGGACGCATTGCGGGCAGTACCGCGCTCTTGGGTTAAATCTCTCCGTTTTTCAGCAGTGCGTCGAACTCACTGGCGTCAACCATCGGAATCTCCAGCTGCTCGGCTTTACTGACCTTGGCGGCGCCGGGCGACTCACCGACCACGACGCAGTAGGTCTTCTTCGAGACCGAACCAGGCGACGTGCCCCCGCGCGCGACGATCGCCGCCTCCGCCTCTTCTCGAGTGAACCCGGGCACCGAGCCGGTGACGACGACCGCCTTGCCGACGAGGGTCGCCACGACCGTTGCGGCGGGTTCCCCCGCTTCTTCGAGCGTGAACCCCGCCGCGATGAAGCGAGCAATTCGTTCTCGGTTCTCATCTTCTCGGCAATACTGATAAATCGATTGGGCGATGATTGGGCCGATTCCCTCAACCGCTTCGAGCTCTTCCAACGGAGCCGCCGCCAGGGCCTCGTAGGTGCGAAAGCGGCGTGCGAGCACGCGGGCAGCGACCGGACCGACGTGGCGAATACCGAGTCCGACGAGCACGCGCGACAGTGGCGCCGTCTTCGCGCGGTCGATCTCGCGCACGAGCGACGTCGCCGAGATCTCCGCGAATCCTTCAAGGGCTTCGACCGCATCGACGCGCAAGGTGAACAGGTCCGCGACGTCGGCGATGAGACCGGCCAGCAAGAGTTGGGCAACTCGCTGCTCGCCGAGTCCTTCGATGTCGAGTGCGCTGCGAGATGCGAAATGCGCGATCTGCTCGAGCTGCTGGGCGGGACACGTTGGATTCACGCAGTAGGTGTCGCTCTCGGCGCCTCGACGCACGAGGGGCTGACCGCACTCGGGACAGTTGAGGGGAAAGGTCCACTGCTTGCCTCGCCGCTTCCCGGGTTCTGGCACGGCGCTCACGACTTCGGGGATGACGTCGCCAGCCTTTCGGACAATCACGAGATCGCCGGGTCGCACGTCCTTGACGGCAACCTGGTCTTCGTTGTGCAGCGTCGCCATGGAGACGGTAGATCCCGCGACGACGACCGGCTCCAACACCGCGAAGGGCGTGGCGCGACCGGTGCGCCCAATCGAGATCTCGATGGCGAGAAGCCGCGTGGTGCGCTCTTCTGGCGGGAACTTGCGCGCGATTGCCCACCTTGGAGCACGACTCGTAAAGCCGAGCCGTCCTCGTTCGGCGAGATCGTCGACTTTGATCACGGCGCCATCGATGTCAAAGGGAAGATCGTGTCGATGGAGCTCGAACCAGTCGCTCCGCTCGATCATTGCCGTCACGCCGCGTTCGATCTTCGCTTCGGCGGGCGTGAAGAAACCCCACGCGCCCAGCTGTTTGATCGCCTCGTGGTATGCGGAGAAGTTCAATGTCGCATCGAGGTCAACGAGTTGATAACCGAGGAAGGACAGGGGACGTTTGGCGGTCGCCGCGGGATCCTTCTGGCGCAAACTTCCCGCCGCTGCGTTGCGGGGGTTCGCGAACTCACGGAGTCCGAGAGCAATCTGTTGACGATTCATCTCGACAAAGTCCTCGCGAGCGAGAAAGACCTCTCCTCGAACCTCCATCCGTCCACGCACTCCCTTCAGCGTCTGGGGCACGCTCTTGATGGTGCGAACGTTTTCGGTCACGTCTTCGCCCACTCGACCATCGCCGCGCGTCGCCGCCTGTACTAACCGGCCATCGACAAAGGTGATCGAGAGCGCTAACCCGTCGATCTTTGGTTCGACGCTAAAGACGATCGCTTCAGGATCTGCGCCGAGACCCTTCACCACTCGCTGACTCCACTGGGTCAGTTCCTCGACACCAAAGACGTTGTCGAGGCTGAGCATTGGTTCCACGTGGACGACCGGTGAGAATGTCGTCGAGATCGCTGCCCCGACAGAGCCCGAGACCGAACGCTCGTCGCGCAGTTCCGGATGCTCTTCTTCGAGCCGGCGTAGCTCGCGCGCGAGCTCGTCGAACTCGGCGTCGGGAATTATGGGCGCGTCGTTGACAAAGTACGCCTCGTTGTGGCGTGTGAGCTCCGCTCGCAGCCACGCCACGCGCTCGGCGGGTGTCATGCAGGCAGAACGATCGCCGCGCCCTCAACGACCGCGGGATCATCGACTCGGTACATGACGACCGACTGACCGGCCGCAACGGGACGTGACGGGGTGTCGAACTCGAGCCACCAGTGACCGTCATGGCGCAGCGTTGCGGGCATGGCTCGACCGTGCGCACTGCACTGGGCGAGCACCGCGGTCCCATCGCCGAGTTCGTCGTGACTGAAGCTGAGCGAGCGTTCGTCGAGGCGCACCGAGGTGACCATGATCTCCTCGAGTCGACCAACCTCGATGCGCTGGTTCGCTAGGTCGACGCGCGAGACGTAGCGCTTCTCGCCGTCTCGACCGGGGAGGACACCGCGACGTTGGCCGACGGTCATGAGCTCGGCCGCAGCACTCTCCCCCAGCTGCTCGCCCGTCACGACGTCAACGATGCTCGCCGTCGTGAGCGTTGCGCGCTGGCGCAGAAAGACCTCGCGGCCCTTTGACGCCTCGATGAAGCAGACGTCTTGGCTGTCCGGCTTGTCCCAGGTGCGAAGGCCGAGCCGTTCGGCGTGCGAGCGCACCTCACTCTTGGCGAGGTGTCCAATGGGCAGCAACAGCATGGCGAGCTGATCTTCACGGAGGTACCCGAGCACGTAGCTCTGGTCCTTTTGATCATCGGCCCCGCGCACGAGGAGGTGGTCGCCGTCGCGCTCGAGGACCTGGGCATGGTGACCCGTCGCGACGGCGTCAAAGCCGAGGCGCACGGCGCGCTCGAAGAGCAGGTCGAACTTGATGTGGCGGTTGCACTCGATGCACGGATTGGGCGACCCGCCGGCGAGGTGACCTTCGACGAAGGGCGCGACCACGTGGCGCTCGAACTCTTCGGTGTAGTTAAAGACGTGATGGTCGATCCCGAGCGTCTGGGCAACCCGTCGCGCGTCTTCGACGTCCGCGACAGAACAGCACCCCGAATCCGAGACGCCGCCCCAGAGCTTGAGAGTGGCGCCGACGACCTCGTGGCCCTGTTCGATCAAGAGCGCGGCGGCCGTCGACGAATCGACTCCCCCACTCATGGCTACGAGGACTTTCACGTCCCCTAGTCTGCCAGGACTCTGCTCAGGACTCGCCGTGGAGCCGATAAACCACCGTGGAGAGTGCGTTGATCAACGCTTCGACGTCATCGTCGGTCGTCTCTCCGCCCATCGAGAATCGGATGGAGCCCCGGGCGCGCTCGGGGGCAACACCCATTGCCGCGAGCACGTGGCTCTGGGTTGAGGCACCGCTGGAACAGCTCGCGGCCGCGGACGCGCAGACCCCGGCCTGGTCCAAGAGAAAGAGAATCTCGTCACTCGCGAGCCCGTCCAAGGTGACGTGCACCGTGCCGGGAACGCGCGCGGCGCCCGCGGCGGTGACGAGGCAACCGGGCAGGTAGCTAAAGGCCGCCGCCAGCTTCTCCTGGTAGTCGAGCACGCGATCGTTCACGTCGGCCAGCTCCGCGTCCGTCAACCGAAGCGCGGCCGCAAGACCGACCGCCGCCGCGACGTCGACCGTGCCACCACGTCGCCCGCGCTCTTGGCCGCCACCCGGTGTCACCGGGTCGACCGCCGCGTCATTGCGAAGGATCAGTGCCCCGCTGTTGACCGGTCCGCCGATCTTGTGCGCGCAGATCGAGACCATGTCCGTTGACGCCGTCACGACCGAGAGACTCAGCCACGGCGCCGCAGCGACCGCGTCCGTGTGCGTCAGCGCATCACCGGGCACGGCGCGCACGACGGCGTTGACGCCGTCGAGCGGTTGGCGCACGCCCGTTTCGTTGTTAACGGCCATCACGCTCACGATCGCGGTGTGCTCGTTGACGACCCCGCGCAGCGAGTCGAGGTCCGCAACACCCTCCGCGTCAACGTCGATGTAGCGCACTTGCACGTCATCGAAGTCGCGAGCCATCATCTCCGCCGCGTCGAGTACTGCGTGGTGCTCAATCTTCGACACGACAATCTCGCAGCGTTCGTGCGAGCGTCGGTAGCGATGTGCGGCGCCGACGATGGCGAGCTGACACGACTCCGTGCCGCCGCCAGTGAAAATGACGCCGCCAGGCTTGGCCCCGACGAGGCCCGCGATCTCCTCGCGTGCGTCCTCGACGGCGCGGCGAGCCTCTCGCGCAGCGCGATGGCTCCCCGAGGGATTACCAACGACGCCGTGCTGCCAGCGAGCCATGGCCTCAGTCACCTCGTCGCGTCGGGGCGCCGAGGCGGCGTGGTCGAAGTAGTACTCGCTCATGCCACGAAGAACGACTTGGCGTTCGTGAATTCGCGCGCCCCGAAGGCGGAGAGTTCACGGCCAAATCCTGAGCGCTTCGTACCGCCAAAGGGCAGCTCGTTCATCGAGGCGACCATGGCGTTGGCGAAGACGGTCCCGACCTCGAGCTCCGCGATCGCCTGGTTGATTTCGGCATCGTCTTGCGCCCAGACCGACGCGCCAAGGCCCCACGGCGTGTCGTTGGCGATCCGCACGGCGTCAGTCAGATCGCGCGCCACGTGAACGACGGACACGGGACCAAACAACTCTTCACACGCGGCGCGCGTGTCTTCGGGTACCTCCACGAGCACGGTCGCCGGGTAGTAAAAACCGGTCTCCTCCGGAACGAAACCGCCGACGAGCGCGCGGGCGCCCTTGTCGACCGAGGAAGCGACCTGCGCATCGAGCAGATCGCGCTGTGCGCGCGACACGAGTGGTCCGAGTTCCGTCGCGGGGTCCATCGGGTTACCGAGTCGCACGGCGCCCATCGCCGCCGCGTACTGCTCGATGAACTCGTCGGCGCGCTCGTGCACGACAATGAAGCGCTTTGCCGCGATGCAGGCCTGGCCATTGTTCTGAATTCGTGCGGCAACGGCTCCGGGCACGGTGAGATCGAGATCGGCGGACGCCGCGACGATAAACGGGTCCGAGCCGCCAAGTTCGAGCACGCACTTCTTCAGGTTCTTTCCCGCATGCTCGGCGACCGATCGCCCGGCACGCTCGGATCCGGTCAGGGTCACTGCCGCAACGCGGGCATCAGCGATGATGTCAGGCACCTGCTCGATGTCGACGAAGACCGACGTCAAGACGCCGGGAAAAAATCCGGCCCGCACGAAGAGATCTTCTAAATACTTCGCGTTGCCGGGCACGTTGGGTGCGTGCTTGAAGACGACGGTATTGCCCGCCATCAACGTCGGCACCGCCATGCGAATGACCTGCCACCACGGGAAGTTCCACGGCATCACGGCAAAGATTGGGCCAATGGGATCAAAGCGCACCCCGCTACGCGAGCCCTTCGTGGGAAGATTCTCCTCGCGAAGCATTTCCTCGGCGTGCTCGGCAAAGTAGCGCATGGTAACCGCGCACTTCATCGCTTCACCCTTCGCCGCGGCGAACGTCTTTCCCATCTCGAGCGTCATCAGCTCGGCGATAACGGGGACTTCACTCTCGATGAGCTCGGCGGCACGAGTCATCAGTGCGCCTCGCTCAGCGAACGTCATTCGACGCCACGAGTGGTACGCCGTGGTTGCGCGCTCAAGGGCGAGATCGACCTCTTCGGCGCTCAGCACGGGGTACTCGGCAATGACCTCTTCGGTCGCGGGATTGATAGCTACGAATGACATGGCGCTAGTCTGCCAGCAAAAGTGGGACTTCAGCCGGGCTTCCCATCTCGCGCCAGAACTGTGGTCGCACGAGCAGGGCAACGCACAAGGCGATCGCGAGGACGAGCGCCCCGACGAGGGTGACGGTGCGCACGCCGACTGCTCGCGCCAGGTCGGCTTGAATGAAGGCGCCTAAGGGATAGAACATTGAGAGCGACAGCGTGTAGAGCGCGAGAATTCTCGAGCGCTCAGCGAGCGGCGCGTGCACCTGGACCGACGTGTTGAGTCCCGTCAGCGTGCCCATGTAGGCGCCGCCCAACACCACCATCGCCAGTGCGGATACGACGAGGGTCGGAGAGATCGCATAGACCACAAGCGCTCCCGCGAGCGTCATCATCGATCCGCGCAGGACAGAAAGTCGCGAGGTGCGCTTGGCGATGATCGGCAGCGTGAGCGCGGCAACGACGGCGCCCACACCCTGTGCCGTGACGAGCCATGTCGTGCCGACCTTTCCCGCGTGCAAGGCAATGATGGCCATCGCGGGGACGAGCGCAATGAAGGGGCTCGCGACGATGGCGACGGCCCCGACACCGAGGATCGGGTTGCGACAGCCCTTTACCTGCCACGCCCGCCTTGCGCCGGCGACGGTTTCCGCGATGAAACGGACTTTCGTCGTTGGCACGGCTCGAACCGGTGTTCGCACGAACGAGAAGACGATCAGCACGAAGATGAACGACAGCGCGTTCGCGAGAAAGCAGAGTCCCACCGATCCAAACACGAGGGCGATTGAAGCGAAGACCGGCCCGATGATCCTGCCCAAGTTGAATTGCGCCGAGGACAATGACACCGCCGCAAGCACCTCGTCGCGTTCGACCAGGTCGGGCAGCAGCGACTGCCACGCCGACCAAGATGCTGAGCTACAAAGTCCTTCACCAACGGCGAGATAACACGCGAGGGCCGGAGAGAGATGGTGGCTCAGGGCCGCAACGGCGAGCGCGCTTGCCGTGCCCGCCATGACGAGATTGTTGAGCTGAATCCAACGCTGGCGGCTCCAGCGATCCGCGACGACCCCACCTACCGGCGCGCCAATGATGGCGGGCGTCCATGCAGAAACGGTCAAAAGCCCAAGCCACAGCGGGTTCCGGGTGGTCTCGGTGAGGTCGATCCCGAGCGCCACACTCTGCATCCACGTACCAACCGACGAGACGAAAGAGGACGTGAGTGCGATCGCAAAACTTCTGTGTCGTAAGGGAGTCAGCGAGGCGAAAGCCACCCCACCAGGCTAGCTACGCGAACGTCGCGCTATTCGTCTTCGCTGTGATGGCGAGGACGAAGAGCGAACCACCACACGGAGATGATTGTCGCGAGCGCGCCGAGAACGCCGATGCTCGACTTCACCACTTTGCCTTTGTTGTTGTCGGCCATCGGAACATCGTAGTGAACGAACCGCCGGGGTTTCCCCCCGGCGGTTCGTGAGTGAGTACTGCGTACTGCGGTTAGTCCTGCTTCGACGCTTCGATGGTCAGCTGGATGACGATCTTGTTGCTCACGACGAGGCCGCCGCCGTTTTCAATGATCGCGTTGAAGTTGACGTTAAAGTCGCGCCGGTCGATCTCCGCCTTCGCCTCGAAACCGACGATGGTGACGCCGGGCTGCATCGAGGGGTTGGTGCCTAGGTATTCGAGATCAAAGGTGACGGACTTTGTGACGTCCTTGACGGTGAGGTCGGCGACCATCTCGTAGTCGTCGCCGCCCTTAGGGGTGATCTTGGTGGACTTGAAGGTCAGCGTCGGGTACGTCTCTTGCTCGAGGAAGTCCGCGCTCTTCAGGTGTCCGTCGCGCATCTCGTTGTTCGTGGTGATGCTGGCGGCTTGCGCTACCGCTTCCACAGAGGAACTTTCAACGCTGTCGCCAATGGTGATGGTGCCCGTAAATTCCGTGAAGTTACCGCGAACCTTGGAGGCGACCATGTGGCGAGCGATGAAGTCGAGGTTCGAGTGCGTCGGGTCGACGGTGTAGACGCCGGGTGCGGGAAGAGTGGTCATTAATGTCTCCTTGTTAGGTCGCACTGGGTGTGCCATGTCATGTTAGTTGCCTATGCAATTACTTGTCAAGCAGTTACTTTCTTTGCAAGTAAATGGTATGATTGACTCATGATTTCTTCCAGCGGGTGTCCGCTCGGTGACGAGAAAATAGCGCTCTTCGGCCTACTGCTCGACACCAACGCGCGACTGTCCCGGGATTTCGGCGCGGAACTTGAATCGCAATGCCAGATGCCCCTCGCCTGGTTCGACGTGCTCTTACAGCTGCGCAGCAGCGCGGACGGTCGACTGAAGATGAGCCAGATGGCCGACGCCATCGTCCACTCGACCGGCGGCACGACCCGGCTCGTCGACCGCTTACAAGAGGCCGGATTCGTCCGGCGTGAGCACTGCAGCAACGACCGGCGCGCGGTCTACGTGGGGATCACCGACGCGGGCAGCACCAAGCTCGACGAAGCGCTCGCCGTGCACGTTCGCTACCTCGATGAAAACTTGGCGGCTCGCCTGAGCGACGCCGAGCGCGGCCAATTGACTGGTCTGCTCACGAAGCTCAACGCCCCGCGTTAAGCGGTCGCCTTCTTGACCCAGGCACGAGCGTCGCGTTCGTCGTCCAGCTCCAAGACCGTTCCCTCACCGTCGCCAGGTACCGCCGTCACCTCGACGGCGAGTACCTCGGACGCGAGCGACGCGAATCCATCGGCGAGATCATCGAGTCCCACCACGTGCAACACGATGCGGTCACTCACGTCGAGCCCGGAGTTCTTTCGCAGGTCTTGCACCTGACGCACCACGTCACGCAGGAATCCGCGCCGACGTAGCTCATCGGTCATCGTGAGGTCGAGGGCGACGACCTCTCCGCCGTCGCGCGACACTGCAAAGCCGCCTTGACCCTTCACGCGAAGCTCCACATCTTCACCCGTCAGCTCGAACGTTCCCGTCGAGAGCGTCACCGCGATCGCGCGTCCCGCCTCGATGTCGGCCGCTGCCGCGAGCGAGTCGAGTGCCGCGAGAGCGGGACGCAACTCCTTCACCGCTTCACCGAGCCGCGGGCCGACTGCGCGAAAATTGGGGACGAGCTCGAAAGTCAGGACGTCGGCGAGTTCGGACCCGAGTTCGAGGTGGTCGACGTTGAGCTCGTCTTCGACGACACCCTCGGGTGGCAGCGGTGAGCCCGCACCGAGAAAGACCAGGGCTCGCGCGAGGGGTTGACGTACTTTTACCCCGGCCTCGGCGCGAGCTGCTCGGCCAAGTGACGTGAGGCGGCGCGCGACGGCCATCGACGCTTCAAGGTCAACGTTTCTATGCTTCAGGTTGGCTTTTGGCCAGTCCACGAGGTGCACCGAATCCTCGTCGCTCACGGGAAAGAGGTCCTGATAGAGGCGCTCGGTGAGAAGAGGGCAAAACGGCGCCATTAATAAGGTCACGCGCTGGAGGATCTCCAACAGCGTGGCGTGGGCCGCGAGCGAGTCCGAGCGGGGTGCGGTCGGGTCGGTGCGCCAAAAACGGCGTCGGCTGCGCCGCACGTACCAGTTGGACAGATCATCCACCAGTTCGATCAGTGCGTCTGTCCCACCCAGGGGCTCGTAGCCGTCCAACGCTGCCGTGACGGTCTCCGTCACGCTCTCCATGCGCGAAATGATCCAACGGTCGATGGCACTGCGATCCTCGACGGCCGGCACGTCCTCGTCGGTCGGATCGAACTGATTGAGCGACGCGTACGTCGTAAAGAAACTGAAGGTATTCCAGAGGGTGGCGAGCGTCTCGCGCAACGAGGAGTCGATAGCGCCGAGCCCGGCACGCGTTGACGTCCACGGCGAGCCTTGAGAGAACATCCACCAGCGCAGTGCGTCGGCGCCTCTCGTATTGAGGACATCCCAAGGATCGATGACGTTGCCAACGGACTTGCTCATCTTCTTTCCGGTCTCGTCGACGATGTGACCGAGGCAGAGCACGTGTTCGTAGGGCTTCGCGTCAAAGACGAGCGTGTTGACCGCGAGCAGTGAGTAGAACCACCCGCGGGTCTGGTCAATGGCTTCGGCGATGAACTGTGCCGGGTACTGCAGCGCCTCTGCGCTCCCGGGCACGTGCGGGTAGCCGACCTGGGCGGCGGGCATCGAGCCCGAGTCGAACCACGCGTCGATGACCGGCTCCACGCGACGAGCTTCCAACGAACACGTCGGGCACTGGAAGGTGACCTCGTCGATCTCGGGACGGTGCGGCTCGAGGTCGGAGAGATCTCGACCCGTCAGCTCCGAGAGCTCGGCGCGCGATGCGACGCACGTGAGGTGACCGTCCTTGCAGCGCCAGATCGGAAGCGGCGTGCCCCAGTAGCGATCGCGCGAGAGCGCCCAGTCGACGTTGTTGGCGAGCCACTCGCCCATTCGACCGTCGCGAATGTACTGCGGGTGCCAGTCGATGTTCGAGTTCTCGCTAAGCAGCTTTTCCTTGAATTGACTGGTCGCAACGTACCAGCTGGGCTTCGCCCAATAGATGAGCACAGTGCCACAGCGCCAGCAGTGCGGCAGCGAGTGGACGTAGTCAAAGCGACGAATGAGAATGCCCCGGTTATCGAGCACGTCGTTGATCTCGTGGTTGGTGTCGCGTACGTGTTGACCGGCGAGCCAGCTGACGACGGGCATGAATCTTCCGTCCGGACCGACCGGATTAAGGGTCGGCAGACCATTTTCGCGCGCTACCTGGCGGTCGATCTCACCGAATCCGGGCGACTGGTGCACCAGTCCGGTGCCGTCGTCGGTCGTCACGTAGTCGGCTCCGACCACGTACTGAGAGTCAAAGCCCTCGGGAATCGGTACGTCGGTGAATGGTCGCTCGTAGTGCAGCCCGAGCAACGCAGTGCCCGGGAACGTGGCGGTCGCCTTCGCGTGCTCGCCAAAGACCGCCGTCACCAGATCTTCGGCCACGACCATGCCGTCGACCACCGCGTAGGTGACCTCAGGATTGACGGCGACGGCGACGTTCGAAATAAGCGTCCAGGGCGTTGTCGTCCACACGGCGAGGTGGGTCGCTCCCCCAAGGTCGCTGCGCCCGTGCGCATCGGTGAGCGCGAACTTGACGTAGGCACTCTCATCGGTCTCGTCGGTATAGACGCCGGGCTGACCAAGCTCATGGGAGGAGAGTCCCGTCTCGCAGCGCTGGCAGTAAGGGACGACTTTGAAGTCCTCATAGAGCAGGCCACGATCGAATAGTTGCTTCAGGTGCCACCAGACGGACTCGATGTAGGAGGGGTGGTACGTGTAGTACGCATGCTCGGTGTCGATCCAGTACCCGATGCGTGCGGTGAGTCGTTCAAACTCCTCGACGTAGGTCAGCACAGACTCGCGACAGAGCCGCGCGAACTCGGCGATGCCGACGCGCTCTTCGATCTCTTTCTTTCCCGAGACACCCAACTGCTTTTCGACCTGCACCTCAACGGGCAGTCCGTGCGTGTCCCACCCGGCCCGCCGAGTCACATAGTGGCCTTGCATCGTTTGATATCGGCAGAACAGGTCTTTGTAGACGCGAGCCCAGACGTGATGGAGTCCTGGGAGTCCGTTGGCCGTCGGGGGGCCCTCGTAGAATACCCAGGGTTCGGCGCCTTCTCGCAGTTTCATTGAGCGCTGGAAGACGTTGTTCGCCTTCCAACGCGCGAGTTCGACCTCTTCAATGGCCACAAAATCAAGGTCGGCGCTGACGGGGCGAAACATGGATCTCCTTCAATGAATCCTCACATCGTAGTGAACGGGGTCATCTCGGCGAACCGGCCCCTACTGTGTTCTCGTGTCTGATCTCCTTATTGGCGACGAGCTCATCACATCCCACGGCGCGCTCAGCGTCTATCACGCCTCGATCGACGAACTCAACCGTCGCTACGGCGGCAGTGAAGAAGATCTGCACCTGCACATCGAAGAGCTCATGCCGCCGACGGGGGCGTTTGTTGTTGCTCGACTCGATGGTCATCCGATCGGTGGCGTGGGGCTTCGTCCCATCGGCGATCCGGACCTTCATCTGGGCGAGATCAAGCGACTGTGGGTTCGCCCCGATCAGCGCCGCGGCGGCGTCGGCGCGCGGCTCATGGGGACGATTGAGGAGCGAGCACGTCAGATTGGGTTCGTCCAGCTCTACCTAGAGTCGGGCTACGCGCAACCCGAGGCGCTCGAGATGTACCGCACGAGCGGTTGGGCGTCAGTCGCCGATTACCCGTCCGGCGCACATTGCTATCCGATCGCCGAGCGTTTTACGAAATCGCTCTAGGCGAAACGCGCGTCCAACCACTCGGGCGTGAGCTCCTCGAGTGAGCTCAACACGAGGTCGGCGATGCCAAACTCGGGTCGGTCACGATCTTCAGCGACGGGCACAGCAATCACCGTCATGGTTGCTGACTTCGCGGCAAGGACGCCGGCAGCGGAGTCCTCGAGCACGAGACACGCGCTCGGAACGACTTCAAGCGACATCGCCGCACTGAGGAAAACACCCGGGTGGGGTTTGCCGTACTCCTCGAATTCGGCGGAGTGAATCGTCGCGAATCGCTCCATGAGCCCAAAATGCTTGAGGCAGCGGGCGATGAGTGCCATGGGGGTCGAACTCGCGAGCGCCAGCGGTCCCCGCTCGCCCGTGAGATCGAGTGCGCGCGTCGCACCGGGCAGGAGCCTGCCCTCGGTCTCGACAAGATCGCCCACTCGCGCGAGCAGCAGGTCAACCACGTCATCAGTCGATGGACCTTCCCAGGGATACTGGGCGTACCAGAATGCGACGACTTCGTTGACGTACATGCCCTTGGTGGAACGACCAATGGCGTCCTGCAGTGGGACCCCGAGCGAGCCAAAGATCTCCAATTCGGCCTTGTGCCAGAGCACTTCAGAGTCGAGCAGCAGCCCGTCCATGTCAAATAATGTCGCTCGCAAAGTCACCGCACTACCTTTGCACACGCGCAACTACGGTAAAGAAGTGATCGTGCGTGCGCTCGAGTCTCGCGATATCGATCAAGTGGTCGCGCGAGTGAATGAGCGCCTCGCTGTGGACGCTCAGCGAAACGGACTGCTCAATGCGGGGTTTTCGCATCAGCACTTTGCCGCCGCGCTGCGCGACGCAGCGAGTCAGACGTGGATTGCAGAAGAGTCCGGCGTTGTCGTCGGCCACCTTTTTGGAGCTCTGCTGGACAGTCCCGAGTACGGACGTGGTGCGTGGGTTGGTCCCGACGGTGTTTCCTTCGACAGCGCTGGTGTGCTCGATGCCCTCTACGCCGAGGCGGGCGCCGAATGGATCGAGCGCCAGGCGATCGAGCACTACGCGTGGGTTTTCGACGAGCCCCTCGACACGACCCCGTGGTACGAGCTCGGCTTCGCGCGCATGCACGTGCGGGGCGTCTACGCGCTCGCGTCTCGAGAGCCGAGCGAGCTCCCCTCGGGATATCACCTTCGTCGCGGTGGTCCTCGCGATTTGGAGCTCGCGCTGGAGCTCGACCGCGTGCTCGATGACGCACAACAGCGTGGCCCGAGCTTCGCCCTCTTCGTCGAGCACGCCTCGCGACCCGACGAGATGTTAGAGATGCTCGAAGATCCCGATGTCCGTTATCACGTCGTTGACTACGAAGGTCGCGGCGTCGCGCAGTGTCTGACCTTCGGTTTGGAGGCGCGCCGAGGATCGTTCGACGACGCACTGCACGTGAGTGCGCTGTCTGTGCGTCCCGAGCACGAACACAAGGGCGTCGCGCGAGCGGTCGTGGACCACGCCCTCCAGGAGGGGTTCATCGACGGCTTCCGCTTCGTCGAGACCAACTGGCGAGTGACCAACCATCGCGCCGCGGCGTTTTGGCTCCGCTACGGCTTTCGCCCCACCTACGTGCGACTTCATCGCACAATCGGCTCGGGTTAATCGAGGTCGGTCTCGATGGCGACCCTCAGCTTCGGGTCGTCGGGCGTGACCTGGGGTGCGAATCGCGTGATCGAGCCGTCGCGAGCGACGAGGAACTTCTCGAAGTTCCAACGCACGTCGCCGCTGTAACCCTCCTCGTCAGGTACCTTCTCCAGTTCGGCGAAGATCGGGTTCTGGTCCTCGCCATTGACGTCAATCTTCTCGAAGAGCGGGAACGTTACGCCGTAGGTCGTCGAGCAGAACGTTTGGATCTCTTCGGCCGAGCCGGGCTCCTGGCCAGCGAACTGGTTGCAGGGAAAGCCCAGCACCGAAAACTTACGAGCTTCGTAGAGCTTCTGAAGTTCTTCGAGCCCTTCGTACTGAGGCGTGAGCCCGCACTTTGAGGCGACGTTGACGATGAGGATGGTCTCACCCTTGAACTGCTCGAGCGAACTCGGCTCTCCCGAGAGGGTGTTGATCGGAACGTCAAAAATGCTCATGGTTATCTCCTCTGTCACACTGTCGCGTTGAAACCCTAACGCCCGGACGACGACGCCAGCGCGGGCGACGCTCCTAGGATCACACACGTGCGCGCCGTCACCATCCAGTCGACGGAGTTGGTTCTCGAAGAGCGCGCTACGCCTGAGCCCGGACCCTACGACGTCCTCGTCGAGGTGCACGCGGCGGGACTGAACGCGGCCGATCTCCATCAACGTGCGGGCTTCTATCCCGCACCGCCCGGTTGGCCCGAGGACATTCCCGGCATGGAGCTCGGAGGGGTCGTAACGGCGGTCGGTGACCGAGTCGTTGACCTGCTGCTCGGTCGACGAGTCTGCGCGATTGTCGGCGGCGGCGCGCAGGCAACGCATTGTGTGGTGCCCGCAGAACATCTGTTGTTCGTACCGAGCAATGTTGACTTCACCGAAGCGGGCGGATTCCCCGAAGCGTTCATTACCGCCTACGACGCACTCGCGACGCAAGCAGACGTGAAGGCCGGCGAGCGGGTGCTGATCTCCGGTGCCGCTGGGGGCGTCGGCGTGGCGGCCGTGCAGATCGTCCGTGCGCTCGGTGCGCACGCCATTGCCGTCACGCGCACGAGCGAACACCATGACCGGTTGCGTGAGCTCGGAGCGAGCGAGACCATCACGCTCGAGCAGGTCACCACGCTGGAGGACGTCGACGTCGTGCTCGAGTTCCTGGGCGCCGCTGATCTCAGCCTTGCCTTCGAGGTGCTCGCTCCGCACGCGCGCGTCGTCGTGATCGGCGTCGGTGCGGGCAGTCGCGTCGAGCTCGACCTCCTCAAGATCATGCAGCGCCGTACGACGATCACGGGCTCGACGATGCGATCGAGGACGATGGAGGAGAAGTCCGACGTCGTGCGACTCGCGGGCGACACGCTCGTGCCGAGATGGCGCGCGCGGGAGTTTACGGTTCCCGTCGCGAAGGTCTTCAGTCTCGAGGACGTCGCCGACGCCTACGAGTTTTTCGCACAGCCGGGCAAGTTCGGCAAAGTCATTCTCCGCGTCGACCAGTAGTCACCGTTAGGTTGAACTCAATGCATGTACCCCGTCCGCATCCCTCGCGGCTCGACCCCGCTCGCGAGGACTACGAGGCAATCATCGAAGCCCACGAACGTGCCGTCGAAGCGGGGCGCTCAAGCTACCTCGACCCAACGACGGGCCTCGTCGTGCTCACCGCTGCGTCACATTTGGCGCGTGGCACGTGTTGCGAGAGCGGATGTCGCCACTGCCCCTACGTCGAGGATTAGAGCAGCGAGCGAAGCGGGGTGTAGCTGAGACCAAGTGACTCAGCGACCGGACCGTAGGTGACCTTGCCGTTGACCACGTTGACGCCTTCAGCGAGGGCGTCGTCTGCGACCACCGCTTCACGCCATCCCTGGCGAGCCAGCTCGAACACGTAGGGCAGCGTCGCGTTCGACAGCGCCCGGGTCGAGGTAGCGGGCACCGCACCGGGCATGTTCGCCACGCAATAGAAGATCGAGCCATTCACTTCGAACGTCGGATTCGAGTGCGTCGTCGGACGGGTCGCCTCGAAGCACCCGCCCTGGTCGACCGAGATGTCAACCAACACCGATCCGTCACGCATGCGCGCGACCAGTTCGTTGCTCACGAGCTTGGGCGCCTTTGCGCCGACCACCAGCACGGCGCCGATCACGATGTCGGCGTCAAGACAAGCCTCTTCAATGGCGAGCGCCGAGGATGCAATCGTCTGCACTCGACCGTCGAAGTGAATGTCAACTTGACGCAAGCGCTCCAAGTTTCGATCGAGAATCTTCACGTTGGCGTGTAGTCCTGCCGCCATCGTTGCGGCGGCGAGACCCGATACGCCCGCGCCGATCACGACAACGTTCGCGGGAGCGACGCCGGGCACACCGGCAATCAGCGTGCCGTGCCCTCCACCAGGACGCATGAGGTGGTGGGCGCCCATGAGGGGGGCCATGCGACCGGCGACTTCGCTCATGGGCGTGAGCAGCGGCAGCGAGTTATCGCGCAGGCGTACGGTCTCGAATGCGATTGCCACATTGTTGGCAGCGACCAGCGCTGCGGTGCACTCGGGCGAGGCCGCGAGGTGCAAATACGTAAAGAGCACTTGATTTTTGTGCGCGGACAGCCGCTGGTACTCGTCGGCGATCGGCTCTTTGACCTTTAAGAGCAGGTCGCTCTCGGCCCAGACGTCGTCGGCGCTCTCGACAATGGTCGCGCCGTTCGCGGCATAGTCGGCGTCCGGAATCGATGACCCCACACCCGCACCGCGCTCGACGAGGACCTTGTGCCCAGCGGCGCTCAGCTCTCTGGCTCCCGCTGGCGTCAGTGAAACGCGGTATTCGTCCGTCTTGATTTCTTTAACAACACCGATGATCATCGTTGACCACTCATCCCCTCGTGTACCGAAACACCACGCTAACAACTCGGGCGAGGGGTCTCCTCGCACTTCTAGAAGTCGAGGTTGTGCATCACGTGCTTGATGCGCGTGTAGTCCTCGAAGCCATAGACGGAGAGGTCCTTGCCGTAGCCGGACTTCTTGAAACCGCCGTGGGGCATCTCCGCGACCAGGGGAATATGGGTATTGATCCAGACGCACCCGAAGTCGAGGTCGCGGGCAAAGCGCAGCGCCCGACCGTGGTCGCGCGTCCAGACCGACGACGCAAGCCCGTACTGGACGCCGTTCGCCCACTCGAGCGCCTCTCCTTCGTCGGCGAACTGCTGGACGGTGATGACAGGCCCGAAGATCTCGTTCTGGATCATCTCGTCGTCCTGGTGCAGCCCCGCGACGACGGTAGGTGAGATGAAAAACCCGTCCCCGTCAACAGGGGATCCCCCGGCGACGACCGACGCGTGCTTGGGCGAACGAGCGACAAAGCCGTTCACGCGCTCGAACTGCGAGCGGTTGTTCACGGGACCAAAGAGCGCTTCGTCGCTCTCGGGCAGTCCAATAATCGTATTGCTCGCCTGCTCGGCGAGAGCGTCGACGAAGTCTGAATACACGCCTGCACCGGCCAGCACGCGCGTCGCCGCCGTGCAGTCCTGGCCCGCGTTGAAATACCCCGCGATTGCGATATTTTCGACCGCGTTCGCGATGTCGACGTCGTCGAAGACGATGACGGGGGCCTTGCCGCCGAGTTCAAGATGGACCCGTTTGAGGTCGTGCGCTGCCGTTTCGGCGACTTCCGTACCGGCACGCACCGACCCGGTAATTGACACCATGGCAGGGGTCGGGTGTTCCACGAGTGCGCGGCCCGTATCGCGGTCGCCGCACACCACGCTGAAGACGCCCTCGGGAAGAACCTGGCTCATCAACTCAGCCATAAAGAGGGTCGAGGCGGGGGTCGTGTCGCTCGGCTTCAAAACCATGGTGTTGCCGGCGGCGATCGCAGGCGCCCACTTCCACACGGCCATCATCATCGGGTAGTTCCATGGCGTCACGGCAGCACATACGCCAACGGGCTCGCGACGCACGTAGCTGGTCATGCCCGCCAAGTATTCGGCAGCGCCGCGGCCCTCGAGCAGTCGAGCGGCACCCGCGAAGAATCGGATCTGATCGAGCATCGGGGGAACCTCTTCGCTCAGCGTGACCGCGATGATCTTGCCGGTGTTCTCGGCTTCGATGGCGACGAGTTCTTCGGCGTGCGCCTCGAAGACGTCAGCGATCTTTAGGAGCGCGCGCGATCGCTCCGAGGGCGTCGTGCGCTTCCACGAGGTAAACGCCTTCTCGGCGACGCTCACGGCGAAGTCCACATCGGACGCGTTCGAAATGGGCATCTCAGCGAAGGGCGCGCCGGTAGAAGGATTGATGAGTTCGACGTAGGCGCCGCTCTTTGGCGCCACCGATTCGCCCCCGATGAAATTGGCCAAACGACGCATAACACTCCCCTCGACGGGTACTGCCCGATGGAAATACCCAAAGCCACTCTGCCAGACGGCACAAGGGTTTTGCAACCGAAAGAGAAGGAATGAGGACCCCTAGCTCTAAATTACGACGCTTTCCGTCGCCAAAACCCCCTATACTGGAGCAATCCGCAGCATCGGAGTCGCAAGACTCCTCGCTCAGGAAAAACCAATGCCAGCACCTAAAGCACAACGACAGAGTCAATCTGGTGACGATCGCGTAAACATTGAGCTCGTCAACTCTGCACCCGGGGCGCTCGATTCGTTCGACCGCCAGATCATCAACCGTTTGCAACACGACGGTCGTCGCGCCTATGGAGCGATTGCCGAAGAGATTGGACTCTCCGAAGCCGCCGTGCGTCGTCGCGTGCAACGCCTGAGGGACTCGGGCGTCATGCAGATCGTCGCGATCACCGATCCCTTGCAACTCGGCTACGGCCGTGAAGCGTTGATCGGTATTCGCGTGCAAGGCGACGTGCGCTTGGTAGCTGACAAAATCGCAGCGATCGACGAGGCCAACTACGTCGTTATGACTGCGGGCAGTTTCGACATCATTGCCGAAGTGATTGCCGAGGACGACAACGACCTGGTGCACCTGCTGAATGACGCGATTCGCTCCATTCCGGGTGTGACCGAGGTCGAGACGTTCTTGTATTTGAAATTAGCGAAGCAGACCTACGAATGGGGGACCAAGTGACACTTCACGAGACCATATCCGACGGCATTACCGTCACGGACGAGCGACATGCGAGTCACGAATATTCCGAACGCGCGAGGCGCCACCTGTGGCTGCAGATGTCGCGCCTCGGTGCGTACAACGAGTCAAACGAGATTCCGATCATGGTACGCGGCGAAGGTACGCGTGTCTATGACGCGAACGGCACTGAGTACTTCGACGGACTCTCGGGACTCTTTACGAACTCCCTCGGCCACGGTCGCCGCGACATTGGTGAAGCGATGGCGACCCAGGTCGGCGAGCTCGGCTTCTTCCCGTTGTGGACCTACGCGCACCCGAAGGCCATCGAACTCGCCGAACGCCTCGCGAGCCTGACCCCGGGCGATCTCAATCGCGTCTTTTTCACCTCCGGTGGCGCCGAGGCGAATGAGAGTGCCTGGAAGTTAGCTCGCCAGTATCACCGCTTGCGCGGTGACCTCGACCGTTACAAGGTCATCAGTCGCGACGTTGCGTATCACGGCACCACGCTGGGCGCACTCACGATCACCTCGCTCGACAGCTACCGCGTCCCTTACGAGCCACTCGTACCTGGCGCCGTGAAGGTGCCTGCGGTGAACTTCTATCGTGCACAGCGCCACGAGGACGACTTCGAAGCCTTCGGGCTCTGGCAGGCTCGCCAGATCGAAGAAGCAATTCTTCGAGAAGGCCCCGAGACCATCGCGGCAGTCTTCCTGGAGCCCGTACAGAACGCGGGCGGGTGCTTCACTCCCCCGCCCGGCTACTGGCAAGAAGTGCGAGAGATCTGTGACCGCTACGGCGTGCTGCTGGTCTCGGACGAAGTGATCTGCGCGTTTGGTCGCATCGGCACGTGGTTCGGTGGTCAGCGCTATGACTACGCGCCCGACGTCATCACGTGCGCGAAGGGCATCACCGCCGGGTATGCCCCCATGGGCGCGATGATCGTCTCGGACCGTATTGCGGAGCCGTTCCTCCACGACGACATCTCCTTCCTTCACGGTTTCACCTGGGCCGGACACCCGGCCTCCTGTGCGGCCGCGCTGAAGGCGCTTGAGATCATCGAGACCGAGCACGTCATCGAGAACGTGAGGAAGAACGAGGACTACTTCCAACAGAGCCTCGAGGGCTTAAAGGACATTCCCATCGTCGGCGACATTCGCGGGGTCGGGTATTTCTGGGGTATCGAGCTCGTAAAGGACCAGTCGACCAAAGAAACGTGGGCCGGCGACGACGCCGAGCGCCTGCTTCGCGGCTACGTCTCACCCGAGATGTTCCGACGCGGATTGATCTGTCGTTCCGACGACCGTGGTGACCCCGTCGTGCAGCTGGCCCCGCCGCTCATTTCGAGTCGTGAGGACATTGACCTCATGACCGGAATCTTGCGAGAGGTCTTTACCGGAGCGTCCAAGCTCAACATCTAGTGCAGCCTCCGCACTCGCTGTGGTGGTCAACGCTGCCTGAACCCGTCGTGGCGCGCACGTCGCTTCGCGGTCACCTCGACGTCGACGTCGCCATTGTCGGTGGCGGCTTTACGGGACTCTGGACGGCACGCGAACTCCTGCGCCGCGACCCTGCCCTTCGTGTTGCCGTGCTCGAGCAATCGGTGTGCGGCTTTGGTGCCTCGGGGCGCAACGGTGGCTGGGCCTCTGCGCTCTATCCGATGAGCGACGGCGCTGTCGTCGCCCGTCACGGACAAGACGCCCTTACTCATCTGCACAGTCAACTGCGACGAAGTGTCGCTGCACTCGGCGACGCGCTCGAAGAAGACGGCATCGACGCACACTACGAGCGCGGTGGCAGCCTCACCTTCGCGCGTAGCGAGCTCCAAGCGATGCGTCTGCGTCACGAGGTCGAGGCATCCCGTGAGCGCGGCGACGGACCCGATGACCTTCGCTGGCTTACCGCGGAGGAGACGAGCGCACGAGGCGTGGTCACCGACTCGTTCGGCGCGACGTTTACTCCTCACTGTGCGCGCATCCATCCCGCCCGATTGGTGCGCGGGCTCGCCGACGTTGTCGAGCAGCGTGGTGGACAGATCTTCGAAAACACGAAGGTCATGCGTATCCTGGGCGCCCGTGGCGGCCGTGCGGCCGAGGTCGTGACGGACTCGTCGAGCGTGCACGCCACGATCGTCGTTCGCGCCACCGAAGGCTTTACGCCCACGCTGCCGGGTCAGCGACGGAGCGTCGCGCCGATCTACTCGCTCATGATCGCGAGCGAACCTCAGTCCGACGCGTTCTGGGAGTCGGTGGGCTTCTCTGGGTATGAGACCTTTGCGGACGACCGACACCTCATCATCTACGGACAGCGCACGAAGGAGGGTCGCATCGCCTTTGGTGGTCGTGGTGCCCCGTACCACTTTGGTTCGACCGTGGAAACACGCTTCGACAAGAACTCCAAGGTCTTCGACCTCCTCGAAGGGACCCTGCGCGAGCTGTTCCCTTCGCTCGAAGGAGAGATCACTCACCGTTGGGGGGGTCCGCTCGCAATGGCGCGCGACCTGTCACCCTCGGCCGTGGTCGACCACGCAAGCGGACTCGCGAGCGCAGGCGGTTATACGGGCGATGGCGTCGTCATGAGCTACGTGGCGGCCAACGCACTAGCCGACCTGATCGTAAATCCCGAGAAGGAGACCGCGTTCACTCGCTTACCCTTCGTGCAACATCAGAGCAAGCGTTGGGAATTCGAACCGCTTCGCTGGCTTGGCATCAACTCGGTACTCGGCGCAGCGAGCTGGGCTGATCGGGTGGAAACACGGCGTCAGCGCGAAAGTCGCGCGAGCCGTTGGCTCGAGCGCTTCCTCGACTGACTCAGCGCAGGATGTTGATGGCTTCGCCCGCAACGATGGCAATCGTGACAAACGAGATGAGCGATTCCAGGCCAAACAACGTCTTCATCGACGACGTGAGGGGCATGGCATCGGCCGGTGCGAAGCTCGTCCCGTTGGCGAGGGACGTGTAGAGATAGTCAATAAATCGAGGATGCCAATCGGGTGGGCAGTTCGACGTCATGGTCATCTGAGGAAACAACAGGTCGGGCGGTTTGGCGTCCTTGCCGACGCGGATGTGAGGTCCGCCACGATCAAGCTCCCAAAACCAGAGCCCGAAGACGATCACGTTCGTCGCCCATATGGAGGCGGCCGAATACAGAAGTCCGCGCCCCGGGACGATGGCGCTGTAGAAAACGTGGTGGATGAGCAAGCCCACGGAAAAGACGTTCGCGAAGGTGGTGATTGCGACCAATGAGATAGCCAGATAGCGAATCGGCTTGGCATTGTCGGGCATGTGATGCCAAGTCAGTGACAAGGGGATGAGGGGTAGGACGACGAGTATGGGCAGGAGCCATCGCGGACCGACCACGAGACGGTTCGGAAGTAAGACGTAGAGCGCGGCACAGACGATCAAAGCGAGTGACGCGGGCCAGCGCGGTTCAGGCTTTGCACTCATGAACAGCTAGCTGATGGAGGTCTGTGAGAGCGACGTGAGGTCGCGCGGGATGAGCAGTGACGCGAAGTCTCGGCTCTTGAGTAGCTTCTCGAGGCTCGCCAGCGGCAACGCCTGGACGTTCTTCGACGTGGGTGCCTCGATCTTCGCGGGTTGGTTGAAGGAGAGTACCTTGACGGAGATGGTCGTCGTCGAGTGCTTCGAGCGAACGACCAGTGTGCTCGCCGTCGCCTCGCCCTGGCCACCCACCGTGATGGTCCAGTGCACCGAGCCGAGTTTCGAAAGGCTCTTCGAAGAGCCGAGCAGCGTAGACAGCACTACGTGCTTGCGCGTGAAGGTATACGTCTTCGAATAGCCACTGTGCGTCACCGACCTGTGAAAGCCCGTGATCAGGTAGATGTCGGGTTTGGTGAGCTCAAGCGACACGCCGAAGAAGCTTGGCGTCTTGAACGACGTCTTGTCCCAGGGACCGTTCGACACGTCAGCCGAGCGCGCGTAGAGCTGGTCGTTGGCCATCAGCACCTCAATGCTCGATGGTGACTCGATGGTGGGGAAGCTCACGACGGCGCTCGCGCGGTTATCGGTGAAGTTCGCCGTGACGTTTGCGTTGAGTCCGAGACCGCTCGACGTGGTGAGCGACACCGCGAGGTTGGCCGAGTGCGGCGGGTAGCCGTTGAGCGCGAGCGGGTCTTTTCCGATAGCGGCCGGATTCGGATCGGTCGCCGCGAGCACGATGCCAAATATGGTGAGTGCGAGTGCGACGACGGCGATGACGACGGCCATCATGCGCTTCTGACCGATCATCTGACCACCCTACTGTTGCGTCTTCGCACCGCTGCGGGCGTCAGCCCAACGGTTCGTGCAAGAGCTCCAGCAGTAGTTCGTGGGCGATGTTGCGTCCGCTCGCGATAAAACCGACGCACGAGGACGAGTCGTTGATGAGGTTGGTTGCGATCGCTGCGTAGGAGGCAGCACCCGATCCCTCGACCACGAGACCGGACTGCTCAGCGAGTTCGCGAACGGCGCGACGAATCTCTACTTCGGGCACGAGCACGAGATCGATACCGCTCTTTTCAACAATCTCGTTGGTGATGGCGCCGTCGTCGCCGCCACCCGCGAGTCCGTCGGCGATCGTCGGTCGGTGCACAACCTCACTCATGCGCATGCCGCGCAACACGTGATATAGCGCCGCGCTCTCTTCCGCCTGCACGCCCGTTACTCGAATATCGCTTCGACCGTGACCATCGCGCGAGAGCAGGGTGCCCGAAATGAGTCCCCCGCCACCGACCGAGACCGCGACGTGCTCAAGCTCCGGTGCTTGGGCGAGCATCTCGTCAAAGATCGTCGATTGGCCCGCGATGACGTCGCTGTCATTGAACGGCGAGATGAAGCGAATCGAGCGCTGCTCGCTGAGTTCGAGCGCGTGCGCTTGCGCATCGTCATAGGACGTGCCGAACTGAATGAGTTCGATGTCGTAGGTCGACAACTTTTTCACCTTGGCGACCGACGCGTTCGCGGGCACGACGACGGTCGCACGAACATCGAGGAGCTGGGCCGCGTGAGCGACGCCCAGACCATGATTGCCTGCCGAGGCCGTGATCACGGCACCGTCCGGATCGACGCGCTTGGCGGCATCGACGGCGGCGAGCGCGCCGCGCACTTTGAAACTGCCCGTGACCTGCAGGCATTCGAGCTTTACGAACACGGGTCGACGACGCAGAGAGATGGTGATCGTCGGCGTGGGACGCAAGTACTTGGCAATGATCTCGCGTGCATGTTCGAGTTGTTCGGTCGTGGGAGGCGAGACATGACGAATCATCAGGTGCAGCCTACCGCCGTCGAATTTTGCCTATTCCTACTCTCAAGTAATCTCACCGAGTGCAGACCTTTCTCGTGGTGATCGTCGTGTCATCACTCGCGTTCGTCGGCACCATGTTCGACAACTTCTTCGCGTTCGCGGCACAACTGATCGTCACCGATCACGCGAAGTACCGACGCGTCGCATGGGCGCAGGGCATCGCCGTCGCCGTACTCATCGCACTTGCGGGCGGTATTGGGGCGCTCCTCGCACCGGTGCCGCTGCGTTGGGTGGGGCTCCTCTGCGTCGCGCCGTTCGGCTTCGCGATCTACGCCTGGCGTCATCGCGAGCAGCCACGCGAGCAGTACAAGCGCGGCAGCATCACGACGTTCGCCATGACGCTCGCTCTCGGCGGCGACAACATCGCCGTATGGATTCCGCTGCTTCGCGCCAACGGAGTCGCGCGCGCGATCGTGACCGTCGTCGTCTTTGCGTGCGGGGACGTGATCTTTCTCTTCAGCGCGCAGCGACTCGCGCAACACCCGAAGGTGGTCACCTGGGGCCGGGCCCACGCGCCCACGGCACTGCCGATCGTTTACGTTCTGCTCGGCGTCCTCATCTTGTTGGAGTGTCGTACCTTTTAAGTAACGTTCGTCAGGTTATTTTCACGAGTCCCACCGGTAGCGTGGTCTGCATGGCTCAGAGCAGCGCCAACCAAACTTTGCGCCGTCTCACGGTGATTGTGTGCATCCAGTGGATGGGTGCAACACTCGGACTTCCCCTACTTCCCCTCTTCCTCGAGCGTCGCGGCGGCACGCCGAGCGAGGTCGGGCTCGTCATGGCCTCGTTCTTTGTCGCCGGCATTGCGACGCAGTTCGCATTCGGTCATCTCGCCGACAAGTTTGGACGTCGACGACTGCTCGTCTTGAGCTTGTTGATCTACGGATTCGCGAGCATGACCTATCTGTTGCCAATCTCTGCTCCGTGGTTCACCCTCGCGCGCTTAGTCCAGGGGGCATCCGCCGGAGCTATCGAAGTAGCGTCCATGTCCGCGGTCGCGTCGCTCGTTCCTGAAGCGCAGCGCGGCCAGGCCATCTCGCGAATCCTCGCAGCTCAGCTCTTCGGGCTCGCCATCGGTCCCCTCGTGGGTGCCGTTGCCACGGTGAACGATCTTGGCTGGGCCTTCTTCGTCGCGGGCGTCGTGAGTCTCCTCGCGGCGGTCGTCGCGGTGAGAGCCGACCTCGGCGATCGAGCGTACGATCCGACGCCGTTGCCCAAGCTGCAGTGGAGCAGACAACTGACTGGCGCCCTGGTCGCGGCGAGCGCCTCAGGCATCGCCGTTGGTGTGTACGAGGCGTGCTGGAGCCTCCTCATGCACGCGCATCACGCGAGCACGCTGCAGATACGACTCAGCTGGACCGCGTTCGGGTTGCCCTGGATCGTGCTGTTTCGAGTTGGCGGATGGCTCGCCGACCACTCCAATCGCCGACTCACCGCGCTCTTCGGACTCCTCAACGGTGCGATCTTCCTCGCGATTTATCCGCATATTCACAACAACGACGTGATCCTCAGCTTGGGTTCGCTGGAATCGATCGGCGCGGCGCTCTCGCTGCCCTCGATCTCTTCGTTGATGAGCCAGGGCGCTGCCGACCGCGAGCTTTCGAGGCGTCAGGGGCTCTACACCACCTCCAACACCGCGTCGCTCGCCATCGGCGCGGGCGTGTCGGGCTTTCTTTTCACGATTAGCCCGGTGCTGCCGTTTACCGTCATGGCCGTCGTGTCAGCCGTGCTCGCACTGTCGACGCTCATGTGGTGGCGGGGCGTACGAGGGCGCGTCACACCCATCAGTGGCACGGACTCAGGTCGCCTCGAAGCGCGGCCCACTCAAACGAGGATCTGACCTAGGTCAGCCAGATCTGGTCCCAACGAGCGGAGCCGCCGTCGGGACTGAGGCATCGAGTTGTCCCGTCGGCCGCCGTGCCGTAGGTCCAGTTCTGCACGTTGCTGCGTGCTGCCCACGCGTTCACCGTCACGTCCAGCCAGAGGTACGGAATGTCCTTTGCGAACTGCGAGTTCACGGTGCGCCACGATCGAACCTCGACCGGTGAACTCGGCACGGCAGCGAGGGCGGCGAGCATCGCGTTCTCAACGACGGGATCGCCCTGGTGAGCAAAGTTCACGGCGCCCGCAATGTTGACGCTCGCCGGCAACGACGTGAGATCGAGTCCTGCCGGGTACGCCGCGGACGCAGACTGCGAGTTAAACCACACGTAGTTGAGCGATGGGTCAACGCCGCCGAATTGGTTCCACTGCGCGCAGTCGTACTGCCCATAGATCACATTTTGAATCAGCGCGCTTTGAATCAGCGGTCGCTGCGTCACGGTGATCCCGACGGCCCCCAACTGCTGTTGGAAGAAGGAGAAGGCTTGCGTCGAAGATGCGTCATTCGACAGGATGTCAATGACGAAGCTCACGCTGGAAACTTTGTTTGCCGATTTATAGGCATCAACCAACGACTTGGCCTTGGAGGGGTTGTAGTCGGGATACCCCGGGTTGTCGTAGAACGGCGAGGTCTTGCGGTACAGGCCGTTTGAGACCGCACCCACGCTGCCGTCGATGAGCTTGAAGTACGTGTTGCGGTTGATCGCAAGTGCGCACGCTTGGCGGATCGACACGTCATTGAGCACCGGCTTGATCGACGGGTCCCACTGCAACGTGGACGGGTTAATTCCGCCCGTTGCGCCATAGATGGCGTCCTGCACCGCGGTCGGAACGGCCTGACCCTTTTCGATGTATGGCAGCGCACCGGGAATACTCGGAGCAAACTCGCCGGCCCACGCGAAGTATTGGTTCATGGTCCCCGTCGTATTAATGATCAGGACGTTGAGGGACGGGTCGCGCGGTTGGGTTTGGTCAGTCACCATCGAGATGCCCGACATCTTCTTCAGCTGGGCGATCTGTGCGCCCGTCTCCTGGAGGATCATGTCGAGGTCCCCACTCTGTAGTGCCTCGTTTCGCGAGGCCGAATCGACAATGGTCTTGAACGCGATGCCCTCCAAATACGGGAGGCGACGACCGGCGCCGTCCTTGCGCCAGTACTTCTCGTTCTTCGTGAACTGTGACTCGACGCCCACCGACCATGACTTGAACTTGAAGGGACCTGTGCCGATCGGCTTGCCCGTGTAACTCAATCCGAGGGCAGAAGGCGCTGCCATGTAGGCAATCTGCTGCTCTGCGAGCAATATCGGAAACGACGCATACGGGATCACCATGTTGTATTCAACGGTGTGGGAGTTGACTTCTTTGACAGAAGCAACGAAGGGCGCAATTGCGAGTCCGACCGTCGTGTCCGCGGCGGCAGCGGTGTAGTTCGCAACGACCACTGCCGCGTCGAAGTTGGTGCCGTCATGGAACTGAACGCCGTGACGCAGCGCAATCGTCCACACCGTGTAATTGGCATTGGGCTTCGCCGAGAGCGCCAACATCGGCAACGCGGTCTTTCCGTTCTCCGACATTACGAAGAGCGGGTCGTAAAGCGCGTTGGCGACACAGAAGCCCGAATCGTCCATCTTGCCGTGTGAGCCGTTGAAGATGTGGTAATTCGGCACGTCAGAGAGGGTGCCGACCGTGAGGACGCCGCCCATCTTTGGCTTGCCCTTACCTACCCCGACAGCCGCCCCCGCAGCGCCCGACAGCAAGGTATCCACCACGGTCCCGGCCATGGCGACGCCACCGAGTGTTGCGGCTGAGTGAGTAAGGAACGAACGACGACCGAACGTAGACGACATCTTGTAGCCTGCTTTCCCCCGAAGAACCCCCCCTTGGGTTTCTCCACTGGGCGAAACTTAGCAAGATCTGGCTTACTGACCAGTACACACGACGAAAGTTTTTGAACGGAGAATTACTTCAGGACCCAGGCGGAGGGAGGGGCCGCCTGGGTCCTGAAAAAAGGGACTCTCTTAGGCTCGCGCCTTGGGGAAAGCCGTAACCCAAAGGTCGCACTTCAAAGAACCTGAATTGTCTGTTCCTAAGTACATGACACCTTCTTTATTCGTCGGTACGCCAACGCCCAAACATTCTGCCGCCACACTGTGTGCTCGCCATTGGAAGAACGTAAGAAGCCGCTAAAAGTGAGTTTTGTTACCGGAGCGAGAAATCCCGGCCGCTTTCTCAGTGTTCCTCAGCGTTCCGCGGCGCTCCACAAGGCATTTCGGGCATACTTGGCCCGTACGGCTTGGGCTTCGGCCGGTCGTTTATGGGGGCACATTCGAGCAGGAGGACGGAAATAGTGGCTACCACCATGGATTCGCACGACGGATCTCCGGGCGACCCGGCGTTTCGCGTCGAGCAGCGCGGCATCGACTTCGTTCCCGAATCAGAGCGTTGGGCAACGCCGCGCAACATCGGCGCGATGTGGGCGGGATCAGCCATCAACGTCGAGTATTTCATTTACGGGGCGCTCCTCATGGGGTTCGGCTTCAGCTTTTACACGGCCCTCAGCATCATCATCCTCGGCAACCTTTCGTTTTTCCTCCTCGGCCTCGCGTCACTCCAAGGACCGGAAGCCGGTACGACGACGTTTACGATCTCTCGCGCCGCTTTCGGTACGCGTGGCGCGCGCGTCGTCAGTTTCTTCAACTGGATCACCCAACTCGGTTTTGAGACCGAAGGACTCATCCTCATTGTCGGCGCCGCCATCGTGCTCTCCCAGATGGCGGGCGTGCACGTTTCGAACCCGCTGAAGGTCGTCTTCATCATCCTCGCGGCGGCGATTCAAGCGATTATGCCCTACTTTGGGCACGCCACCATGGTGAAGGTCTTGCGCGCACTCATCATCCCCTTCGGCGCGATCTTCATCGCCCTCGCCATCTTTGACATCAAGCACGGCTCCACCTCCTTCAAGGGGTTCGGCGGCGGGTGGGAGCTCTACACGGCGGGCATGGCGTTCACGATTGCGCTCTCCGGTCTCGGGTGGACCGAGTGCGGCAACGACTACACGCGCTATCTCCCCCGCGATGCGAAGAAGGGATCGATCGTCGGGTGGGTCTTCGTCGCGACGGCACTTCCCGAGATCGCCATGATGATCATTGGCGCAGCCACCTTCACATTCCTTTCGAGCGCCACCCAATCGGCGGCATGGAACAGCGCGAACCCCTTCGAGGCGCTGCGTGGCCAGCACGCCGTGCCGAGCTGGTTTGTGGCGCTCTTCCTCATCTTTGCGATCGTCCAGCTCTTTGGCATTAACTCCCTTGACCTCTACTCGTCGGGCGTGTCGCTTCAAGCCATGGGGCTGCGCCTCAAGCGCTATCAGGCGGTCGTCCTCGACTCGATCCTCGCGTGCGGTCTCACCATCTACGCCGAGTTCCAGTCCACGTTCTCCTTGTACATGAAGGAGTTTGTGGGGGTCATCATCGTGTGGATCACGCCGTGGTTCGCCATCATGCTGGTCGACTGGATCATGCGCCGCTACCGCTACAACGCGGCCGAACTGCAGCGCCGCGATTCGGGGAGCATGTACTACGTCGGCAAAACGGGCATCAACTGGAACGCCATGATCGCCTTCGTCGCAGGACTCGTCTGTGCGACGCTCGCTTTCTCGAAGGCGCCGCCGCCCGTCAACTTCCCCTTCCACTGGATGACACCCGTCTCCAACCACTACGGTGCCGCGTGCGCGGGCAAGCTTATTCAGGGCGCCTGCACTGCCGGCTGGTACGGCGGAGCGGACTTCTCGATCGAAGCCGGCGTCGTGATCGCGGGACTCGTCTACTTCATCTTGGAGAAGATGACCGGCAACATCGAACGCCAGGTGCGACGCCAGCGAGAGCTGGAATCAGTGAGCTGACTCAGCCGTTCCAGTCTTCGACGAGGCCACCGGCACCGTCGGGACGAAACACCGGCAACGAACCGAGCGCGCGCACCATCGCGGCGTCCTCCCCGAGGGCGCCGCGCCAGAGGCCAGCCTCGGTCACCATTGTGCCGATCGTGACGACGTTCGCCCCGACCGCTCGCAGCAGGCGCAGACTTGCGCCGGTCGACGCGCCGGTCGAGATGACGTCGTCCACGATTGCAACGCGCTTGCCTTGGACATCGCCGATCCGTGCCCGATCAAAGAGCAGACGTTGCTCCGTCGCCGTCGTGATCGAGCGCACCGGTTCGCTGATGGCGTCGGCGAGGTGAATCTTGGGCGTCTTGTGCAGCACGACGTACTGGTCGAGTCCCATGTGCCGCGTGACCTCCACGGCGAGCGGAATGCCCATGGTCGCCACCGTCGCGACGACGTCGACGTCGTAGGGACCCAACACCTCGGCGAGCTCGGCGCCCGCTCGCTCCATGAACGCGACGCCCATGTCAACGGTGATGAGGAGTGCCAGGGCCAAAGTGTCGTTCAACGACACAATTGGCAGCTCGACGTGCTGGGTTCCGATATCGACGGGGTAGGTGCCTCTCACGCTGAGCGAGCATACTGATTTCGTGGCAACACCTCGACCAGACCTCGACACCGCACTCGCCTCCACGATGCTGCGCACGGCCTTTGATGAAGCGGCGCTCGGTCTCGCTGAGGGAGGGATTCCCATCGGCGCCGCATTGTTTCACCGCGACGGCACGCTCCTTGGCTCGGGCCATAACCGCCGCGTGCAAGACGATGACGCGTCGATGCACGCGGAGACCGACGCCTTTCGCCACGCGGGGCGACGGCGCGATTATCCCGACTGTGTCATGGTGACCACGCTCTCGCCGTGCTGGTACTGCTCGGGGCTTGTGCGCCAGTTCAACATCGGCGCCGTCGTCATCGGTGAGACCGAGAACTTCTCCGGCGGGCACGACTGGCTCCGCGAGCTGGGCGTTGAGATCGTGCTGCTCGAGGACCAAGACTGTGCGACCATGCTAAAAACCTTCATCGCCGAGCACCCCGAACTGTGGCACGAGGACATCGGTCTCTAGTTCAGCGCGCGGGCGGTCCGAACAGCCGGTCCCCGGCGTCCCCGAGTCCCGGCACGATGTAACCAACGTCGTTCAGCTCGTCGTCGAGTGCTGCTGCGACAATCGTGATGCTCGGGTGACGCGAGAGCACAAATTCAACGCCGGGCTTTGACGCGATCAGGCACAGCACCGTCGTCTCGCCCGCGCCTCGATCGCGGAGCATCTCGAGGACGCAGTCAAGCGAGCCCCCGGTCGCGAGCATGGGATCACAGATGACGACGTGTACTCCCGCGAGTGACTCGGGCAATCCGTCGAGATAGACGTCGGGCTTCAGGGTGACCTCGTTGCGGCGCAGTCCCACCAGGCAGACGCGGTGATGTGGGAGAACCTCTTGAATTGCGGGGCTCATGCCGAGGCCCGCGCGCAGAATTGGCACGATCAGGTACTCGGCCTCAATGCGAAGGGCGGGCGCATCGTTCATGACGGGCGTGTCAACGCTCGTCACGGAGACGGGCGTATCGCGGAAGGCTTCGTAGGCAACGAAGCGCGAGATCTCTCCAGCGAGTCGTAGGAAGTCCGCGTTGGACGTGCGAACATCGCGCAGCTGGCGAACCTTGTCCGCAACGACCGGATGTTGAACGACGAGCAGCGAATCCACGTGGTCACACTACGTCGTTGTAACGAGTCGAGGCGATGGTCGCCGAGGTCGATGCGGGTCACGTGAATGCGGGTGCTCAGGCGAATTCGTCGAGGCCAACATCTCGCGAACGCGACGCCGGTGACGAATGTGGCGCAACTTTGTGATGCGCAGAGGACTGGTTTTCGAGGGCGATTGGTAGAATTCCCGAGTGTCATCTCCCGTCTCCGACCGTCTCGCACGAGACGGAGGTGGTGAGGCAAACCCGCTCGGTGGGGTGAAATCCAAGTATCCGGGTCCTCGCCGAGAGATCTCCCGGGATCAGACGCTCACCTGGTGGCGCCGAGTGTTGCCCGTTATCGCCTCGCACCGGGTCACGTTTATCACCGCGATCGTGCTCTCATTTGTCAGCTTGATCTTCCAAGTGTTCGTTCCGAACATGTTGGCGAACGACATCAACAACACCTTCATCAAGCACGTCAACTCGTTGCACGGCGACGTCATCTCCATAGTCGTCGTAGGTGTGCTCGCCGGAGTTACGGGCATTATCTCGCGCCAATACCTCTTCTACACCGCGTACAACGTCGAAGCAGACCTGCGCTCGCTCATCTACGAGCACCTCACATGGCTGTCGTTCAGCTTCTACGACCGAGTCCAGTCGGGTCAGCTCATCAGTCGCGCCAACAGCGACATCCGCAGTGTCCAGATGTACTCGATCTTCGCACCGCTCATCATCGTGCAGTGCTGCATCGGCGTCGTCGCGTTCGGCTTCATGCTGAGCATCAACTGGGCGCTCGCCCTCATCTCCATGATCGTGATGCCGATCCTCTACGTTGTCGGCATCAAGATGCGCCGCGTCATGTTTCCCATCTCGTGGATCACCCAGGCCCGACTCGCCGAAGTTGCCACGATCGTCGACGAGAACGTGAACGGCGTTCGCGTCGTCAAGTCGTTCGCCCAGGAAGAGGCGGAGATCAACCGCCTCGCGGACGCGGCCGAGGGTGTCGCGTGGTCGTACATCAAAGATGCGAACATTCGAGCCGTCTGGTCCCCGTGGGTGCAGAACTTGCCCCAACTCGGCCTCGCCCTTGTGTTGCTCTGCGGCGGTTGGATGGTGCTGCACGGCGATCTCCAGTATCCCGAGATCCTCGCATTCAGTCTCTACCTCTTGATGCTCCAAGCTCCCTTCATGATGCTTGGCCAGCTCGTGATGATGGGACAACGGGCGAAGGCGAGCGCGGCGCGGATCTTCGAGATCCTCGATGAGCGCCCCGAGATCGTGGATCGTCCTGGCGCCTACGACCTCCTCGACATCAACGGCCGCGTTGACCTCAACCACGTGACATTCACGTACGACAATGGCGCGGAGATCCTCAAAGACTTTGACGTGCACATCAGGCCAGGCGAGACCGTGGCCCTCGTCGGACGAACTGGCTCGGGCAAGTCCACGGTCGCTCGGCTCATGACCCGCTTCTACGACGTCTCGAGCGGCAACGTGGAGATCGACGGTCACGACATTCGTGACGTGACGCTCACGTCGCTTCGCGAGAATGTCGGCGTCGTCCTCGACGAGCCCTTTCTCTTTTCGATTTCGATTCGTGACAACATCGCCTATGGCCGGCCCGACGCCTCGCTCGAGGAGATCCAGGCGGCCGCCCGTGCCGCCAACGCGGACGAGTTCATTGTGCGGCTCCCCGAAAGCTATGACACGGTCATCGGCGAGCGCGGTTACACGTTGTCAGGTGGTCAGCGTCAGCGGATCGCCATTGCGAGAACGTTGCTCCTCAATCCCCCGATTCTGATTCTCGATGACGCCACGAGCGCCATCGATGTCCACGTCGAGTCGGGTATTTACGAAGCGCTGCGAGGGCTGCTCACCCAGCGAACCACCATCGTCATTGCGCACCGCATCTCGACGATTGCGCTCGCGAGCCGGGTGCTGCTGATCGACGAGGGCCGCGTTATCGCGGACGGCACGCACGAAGACTTGCTCGCCAACGTTCCGCTCTATTCCGAGATTCTGGCGCAGGCGACCAACGAGGAGAGCGCCTAATGGGCATGGGATTCGGTGGCGGCGGTGGCGGAATGTTCGGAGGGAGTGCCGCGTCGACGGCCAGCCGGGCGGGACTCCCCTTCGGGGGAATACCCGAGGAGCTGATGGACGAAGCAACGAAGTTGCTTGCGACCGAGCCCGAGCACCCGAAGTCGGACGTCCACTTCACACAGCTACCGAGCGCGAAGGAACACGAGCGTCTCACCTTGCCGCGACTCCTCGCTGTCTACCCGAAGTGGGTGGTCGCCGGGTCGTTCCTCGTCATCATCATCAGCCTCACGCTGCAGGCGGGTCCGCTCCTTACCGAATACGCAATTCAGCACGGCATGGAGCGACATCGCGATCTCTTGGTGATCGTCGTCTGCGCGCTGCTCTATCTCGTGCTGGCGCTCATCAGCGTCTATTTCCAGCGCGAACAGGTCGACGTCACCGGGAAGCTCTCCTCGCGCGTCATGCACGACCTTCGCATCCGGGTCTTCACCCAGTTCCAGCGGCTCAGTCTTGACTTCTTCACCGAAGAGAAGGCGGGCGTGCTCATGAGTCGCATGACGAGCGACATCGAGAACCTCCAACAGCTCATCCAAGACGGCATCAGCCAGTTCGCCCTCCAGGGTCTGACAATGATCGTGATCACGGTGATCTTGTTCGTAACCAACGTCGAGCTCGCGGCGTGGACCGTGCTCGTGATCGTCCCGTTGCTGCTCGTCTTCTCCGTCTGGTATCACCACGCCTCAGAAAAGGGGTACCTGCTCGCGCGTGACCGCATCGCGATCGTGCTCGCCGACCTCTCGGAGTCGCTGTACGGCATACGAGTCGTGACGGCGAACAACCGCCAGCGCCGCAACATCCGCAACCACCGCCACGTCGTGGGTGCGTATCGCGACGCCAACGCGTACACCGGACGGGTCAACGCGATCTACGGGCCCTCGACGCTCATGATCGGCATCTTGGGCCAAGCGATGCTGCTCGGCATCGGGGGCCACATGGTCCTCAGCCACCAGCTCAACCCCGCCGCGCTCATCGTCTTCTTCTTGTACCTCAACCGATTCTTCGCGCCCATCCAGTTGCTCGTTCAGCAGTACACGACCCTCCAGCAAGGACGCTCCTCGATCATCCGACTGCGCGAGCTTCTCGAAACGACGCCGACCGTGGACGAGCTCCCCGACGCCGACGTGCTGCCTACGATCGAGGGTCGCATCACGTTCGAGGACGTGAGCTTTGGATACCTGCCCGGCGAACTCGTCTTGGAACACGTCAACCTCGAAATCGCCCCAGGAGAGTCGGTGGCGTTCGTCGGACCAACGGGTGCGGGCAAGTCGACCATGGCGAAGCTCGCCAACCGCTTCTATGACCCCACCTCGGGACGGGTGCTCGTCGACGGTATTGATGTAAAGACGGTCACCTTGCGCTCGCTGCGATCCCAACTCGGCGTCGTGCCGCAAGAGGCTTTTCTCTTCGCCGGATCGATCCGCACCAACTTGAGCTTCGGACGGCTGGGCACGACCGACCAAGAGATCGAGGAAGCTGTCGACGTCGTCGGGCTACGGGATCTCGTTGAACGTCTCCCCGATGGACTCGATACGCCGGTTCACGAACGCGGTCAGACCCTCTCGGCGGGAGAGCGCCAGCAGCTCGCCCTCGCGAGAGCGTTTCTCGCGCGACCGCGCGTGCTCATCTTGGACGAAGCGACGTCGTCACTCGACCTCCAGAGCGAGACGGTCATCGAGCGCGCGCTCGATCGCCTGCTCGAGGGACGCTCGGCGATCCTCATCGCCCATCGCCTAACAACCGCCCAGCGCGCCGACCGCATCGTCGTCATCGACCAGGGCGGCATCGTCGAAATGGGCACGCCCGAAGAGCTCATCGCAGCCGGCGGCGCCTACGCCATCATGTACGAAGCGTGGCTCGCCTCTGGCGGGCGTGACGCCACGCGCACGGCGAGCGCCGACTAACCACGGGTGTGTGGGTCGGCACGGGGTTCGGCTAATGGCTGCGGACCCGATTTCAGGGACGCTACGGTGGCTGCATGGCTGGCATCACTCCTTATCTCCATCTTCCCGGCACCGCGCGCGAGGCACTTGAGTTCTACGCGGGCGTGTTCGGAGCGACTGCAGAGTTCCACACGTATGAAGAGTTCGGGCACTCCGACGGGCCCGCCGATGCGATCGCGCATGGCGAGCTCGTTGGCGGGCCGATCCAGCTCTATGCCGCGGACGCGGCCGACGGAGAGCCGATCTTTAGATCGGAGGGGCTAATGCTCGCCCTGTTGGGCTGCGCGGACCCCGCTACTCTTGCTCGCTGGTTCGAGGCGCTGTCGGACGGTGGCGACGTGGTCGATCCGCTCCAGGAGCGCGAATGGGGCGCATCCGATGGCCAGGTACTCGATCGTTATGGCCTTCACTGGCTGATCGGCTTCGAGCACTAAACCAGCTCCTTTACCGCCTCGATCAATGACGCGCTCGTTTGGTCCCGCTGTGGCAACGGCTGAACCGAGAGATGCGTCACCCCCGCTTCACGATACGCAGCGATCCGCTCCTTCACGTAACCGAGTGGTCCACAGAGCGTCGTGAGCTTGAGGAACTCCTCGGGCACGGCCGCTTCGGCTTCCTTTTTCTTGCCCGCAAGGTAGAGATCCTGGATGATCTCCGCCTCGCGCTCGAAGCCATAGCGCTGGGCGAGCTCGTTGTAGAAGTTCTTTCCCTTGGCGCCCATACCCCCGACGTAGAGGGCGATCATCGAACGCTCGAGTTCTCGGAGCTTGATGATCTCGTCGCCCTCGCCAATGGCGAGCAGACCGCCCGCGCTGATCATGAGCTCACCACGATCCCCGCGTTTAGCGGCCCCTTCGGCGAGTGCGCTTCCCCAGACCTCGTGCGCTCGCTCGGGGATGAAAAGGATCGGAAGCCACCCGTCCGCGATCTCCGCCGTCATGGCGACGTTCTTTTCGCCGAGCGCGGCAATCCAGATCGGAATCTCACTTCGTACGGGGTGGGCAATGATCTTGAGCGGCTTGCCCAGTCCCGTGCCCTGCCCCTCGGGGAGCGGCAGCGCGAAGTTCTTGCCCTCGTGCACGAGCGGCGCCTCGCGACGCCAGACGTCGCGGCAGATCTCAACGATCTCTCGAGTCCGGCCGAGCGGGTTGGCATAGGGAACCCCGTGAAACCCCTCGATGACCTGCGGACCCGACGCGCCCAGCCCGAGAGAGAAGCGTCCGTCAGAGAGCGCGTCAACGCCCGCCGCGGTCATGGCGATCAGGGTTGGGGTTCGCGTGTAGATCGGCAGGATCGCCGCACCGATCTCGACGCGCTCGGTCAAAGCGGCCGTGTAGCCCATCAGCGATGGACTGTCGAAACCGTAGGCCTCGGCGACCCACACGAGGTCGAGGCCAGCCTTTTCCATCTCAGCGACCTCGCGAACGGCGTTCTTGAATCCCCCGGCGTAGCCCATATTGGTCGTGATCTTCATTGCTCACCTTTCGCCCACCCGGCTGTCACAGTATCCGACCATGAATTGAATCGAATGGTGGTTCAGGGTTTAGCGACTGACCTAACCTGAAGAGTGAAAGCAACGGCGCTTTCTTAAATCCAAAAGGTCGGTGGCACGTGGTCACGCGTCTGCACGAAGCAATCCCCGACGATCTCAACCCTTGGTTGCGCATCGCCTCCCTCATTCAAGGAGCCGGAGAACTTCTCGGCTTGGACGACGGATTGATCATGAGAATCGTGACACCGGAACGGATCCTTGAGGTCGCGGTCCCGGTGCGCATGGATTCGGGTGATGTCAATATGTACACGGGCTGGCGCATCCAGCACAACACCTCGCGCGGCCCGGGCAAGGGCGGCATTCGATTTCACCCGAGCGTGAACGTCGACGAGATCGCGGCGCTCAGCGCCGACATGTCCATCAAGTGCGCGGTCGTCAACATTCCCTACGGCGGCGCGAAGGGCGGCGTCAAGGTTGACCCGGCTGCGCTTTCGCGCGCCGAGCTCGAGCGCTTGACTCGTCGCTACGCGTACTCCATTGCGCCCATGATCGGACCGGACCGCGACATCCCCGCGCCCGACATCAATACTGACGCCCAAGTCATGAGCTGGATCATGGACACCGTCTCGATGCTGCGCGGTCACAACCTGCCCGGTCTCGTCACCGGCAAGCCACTCGCCATTGGCGGCACGCTGGGTCACGCGGGCGCAACGTCACTCGGCGTCACCATTTGCACGATCGCACTCTTGAACAAGCTGGAACGCAGTCCCGAAGGTCAGCGTGTCGTCATCCAGGGCTACGGCAAGGTTGGGGCTCCGCTCGTGAAGCTGCTCAGCCAACGCGGCATGAAGATCGTCGGGCTCGCCGATGTGCACGGCGCGATCCACGTGCCCGAGGGCATCGATCACGACAAGATGAGCGCTCACTTCGCCGAGTCAGGCTCCATCATGGGCTACCCCGGCGCAGAAGAGGTCCATGCGGACGAGCTCTTCGCGCTGCCGAGCGACATCGCGATCCCGGCCGCCCTCGGCGGCGTCATCACTGAAAAGGTCGCGCTCTCGATGTCCGCATCAATGATGGTGGAAGCGGCAAATGGTCCGACGACCGGCGAAGGTGCGGAGGTGCTCGCGAGTCGCAATATTCCCGTCGTGCCCGACGTCCTCGCCAACGCAGGCGGCGTCGTCGCGTCCTACTTCGAGTGGGCCCAAGATCTCCAGGGATTCATGTGGGAGAGCGAGCTCTTCCAGCAGCGACTCGAAAAGACCATGCACGATGCGTTTGACGCCGTCTGGGAGCGCCACGAGCAGTTGGGCTTGCCACTACGCGACACCGCGCTCGTCGTGGGCGTCGAACGTATCGCGGAAGCGACGAAGCTGCGCGGACTGTTTCCCTGATCGAAAGGGCGTTGCCGCTCGATTACCTCGTGCGGATGACGACAGTCTTCGCGAACTTATCGTGCAGCGTCTGACGCTGCTTATCCCAGGCGGCCCAGAGCAGATCCAAAAGGTGAGGCGCAGCGAGTGCGAGGTAGATCAAACCGTGGCGCACGACGACTTCTGCCTGCTGCTCGGTCATGTTGGGCGTTCGCTTCGCCGTGTAGTGGTAGATCGAAGCGACGAACAGCAGCACGCTGTAGAGCGCTGAGCGCACCATGGCTTGATTGAACGACACCGGACCGCGATCTGTCGCGTTCACGACGCGCAGGTGACAGATCATCATGCCGAGGGTCTGACCTCTGGCGAGCCCCACCATCAGTCCGAAGTACAAGAAGAAAGCGACGACCGAGACAGCGGCTCCTTGCAGGAAGGTGATCGAGTTCGTACTGTGCAGCGAGAAGTCCACGAGGAGTCCAACGAAGATTTGGTCGAGCACGAAGGCGAGCACTCGCCACCAGAAACCGGCGATCTGTCGTTGATTCGCGCCCTCGCCCTGATACGTAGGCGCGGGGGTCAATCCTGACGTGCCCCCCGCCGGGGCACCCGTCATTGGCGTCGGACTTCCACATCGAGCACAGAAGTTCTGCCCCGGCGCCTCCAGGTCGCCGCACACCGGGCAATACGCCATAGGTACTCTCTATTCCTCGTTGGTCGTTACCACACTACAAAACTGCGAGTTTTTGTCCTCAGTGCAGGATGACGATGGTGAAGAGGATCGCGTCATAGAGAAAGTGCGCCATGATCGGTCGACTCAGCTTGTGATGCTTCTGAAACGATCTCGTGACGAAGAAGCCGAAGGGAATCGTCAGCAGAAAGCCGAGACCGTAGTAGACGTGGTAGCTCGTGCGAAGCACAAGGCTCAAGATCAAAGAAGCCCGCGGCGTCCATCCGAGCTGTTCGAGCCTCGTGATCAAGTAACCGTTCACCAGCACCTCTTCGGTGACGGCCGTGATCGCAGAAACGACGATCCCCCACACGAGGTAGTACTTGGGAATGCCGTGATACGTCATATTGACAAAAAGTGACTTGTTGTTCACGAAGATGGCGATCAAGACCAGTGCGACAACGAACTCGATGGCAAATGACGCAGCCCCAAGGCCGAGGCCCGGAACGACGGCCCGCCCGAGACTCGGGGCGTCGAGTCCGAGTGTCCGCGCATTCTGCCCAGTTCGTGAGAGCAGGAAGAGGGCAAGCGGCACGACCGCCGCGACAGGCAGGTACGCGAGGATTCCGAGCGCCATGTTGGTGAGCGGATGATGACGCACGATCGAGGGAAAGCGCGCAATATTCTCGACGCCCGCGACGTGTTGGGCAAGCACGAGCACCGCGCTGATCACGACCGGCACCAAGAACGCAACCATCACCCATCGCGTCTCGTGAGCGAGGGATCGGCGGGTGGGAACCGTCTGAACCCAGGCTGTCGCGCCGACGGGCAGAACGGCGGGAGGCTCGGGCGCCGCGAGCGAATTTCGCGAAAATGACGGAGCCGTCGGCGTCGTCAACGTCGCTGGCGTCACGTCCGCCGTCAGATCGGGCATCGCGTCACTCGTCGTCGCCGCCCCGCACTGGCGGCAGTAGTTGGCCGACACTTGCGCGCCACAGCGGGTACAGAAATTCACGAGCGCTCGCTTTCAACTTGGACGAATGAAACACTAGAGCGCGTAACACTTGGGCAACCCGAAACCCGATTACGAACATGTCAACCTCGTCGGATGAAGATGTGTCACTGTGGAGGCGTGGATGAAAACGCGCATGTGGAAGAACTTGAGGCCACAGTTCGCTCACTGCGCGAAGAGGTGGAGCGACTGAAGTCGGAGCTCTCTCGGCTTCGGCGCGACCGCGACGAGCGCCCGCCCCACTACCTCTGAGAGTCGATTACTTCCCGACCTCGATGGTCAATCCCACAGTGGCAAGGACCACGCGCGACGTGGGAGCACGTCGCTGGACAATATTGCGTCGCTCTTCACCATCGTCGCCCGGCGGCACATGGGTCAACAGTGTCGTGGACGGTGACAAGGTGTCAACTAGCTCGGCGACCTCGCGGGCGTCCAGATGAAACGGCGATGACGAATCGCTGCGCTCTTCGATGGTGCACTCCATGATCGCGACGTCGGGGAAGCGAAATGTCGCAGGGACATTCCATTTCGGACCGGTGTCGGCGCTGTAGACCACCCGCGATCCTCCCATGGCGATGTGGGCAGCGAGTGTTGGGATCTGATGCGTCGTCGCGGAAAACTCGGCGGTGAATCCATTAGCAACGAAGCGATCACGGTCCTTCACGTAGCGTGACGCCGCGTCGAGCACCGCCTTGTCGAGCGGGACGCTTTCGATGGTCGCACGCGAGGCGATGAGTCGCGGCGCCCTGCGCCAGAGCGATGGTGGCTCGAGAAACATCGCGAGATCGGCGACGTGATCCGGATGCGCGTGCGACAAGATCGCCGCGTCGAGCTGGACACGAGGTCGCAGCGTTCTGAGGGATTCGAAGGAACCGAAACCGCACTCGAGCAAGAGGGTGCTCCCGGAACTCTCGAGCAGATAGCTCGAGCAGGGCAGAAGTTGTGCGGGATCGTAAGAGGATCCCGCACACCCGATGACCGTGAGCGTGAGGCCCCGGTCATCGGGTGCGCCAAAGGGTTGTCCGCTCAGTGCTGCTCGTAGGTCGCGACGATGATCGCACGAGCCAACGTGTGCGAAAAGAGATTGAACCCGAGGTAGGCGGGAGTGGCGTTGCTCGGCAGATCGAGGTGGTCGACGTCGAGCGCGTGCACGGCAAAGTAGTAATAGTGCGTGCCGTGCCCGGCAGGTGGCGCCGCACCCAGAAAGCGCTTTAGGCCCGCGTCATTCGAGAGCTGCACCGCGCCCGCTGGTAGGCCGCCGCCCTTTTCGTCGCCGGCGCCTGACGGCAGCGACGTTGTCGTGACAGGAATATTGAAGACCGCCCAGTGCCAAAAACCTGAGGCGGTGGGCGCGACCGGGTCATACGCCGTTACCGCAAATCCCTTTGTCGCCTCGGGGAAACCGCTCCAGGACAGTTCGGGCGATACGTCCTCGCCACCGGCTCCCATGATCCCACTGACCTGGGCCATCGGCAAGGTACCGCCGTCGGTGATGTCACTCGACGCGACGTCAAAGGACGGTACCTGCGGCAAGTCTTCGTACGGGTCTCTCGCCATGGTGGATCTCCTCTCGGGCGCAACCCATTGTCACGCCGGTTCTCCGTCACTGTATCGAGGTCCTCGCGAAGTCGACACGGTTCACGTATGTGTCGCACTCACGACTAACTCACGCGTACGTTTCGATTGTTCTCGAGGCCGCTGAATCCCGTTCAATAGAATCGAGACGATGAGTCCAGCCTCCACACGTGATACCACCAACGACGCCGTCATGATGACCTGCGAGCGATTCTTGAATGGCCACGGCCCGCGTGTCGCGCACGAACTGCTCGCGACGATTCCCGCGGACACCGAGGTCGACTACTACGGCGTCGGCGGCGCGGTCACTGCCCTCGAAGCGAAGGTCGCGTCGCTGCTCGACAAGCCCGCCGCCCTGTTCTTGCCGAGTGGCACCATGGCCCAACAGATCGTGCTGCGGGTCCACGGCGAGCGTCGCGGAACGAAGAGCGTGGCGTTTCATCCGTCCTGCCACCTCGACACACACGAGGAGCGCGGGTACCAGCTCCTGCACGACCTTTTTGCCGTACCCGCTGGTCCTCGGAACCTTCCGCTCTCGGTGGCGAACCTCGAGCTCGTCCGCGAGCCGATCGGGTCGCTCCTCATCGAGCTGCCCCAGCGCAGCCTCGGCGGCACCTTGCCGACCTGGCGGGAACTGAACGCTCAGGTGCAGTGGGCCCGTGATCGCGGAGCCGCCGTCCACCTCGACGGCGCACGCATCTGGGAGTCAACGTCGTACTACCGAAAGTCGCTCGCCGAGATCGCGGGCCTCTTCGACTCGGTCTACGTCTCTTTTTATAAGGGCCTCGGCGGCATCACCGGCTGCTGCGTCGTGGGAGAACAGGACCTCATCGACGAAGTCTCCGTCTGGCGGACGCGTCACGGCGGTCGACTTTTTGGCATGTGGCCCTACGCGGCTTCCGCCCTCAGCGCCCTCGAAACGCGTCTGCCACGTATGGGCAAGTACTACCGTCACGCGGTCGCCATATCTAAAGCGCTCGAGGACTTGCCCGCCGTTGAAGTGATGCCGTCGACGGTGCAGTCGTCGATGATGCACTTGCGACTCACGCTTTCGCCTGAAGAATTACGCGAGCGCGCATTCGACATCGCGCGTCGCAAGAAGATCTGGACGTTCGCCCAGCCGTTCGTATCCGAGGGTGGCTCGCTCCAGCGAATCGAATTCACGGTGGGTGACGCCACGCTCAACTTCACGCCGGAAGAGGTCCGCGACCTGATTGATGAGCTGGCGCACCCGGTGAAGCACACCACCCCCCGCCGGACAACCAAATCTACGAAGCGGTGAGCGGACCGCGTTCGAGCAACGTCTCCGTCGTGGTCATGGGAGTGTCAGGCTCGGGCAAGACCACTATCGCCAGTGAATTGGCGACTCGGTGGCACGACGTGTTCATAGAGGCCGACGACCTCCACAGCGCGAGCAACATCGAAACGATGGCGTCGGGTCATTCGCTCAACGACGACGATCGCCTTCCTTGGCTCCGTCGGGTCGGCCAACGTATTCACGTTGAGGAGGAGATGGGCAATCGGACCGTCACCGCATGCTCAGCTCTCAAACGCGCCTATCGCGACATTCTTCGCGAGTACGACCCCGACCTTTTCTTCGTGCTGCTCAGTGGACCGATGGAGTTTGTAAGGCAGCGCATGAAGACGCGCCACGACTCCTTCATGCCCGACTCGCTCCTCGAGTCTCAATACGCGACCCTCGAACCACTCACACCGGACGAATCAGGCGTCACCGTTGATCTGTCATCAGGACGTGAACACATCGTCCGCGAGATCGCCACCGCGCTCGAAAGGGACTAGCCCCCTAGGGCGCTGAAGTGGTCGTCGAGGACGTCACTGGCGAACAGTTGAGCGTGTTGACGCTCGCGAGGACCTGCGCCGCGGCACTCTGCAACGTCGACAGCGAGAGCGTGCCCGCCGCCTCCGCCGCTTGAATTGCGCTCGAGGTTTCTGTCGCCAGCTGCAGTGAGGCGCTCGGCGACGGAGGTGAACCAGCGAGCACCATATCGGCGCCAGCGCTGATCGCCTTCGCGGAGGCGGCGGGTACGCCAAGGTGGATGTCGCTCAGCGCTCCCGCGGACAGCGAATCGGTGACGATCAAGCCGCTGAAACCCAACTGATCGCGTACGTAGCTGTAGACGACTGGCGAAATGCTGGCCGGTAGCGGCGTGAGGCCGGGAACCGACGCGTTCGACATCATGACGGCGCTCACTCTGCTGTCGATCGCCGAGCGAAAGGGCACGAGTCCGGTGGTCATCAACGTCGACCACGGGAGCGTCGCCGCGGGTCGATAATCGGTGTCTCCCGTCGCTCCGCCAAGGCCGGGAAAGTGCTTCACGACGGCAAGGACACCCGCCTCGCGCAGACCCTTCGCGAACGCCACCACATCGGCCGCGGCTTTTGCGGGTACGCCGCTAAAGGATCTAAACCCGTCGGGATCTTGCTCGCCCGGCTCTACGGCTCGTCCGTCGACGTCGGCGACGGGTGCGAGATCAGTATTGATGCCCGCAGCCTTCATCGACCTTCCGGCGCGGAGACCCTCGGCGGCGATCTGCGCTGGCGAGAGATTCTTGCCCATCGTTTGCGCCCACGGAAGCGTCGCCACGAGATTGGTGAGCCGTTCGATGCCGCCGCCCTCCTGATCGGTCATGACGAGCATCGTGTGTTGACCCGGCGTTTCGCTCTGCAGCGCCGTCACTGTCGCAGCGAAGTTCGCGGGCGCTGTCGTGCCAAAGAGGAGGATGCCGCCGTAGCCATCGCGCGCGGCGGGACCCATCGCGCCGATCTGCAGTCCGTTTATCGACACCGAGATGGTCTCGTTCGCGAGTTGCTCAACGCTCCAGGTAGACACCATCCGCTCGGCGCACGCGAGATTTGCAGACTCGGCGTGCGTCGTCGGAGACGTGGTTGTGGTTGAGTACGTTGTCGTGGCCGAAGACGAAGTCGTCGTGGGCGAGGACACCGTGGTGGACGATGTTCCTCCACTCGGCGAAAGCCCGACTCCGAGACCGAGTCCGAGACCGAGCGCGGTGAGCACTGCGGCGCCGACCAGCACGAAACGTCCACGCATCCTCCGACGTTACGGTTGCAATTTCAATGAATGTCACCGCTACGCTGAAGGCCAAAGCGAGGTGACATGACGGACATCATGCCCGCGGCCTTCATTGGCCACGGCAACCCTATGAACGCGATCGAGCAGAATCGCTACACAAAATCCTGGTCCGAGTTCGCAAAGTCGATGCCGACACCGAAGGCAATACTGGTTGTCTCCGCGCACTGGTACGTCAACATCACGGCGATCACCGCCATGCGTGTCCCGCGGACGATCCACGATTTCTATGGCTTTCCACAGCCGCTCTTCGACGTTGAGTACCCCGCGCCAGGCGATCCCGAGCTCGCACAGCGCGTGATTGACGTTGTTGAGCCAACCTACGTGGGACTCGACACTGACAGCTGGGGCATCGATCACGGCACCTGGTCAGTGCTCGTGCACATGTACCCCGAAGCGAACGTGCCCGTACTCCAGCTTTCGATCAACGCGGAACTGCCCTTCGACTACCACTTCAACCTCGGGGCGAAACTGCACGAGCTACGAAGCGAAGGAGTTCTCATTCTGGCGAGCGGCAACATCGTGCACAACTTGCGCCTCGTTGACTGGCATTCCCCGGGTCAAGGCACCGACTGGGCGCATCGCTTCGATGACGCGACGCGCGAGATCATGACGAGCGACGCGAGCCGCCTCGGCCTCACGGAGTCCCACGGGGACTACCGCCTCGCCGTACCAACGCCCGACCACTTCTTGCCCCTCGCCTACCTGGCCGGTCTCGCATCCGCCGCGGGCACGCCGACTTCCGCATTCATCGATGGCTACGAGATGGGTTCGCTGTCGATGACCGCATACGAACTCAGAACTCCGTAGTTACTTGCGCGTGGAGCGCTGCGCACGCCAGACAGACGCGCCCAAGGCAAGTACCGCGAACACCGGCAAGACGGTGGCGGCGGCGGCGTTGAAGTGACCGTTCACACTTAGGAGTGCGACCACCCCGATGATCACCACGACGGCGACGAAGATCTCGGGCGTGTCGCCGACGAGAAAATCCCACCAGAACATCGCGAAGCCCTTGAGCGAGCGCGTGAACCACGAACCCTTCATGCCGTCACCTCCGCACCGCGGTCTCTCGTGGAGCGAAGCCACGCGACGTACGCCCAGGTCACAACCAGATAGATGGCGACGAGCCCCACGAGCATTGTGTCGCCGCCGGGCCACTTGACCTTAAGGCCTTCGCCCGTCCAGAACGTGCCGTAGCTCACAAGCAAGACACCCACGGTCATCTTCATCGCGTTCTCGGGCACGGCCGACAGCTGCTTCGCGACGACCACGCCGACGATCCCGACGAGGACGATGGCGATACCGGCCGTGAGCGCCGCGAGCCCCAAACGGTGAGCGGCGGTGCCCAGGGTGAGCACGGTGATCACGACCTCGAGTCCTTCCAGGAAGACCCCCTTGAAGGCCATGATGAAGGCGATGCGGTCGCGTCCGGGACCAGCGCCCTCCGCCGACAGCTCTTCGACCTTCCTTTGGTAGATCGCGTCCTCGTCATGCTTGCCAAGGAATCCGCTCGAGCGGAGAATCGCCTTTCGCAGCCACTGCATCCCAAAGATCAAGAGCACGCCGCCGACGACGAGACGAAGCACGTTGAGCGGCACGTGCACCAGCGCGGGACCAAACGCGGCGACGAGCGCCGCGAGCACGACCAGCGCCGCCACAGCTCCCTCGAACGCCGAACGCCAGCCGCGTGTGTGGCCAACGGCGAAGACGATTGTGAGCGCCTCGACCATCTCGACCGCGCACGCGACAAACACGGCTCCTACGAGCACGGCATCGCCGGATGAAACTGTTACACCAATCATGTTGCGGGCACCTCCCTGGATGCATCCATTACAAAGCACGACGACGGCTCAAAGCAGACCTTCACGTTGCGTCCGCGTTCGAATCGTGCATTCGCGAAAATCTTGGTTAACGAAAAGCCGTCACCAACATCGACGACGTGGTCGTAGCCGTGGCCATTAAAGGCGACATCACGGATCACGCCACCGACGCCCTCGTCATTCGACGGTGCCGACAGCGACACGCCGACGGACCGCACGAACAGACTCACTTTACCGTTCGCCGCCGCGCCGTCTGTCGCCGCGGCTCGAAGTACGTGACCTGACGCGAACGGCAGGACGACCTCGTGGTGACCGCCTGCAACCTCTCGAACAACGTCGACGGGAAACTCCCCCGCCACCCCGGTGAAGCGCGCTACGAACGCGTTGGTCGGTTTGGAGTAGATGTTCTCCGGCGTGTCGAACTGAATTAGCTGACCGAGATTGAGTACCCCGATCCGGTCAGCCAACGCGAAGGCCTCCGATTGATCGTGCGTGATGTAGACGGCCGTCGCGCCGGCTTCTCTCGTGAGCGTCGCAATCTCGATGCGCAGCTGTTCGCGACGATCGGCGTCCAGATTAGAGAGCGGCTCGTCAAACAAGATGAGCCCGACGTCAGCGGCGAGTGCGCGTGCGAGTGCGACGCGCTGTTGCTCGCCGCCTGACAGCTGGTTGGGGTAGCGCTCTGCGAGGTGTCCAATGCCGACACGCTCTAAGAGATCGCTGCAGCGCTTCTCGCGGTCGGTTTTTGACAGCTCCGTATTGGCCAACGGAAACGCCACGTTCTTTCGAACGGTCAAGTGCGGCCACAGTGCGTAGTCCTGGAAGACCATCGCCAGGTGTCGCTTGTCGGGCGCGACGAACGTCTTCCCGCCGACGACGAGATGCCCGTCGATCGTGATCGATCCGCTGCCGGGTCGCTCAATGCCCGCGAGACAACGAAGCAGCGTCGTCTTGCCCGATCCGGAAGGCCCGAGCAACACGAGGAACGTGCCCGGCTCGACGTCGAGGCTCACTTCGTTGAGGGCAAGCTTTTCTCCAAACTGCTTGCTCAAACGGTCGAGGGAAACCCCCGCTCCGGTCACACTCATGACTGCGCTCCTGTCCAGCCGATTCGTCGCCATCCCTTGGGCGTGACCACGCGATAAATGGCGAGCGCGATCGCGATGACGCCGAGCATCTCGAGCAGCATCAACACCGTCATTGCCGTGCCGGTGCCCGACTCGAAACCACTGAGGTATGACTGAATCGCGACCGGTGCCGGTTCCTGACTCGGTGGGTAGAGGATCTGGGAGATCGCGAGCTCTGAGAGGGTCTTGGTAAAGGTCAGGAGCCACCCCCAGAGCAGGACCCTCGACATCAATGGCAAGTTGGTCGTGCTCCACGCTCGAAACCGACTGGCGCCGTGCACGCGAGCGGCTTCCGCGAGGGACGGTTGTATTTGACTGACGGGTCCCGCCATGAAGCGAGTCTGGCCCGGCACCGCGTTGGCGATCAACGCGAGCATCAACAGGGGCAGGGTCTTGTAGATATTGACGAAGTTGTTAGTGACGAAGGGCAAGTTATAGAAGAAGATGTAGCCCACACCGAGCACGACGCCCGGAATCGCAACGGAACCGAGCAAGAAGATGTCGGTGATCCGCTGACTCCAACTTCCGGGGCTCGCAATGAGGCGTCTCGCGAGAATGACGGCTAAGACACCCGTTCCCGTCGCGACGACAAAACCCAACTGATTGGAGAGGAGGAGCGGCGCCCCGAGGGCCTTGCCCGAAATGTTGGGGTGAAACACCTGGGAGTAGTACTCGAGCGTCCAGTGGATGCCCGTCGTCGAGAAGATGCCGAGATTCTGCACGAACGAGCCGATGATGGCCCCAAAGACCGGCACGCCAAGGGTCACGAAAAAGACGAAGGCGACGCCCGCGGTAGCAGCGATCCGCGCGACCGGGCGAAACTCACGGCGACGCGGACTGCGCGTCCTGCCCGAGAGCACCGCGTATGAGCGGCTGCGCATGACGCGCGACTGCAGCAGAATCGGGGGGATCACCATCAGGATCAAGACGCCCGCAATCACCGCGGCGACCGAGAAGTTTGCCGGGAAGTTGCTGATCGCCGAGAAGAGCGTGTAGGTGGCCAGTGGAAAGTGCGAGTGATAGCCGAGGGTGAACGCGACGCCAAAGTCGCTCAAGGTCTCGGCAAAGCTGATGGCGAACGCGCTCAGAATTGCCGGCGCGATGATCGGCAAGATCGTCTTGAAGGTGCGGCGCCAGCCCGCGCCATGAATGCGCGCCGCGTCCTCGTATTCAGGGCCGAGTCCCTGCAGGCCCGCAGAGACGACGAAGTATGCGAATGGCAAGGCAGCGGCGATGAGCACGACGACGATGCCGATTGGCCCGAAGAACTCTCCGTAGACGAAACGCGTGTTGATCCCGAGCGCCGAGGCCGCGCCAAAGGGTTGCAGCAGGTCGGTCCAGCCGAGGGTCATCATCCACGTCGGCATCATCAGCAATAACCACATGGCAACGGTCCAGAACCTTCGACCGAACATGTTGGTGCGATGCACGAGCCACGCGATGGTCGTCGCAATGGCAACGGCGAACACGGACACCACTGTTGCGACCCAGAACGAGTTGAAGATGGCCCGCCCGGAATACCCCTGGAACGCTTGCACGATGAATTTGAGTGTGAACCACTGGGAGCCTTGGGAGAACATGTGCGGGCTCACTGCAAGCAGAATGAAGCACATCACGGGGGCGATGATTAAGAGCGTCAACACGAGCCAGATGAGTACGCCGCCGAGCGAGGTCCGCCGCTTCTTCGGGCCGCTCGCCGGTGGCGGCGCGGTCGGTGTCAGTTCGAGTGTGCCAAGGGCCATAAGTCAGTTCTTCACGATCTCGGCGCCGCGGAACATCCGCAGCGCCGAGATCGATTGGTGATGGGAGATGGTTTAGAGACCGTCGTTGGCGATGTTGGTGTCAAACCACGCGTTGATCTTCGTCTCGAGCGGACCCCACACGTACGGGTCGATCGAGATCGCGTGAGTCGACGCAAGCGACGGAATGATGCTGTTGGCGGGCTTCTCACCGTTGATGACCGGCCAGAACAAAGAGTCACCTGTGGGGTCACCGGTCTGCATCACGTGCTGACCGGCGGGTGACATCACCCAGTTGACGAACTTCTGGGCGTCTGCTCGAACGATCGGTGAGGCCTTCGCGTCGATACCGATAACGCTCGGCAGGGCAACTGAGAAGTTCAGGTATTTCACGCGCATCGTCGGAAAGCTGGTGAGCTCCGCGCCGTAGCAAGCGGAACTCTGGATGGTGGCCATTTGAATCGAGTCCGACTCCATCGCGGAGATCGTCGGTCCGTTGGTCGAGTTCACAACGACACCGTTGGTATAGAGCTGCTTGAAGAACACCTCACCGGCAGCGACGGAACTCGCGGTCGACCCCTTCTTGTAGTGACCCAGCTCGTTCATCACGCCCGCGATCAACGGGAAGGTTGGTCCCGACTGGGATGGGTCGTTCATGCCGAGCATGCCCTTGTACTTCGATGACTCCAGCTGCGCCCAGGTGCTCGGCAGCTGTGACGCTGACACCTGAGCAGAGTCGTAGCAGAGCGCCCCGGTCGCGGTAAGGCCAGTCGGGGTGAAGCTGCCATCAGCCGGCACGTTCTCCTTGCCGAGTGAGTTGAAGTCGACTCCCTTCGGCACGCTGTTCTTGACGAGGTAGCCCTCGTCGTCGAGCTGGGCAAATGCCGAGGCGCCGTCAGCCCAGAGCACGCCCCACTTCGGGTTATTTCCCTCGGCCTGAATTTGCTCAAGGAGTGGGCCCGTCGAGTTGTCGTTCAGCGTCACCGTAAAGCCGGGGTGCGTCGCGTTGAACGCTTTGACCGAGGCCGCGTCATAGCCCTCAGCCGCGTACAAGGCGAAGCCCGGGTTTGATGAAGCGCCCGCATCGGATCCGGCCGATATGACTAATGGCAGTGCTGCGACGGTGCCCGCGAGGGCGACCAGGGCGAACCGCTTACGCAGTGTGCCGCTTTTTGAAATGTGTAAGTTCATGCACGTTTTTTACGACGAGCCGTTTACCCAAGTGTGACGTCTTGGAAAGTGATTGGAAATCTTCGTGGAACATTTAAAACGTCCCACCGCGAAAGATAATCAGTGCAACGCAACGCAGATGAACTGCACGAAATTCTCACGTGACATTCGCTCGACGAACGAGTGTCGTTAACGTTCGCGACGACGCAGCTCATCCTCGACGGCTGCGGGATCGAGCCCTCGGCTTCTCAGCAAGAGCAGCGTGTGAAACCACACATCGGCGGCCTCGCTCACGACGCGCTCGTCGTCTTCGCTGAGTGCGGCGACGGCGAGCTCGACCGCCTCTTCGCCAACCTTTCGTGCGTTCAGCGGAACACCCGCGATCAACTGCTCGTGCACGTAGGAGCCTTCCGCCCCTTCCGCTTCTCGGCGGAGGATCTTTCGCCACAGCCAGGGCGTAAAGCACGAGGTGGATCCGTCGTGGCACGTCGGACCATCAGCGTTGACGGTGACGAGCACCGCGTCCTCATCACAGTCAAGCTCGAGGTTCGTGACGTGCAGCAAGTTGCCTGACGTCTCCCCCTTCTTCCAGAGACGCTGGCGCGAACGCGAAAAGAAATGCACGAGCCCGCTCGAGCGAGTAAGTGAGAGTGCCTCTTCGTCCATCCACCCGAGCATCAGCACCCGTCCGGTTGATTCATCTTGGACAACGGCCGCCCGTAGATCCTCACTCATAGCCCTCCTTCAGGGGTCGCAGCATGATGCCGAGTGCTTCGATCTCGCGACGGAGTCCGGCGAGCCCTGCCGGATTCTCGTGGACAATCGAGGCCACGAGTGCGGCGTCGGTGACTCGCAATGCCTCAGCCACGTGCTGGGCGCTGCCGGCACCTCCCGACGCGATCACCGGCACGCTCACGGCATCGCGCACGGCGGTCGTGAGGCGTAGGTCGTAACCGGTCCGCTGGCCGTCGTGGCGAATGGAAGTGAGGAGAATCTCGCCGGCGCCTCGTTCGCACGCTTCGATGGCCCAGGGCACGGTGGGGGTCGTCGTGGCGACCCGACCGCCGTGTGTGTGTACGACGCCGTCGCCCGCGTCGATCGCGACGACGACGGCCTGGGAACCGTAGCGAGAGGCGATCGCCGTGATCAACAAGGGATCAGCGAGCGCCGCGGTGTTCAGTGACACGCGATCGGCGCCCGACTCGATGATGCGCGAGGCATCATCGACCGAGCGAACGCCGCCTCCGACGGTGAAAGGAATCTCGACAACGTCGGCAACGCGCTTGATGACGTCGGTCATGGTTCCCTGCGCTTCAGGCGTCGCGCTGATGTCAAGAAATACCAGCTCATCGGCGCCGCCTTGGCTGTAGAACGTCGCGAGTTCGACAGGATCGCCAACGTCGCGCAGCTGCACGAAGCTCACGCCCTTCACGACACGACCGTGCGCGACGTCGAGGCAGGGGATCAGGCGCGGGAGAGGCATTGCTCGAGGAAGGCAAGACCCGCAGGCCCGCTCTTTTCGGGGTGGAACTGGACACCGAGAAACGAACCCTGGCGCACGGCGACGGTTACCCCGTCGACGCTCGCAACGCTGAACTCGCTTTGCGCCGCGTACGAGTGGGCGAAATAGTAGGCCTCGCCCCAAGGCTCAACAATGGACCAGCCGAGCCGTGGCACTCGACCTTCGCGCAGTCGCACGACCTCGCCCGACATGAGGCCAAGTCCATCGACGCCGCCATCTTCTTCGCTGTGCGTGAGAGCGAGCTGCATCCCGAGACAGATCCCGAGTGTGGCGCCGTCGTCGCCGAATCGTTGGCGTAGCGCGCTCGCAGCTCCCGTCTCGTTCAGGTGCGTCATCGCGCTGCTCGCCGACCCGACGCCCGGTAACACCACGAACTCGGCATCACGGATTTCAGTCGCGCCGCTCGTCACGACGCTCTCGTGCCCGAGGTGCGAAAGCGCAGCGCGCACCGAGCGGGTGTTGCCGGCGCCGTAGTCAACAACGACGACGTTCACAGCGTGCCCTTGGTCGAACGGACCAGGGAACCATCCTTCTTCAGCGCTTGGGCAATCGCGCGTCCGACAGCTTTAAAGGCGCCTTCAGCGACGTGGTGCGCGTTCTCCCCGGTCGCGGTCACATGCAGGGTGATGCGCGCTGTTTGCACCAGCGACTGGAAGGAATGGGTCACCATTCCCTCATCGGGGGTCACGTTGATGTTGGCTGTCGCGCGACCAGAGAGGTCGACCACCGCGTGCGCCAACGCCTCGTCCATCGGTACGCGCGCTTCGCCGTATCGGGTGAGACCCTTGCGGTCGCCGAGCGCGCGATCGAGGGCTTCGCCGAACGTTCGCATCATGTCCTCGACCGTATGGTGATCCCCCGTCTCGAGGTCGCCGACGCCTTCCAAGCGAAGATCCATTCCCGCGTGGAAGGCGAGCTGTTGGAGCATGTGATCGTAGAAGCCCGCGCCCGTGTCAACGAGCACGCGCCCCTCGCCCGGCACGCGGAGACGAACGCTCAGCAAGGTCTCTGCCGTGTTGCGCTCGTGACGAACGTACTGGGCGGGCATCGGCGCGTCAAAGAGCACGCCGCGCAGCGCGTCAAGCAAGAAGTCGTTGTCGATCTGGTCGCGAATGCTGATGCGCATCCCGCCCGGGTACGCCCTGGTGACGGCCCCGTAAGCCAGGAGCTGGTCGACCAACTTTTCCGGTTCGTCCATTGGAATGAACAGGAAGTTGGTGAACGACGGCAGTGGCGCCAGTCCAAGTGTCGTCAGCTCCACGGCGAGACGCTCGCGCTCTGCGAGCGTTGCTGAGACGTCGGGCTTCTGGGCGATCGCCGTGAGCGCGAGCGCCGCAGAGAGCGAGGAGACTGAAAGAGGAGCCTGGCGCGAGGAGATCGCCGCGATGAGTTCGGGCGTAGCGAGGGCGTAGCCGACGCGCGCGCCCGCGAGTCCGAAGGCCTTGGAGAACGTGCGCAGGACGATGACGCCGCTGTCGAGACGATCCAGTGCGTCGACGCCGGCGTAATCAGCGTACGCCTCATCGATCACGAGCTGACCATTGACCTCAGGAATGTTGCACATCTCCCCGGTCGGGTTGTTCGGGCGACAGACGAACACGAGGTCGGCGTCGGTTGGATCCTCCACCAGCGTCGCTCCCGCCATGAGGGCCGCGTAGCGATACATGGAATAGGAGTACGTGGGCACGGTCGCGACGGTTCCGCCCTCCGCGAAGAGGCGTGCGAGCAGGACGATGAACTCGTCGCTGCCCGCACCGAGCGCCACGCTCTCGATATCGAGATCGTGATAGCGAGCGATGGCTTCGCGCAACGGCAGGTAACGACCGCGGTCGTATTCATTGATGTCCGCAAGCGCGCGCGCCAGCGCTGCCGGCCGAGCCGACGGTGGCGGCGCCGCCGCGACGTTGCCGTCAAAGCGCACGATCGAGCGTGGATCAATGCCGACGCGCGCAGCGAGCACGTCTGTTGAAGGGGGCCACTGATAGGCGTCGAGGGCGACAGGCTTCATCGGCGTGCCGTTGCCTTGTGCGCGCTCATGCCTTCGAGCTCCGCCAGCGCTTCAATCGTCGGCGCGAGCCGTTCGAGGCCTTCCTTCGTGACGCGCTGGACGGTGACGGTCTTCATAAAGGCCTCGAGACCGAGACCGCCCGTCGACTTCGCCCAGCCGCCCGTCGGCAGCACGTGGTTGCCACCGGTTGCGTAATCCCCGGCAGGGACAGGCGAGTACGGCCCGACGAAGACCGCCCCCGCGTTGCGGATGCGTCCCGCAAGCGACTCGGCGCGCTCACCGAGCAATGCGACGTGCTCGGCCGCGTAGCCCTCGACCTCTGCCAGAGCGTCGTCAAGATTCTCGCCGACGCGAACCACGTAGCCCTTGGAGTCGGGGCCGTGCTCCATCTGAGCCGCAATTTCTTGGGCGATCAGTGCCTCGTCAATTCCCTCATCGGCGACGACGACAATCTCACTCGGACCCGCCGGTAGGTCGATCGCGACGTCACGACTCACAATGAGCTTCGCCATGTTCACGGGCCCGCTGCCCGGTCCAAAGATCTTGTCGACGGGGTCGATCGACGCGGTCCCGTAAGCCATGGCGGCAATTGCTTGCGCTCCTCCAATGGCCCACACTTCGTCGATGCCGAGAAGCGCTGCCGTGGCCGCCACGGCGGCCGAGCCGTTCGGCGGCGTACAGACAACAATCCGGTCCACGCCCGCCACCTGGGCCGGCACTGCCGTCATGATGAGCGACGACACCAGTCCCTTTGGCACGTAGATCCCCACTGAACGAAGCGGCGACCAACGACGCTCGAGCGTCACTCCCGGAGAGACCTCCATCATGAGGTCAGCGGGGCGCTGCGCCGCGTGCCAGGTACGCACCGCGTCGGCCGCGGCCAACACGGCGGCAGTAGGTATGTCGCCGTAGGCCTGGGCGCGCTCGGGCTTGTCGGACGTCGTCGCGTCGAAGCGATTCGACCATTCGGCCACCGCAGCGTCGCCGCGTTCGCGCACGTCGGTCACAATTTCCTCGATCGTGATGGCGCGATCGGTCTTTACCGGGGTGCTCACGGAACCATCCTCTCGATGGGCAGGGTCAAGATTGAACTCGCGCCGGCGGCCTCAAGTTTGGGCAACAGCGCCCAGATGTCCGCCGCCGGAACCAACGCGTGCACCGCCACGACACCCGGCGTCGCGAGATCCACGACAGAGGGTGAGCCCGATGTCGGCAAGACGGCCGTGACTTCACTCAGCCGCTCCTTTGCCACATTGCAGAGCAGGTACCGGTTAGCCCGTGCGTTGATGACTGAGCCCAGCACGGTCGTGAGGGTGCGGCGCGCTTCGAAATCTTTCGAGTTGGACTTGCCGACCAAGACCGCTTCAGACTCGAAGAGCACGCCGATCGAGCGCAAGCCGTTGGTCCGCAGCGTGCTGCCCGTGGAAACGAGGTCGACAATGGCGTCGGCGAGGCCGAGCCGCGGCGAGATCTCGACCGACCCGGCAACGGCCACGATCTCCGCGTTGATGCCGCGCTCAGCGAGCAGTTTTGACGTGATGCGCGGGTGTGAGGTTGCGATGCGTCGACCATCAAGGTCTTCGATGCACTTCGCCGTGTCTTCGTTCGACACCGCCGCCTGCAGTGAGCAGGTCCCAAAACCAAGACGCAGCAGCACTTCGACGTTGCACTCACGCTCGTGAATGAGATCTAAGCCCGTGATGCCACAGTCGACGACACCGTCTTGGACATATTCGGGCACGTCGTCCGCGCGCACGAAGAGCAGATCGATATCGGCGTTTCGACAGTGCGCCTGGAGCATGCGCTCCCCCGGCTCTTGGGGCGAGACACCGCTCGCTTCGAGTAACGCCCAGGAGGGTTCGCGCAAACGACCCTTCGAAGGCAGGGCCATGGTTAATCGGCGAGTCATCGCGGTCTCCTCTTTAATACAGCTCGGTAGCCGCCCTGACCGTGGTGAAGCCACTGGGCGACGCGCGTCACCGTCGCCGTTGAGGCGCCGGTACGGCGTGAGATCTCTTGGTACGGCACACCTTCGTCGACGAGACGTGCCACCTTCAATCGCTGACCCATGGCGTCAAGTTCGGTCGACGTGCAGAGATCGCGGAGGAATGCTGCCACGATCTCGGGGTCGCGCAGATGCGCGATCGCGTCGACGAGTTCGTCGAACCTCGACGCCGTCTCGGGGCTCGTTTCGGCCGCAACTACCTTCCCGCTGGTCATATCAGCATGCTACTATGCTACTTCGCTACTATGCAAATCATCCCCGCCCTCGACCTCCTCGGTGACGATGCCGTCCGCCTGGAGCAGGGCGACTACCAACGAGTCATCTTCCGCCAGCCCCTCGAAGAGTTCATGGCCCGACTCGTCTCGACGGGTCCCGCGCTCATTCACGTCGTCGATCTCGAAGGCGCGCGGGAGGGGGCACTACGCCCTTCGGTCATTGAGCGCTGTCGACGTGCGGCGGGCTCGATTCCTCTCCAGGTCTCGGGCGGCATCCGCAGCATTGAGGCCGCGCAACGGGCGCTGGACGCTGGTGCGGCCCGGGTCATCGTCGGTACGTCGCTGTGGGAAGACGAAGGAGCGCTCGGCGAGTTCGTGAGTGCGCTCGGTGACCAGCTGCTCGCCGCCCTCGACGTGCGAGACGGTTGTCTTGCCGTTCGCGGGTGGCTCGAGAGTTCTACGATCACATTCGCTGAGGCGCTCAAGCGCTGTCAAGCAGCTGGCGTCGCGCGGTTGCACGTCACCGCCATTGACCGCGACGGCACGCTCCGGGGACCAGATCTCTCTCTTTACGAAGAGGCGTGTGCGAGCACCATACCCGTCGTCGCGGCCGGCGGCGTGCGCGACGATGACGATGTCGCCGAACTCGAACGAGTGGGATGCGAGGCCGCCGTGATGGGACTCGGATACCTCGCCCGTCTGGGGATCTGAAACTCTTTCTTACGGAAACGTCGACGCCGTTCTCTCGAGCGAGATGGCACGTCCACCGTACCAACGGGCGACAGTACGTTCGAAGCGGGTGACCGTCTCACGGCATTGGGCGATCACGTCGATCTCGAAGAACTGAACGTGCTCGCGACGGGTCTACACCGGGCCTGAGGCGGCCATTGGCAACGTGGGCGTGAGCGAACCACCGGCTGGCTCGACGGTGACACCGAACGAAGCAGGTCGCGGCGAACTCGCGAGCGTGAAGGCCACCCGCTGCGGCGCAGATCCCATGATCCCGATCGAGACGGGCTTTCCGGCGACGAAACCCCAGAGCTGATACGTCTCGCCCGCGGGCAGCGCCGCCATCGTCGAATGAACAAGGTATCCCGTCCCGTTGCGTAACAACACGAACGTGGCGAGGACCTGATGCGTGCTCCCACTCAGCGTCACCACTCGATGCCCGGGAGTCGACAACGCCTGGTTGACGGCGCTCGACGCGAGCGCCTGTTGCAAATTCGTGACGCGGTCGCCTTCGCTCGTGAGATTGATCGCGAGCACGAGAATCGCTGCTGCGGCAGCGAGCAGCGTCGTCGCGACGACGACGCGGGCCCGGCGAACGACGCGTCGAACACGCCGACCTTCGACCGCCGGATAGGCCACGAGGAGTGGTGGTAGGGCAGCTTCGTCGCCGCGTGGCGCGTCGTAGAGATGCCCCGCGATCTTCGCCCACAGTTCCTCGGGTGGCGCCTCTACCGTGTTGCCCAGTGCCGTCGCGACTTCACGAAGTGAATCGAGTTCGTGCTGACATTGAGGACAGGTCTCGACGTGAGCCTCTAACTGAGCGCGAACGTCGGCGTCAAGCGCATCGAGCGCGAGCGGAGCGAGGAGCTCGAACGCGTCGTCGTGGCTCATCGGTCCGCTCCTTCAATTCCGTGACGAGAGAGCTCGCCGCGCATGCGTCGCATCCCGTTTCTAATGCGCCCTTTGACCGTACCTTCTGGCTCCTGGAGGATCTCGGCCACTTGCACGTAGGTGTGGCCCTCGAAGTAGGCGAGTTCGATGGCTCGACGCTCTTCGATCGGGAGTTCGCGGAGCGCTCGCACCACCTCTTCTGAGAGCACGACGTCCCACGCTTCGCGGTGCACGTCGTAACCTGCGTTGGCGGTACGAGCGGCGTCGTTCATCTCGCGTCGACGAGAGGAGTTGAGCGAGCGGATTACGTCGACCGCACGGGCGTGCGCCTGCGTGAGCAGATACGAGCGAAGCGTGCCTCGTGCCGGATCGAATCGCTCGGGCTGATTCCAGAGTCGGAGGAAGATCTCCTGGGTGACGTCTTCTGCTTCCGTTTGATTGTTGAGGACCCGTCGGGCAAGCCCGTACACCGCTCCACCATGGCGGCGATAGACCTCGGCAAGCGCGATCTCGTCGTAGCGCGCGACGAGCGTGACGAGCTGTGCGTCGCTGGATTCGGCGAGATCTCCCATACGAGTCTTATTCGGCGCCAACGCGACTTTGGATGTCGCGGCGTGGTGATTCGGCAGTAGCGGGCAAAGTTTTCACGGCGTAGCCCTTGCCGGGTGGGTGGAAAGTGGGCGAAACGCGGTCATTCATTCGAAGCTGGTGAGCGTCCATCGGTACCGGACAATGAGATTCTCACAACGCGGCTTTTGGCTTATCGCCTGATGGAATCGTTGCGAGCGTCGCGTACACCTGAGCAATGCGCACGAGATTGTCGCGATTCGCTACGGCGTCGTATCCGCTGTCCGATGGCTCGTTGAGAGTGATCTCGTCGCTCGCGGCGATCGCCAAGCCTAGAAACTCGACGGCCTTCGCTTCGTAGGTGTTTGTCACGGTTTCTCCTTGCCTGTCCAACGTGGTGGTCCTGCCTCATCGCCAAACTATCGAGTGACGTCGCGCGGCGCTGAGGTCTCACGCAATCGTTTGCGCACCTACCAAAACAACGTCTGCCGCGAGGGCATCCCTGGGAATGACTCCCCCCTTTGACATCCATCACCCCCTATTCTCGGTCGGGATGGCTCCGTCACGATCTGAACGCTCGGACACGGACCAGAAAGTTGCAGAGCTTCTGCGCACGGCGAAGAATTCGCTGGGTTTGAGCCTGACGTTCTTAAGTCGATTGGATGGCGAAGTTCAACACCTCGAGGTTGTCGAATCCTCGATCCCGTTTTTCCATGACGGCCAAACCCAGCCGCAAGCGACGTCACTGTGTCAGGCGATCCTGGACGGCAAGCTGCCGAGTGTCATTCCAAACGTGGCGAAGCTCTCGGAAGCAAAACGGTTGCCTGCTGCACGGTTCCCTCGCATCCGCAGCTACGTATCAGTACCGGTCTCACTGAGCGACGGAACCTTGTACGGCACGTTTTGCGCCGCGGGATTCACCGCCGACAATGAACTCTCGAGACGAGATCACGCTCTGATGGAGGTGCTGGCGAGCGCCGCAGCGACCGTCATCGAGCCCGGCGTGCAAGAGCGCCGACGTGAGGCCGCTATCCGCGAGCGACTTCAGCCAATGTTTGGCTCCGACGGACTGAGGGTTGTTCTACAACCCATCGTGGCGCTCACCGATGGAGTCCGTGTCGGCGCCGAAGCCCTAAGCCGCTTCCCCGCTGAATGGGGCAAGCCGCCAGACGAAGTGTTCGGCGAGGCCACATCCATTGGTTTTGGTGTCGAGCTTGAGCTCCTCGCCGTTCGCCACGCCCTGGCCCAACTCTCAGAAATCTCCGGATACATGGCGATTAATTTCTCGCCGCAGACACTCCTTGACGAACGGTGCGTCGAACTCCTTTCCGATGTTCCCGCTGAACGCATTGTTCTGGAACTCTCCGAACATGATCCCGTCGAGGACTACGAAGTTCTCATAGCAGTACTCGCTCCGCTGCGGCAAAAAGGGATGCGCCTCGCTATCGATGATGTCGGCGCCGGGTTCTCATCGCTGCGTCACATCTTGTTGACCGCGCCCGATGTGATCAAGCTCGACCGGAGCATCGTTGCAGGCGTCGCGACGGATCCGGTGCTCCTCACGCTCGTCCGCGCGCTCGTTGACTTCGGACACGGAGCCGGTGCCGGAGTCGTCGCCGAAGGTGTCGAAACCAAAGACGATGCTGCGGCGCTGCGTACGACCGGCGTTGACTACGCGCAGGGATGGTACTTCGCACGGCCCGGCACTGCCGACCAGCTCGCTGACACCTATCGGGTTGACGATCTGCTCGCGTGAGATTGTGTCCAACAAGCCGGATCGTTCCTCAGGATGTTGTTATCCGATTTCCTCAGGCGACTCAGCCAGCGCCTTGATTCGCTCGAGCGTGGATTGCATGTTGGTGATGTTGGTTCGGGTGCGCGACTTTCCCGCGATCAAGGCGTACAGACGGAGTTCTAGCGACGTGCCCAGTTCGAAAGTCTCGGTCACCTTCGTCCCATCGCCGCAGGGCTCGAAGTGATAGCTCCAGGTAACGGACGGCTTCCCTCGAGGACCCATTACCTCAAATGCAAACTCGCGACCTGGCACGCATTCGGTGATGGTGCACCTCGTCCAATAGACCAGCCAAGCTTTGCCATTTCTGCGAACGTGACCGCGAAAGCGAGCTCCCGTCGCCGGACCCGTCTCGCCATTTAGCCACTCCGCCTCAAACGTTTCGGGGCTGAGTCGTCCGGTATTCGTGACGTCGCTGACAATCGACCACACCCCTATCGGCGATGCGTCCACGCGAACCGCGGCTGATCCCTTCACAACTTCAAACTAAAGGGTTCATTCACGTCGCGTCAGGCTTTCACATAGAAACAACCCTCTCGGGGCCGCCAATCGTACTAGTCAGCTACATTTACTATGGTGGTCGTACGGCAGGACACGAAGACCGCAGCAACAGATGCGAGGAGCAGATGGCTCGTGCGGAGCGCAGCGCTGCGCTGACGCCGCCGTCGAACGGGACCGCGGCGGTCCGCCTCGGCAGCGTTGACGTAGGGTTTGATCCTCGCGGGATCAGGTGGGCAAGGAACCGGGAGCGGCATGGACGACGAGCAACGAGTTGATCTAGGGGTGTCGTTGTTCATCCCGTATCGATACACCGAGGACCGGATTTTCCGGGCCATCCAGGAAGCGGGGTTCGATGACTGGACCTTTGCACAGTGCCGAGTATTTCAACGCATCGCCCCGGGCGGTTCGCGCCTCACGGCACTTGCTGACCAGGCGCAAATGAGCAAACAGAGCGCCGGCGTGCTGGTCGATCAACTGGAACGCCTGGGCTATGTACGCCGGATCCCCGACCCCAGCGATGGCCGTGCCCGGCTGATCGTGATCGAGCAACGTGGTCGGCGGGCGGTCGAGGTAGCTGCGGCGACACTCGACGAGATCCTGTCGGAGTGGGAGGCCTATTTGGGCACGCGCAACTTCACGTTGTTGCACGAGATTCTGGATCAGCTCCGCGAGATCACCGACCCGTACGCGCGGTAGATCCGGCCGCGCCGGTCCGTGCGCCCCCATTTCTTGTTCGCCTCGAGCCACCGCGGCCAGTCGCGCGTCGACTCAAACTTGACATTAGTCAGTTACGTTGACTAGATTCGTAAATGATCCTGACGACCGCATCGGCCCTGAGCGATCCCGCTCGCACAATACCGACGCATTCGCTCACCACCCTCATCGAAAGGCAACACCATGTCCACTGTCATCACCGGCGCATCAGGCCACCTCGGCAGACTCGTCGTACAACAACTCCTCGCCACAGGAACGTCGCCAGCTCAGGTCGTGGCCACCGGCCGAGATATCGACAAACTCGCCGACCTCGCGCACGAAGGGGTCGTAGTGCGCTGCGCGGACTTCGCCAACCCGATCACCCTCGACAGCGCGTTCGTGGGCGCCGAGGTGATGCTGCTGGTCTCGACGACGACCGTCGGGGAACGGTTCGACAACGCCCGCAACGCCATCGATGCGGCCACCCGAGCGGGCGTGTCCCGGATCGTGTACACCAGCATTGTCAACGCCTCGACTTCGCAAATGACGCTCGCTAATGAACACCGTCGCACCGAGGACTACCTGCGTGACAGCGGTTCGGCGTTCGTCATCCTGCGCAACGGGTGGTACTTGGAGAACTACACCGACCAACTCCGGATGATCACCCAGTACCACGCACTGTTGGGCAGCGCGCAAGACGGTCTTGTAAGCGCTGCCAGCCGACACGACTATGCGGCCGCCGCTGTCGCGGTGCTGACGCAGGACGGGCACCTCGGAGCGACCTACGAGCTCGGAGGTACGCCGTTCACTCTGACCGAACTCGCCGCCACTATCAGCGACGTCGTCGGCACCCACGTCGCCTACGAGGACATGTCTGTCGCTGATTACACCGGCGCTCTGACCGCCGCAGGGCTACCCCCAGAGATGGCCGCCGCGGTCGCCGACGCCGATGCCGGCCTGGCCCGAGGAGAGCTGTTTACTGCGAGTGATGACCTGGTGAAGCTCATTGGCCGACCAGCGACCACGGCGCGCGAAGCCGTCCAGATCGCCGCAATAAACGAGGAGTCACGATGAGCACCTCGGAACCCCGTTTCGATACTCACCAGATGGTTCTGATCCACCGCGTCATCCGTCGCGAGTTCGGTCAGCTCCCCCGGCAGTTCCGCACTGCGGCCAATGACCGTGCGCGATCCAAGATCATTGGTGCGCACGCCCTGGAGATGCTGCACTTCCTCCACACGCACCACACCGGCGAGGACGAATTGCTCTTTCCCCTGCTGCGCGAACGGGCCTCGCTCGATCCGGATCTGATGGACCGGATGGATGCGCAACACACGCAGGTCAACGACGCCGTCGCGGCCGTGGGTGCGGAGCTGCCGTCATGGACAGCGAGCGCAGACCCCGCCATCGGCGAAAAAATGGCGGCTCGCATCGACGCAACGATGCCAACATTGATCGATCACCTGGCGGAAGAGGAGCAAAAGCTGCTCCCAATCGTCGCGGTCACCTTGACGCGGAGTGAATGGGATGCGCTCGGCAAGCACGGCATGAGCGCGATTCCCCTCACGCGGCGGCTGGTCATCCTCGGCCACATCACGGAGGAAACTGATGACGCGGAACGACGGAGCTTTATGCAGATCGTGCCAGCCCCAGCTCGTTTGGCCTACAAGCTGATTGGACACCGCCGGTTCACCCGGGAAACGACCGCGATCCGCGGCTAACCCAACTCGCTCCTCGACGATTCGCTCAAACGTCTACGTGGCGTCCGCGTTAACGCAGCTGGCACAACGCCCGAGTACTGCGAAGTGCCTCGGATCGATCACGAAGTGAAAGTCACGCAACGCGGTCGCCGCGAGCTCCTCGAAGATGTCTTCAGGTGCTTCGAAGGCCATCGCGCAATTTTCACACACCAGGTGTCCGTGGGTGTCTGAGGACAGGTGGTACGTCGCCGGGCCGTGACCCAAGTGCGCGTGCACGACGATGCCGAGACGTTCGAGCTCTTCGAGGTTTCGATAGATGGTAGAGATGTGCACGTCGGGCGCAACGCGCTGAACCTGTTCAGCCAGCTCTTCTGCCGTACGGTGCGGACTCTCGTCGTCGAACAGACAGCGCAGCAAGATCCGCCTCGACGTCGTAACGCGCCCGCCGCTTTCGCGCAGGAGATCGAGGACTTCGTCGACGCGGTCGTCGGATTCAGCATTCGGTGCCGAAGAGTTCACGCGTGAGCTCATGGTGACAGGATACCCAACTAATGCGTGCTGATGCTTCTTGCGTTCAGGTCGTATTTGTGTCAGGATTTCGCAAGAGCCGGATCAGAGGGGTGCCCGTGAATCGAGTACACACGACCCGTAGCGCCGTGCCGTTCACTTGGGCCCGAGGAAGTGCAAAATGACCACCCTCGACGGGGCTCGGACGAGCCGTCTCGCGCTCATTCGCCGCTCGCTCAGCCCTGAAGAGTGGCGTCGAGCAAGTTGGATGTTCGGCTCGATCCTGCTCCTTCACGTCATTGGCTTTGGTATCTTCATCATCTTCGTCGTACCGGGCCATTACAAAGGGCTCGGCATCGGGGTGAGCATCCTCGCCTACACCCTTGGTTCACGGCACGCCTTTGACGCGGACCACATCTCGGCGATCGACAACACGACAAGAAAGCTCATGGCTGAACGCCAGGGCGTCGAGGGCGCACGACGCCCCTTAAGTGTGGGCTACTACTTCTCGCTCGGGCATTCGACGATCGTGGTCGTGATCGGGGCGGGACTCGTCATCGCCGAGAAAGCCGTCTACGGTGCAGTGTCGAACCAGCACTCCGGCCTGGAGCAGTTCGGTGGCGTCTTTGGCACCATCGTGTCGGCCTGCTTCTTGTACTTAATCGCGCTGCTCAATATCGTGATCCTCGCCGGCATCATGAAGGTCTTTCGCTCCATGCGTGACGGTTCGTACGACGAAGAAGAGCTCGAGCGCCAGCTCAACAACCGCGGGTTGATGTTCCGATTCTTCGGCAAGTGGATGAGGGCGATCACGAAGGAATGGCAGATGTACCCGGTGGGCGTCGTCTTCGGACTTGGTTTTGATACCGCGACGGAAGTGGCGCTGCTGGCGACGACTGCGCTGCTTGCGGCCAAAGCGCTGCCCTGGTATTCGATCATGTGTCTGCCAATCCTCTTCACCGCCGGCATGTCACTCCTCGACACGCTCGATGGCTGTTTCATGAACATGGCGTACGGCTGGGCGTTCTTCAATCCGGTCCGCAAGATCTACTACAACCTCGCCATTACGGGCCTATCGGTCGCGATCTGCTTCTTCATTGGCACCATCGAGGTGCTCGGGCTGCTCCCCACTGAGCTGCACTGGAAGGGCGGCTTCTGGCGCTTCATGGAGAACTTCAATATCAACGCCGCAGGGTTCATCATCGTCGGAATGTTCATCGTCACCTGGGCTGGCGCCATGGTGATCTGGCGCGTCGGGCACATCGAAGAGAAGTGGTCGGCGAAATTAAAAGACGGACCAGGACAGGACGCGTCTTGGTCTTCCTCCGCGATCTCGGACTGATTACGACAACTCGATGAGGGCGATCATGGCGTCAAGAGCCGTCTCGACTGGCTTCACGCTGCGGTGAATCTTCGCAAGTAGAAGCCCTCCCTGGAGCGCCGCGAGAGTGGCGAGCGCGAGGTCGTCCGGATTCGTGGTGACCTTCAGTGCGCCTCGCGCCTTCATAGCGCGAAGACCATCTCGCACGGCGGCCTCCCAGCGATCGAAGCTGAGCGAAACGTCCCCACGGGCGCCGCTATCAGTATCAGCGAGTTCACTGCCGAGCGAGCCGAGTGGGCATCCCCCGCGCCCCCGTTGGCGACGAACGCTACGAACGACAAACTCTCGCCAGTTCCGCAATCCCTCGAGTGTGTCGAACTGGTGACGCTCTTGGGCGCCCACGACCAGGTACGCCTGTTGGGCGATGACGGCTCGCACCAATTCGTCCTTGTCGCGGAAGTAGTGGTACAGCTGCGAGCTGCTCACGCCGGCCGCCGAGCGCACGTCATCGACGGTCGTGTTGGCGACCCCATGCTCGTGTATGAGTGCCGCAGCACCTTCGACAATGCGCTGGCGAGTGCGTTCGCCCTTAGGCGTCAACTTCGCAATGGTCTCCTTCGTTTGTGTCACCGGCTGAGGCTACATCATTTTCTGGAGTTGACAATCCATTTTTTCCTCACCAAGATGGCAACGATCGTCAACGAGAAAGAAACGCCATGAACGAGAGCAAAACCATGACCAACGAACTCGACGCCATAAAGGAGGAAGGAAAGTTGCGTCTCCCCGCAGACGTGGTGACGACCTTCGTGGCGGACCAGGACGAGCTTGATGCAGCCGGCGTGCCCGCCACCGTCTCGAAGATTGGTACCACGGTGCCCGACGTGACGCTCCTCAGCATCACCGGCGCACCGGTCACACTTCGCGAGGTGCGAGGCGGGCGACCCGCCGTTGTTGTCTTCTACCGCGGTGCCTGGTGCCCGTACTGCAACCTCACCCTGCGCTCGTACCAGTCGGCACTCGAGCCCGAACTGAACAGGCTCGGTACCAGCCTCATCGCCGTCAGTCCTCAGAAGCCGGATGGATCGCTTTCGATGAAAGAGAAGAATGAGCTGAGCTTTCCGGTGCTCTCCGATCCCGCCAATACGCTCGCTCGTGCCCTTGGTATCGTCGCTCGTCCCACCCCCGGGACACGAGCCGCACAACTCAAGTTGGGGCTCGACATCAGCACACTCAACATCGACGAAGAGACGGACCTGCCAATGCCGACCGTCATCATCCTCGACGGCGAGGGAACCATTCGCTGGATTGACGTGCACCCGAACTACACGACTCGCAGCGAGCCCCAGGACATCCTTGACGCCTACAAGGCGACGCTTCGGGGCGAGTAGCTCCCGGCAGTTTCCGTGAGGGGAAACTGCAATACGACGGTCAGTCCCCCGCCGGGCGTGTCCTCCAAGCGGACCTCGCCGTCGAGCAAGTCCATGAATCTCGACACCACGCTGAGACCGAGGTGCATGCCATGATCGCCATTGCGCGAGATCGGCTCGAAGAGCGTTGCGCGTTCGGCGGGCTTGATGCCGGGTCCCGTGTCCACGATGAGTATCTCGACAGCCTCGCTCGTGGCGCCGGCCGTGATGCGAATCGCGCGCCCGGTAGGACTGAAGCGCAACGCGTTCGCGACTGCGATCGAGAGCACGCGTTGGGCCATGTCCGGATCCGTATCGACGCGTGGCAAATTGTCGGGCACTTCAACGTCGATGGGGTGTCCTTCGGTCTCGAGACCAGCCAGAGCCCCTTCGACCAGCGGACGCGCGGTGACCGAGAGCTTGTGCGGCGCGACACTCCCGCTCTCGAGCCGTCCGAGTTCGGTCAAGTTGTTGACAACTCTGGTGAGTCGCTGGACTTCCGTCTCGATCGCGAGCAACCGCTCGCGCTGGACGCGTACCGGTGCCGTCGTGCCGCCGTCGAGGAGTGCCGTCACCTTCTGCTGAATCTCACTCAGCGATCCGCCGAGATCCGTCGATACGGCACGCATCAGCGCCGATCGTTTTACCTCGGTCTCAGCAAGGTCGCGAAGTTGAGCAGCCTCTTTCACGCTGCTCATGGCTCGAAGGCCATTGGCCACGCGACCGGCAAACGCGCTCACGAGATGGCGGTCCTCTCCGTCCAACGCGGCACCGACAAGCACTAACGCATAGTCGTCGTCAATGGGAAAGCTCGTCGCCGTTGTGAGATCGGTGATCGGCTCGCCGCTCACGACGTCGCTCGCCCACGCTCCCTCGCGTTCGACGATGAGCGCGACGCTCGTGGCGTCAAACACGGCCCGCAGCGAGTCGAGCAGCGGCAGCAAGTCCTCATGCGACGTGCCCGACGTGGCAACGGCACTCGCCAAAATCTGCGCCTCCGCGCGGGCGCGTTCCGCTTCGGAGGAACGGCGGGTGAATCGGCTCACGAGCACACTCGCCCCCGCGGCGAAGACCAAGTAAGCGATGAGTGCGACGAAGTCGTCGGGACGCGAGACCGACAACGTGTGCACGGGGGCAATGAAGTAGTAGTTCTCGAGGAGGTAGGCGGCAAGCGCAGCGACGATGCCGACGACCGCGCCGCCGAGCGTGGCGAGTCCCAGCACGATCACGAGGTAGACGAGAAAATCGGTCGAGAGGGACAGGCTTGAGCGAAACTCCGACAAGATCCACGTGAAGAGAGGCAATGTCGCGCCGGCGCAGGCCAGCCCGAACAGGCGGCGACCCCACGACAGTGTGTTCTTCTGACGACGTCGATGTTCGTGTTTCGGCTGATCCGCGTCGACGGAGATCACGTGGACATCGAGGTCCGGCGTTTGGCGCAGGATGTTCTGGATCACTCCTCCAAAGGGGCGGTACCACCGGCGTGAATGACTCGATCCGAGAACGAGCTGCGTGCCGCGTTCGGAGCGAGCAAACGCGACGATGGCGGTCGGGGTGTCATCGTCGACGATCTCGCGATATTTTCCGTCGAACTCTGCGACCAGCTCTTGAGCGAGCGAGGTATCGCCCGACCCGTGATGCACGCTGTCCGCCGGCACGACGTGGACAGCGACGATCTCGGCCCCCGTTCGTGACGCGATGCGCGCGGCACGTCGAAGGAGTACCTCGTCCGAGGGGCTCCCAATCACGGCCACGATCAAGCGCTCGCGGGTCTCCCAGGTCGCGGCAATCTCGTGCTCGTCCTGGTATCGCTGGAGCGCGTCCTCAACGCGGTCTGCCAGCCACAACAGCGCGAGCTCTCGCAGCGCGCTGAGGTTGCCCACGCGAAAGTAGTTCGAGAGCGACGCGTCGATTTTGTCGGCGGTGTAGATATTGCCGTGAGCCATCCGTCGCCGGAGCGCTTCCGGCGTGACGTCAACGAGCTCGATCTGCTCCGCGCGCCGCACGACCGCGTCGGGCACGGTCTCTTGCTGCGTGATGCCGGTGATCTTGTCGACGACGTCGTTCACCGACTCGAGGTGCTGAATGTTGACGGTCGTGATGACGTCGATGCCGGCATCGAGCATCGCCTCGACATCCTGCCACCGCTTCTCATTGGTAGCGCCCGGAGCGTTGGTGTGAGCCAACTCGTCAACGAGCGCGACCTCGGGCTTACGCGCGAGAACGGCCTCAAGATCCATCTCTTCGAAGGTGGCGCCGCGGTAGTCGTACGTCACGCGCGGCACGATCTCGAGATCGCGCACGAGCGCGTCCGTCTTTGGGCGCTTGTGGGTCTCGACGTACCCAATGACCACGTCAGTACCGCGCTCTCGTCGACGCCAACCTTCGTCGAGCATGCGATAGGTCTTGCCGACCCCCGGCGCGGAGCCCAGGTAGACGCGAAGTTGACCTCGTGCCACGGTTCAGCGACCCTTCGGGTTAGACACGGAACTCATTCAGGCGACTCCCGTGGCGATCGCCGCACCCACGACGCTCGCGATCAATGCCGCCACAACACGGCGCTCGCGAGAGATGGGCTCACCCGGTGTGGGTGTGATGACGAAACGTCCCTCGGACCGGCCGCGCCACTGCGCCACGATCTCCGCCTCGGGACCGGGAATGCCCATCTGGTCGACGGGCCAGTCCATACCCACGTGCGTCACCTCGCCGTTGGGCATGACGCGCGCCATCGGGGGGTCCGACGCTGCACGCTCGAACCGGCAGTCTCGTAAGTCGAGCAGGCGCACGAGCGACGGCACCGCTCGCTCGATGACGGCGCCGCTCGGTGCCGTGCCGTTCGCGAGATCAGTGAGGTCACGGACCATATCGACGTATTCTGCTTCCTCTTGCGAGACTCGAGAGAGGTGGCGGGTACGAGCGGCGAGCTCTGACACCACGACCCCGACAACCAACAGACAAATGGTCGTCTCGATGTCGGGCCGATGACTGATAGTGAGCCGGTCGTAGGGCTTCGTCAAATAGAAGTCGTACCAGATTGCCGACGAGACACTGGCGACGAACCCGACGAAGCGATTGCCCCCGACCGACAGCGCGACAACGGCGACCACGAAGACGAGCGCTGCGGCCGCGCCGGCGAACTCGCCTCGCAAAGGTACGAGCACCGTCGCAAGCAGCACGGGTCCCACGATTGCGAGCGCGAACGCGATTCGCGAACGGTTGCGATGCAGGTACGTCAACAACTCTCCTTTCTTCATGGGCCTCCTACTTCTTTAACGCGGCCAGCCCCTCATTCAGTTGCAGGACGTCGATGTACTGAGCACCGAGAAAGCCCAACTGGGGCGAGTTCGTGTAGTGAGCGATGAGCGTCTTCAGCGTCGAGGCGGAGATCCCCGTTGCTCTCGAGACCATCGGGATCTGGACAATGGCGTCCCGCTCGGAGATGTCCGGGTCGTACCCACTGCCCGACGTCGTTACGAGGTCCGGCGTCGGGTCAACGCCGCGCGCGTGCCAGTACTTCACGAGGGCGATGGTGTCATCTTTCAGCACCTTTGAACGCGGTCCAAGGTTCGTCGCGCCCGAACTGCCCGCGACGCCATTCAAGACGAGCGGGTCGTCACCAGGGTGACCCGCCGGACTCGGGTTGTTCTTTTCCGTGTCCGCGTAAGGACCGAGATCGTCCGGGCGACCCTGGAAGACGCAGCTGCCGAGAGGGTGGCCCGGGCACTTCGTGAGATTCCACGGCTGACCGATCAGTGACGAACCGTCGGCAGAGAGCGATCCGTTCGCTTGGTTCTTGAACAGCAGCTGCGAGACGCCGGTGCCCGCGAAGGCGTAGATGAAGCCGAAGAAGACGAGGCAGATGACTGCCATGACTAGCGAACGGCGAAGGTGTACCAACATGTCAATTCCTTTTTTAGTAGGCGTGCAACGCGACGAGAATGAGGTCGATGAGCTTGATGAAGATGAACGGCACGATGACCCCACCCACTCCGTAGATCAACACGTTGCGGCGCAATATGAGCGACGACTTGGAAGCGCGGAACTTCACGCCGCGAAGGGCTAGTGGGATGAGCGCAATGATCACCAATGCGTTAAAGATCACCGCGGACAAGATGGCGCTCTCGGGACTATGCAGCTTCATGATGTTGAGCGCGCCGAGCGGCTTGTTCGTCAGGCCGTAGGCGAAGACGAACAACGCAGGGATAATGGCGAAGTATTTCGCCACGTCGTTCGCGATCGAGAACGTCGTGAGCGAGCCTCTCGTGATCAGGAGCTGCTTACCGATTTCGACGATGTCAATGAGCTTCGTCGGGTTGGAGTCGAGGTCAACCATGTTGCCCGCTTCTTTCGCCGCCGTCGTGCCCGTGTTCATGGCAACTCCCACGTCCGCTTGGGCGAGCGCCGGCGCGTCGTTCGTCCCGTCACCGGTCATCGCGACGAGCTTGCCGCCCTCCTGCTCTTGCTTAATGAGCGCCATTTTCGCTTCGGGAGTGGCTTCTGCGAGGAAGTCGTCCACGCCCGCTTCCTGGGCGATGGCGGCAGCGGTCAGTGGGTTGTCACCCGTGATCATCACCGTGCGAATGCCCATCTGGCGCATCTCGTCAAACTTTTCGCGTATGCCCTGCTTGACCACATCCTTCAATTCGATAACCCCGACGACGTCGGAGCCGTCGGCGACGACGAGCGGCGTCGAACCTGCGCGAGAGACGCGCTCGACGATGGCGTCGAGATCTGGCGGAATGGTTCCTCCGAGCTCGGTCGCCCAACGCTTGACGGAATCGCCCGCGCCCTTTCGAATCTGCCGGGTCCCGATGTCAAGTCCCGACATGCGCGTCGTTGCGGTAAACGGGATGAATGCGTGATCGCCTTCCAGCTGACGCTCTCTGATGTCGAAGAGCTCTTTGGCGAGCACGACGATCGAACGGCCCTCGGGCGTCTCGTCGGCGAGGGATGCCAGCTGTGCAACGTCGGCAACTTCTTGCTCAGTGTGGCCGCCGACGGGGAAGAATGTCGACGCCATGCGGTTACCGAGGGTGATGGTGCCCGTCTTGTCGAGCAGGAGCGTCTGCACGTCACCGGCCGCTTCCACTGCGCGCCCACTCATCGCGAGTACGTTGCGCTGCACGAGACGGTCCATGCCGGCGATGCCGATCGCGGACAGCAATGCACCAATGGTCGTCGGGATTAAGCAGACGAGCAGCGCGACCAGGACCACGACGGAGACAGACGCGCCACCGAAGTTCGCAAAGGGCACGAGCGTCACGACCACTGGAATGAAGATGATCGTCAGCACGGAGAGCAAGATCGTCAAGGCGATCTCGTTCGGTGTCTTCTGACGGTTCGCGCCCTCGACCAATGTGATCATGCGGTCGATGAACGTTTGCCCACGTTCGGCGGTAATGCGAACGACGATTCGGTCGCTCAACACTTTCGTGCCGCCCGTGACCGCGGAACGGTCGCCACCTGATTCTCTAATAACGGGGGCCGATTCACCGGTGATCGCCGATTCATCGACCGAGGCAATACCTTCGATGATCTCTCCGTCAGAAGGGATGACGTCGCCCGCTTCACAGACGACAAGGTCGCCCTTGCTGAGCGTCGCGGCGGCGACGAGTTCTTCCGAACCATCGACTTTCAGGCGGCGAGCTTCCGTCTCCGAACGCATCTTTCGCAGCGTGTCGGCCTGCGCCTTACCGCGGCCTTCTGCCATGGCTTCGGCGAAGTTGGCGAAGATCACCGTGAGGACGAGCCAGACGGTGATGGACCACGTGAACGTGCTCGGGTGAGCACAGGCTTCGACGAACGTGATCACCGATCCGACCAACACTACGAACATGACCGGGTTCTTCACCTGGGTCTTCGGGTTGAGCTTCAGGATCGAGTCCCGCAGCGCCTGGCGCAGAATTTGTCCGTCAAAGAGCCCTCGCGACTGGGCAACGCCGTGCGATTCCGACGGGCCGCTCGTGGGCTGGTTGATAACTGTCGTCATTAGAAGAACCTCGAGTGAACTAGTTGCTCGACCACGGGGCCGAGAGAGATTGCGGGAAAGAAGGTGAGACCGCCAATGATCAAGATGACACCGATGGTGAGTCCAACGAACATGGCGTTGTCGGTGCGGAAGGTCCCAAGGGACTCCGGCACGATGTCCTTTTCGGCAAGTGCTCCGCCAAGTGCGAGCGCGGGGATGATGATGCCAAAGCGGCCAATCATCATGTCAATCGCGCCGACGATGTTATAGAAATTCGTGTTGCCGGACAGACCACCCATCGCGGAGCCATTGTTGTTACCTTGCGAGGTGATGGCGTACAAGATCTCACTGAAGCCGTGAGGCCCCTTGTTGAGCGGGCCCGCTCGGCCCTCGACCGTGGACACGGCGATGCCCGTCAAGATGAGGACGACCAGCGGCATCACGAGCGAGCCGAGGCCCGCGAGTTTCACTTCTCTGGCTTGGATCTTTTTGCCGAGGTACTCAGGCGTTCGTCCGATCATTAACCCGCCAATGAACACGGCAATGATCGCGTAGATGAGGATCGTATAGAGACCGCTCCCAGTACCGCCCGGCGTGACCTCGCCCATCATCATTCCTGTCAACACCCCAAGGTCACCGATCGGCGTGAATGAGTCATAGGACGCGTCGGCCGAACCGGTCGAGGTGTTTGTGGACGCGACCGCAAAGAGCGCGGTCGACGTATCACCGAAGCGCACTTCCTTGCCTTCGGTGTTACCCACCGTTGCGTGGATGCCCGCCGCCGCAACGGCCGGGTTGTTCTGGTGTTCACCAAATGTCGTGAATCCGACCCACACACCGAAGAGGATGACCATGGCTGCGAGCAGCGCAACACCCTGCTTGACGCTGCCAACCATCTTGCCGAAGGCGTAGGTGAGGGCAAAGGGAATCGAGAGCAGGAGGTAGATCGAAAGGAAGTTCGTGAGCCCGGTCGGGTTCTCAAGCGGTGTCGCCGAGTTCTGATCCAAGAAGCCGCCACCGTTGGTGCCGAGCTGCTTGATCGATTCCATGAAGCCAATAGGACCTCGCGCAATGGTTTGACTCACGCCGTTCAGTACGTCATGGAAGGACGCGGTGCCGGCGAGCGTTTCGACCGCGCCCTGGCCCACGAAGACGATGCCGAAGATGAAGGCAATGGGGAGCAAGATGTAGAACATGCAACGGGTGATGTCAACCCAGAAGTTGCCGATAGTTGGCGACTTGCGGCGCGCGAAACCACGCACCATCGCGATCGCGACCGCGATGCCGACGGCCGGGGACACGAACTGCTGCACGGTCAGGGCGCCGATCTGGGAGAAGTACGACATCGTCGTCTCGCCGCCGTAGTTCTGCCAGTTGGTGTTCGTGAGGAACGAGACTGACGTGTTGAAGCTGAGCGGTGAGCTCACGGCGTCGAGGTGCTGGGGGTTCAGCGGGAGCGATCCCTGGATGCGCAAAATCACGTACGTGAAGACGAGCGACACGAACGAGAAGACGATCAATGCGCCGGCGTAGCGCTTCCACGTCTGCTCCTGCTCCGGGCTCGTGCCGAGCATCCGGTAGATCGGACGCTCAACCCAACCGAGCCAATGCACGCGCCCGTTGAACACGGCTTCCATGTAGGAGCCGAGGTATCGCCACGTGATGCCAAGTGTCACGACGAGGAGGACAATGGTGAGGAAGAAACCCATTAGAACTTCTCAGGTTTGAACATGGCGTACCCGAGGTACAAGAACATGACGACGGAGATGATCAAAAGGATGATTTGGGAATAACTCATACTTTGTCCAGGACTTTTACGAGCCCGAGCATTCCCAGCGTGAAGGCGAGGAAGCCGAGTATTGAGAGGAAATCTGCCATGAACTCCATACAACTTGGGAAGTTCTGAAGAGTTTCTTCAATTCCTCTTAGGCGTCTTTATTTTCTCTTCATTTTCGATTCTCGTTCTCATCTGCGAATTTCGGATGATACTTACTGAGTGCAGCGACGTTGGTTGGGTTCATTCGTGGGCGTGGCGAGCGCACTTGCGTTGGGCGGCGTGCTTCTGCCCTTTCGCTCCCACATCAGTTCTTCGACCACGGCGCTGATCCTTGTCGTTCCCGTCGTGGTCGGCGCCGTGATCGGCGGCTTTGCCGCGGGTGCCGCGAGCGTCGCCGGAGGCTTCTTGGTCTACGACTATGTCTTCATACCGCCTTATCGGACGCTCGGCGTCGGCCAAGCCCAGAACTGGACGGCCTTAGCGGTCTACGTGGTCGTCATGTTGCTCGTCGCTCGTGTTGTCGACGTTCTTGACTCAACTCGGATCACCGCGCGACGAAGTGAAGAGATCATGCGACGGGTGTCCGAGATGTCTGAGCTTCTGGTCGCTGACCAGCCCGTCGAAGACCTGTTGCGGAATATCGTGACGACGGCACAAACCGTCTTCGGTGTGCCGGGAGTCTCGCTGCTGGAGCTGGAAGAGGGCCGTCTCGTGGTCGTGGCGAGCGCCGGCGAGCCACTAACGCCCGAAGAGCTCCGTCAGCTCGACCCTCACTCGGGCCATCCGGTTCGCGTGGGCACTTCCTCGGGTCACTCGAACGAGCTGCGCACCATCGCGCTCTCCCCCTCGGGTCGTCCCGTGGGCATCCTCGCGATGCGCGGTATCTCGATCCTCGAGACCGATCGAGCGGTCCTCAATACGTTCGCTAACGACGCCGCGCTCGCCCTCGAACGCGCGCAGCTCCGCGAACAGGCCCTTCGCACCACACTCCTCGAAGAAGCGGATCGTTTTCGCCGAGGGCTCCTCGGCGCCGTCTCCCACGACCTTCGCACCCCGCTCGCCACGATAAAAGTCGCTTCGTCGACGCTTGCCAACCGTGGCGACCTGCTGTCGGCGCCCGATAGCAAGCTCCTTCATCAACTCATTGAGATTGAATCTGATCGTCTAACGCGTCTGGTCACCAATCTGCTCGACATGACCCGCATCGAAGCAGGCGTCCTCACGCTCGATCGTGAATTAACACCGGTGAAAGACCTCATCGACGATGCGGTCTCCGCGATGCCGTCATCCGTGGAAGACCATCGCGTCGAGGTCGTCGTGCCTGACGCGCTGCCTGATGTCGATATCGACCGAGTCTTGATCGGCCAGGTCCTCATCAACCTGCTCGACAACGCGGTGCGACACGCGCCGGCTAATAGTGTGATCACGGTGAAGGGAGAGCGGCGCGGCCACGAAGTTGTCGTGTCGGTCGCCGACACGGGACCGGGCGTTCCCGTCGCCGATCGCGAGACCATCTTCGACCGTTTTGTGTCGCTCAGCACCGGTGGACGCGCGGGGCTCGGGCTCACCATCGCCAAAACGTTTGTGGAAGCCCACGGCGAACGTGTGTGGTACGAAGAGGCGACGGAGGGCGGCGCGCGCTTTGTGGTGTCGCTTCCCTCGCCGCTGGCGCAGAGGCACTAGTGGCTGCCGTTCTCGTCATTGACGACGATCACTCCCTTCTTCGAGCGCTTCGCCTTGGCCTGGAAGCAGAGGGCCACGACGTGACGACTGCACCCAATGGTGAGCGCGGCATCTCGCTCACAGCGCTGCAGGCGCCCGATGTGGTGGTCCTCGACATCGGACTTCCGGACTTAGACGGCCTCGTCGTCACACAGCGCATTCGCCAGTGGAGCGGCGTGCCGATCATCATCCTGTCCGCCACGGGCGATCCCAACCGAAAGATCGAAGCGCTCAACACCGGTGCCGACGACTACGTCACGAAGCCGTTCAGCATGGGCGAACTCGAAGCGCGCATCAGAGCGGTGCTGCGCAGCCGGGCAAACGATACGGCCGAGGTTGTGGCGTCCGACCTCGCGGTCGGCCCTCTCCAGATCGACCTCGTCCACCACGAGGTCCACCTGAATGGCGTGAAGGTCGATCTCACCTCGAAAGAGTTCAACGTGCTCGCCTTCCTCGGGCGACACGTCGGGATGACCGTCACCCACCAGATGATTCTGAGCGCCGTCTGGGGTCCGGGGTACGGCGACGAGGCTGCCTACGTGCACGCGTACGTGCACCGCCTTCGCCAAAAACTGAACGACGAAGCGGGCACGCTCATTCAAACCGCCCCCGGCGTTGGCTACAGCCTGCAACCGAACGAGGCGACCTCTCCCGCCTAGATGGCGGTGGGCTCCAAGAGAGCGGTCTGCACGAAGTCCTCGTAGTCATGCACATCGATCATGGCGTCGTAGTCGTCATCGAAGCTCGGCTGCGGACTGAGCACGATCAGACGACGTCCGTCAGAAGCGCCAAATTGATCGTTGACCTGGTTGGCGCCCTCGGCAAGTTCGTCGACGTCCATCTCCTCGAACAGCTCTGCCACGAGCACCGAGAAAGAGCCGACCGCGTTTTCGGCGACAAAGCTAAGGCAACCGGCCACAGGAAGATAGGAACCTGACGCCGTTTGGCCGAAAGACGACGCGGCAAGTTGATCCTGTCCGATCGGACCCGTCACGACGGTGCTCGAGGCGTCGAGGGCATCAGCGAGGCTCGCCGCGAGTTGCGCGAGGTTCGTTGAGGGCGCGAACTCAATCGCGTGATCCGCTTGTCGAGGTGCCCCCAAGAACGCAATCGTGGATTTGCTGCGAAAGATCATGGTCTCGACGACGCCGACGCCGTGGTCCGTCGTCACTTCGACCAGGTGGCACTGATCGAGCGACTCCACTCGATTCATCGCCTCAAAGGCAACGTGGCCCCGCTCGACGAGCGGCTCGGCGAGATCTTCAAACCGACGCTCAACGCTGTCAAGATCTCCGCCCATTGAGCGCGCGACAAAGAGCGCTGCTTTCACCCACGAGTCCCAGGGCACGTCATCGGGGGTCGGTAGCAGCGCGAAGGCGTCGAGTGCTTCATACAGCGGACCGAGCGAGGACTGGCGACGCCCGAGGAGCGTGCGGCGCATCGCGAAAAGCCGAAGCGTCTCCGTGTCGGCCTCGCTGAGACCGCGACGAAATTCGTCGCAGCCGCGCGAGCCCTCTGCGACGACGGAGCGCACCACGCCCGCGACGACGTCGTCGTTCGCGTCGGCGCGAAAGCGGATGAATTCTCCAGCGAGGAGGTCATAGGGGTGAGCGGCGAGCTGATCTCGCAAGCTACCGACGCGATCGCCCGCGCTCACGGACGCACCCTTGAGACAGCAGTACACGTCGCGAAGGCCGAATCGATCATCCCTCTACCGTACTGAGGCGCAGACGATCCCGTCAGCGCGAGGGCGTTAGCCGTCTTTGCGTTTGGCGACGAAGACCGGAATCTGGCGCGAAGTCTTCTCCTGATACTCGGCGTAAGGCGGATACGCCGCGACGGCTCGCACCCACCACGACGCCTTCTCGTCACCCGTCACCTCGCGCACTTCAACGTCGAACGGCTCGGGACCGTCTTGCAGCTCAACCTCGTCGGGACGAGCTTTTAAGTTCTCGTACCACGTCGGGTTCTCAGGCGCGCCGCCCTTGGACGCAACGATGGCGTACTCCCCGTCGTGCTCGACTTTCATCACGGGGGTCTTTCGGACCTTGCCGCTCTTGCGGCCTTTCGTCGTAAAGATGACGATGGGCCATCCCGTGTCACCGAGCGTGTTGGCACGTGTGCCACCGGAACTTTCGTACTCGGCGACTTGGTTGCGCACCCACTCGGACGGACTCGGCTCGTACTCACCATCAATTGGCATAGTTGTCTCCTCGAAGCTTGTAGATATCTGCGTCTGTTCTATCGTGGCGAGCACCGGTCGTGACGGCTCAGCTCCCGTGATCCCACGCTTCGGCGAGATCGTGGTGCTCGAGCGTCAGCTGTCCGGTGTTGGCGTCAAAGTCGAAGAGCTCGCCGTAGCGGCCCCAATCAATCGCGATGTTCAGCTGCCCTCGAGCCTCGTCCTCCGAGAATCCTCGCCGCAAGAGATCGAGGAAGAACCCCTCACCAAGAGTGCCATCGTCGGTCGTCGCGAGCGCGTTGCAGATCGAGCGCACGAGCGGAGCTCGTTCTCGAGCGAGCTTGGCGAATATCTGCTTCGACTCGAGGATGTCTGCCGCGACGAAGGTCCGTCCCTCGTCGGTGATCGCGATATCTGCGTCATTGACGACGCCGAGCGCAAGCACTTGGGCTGCATCAACGAGTGGCAGCAGATCGTCCACTTCGAACGTGAGCTCGTGGGCGAGCTTCGGCAGGTCCTCTTCCCCGCCGCGACGACGAGGTCCACCAACTCAGTCGGCGGCCTCGCAGAACTTCGCGCACCGGAAGAAACTGTCACTTGGCCATTGTCGTCCTCCGCGCGGCGATCGCACAGCAATCTAGGTCATCACGACTACGTGCTCTGCAGTTTTGCGCAGCTTCATGTTCAACAAATGGTTACGTACGCCGTCGTTCACACATTGTTCATCTCGTAAAGCGCGTTGGAGGAACCGCTGACTGTTCTAGTGCACTGGTTGCGGCGTGTCGGAAGCCTGACTGACGACAAAGTCCTTCTGTCGAATCAACACCATCGAACAGAGCGCGCCGACGATGGCGATCGCTCCGCTCACGTAGAGCAGATCGTTGAGCATGCTCGCGAAGCTCTGGCGTAGTGCCAAACCGATCGCGTGTTGGAGATTCGCCGGTGCAGACTTGATGGCCTGATTCGGATTCCCTGACTGGATGCCCGCAATGATCTGGCTCGCGTGGGACGACGCGCCAGGAATCGCGGCGAGCTTGTGTGTGAGGTCGTGGTCCAACACCGTCGTGAAGATGGTTCCATAGACCGCGATTCCGACGGAGATGCCAATCTGACGGAAGGTCGTGTTCACACCCGACGCCATGCCCGATCGGTTGGGCGCCACGACCCCCACCGCGGTCGACGCAAGGGGCGGGTTCACCATGCCGGATCCGAATCCGGCGACGATGAAGCCCAGGGTGAGATGCGTCCAGCCAGTGTTCCCATTGAGACCCGCCATCAGGAACAGACCAATGCCGACGAGGAGCAGCCCGGGTCCAATTAGCCAGCGAACGGGCATGTGCGTGCTGAGGCGTCCGGCCGCCGTCGCCGAGATGAGCGTCCCGCCACTCAAGATGAGGAGACGTAGGCCGGTGTTGAGCGCCGAGTAGCCAAGGTCGTCCTGAAGAAAGAGGACGATGTAGAGCAGCATGCTGAACAACGAGCCGTTCATGGCGAAGGCAGCGATCAGCCCACCGTCAAACGTGGGAGTGCGAAACAAGGAGAGGTCGAACATCGGGTGCGCGACCTTTGCCTCGATGAGCCAGAAGAGCGCGAGCAAGACACCGCCGAGGATGAGGAACGTGATGACCTCGGTATCGCCCCAGTGCGTTTCGCTCGCTCGAATGAGTCCGTAGACGAGGCTCACCAATCCGAGCGTGAGCACGATGAACCCAGCCCAGTCGGGACGCGATGCGCCCGGTGTCTTCGACTCGTCCACGCAGATCACGGTGATGATGACGGCGGCGACCCCGATTGGAAGGTTGACGAGAAAGATGCCTCGCCAACTGATCCCGCTCGTGATCAATCCACCAAGGATTGGTCCGAGCGCAACGGCGACGCCGGTGATCGCACCCCACACCCCAAAGGCAATGCCGCGCTCTTTGCCCTGAAAGCTTTGTGCGAGCAATGCCAGCGACGTCGCAAAGAGAATCGCTCCCCCAATCCCTTGAGCGCTGCGCGAGAGCGTGAGCATGAGCGGCGACTGCGCGAGACCACAAAGCAGCGAGCCGAGCGTGAAGACGACGAGGCCAATGATAAAGAGCAGCTTTCGACCGTAGCGGTCAGCCAAGGAGCCAGCAGTGAGCAGCAACGACGCAAGCGTGAGCGCGTACGCGTCAACGACCCACTGCACGTCGGAGAAGGTGCCGTGGAGACCGCGCTGAATCTCGGGCAACGCCACAATGACGATGGTGACATCTAGCAAGAGCATGAATGTCGAGGCACAGACGACGATCAGGGTCCACCATTTCTTGTCCATGATCCGACACCCTAACTGACGTTCCGTCTTGCAACGACGAGATGATCGCCACTGTCGGTCCCTCCGATGGGTCTGGATTAAGGCGCACGGCGGTGCCAGACTGACAGCGTGGAACTCTCTGACGCACTCGATCTTGCGAGGAGTCGTCGCCTCTCGGTGCTCGTTACGATTCGCGCCAACACTCGACCGCAGCTCTCTAACGTCGGACACCTCGTCGCTTCAGACGGCTTGATCCGAATCTCCATCACCGCCGATCGGGCCAAGTACAAGAATCTCCTCCGCGAACCGTGGGCCGCGTTGCACGTTGCTCGCGACGACTTCTACGCGTATGCGGTCATCGAAGCTGACGTCGAGCTCTCACCAATCGCAAGCGAACCCAACGATGACACGGTCGACGAACTCGTCTCGATCTATCGCGGGGTCGCGGGCGAGCACGAGAACTGGGACGAGTTCCGTGCCGCAATGGTGAGCGAGCGCCGCGTCGTCGCGCGACTGCGCCCAGTGCGCGCCTACGGGATGCTGTAGCGGCGCGAGCAACAGCTCGAGCGTTCGTCTCGAGAACCGATCAGCACTTTGTCAGACATCGTGGACCGGCCCATCAGAAAGCGGATCAAAAAGGGGATGGCCGGGTTAACTACAGGAATATTCCAAGTAAGATATATCTATCCTTGGAAAACTGAGGCGGGGATCATGTTCGAAGAAGTTGAGTTCATCTGGAACGGCGAGCGCGCCAAAGCCTCGGTACCGCCATCGCTCGCCGACCTCCAGGTGGACCTCCCCGAATCGGTCGTGCGAGCGACCGAACGCGCGGCCGCAGCGTTACTTCGCTCAAACGACCGGTTACCAGCGACCTGGGAACCGCTCGCTCGTCTGCTCCTTCGTTCCGAAGGTGTCGCCAGCTCCGCCTTTGAACAGATTCGCGCGCCCATCGAAGAAGTCGCCGCAGCAGAGATCACTGAACTGATCACCGGTCCCTCGGCGTGGGTCGCGGACAATCTCGCCGTCGTGGCCGACGCAGTAGACGCCGCACGCACCAGCCCCCTCACCGTCCAGACGGTCCTCGGATGGCACCGGCGGCTAATGATGCACGCCACGAACACCGTGGAGCCACACCTGGTGGGACGCTTCCGCGATCGACCCGTATGGATCGGCGGTCGCACCCCACTCGAGGCGGCCTACGTCGGGCCTCCCCCTGAACTCCTCGAAGATCTGATGGACGACCTCGTCAACTTTGCGAACGCAGACTCGCTGGATGTCGTCACGCACGCTGCCGTGTTGCACGCGCAGTTCGAATCGATCCACCCCTTCGCCGACGGCAACGGGCGATTGGGACGCGTCCTCATCGGCTGGCTGCTCGTACGGCGCCTGCGCACACTCGTCCCACCGCCCTTCAGCATCTTCGTCGCCCGTGACCCGGGCGGCTATCTGTCAGGCCTCACCTTCTACCGCGTGGATGAGATGGCTCACTGGGTTCGCTGGTTCGCCACCACGCTGGAGAGATCAGCAACGGCCGCGACGTCACTGCTTAGCGAGATCGAATCGCTCGTTGTCGCGTGGCGAGCGCGCGCGGGCGACGTCAGCGCCACGGGCGGACGAGCAGTGCGTTCGGGGGCGACGTTTTGGCAGGTCCTCGAGATGCTCCCCGAGCATCCGATCATCTCCGCACAGTTTGTCGCCGATAGATTCGAGATCTCACACGAAGCCGCCCGACAGATGCTGCTGCGCTTCGAATCGCTCGGCATCCTCTCGCCCGCTCACGTCCATGCTGGAACGCCCGGGCGTCCGGTGCGCTGGTGGGCTGCCGATGAGCTGCTCGCCGCCGTTGCGCGTTGGAGTTAACTAGGTGACGGCGTCTCGTTACTGATCGGCCGTCAGCACTCTCAGTTCCCCAAGCGAGTCGCGGATCAGCGTTGCAAACTCCTGCTCGTTAGATTCGTCCGTCCATCGTTCGAAGGCGACCTTGAAGATCGCGATCCCCGCTTCAGCCGTCAAGCTTGCTGTCGGCTCTTTCACGCCGCGCGCGCGAAGTGCTGCTGCCATGGCGAGCGCGAGGGTCGCAAGCTTGATCAGCTCGCGTTCCTGGAGCTCGTTATTGGTAGAGATGGCATTACGTCGCTGCTGAGCAAATTCGCGATTGTCCTGCAGCAGTCGGGCGGCGACTTCAAGCGCAGCGGTGACGGCGCCGATGGGGGTCACGGAACTCGGGGCGCCCGTCACCTCATCAACGAGAAGCGTTTGTAACCGATCGGCGCCCGCGAAGAGGACCTCTCGCTTGTCGCCGAAATAGCGAAAGAATGTCCGCTCGGTGAGGCCTGCGCGCTTGGCGATCTCCGCGACCGTTGTCTGCTCGAAACCCCCGTTGGCGTAGAGCTCGAGGGCTGCTCGCTCCAGGCGGCCCTTGGCGTTTGGCTCCCAGCGACTCACACACTGATGCTAGATGATGACAGTATCTGACATTGCTGATATTGTGATGTCAGTACCTGACATCCCCCGCCATCGGCACGCTCCTGTGCCTGAGGCGAATCAACTACTTGGAGGTTTGACATGCGTGTTTTCGTTACCGGTGCATCTGGATGGATTGGCTCGGCCGTCGTTGAAGAACTCGTCGACTCGGGCCACGAAGTAATCGGGCTGGCGCGCTCTGACGACTCGGCTGCCGCCATCGTTGCTGCGGGCGCAGAGGCCCGTCGGGGATCACTCGACGACCTCGAGAGTCTGAAGAGTGGAGCCGCGGCGTCCGACGGCGTCATTCACCTCGCGTTCAATCACGATCTCGCGTTCTCTGGAAACTTCAAAGGCGCGGCCGACGCGGATCGCCTCGCAATTGAGATCTTTGCGGACGTGCTCGCCGGCTCCGATCGCCCACTCGTCATCGCCTCGGGAACGCTTGGTCTGAATGTCGGGCGCGTCGGCACCGAACTCGACGGACACGACGTAGCGACTCATACCCAGTTCGCGAGCCACGGTGAAGGTCCCCACACGCGCCACGAGACGGCGGAGTTCACGCTCGGGCTCGCGTCGCGCAATATCCGGTCCTCCGTCGTGCGACTCCCCCCGACCAATCACGGTGTCGGCGACAACGGTTTCATCGCACGACTGATCGGCATCGCGCGTGCGACAGGCGTTGCGGGCTACCTCGGTGACGGGTCCAACCGTTGGCCAGCGGTGCACCGGCTCGATTCGGCACACCTGTTTCGCCTCGCGGTGGAGAACGCACCTGCGGGCTCTACCTTGCACGCGGTTGCTGATGAAGGCGTGCCCTTTCGCGACATCGCTGCGGTTATGGGTCGACACCTCGATGTGCCGGTGGAGGCAATCTCTGCGGACAACGCCGGCGAACACTTCACGTGGCTCGCTGGCTTCGTAGGCGTCGACAGCCCCGCGTCGAGTGCCGTGACGCGCGAACTGTTGAGCTGGGCACCGACTCATCCCAGTCTCATCGACGACCTCGATGAAGGTCACTACTTCACGACGCCGTCGGCCTGATCTGGAACGATCTAGAGCGCGCGAGTTGACGTAGATGGGCGCTCTGACGCGACACGACGGCCACGGCACCAAACCAGTCACTCGCGAGCTCAGGGTCGTTCATGAACTTGCTGAGCATGACCTCTCAGATATTCGGACCCTCGACTGCCGTCACGTTCCGCGTCCGTGCCGGCTGATGTACTCGAGCTTCTCGGCGTCGCTCAGCGCACGCTTGACCAACTCAACTTGCATTGCGTCGACCGCTCTAGGCGTACGTACGACGGCGTCTTGAGCGGTGCCGTCGGCGACCATCTGCTGACCAATTGGGCTCAGCCGGTATGTGAGCGATTTGAGATCGAACTTCCACGTGTCCCAACCCATGTACCAGGACCAGTCGGTGAAGTAGAGCCAGCTTCGCTCGTTGAAGGCTCGAACGTGCGTTGGGTCCTGCCACGCGCCCCACGAGAGGTCGTAAGGCACACCGATGCTGAATACCCCACCGGGCTTCAACATCCTTAAGCACGTTGTCATGGCCGTCGACAATTGCGTCAAGTGCTCCAACACGTCGTTGCAGATGATGAGATCAAAGACGTCGTCCGTGAGCTTCAGGTCCCCAAATCGTCCACTCGACAGTGCGATGCCCGAGGCGGGCAGCTCCTCGTTCAGGTCGAAGATGACGTCCGGATCCCATTCGGCGGCAATGTCGAGATTGACGCAGGCAGGATTCCAGTCCTTACCGCTGCCGATGTTCAGAATCATCTTGTCCATGACGAGCCTTTGGGTGACGGGATCGGTTGCTGCAACCATTGGGTTCAGCACACTCTCTTACGGCACAAACAGCGCTCGAGTTGAGTAGAACGCGTACAAACTGATCATCCACAGTCGCGCTGGAAGATGAGTGGTTTGTACGCGTTCTAAGGAGATGGCTTCTAGCCCTCCATTACTTCGGGACCTGCGTCGCCACCGCTCGCCACCGTCGCCAAACGGTCGAGGTAGAAGTCCCAACCCTTCGTGTGGTCAGCGATCGCGTCGTCGGGAAGTCCGCGATGCGCGAGTCGCACCCTCGTCTTTTCCCCCTCCGGGATCAATGTGATCTCGATCTCCGTGGAGCCAGCCGGAATCGGATGGTTGGGCTCGTCCCACCCGAACGTGAAGACCACCTTCTCGTTGGCAACCACTTCGACGAACTCGCCCACACCCGGATGAACGCCCATCGCCAAGACTCGATACGTTCCGCCGGGGCGAGGATCAAGCTCGACGTTTGTCCCCATCCAGAGGACGTGCTGACTCGGATCGGTCAGGAACGGAAATATGGTCTCGGGGCTGGCATCAACCACGACCTCTCGTACTAATTCAGCCATTGCTGTTTCCTCTCTCTTGTTCGGCCGTTTCGGCCAGTTGACGCAAACGCTCCAAACTGTCGTCCCAGTACTCCTCGAGGAAGCGACGGAGTCGGTCCATCTGCGAGTGGTTCGCTCGATACAAGCGACGAACGCCGTCGCGACGTTCGATGATCAGTTCGGCTTCGCGCAGCACGCTGACGTGCTGGGATATCGCCGAGCGAGTGACGTCGCCGAACTGCGCGGCGATCTCGGTTGCCGGGAGTTCGCGAGACCAGACGAGCTTCAGAATCTCTCGACGCCGAGGTTCCGCGAGGGCTTTGAGCGCTGCATCCATGAGGTTATGTTAGCATTTACTTACGTAAGCGTCAACTAATTTAATGATCGTGGCATCGAAATCCCCGCAACTCTTACTTCTACGATCACGGGGTGGAGGTGACGCCATGATTTATCTCATCCGAAAGCTGATCCAGCTGATTAAGACCCGGCGCGCGAATCGAACGCGCGGGAGATAGTCACTCGCGATGGAACGACGTGTCGAACAGCACGGGCTTTTGCTAGCCGCCGTGTCGTCAGGCCATGGAGTTCAGTCCCGAACTGCGTAGCGATGTCCTCTCAGGCGACATCACCGTGTTGTTTCGTCTATGGCGCCGAGCGATGGTGAAATCGGGCGGCCACTACCGGGTTGGTGACGGTGAGATCGAGGTCGACTCTGTGGAACTTGTCCACTTTGCCTTCATCGACGGCGCAGACCTCGAGCGCACAGGCGAGAAGACTCTCGAGTCCCTCCGGCAACGGGCCGCACATGTTGGACCCATCGGCGATGACACGCTTGAGTTTCACGTCATCGAGTAGCGCACGGCGAGCTCATCTGTCGAGCGCGCCTTCAATGGGTATCCCTTCACTACGGTGGCGATCATGAATCGAACCGAAGGGATGCATCGGCGTGACGCTGAATTTTGAAGACGACATCCGTCACGTGCTCTCAACTATTCCTCGTGGGACGGTGCTGACGTACGGCGAAGTCGCCGAGGAATCTGGCCATCCTGGTGCGTCGCGAGCGGTTGGCAATCTGTTGGCTCACGGAGATAGTGCTCTTCCTTGGTGGCGCGTCGTCACGTCGACTGGACGATTAGTCCCGGGCAATGAGCTCGAACACGCGAGACGGCTAAGTGCTGAAGGTGTTCGGGTGACAAATGGCCACGTCGATATGCGTGCGCGTGATGTACGTACTCCGCAGCGTCGAGAGGGTCGACGCAACTGACTGTTAGAGAAGGGCCGGAGGCCCTATCGGAGCCGTCCGAGGCGCTCGACCGCATCCTCGAGCACTTCGCTTCGCTTGGAGAACATCCATCGCACGAAGTGCTGGCCGACGTCCTTGTCGTCGTAAAACACCGAGCTCGGGATCGCGACGACGCCGCACCGCCCGGGAAGCTTTTGACAAAATTCGTATCCGTCTTCGTCTGTGAGTGACGTGATATCCGTCGTAAGGAAGAACGTTCCGTGGGAAGGAAAGACGCGAAGCCCCACCGCTTCCAGTCCCGCAGCGAGGAAGTCTCGCTTTTGTCGCAGCGCCTTAGCGGCCTCGATGAGATAGTCATCGCACTCGTCGAGACCTTGGGCAATCGCGGGCTGAAAGGGCGCACCGTTCACGAAGGTGAGGAACTGCTTCGCGGTACGAATGGCCGCGATGAGCTCCGGACGCGCGCACACCCAACCGACCTTCCAACCGGTCACGGAGAACGTCTTTGCGGCGGACGATATCGTGATCGTCCTCTCAGCCATACCGGGGAGTGATGCGAGAGAAGTGTGGGGTGACTCGTACGTGAGATGCTCGTAGACCTCGTCGGTGACGACGAGAAGATCGTGTCGCCGAGCGATGTCGGCGATGAGTTGAAGCTCGGCAAGGCTGAACACTTTGCCGGTTGGGTTGTGAGGCGTGTTCACCAGAATGAGACGCGTCCGATCCGTGATGGCGCTCTCGAGCGACTTCCGGTCAAACGACCAGTCGGGTGCTTGAAGCTGCACGACGCGGCGTTGGGCGCCGGCCATGGCGGTGCACGCCGCGTAGGAGTCGTAGTACGGCTCGAACATCGCGACTTCGTCGCCACTCTCACACAGTGACAAGAGGCACGCGGCAATCGCTTCCGTGGCACCCGCAGTGACGAGGATCTCGTTAACGGGATCAAAGTCGAGTCCGTAGTAGCGCTGCTGGTGCGCCGCGATCGCCGAGCGCAGCTCGATGATGCCGCCGAGCGGTGGGTACTGGTTGTAGCCGGCCTCAATGGCCTTGATCGCAGCTCGCTTGATCATGTCCGGACCGTCAACGTCCGGAAATCCTTGGCCGAGGTTGATCGATCCGGTTGAGACGGCGAGCGCCGACATTTCCGTGAAAATCGTGCTCGTATAGCCTTGGAGCCGCGCATTCAGATAGGGAATTCGAGCGCTCATGTCGGTACACGCTACCGAAGGTCCCTTCCGTCACTGCATTTCACACACCGGCGCGCTCCGGCACTCGTCAATTCAGGCATCCGTCACACCTCTTTGCAACAATGTTGTTTATGAAACTGACGGCAGATCTATCCGATGACCGAAGGGCCCATGTCGAAGGCAGACTGAACGCCAACTTGATGGCGTGGCTGACGACGGTGCGGCCGAACGGTCAACCAGTGAGCGTGCCCGTCTGGTTTTTGCTGCGCGAAGACGAAACCATCCTCATGTACAGCCAGAATGCGAAGACCAAGCTCAAGAACATCCGCGAGAACCCTCAGGTTGCATTGGGCCTTGACGTGACCGACATCGGCCGCGACATCATTCGCATCGAAGGGACCGCGAAGCACTCACCTGAGTTACCCCCCGCCGACCAAGTTCCTGGCTACGTTGCGAAGTACGCCGAGCGCATCGGCGCCATGTTCGGTTCGTCAGCACATTTCGCAGAATTGTTCTCCGAGCCACTCATCATCACGCCCCGCCATCTCTACGCCTAAACGGCGCCGATTGGCGGGATGGTCAGCTCCCATCGAGACGGGAGTGCCCGCGACTTGAGGTCGTGCAATTGCCCCCCCTACTCCTAGCTAAGGCTTGGGGCAAGCCGCAATACCGGAGGAGACCTCCCCGCCTGAAAAGTAGGCGCCGTTTTGGACGCAAACGACAGTGCGCTGGCTCGTTCGGCGATTTACCAACGCAAAGTGAAACAGGAGTTCGTGATCGACGTCACTCAGAATCGCTTTCCCCTTCGTGGCCGTGATATGAGCGATCAGCCACGGACCTCGATGAGCAAACAAGCGTGTCGCCCATTCGCGCACGTCATTCAGACCTGACGTTCGATGCTCGATGCTCGCCACATAACTCAAGGCGGCGCTGGTCGTGACCCACGCTTCGCTTTGCGCTGTTGTTTGGTGAGGAGTTCCGGGATGTTCAAAAGACCAAAGTGAATAGACGGTCGTAAAACTTCGAGTGCAGTAGGGGGAGTTCAAGGATTCCGACGGTCGTGGCTCGACGCACAACAGATCGGGGTCCCCTTTTTGCGGCATGGTTTTCGTAAGGGTGGATCCATTTCGCACGTACTGCAGGGTCAGCCCCGCCACGCCATAGAGCCGACCTTTTAGTGAAGCTTTCACGCTCACGATGATTGAGTCATCGTTGCCCAAGATAACCGTGCGTCCGATTGCCGGCACCAATCCAGGCGTGGCAAGCGGAGGATTGATTAACAAATACTTTTGATGGTGCGGGTCAACCTCGACCCGAACAATGCGAGGTATGGGGTAGTCCTTGTATCCAATAAGTGTGACGCGCAGTATCCGGATTCGCGTGTTTGAATGATTCGTAAATCGAAAATTGAAGTCGTTGACCACCGTGGGCCTCGTAGGTATGCCCGCCCCACCAGCTCCGTGCATGGTGAGGGGCAGCGTGGGATATTTGACTTCAGAGGCGAGGACGCCGACCACCAGAGCAGCCACCATCACCGCAGCAAACGCGACGCTGCTGAACCAACGAAAACCGCGTTCCAGTCTGAATCGAGCGGTAACACCGTGCAGCACAATGTTGAGACCGCGAGAAACGGAGAGGGGACGTTCTTCGAGTTCAGCTTCAAGATGTGCGACGAACTCTTCTCCATAGCGAGCTCGCCACGCGGAGGGATACCAACGTAGGTAACCAGACGCTCGACGACTCAGCTCCGAAGGATGTTCCGCGACTGTGCGATCATTCACGCGGGCGACCAATTCCGGCTCAATCGGCGCTGACTCTCTCTTAGTACCTTGACTTGCGCGTCAACGTGCTCCTTTAGTGCGGCCGCACCATTGGCCGTCAATCGATATGGGCGGCGTCGATCGTCGGACGCGACGGGCTCGATCAGACCTTGAGTTTCCAGTCGCGCCAGCGCTTCGTACAGCGTGCCAGGAGCGAGTCGGACGTGAGCGAAACTCTCCACATCCTTTGTGAGGGCGTAGCCATGCTTTTCGCCGTCGGCCAAACTCGAGAGGATCAGAAACGCTGTGCCAGCATTTCGAGATCCTTTTTCCAGATCGTATGAAGAAGCTCGGGTCATGGCGCCACTATAGCGGTCACCGATATACCGGTCAACGAAAGGTTTCGTTACTCGATGAAGGCCTTAGGTCATGAAGGTCACAACTCCATTGAGCCCCAAAGGCCATAATGGTGCAACCGACAAGGAACTTTTCGGAGAAGCCTCATGAGAAATCGAGTTTCCAACTGTGCCTCGTAAGTTGAAGTTGGATCATTTGGTGATCGCCGTTTCGGACTGGGATCGCTCGACGTCGTTCTATCGGAATGTGCTCGGCGCCGACGTCGTTGAGTTATCGCGCGGGCGCATCGCCTACCGATTCGGTGATCAGCAACTCAATGTGTTCGGCCCTGATTCTAAGTCATCGCTCGTACCCGCGACGCCAGTGACCGCCGGGAACAGCGATCTGTGCTTCGTATGGCCAGGCACGGTAGAGGACGCGGTCGCGCATCTTGCGGCGTGCGGAGTCGAGATCGTGGAGGGTCCGAGCACGCAGGACGGAGCACGCGGGTCCGGCACGAGCGTGTACTTCTTCGATCCCGACCAGTCGTTGCTCGAGTTGATCTGTTACGGCTGATGGGCATTTTTTTCGGACCTCTGGATCGGAGCTGAGGGCGACGCCTCGCTCCAAAACAACCGCACAACACATTCGGGCACGTCTGTTCGATGCGCGCTCCGTAGACATCGCCAATTGTCCCGGAACATCAGCTGAATGGCCGGTAGCCTTCTGCCATGACAACGGACCATTACCCTCGCTACCGCGTATTAACTGGCCCCGACGACGACTCGTTTTGTTACAGGGTCAGTGAAGCACTTGACCTCGGCTACGAATTACACGGCGGACCTGCGATCACCTCAACAGCGGGGACGGTATACGTCGCTCAAGCACTCGTGTGGCCAACGATAGAGCCGACTCCTGTGCGCATCGGTGTAGATCGCTAACTTCGCTAGCTCTTCTTAGCCATTCTTCGTGTCGCCCCGCGCCGGAAGATCTCTGGCCAATCAGCCCAAAAGGTCTTGCCAATTGGCGGGAACACGTCCCTCCGGGCCGGGCACGGGCTGGTCGAGCGGGTGGTGCAACGGCGGTGCAAGTCGAGGACCGTTTAGGAATTCGCTCGTGCGATAATCCCAGAACCACTCCTCGCCCGGCTCGAAGCTGCAAATGACAGGGTGATCAGACGACGTCGCGTGAGCGGTCGCGTGCTTGGACAGCGAGTCGTCACAGCACCCAATATGGCCGCACTGCGCGCACCGACGTAGGTGGAGCCACCACCCGCCCGATTGAAGACACTCCACGCAACCAGTTCCACTCGGTGGCACCTTTGGATCGATGGCATCCGTCACGACTGGACCTCCTCCTGCACGTCGGTCAGCGGTTGGGAGAAGGCGGTAGCGCCCGGTGTCGGACCGAACGCGAGGTACCGGTGCACGGATCGCACGGACGCAGAACCTTCGCCAACGGCCGTCGCCACGCGCTTCATGGATCCCGAGCGTAAGTCGCCTATGGCAAAGAGACCGGGACGGCTGGTCTCGAAGGGCAGCGGCAACCGGTCAAGGGACATCCAATCCGAACCAAGCTGCTCGGGGCTCAACGAAAGGTCGGTCGGCACGAAGCCTTCGGCGTCGAGGGCGGCGCAGCCGTTGAGCCAACCCGATGACGGTTCCGCTCCGATGAAGGAAAAGAGTCCAGCGGATGGGACGACGATCGTGCCATCGGGACCGTCGAGATGAATGGCTCGTAGCGTCTCATCACCCTCCAGCGCGATGACGGTTGTCTTCGCGCGAAGCGTGATGTTGGGATCCGCCTCGATTCGTTCAATCAGATAGCGCGACATGTCCCGTGCGAGGTCGGGCCCTCGAATGACGAGCGTGACCGCGCACCCGTTCTGGCTCAGAAAGATGGCCGCTTGCCCGGCCGAGTTGCCGCCCCCGACGATCACCACGGGCGAAGTGCCGCACATGCGTGCTTCCATCTCGGTTGCGGCGTAGAAGACGCCGTTGCCTTCGAAGTCGCTCAGTCGTGAGGCCTCCAGCCGTCGATAAGAGGCGCCAGTCGCCGCGATGACGGCGCGTCCTGCCACCTCGCCTCCGTCGCTCAGTTGCACGATCAAATGCCCCGCGCGTTGTCCGAGTGAGACCGCCATGCAGGGCGCCGTGAGACTTGCGCCGAACTTCTCCGCCTGGATGATCGCGCGCTGCGTGAGCTCCGCTCCAGAGACGCCCATCGGGAAGCCCAAGTAGTTCTCGATGCGTGAGCTCATCCCCGCTTGCCCGCCGGGTGCCGTCATTTCCACGTTCAGCGTGCTCAGCCCTTCGGAGGCGCCATAGACCGCGGCCGCCAGACCCGCAGGACCACCTCCTACGACGACCAGGTCGAAGCAGCGATTCGGCAAGCTCTCGACCGTGAGTCCGAGGTAGTTCGCGACGACGCCCGGGGTCGCCCGGCGGAGCACGGTGCCGGTCGTGATGACGACGGGTAATTCCGTTGCCGTGATGTTGAGCTGCCCCAGCAGCGCGTTCACCTGAAGGTCGTGATCCGCATCCAGCCATTCGTGGGGTATGCGAGTCCGGGTCAAGAACTCACGTATGTGGAGAGACTCGGGCGAGAATTGTGACCCGATGAGGCGGACCGACGGCGCGGCTCCCGTCATGAGCATTCCTCGCCGGGCCATAAACGCGGCGAGAATCGTGTCCCCTAACCGAGGCTTCGTGGACATCAGCTGTCGCAGCCGGTCTCGCGAAATCGCGACAACTTCGCCATCCCTGACCACCCGGGCCGAGACGAAGACCCTGAGCCCGCTCAACATGTTCAACTCGCCGAGAAACCGACCCGGTCCGTGGCTGACGATGACTCGTTCTTCACCGTTGACGCCGACCACGATGTCAACCTCGGCGCTGACGACGACAAAGAACTCGTTCGTGGCGTCGCCCTCTCGGTAGAGGTACTCCCCCTCTCGGACCTGGCGTCGCTCCCCTAGCTCGGTGACCAGGGCCATATCTGCTGCGTCCAGGGTCGGAGTGGCCTGTTCTTCATCTCCCATGAGGTCGATCCCCCGTTCCCGTTGCGTGTCAATAGACGACTCGACCGCGAAACCGCAGTGTATAGACCGCGTGTGCGCGGTGCCAACATTCACGCCTCACGATTGACCGCAGCGAGCGATCCCCTCGTTTAGCTGGAAGCTATTTGGTTGCGACCGTTCTTCTTCGCCGTATAGAGAGCGCTGTCAGCGCGGCGCATCGCGTCAGCGAGGTCTTCACCCGCATCAATCTGCGTGAGTCCGATTGAGACGGTGACTTCCGAAGACACCAATGGCGACATCAACGGGGATATCGCAACACGCAGTCGTTCAGCCACTGACCTCGCCTGCTGCAAGCTTGTCCCGGGTAAGAACACCATGAACTCGTCGCCACCCAAACGAACCGCGAGATCTTGCTCTCGCGAGAGCGACCGAAGGAGATCGGCGAAGCGAGAGATAACGACATCTCCGACTTCGTGACCGTTCGTGTCGTTCACTGATTTGAAGTGATCGAGATCGCAAATCATCAGCGCTGCCATTGCCGGCGAATCGGGCTGGATGCGCGCAAACGCTCGTCGGTTGAGGAGCCCGGTCGACGCATCATGATCCGCCAAGTATTCGAGGCGCGTTCGAAACGTCACGCGTTCGAGTGCAGCGTCAGTCTGTTCAACCAGCAGCCGGACGAGCTCGCGTTCAATCTCCGTTGGTCGAAGATGATTGATTGGGTCCTCAATCGCGAACACGAGCCGGGGCGTACCGTCACCGTTAAAGACGGGCGCGAGCAGAACGTCGTCGGACCAGCCAAATCTCCCCGCTCCGTTGCGCTTCGACCGCAGTTCCCCGTGGGCTGATCCATGAACGGCTTGCGCAGACGCCATCCAACAACCTCCGACCTCACGAGTGCGATCGCGAAGCAGTTCGAAGATCGGAAGCTCCAGCGTTTTCGCGATAGCCACCTCGTCGAAGGTCGCTATCGCGAGCGGTATTGAACCGGTGCCTTCACCAAAATAGATAGCCACCCGCTCAAAGCCCAGACCTGGGACGAGCGCCTCGCACGCAGTCTCGAGCACCTCGCGGTGCGTTTGGCACTCTGCGAATCGCGTCGATGCTCCGAGGAGCTGGGTCATTCGGGCGCGATGTCGCTCAGTTGCGGCGCCCGCTTGGGCGTTCTCGAGTGACTGCTCCGCGTGCGAGCAGATCGCGCGCAAGAGACGGAGTTCACTCACGTCGGGCGTTCGGCCCGATCGGGGTTCGTCGATCGACAAGACACCGAGTGGCTCGCCCTTTGAATCGCGGAGTTGGACGAGAAGGGCGTCCTCCGGATCCCATCCACCCGGAACGGTGGGTCGCTCTGGCGATGAAACCACGAAGCCATCGATATGGCTCCACACCTCGGCTGATCCCGGTACCAAGTAGATTCCCGGCTGCACTTCATATTCGCTCGCCAAAAGTTGTTCTTCAAAATCCTTGCGACTTTTCCTCGTGTGCATGAGCTCCTGCACATCCGATGGTCCGATCACCAGCACGACCTCATAGTCGTCCCACGCGGGTTGGTACCGATTGAACACCACGATCTCAAAGCCCGCGGCCGAGTGGACTGTTTCGACGACCGTTCGAAGAACGTCATCGACATTGTCCTCGCGGGCGCTGCGAGCGAGCGACACCAGAGCGTCGATACGCCCGATCGCGTCGTCTCCGACCTGACGCTCCGCGATTGTCATTTGTATGCGGGTGCCGAGTCGGGGCGCGGGAAAAAGTCGCAGAGCTCTCGATCGTCGCCGGGGTCGATGCTCATTGGGTCATTATTACGCGTGTAACGGAGTTTTAACTCGATGAGGTCTGGACTTCCCCCCAAATTCCGCACACATTTCCCAATGCCGCCTCAATTCACCGTCGAGCGGACGGTACCCCTCAGCCGGTCGGGGACAGATTGCACGCCGCTCACGTTACGCATTGGCACCGATCGTCTACGGCCGCCCCGCCCTCAGACAGCGGGGTGGCGCGAGGCGATCGATTCCTTATCGAGGCAGCGTCGAGCAACCGACGGTGCCGATTCGGCAGTTGTTGCTTCTTCGTACTACTTCAGGGACAGACAAGAAGCGTTGGCGCCCTTCTACTTCGCCGCGCTATCGGTCGAGCGATGCCCGGGGGTCGCGTCCCATGAAGGCGGCAAGGCGTTCCCAGTCATCGGCATCAGGAGGCGACGGAACCTCCGCGCTGAAAGGCGATCCCGTCGCCACCATGTTGCGGTACTCCGGCTTGATCATGGCTCGCGCCCCGTCAAGCGCCGACACGGCGAGGGAATGGTCGAGCCTGTCGAGCTGTCCGGTGGCTATCGCCAGGTCCCATGCGTGGGCCGCCAACTCGGCGAGATACATATTCACCAACGTCGCGCCCGAGTACTCCTCACCCCAGGGCATGGTCAACGATGACGACAATTGGGAATCGTCGCTCCATGCCTGCGCCGCCTCCTCAGCGGCGCGGCGTAGTTGGGTCGGCGAATCGGCCAGTTCGACGTGGGGCGAGTCGTCTCCCGCCGGAGGGGCCAGGCCCCGACCGAGCGCAGCCACCCGGTTGCCCGCCTCGACCAGGTGGTCAATCAAATCCGCCACGTCATAACCGGGGCATGGAGTCGGGAGGGTGACCTGCTCTGCCGTAATCCCCGACACGATCACGGCAGCGTTCTCGTACGACTCCAGGAGCGAAGTACGGCGGTCAGGGTCAGACATGCGGTATTCCTTTCAGCGATCAACGACGAGGCGCCACACTATTCTGCGCGTACGAAGACCGCTACGAAACGTTTATCGGACCCACCACCAATCTTCTAGCTACGTCGCCCGGATTTTCAAGCCTTGGACGTGACCGCGGCGTTCGGGAACGAGGTTCGTTCGGTGGCGTTTGTCCTACTAGGCGCCGTCGTGAAGAGTGACCTGGTAGCCGTCGGGATCGGCGAAGGTGAATGTCCGACCGAAAGGGCCGTCGATCGGCCCGGAGACGATGATCTGACCGTCCGCGACCAGAGCATCGTGAATGGCCTGGACGTCCGTGGCGTGGAGCCAGATCGCAGCGCCGATGCCGGGCTGCGCCACTGATGCAATATCAGTGCCAGGAACGACATCGCGGAGCGCGAACGCGATCGGCTTCGTCTCGAAGACGACAGCGTGCGGAGGCCCGGCTTGGGATCGGACGAGGCCGAGGTACTGCTCGTAGAACGCCTGTGAAACGTCGAGGTCGCGCGCTTGGAGCGAGATGAAGTCGGGGCCGGTGACGGGCATGATGGTGGTCCTTCTTTTCGTGTCAGTTTTCTGACACAGATCAATCTATGTCAGAATGCTGACATGAGTCAAGACGGCGTCGGCGTCGATCTGCAAACGTCAGTGGGCTATTTGCTGAAAGAGGCGTCGAGCGCCCTTCGCGCATCCTTGGAGGAGGTGCTGCGGCCCCTCGGGATGACCGTGACGCACTATTCCTGTCTCGAGCTGCTCGCTCAACGACCGGGCTTGTCGAACTCCGAACTCGCCCGCGGCGCGTTCGTGACGCGACAGTCGATGAACGTGCTGCTCCAGACCCTAGAACGAGACGGCTACGTGACGAGACCTTCGGAGGCGCCCGTCGGGAAGGTGCTCCCCACGAGGCTCACGCCTCGCGGCCGACGGAGCCTTGCAAAGGCGACCGTGGCGGTCCGGTCCGTCGAGATCAGAATGCTGGCTGGCATGACCGAGACCGAGCAGTCAGGTGCGTTCCGGATCCTTCAGAGCATGGTCCAGTCCCTGCGCGAAAACAAGGACGGTACATAACTCGTTCCCCGGCGCACGTCTCGTCGCGCGGCCAGTACGTTCATCTCAATCCGCGGAGAGATTCCTCAGGCGGGGATTATGCCCCAGCGATGCTGTTCCCCTCCTGGACGATGTACTGCGCGCGGCGAATCCACAGAATGCCGTGATACACAACCTGACCGTCTTCGAAGGTCAGCTGCCCGCGGCGGATGAACCTGGAGAAGCCGCCCGTGTTCGGACTGCCGAGCTTCACCAGACCCGCGTGGCGCGGGTAGGCGGCGAGTTGCTTGCCGGGAATGTGGAAGGGCCAATCCCGATACACGTATACGTTCTGATCGGTGACCAGGACAATGCGATGGAAGTAGAACGTGAGGAAGCCGATCGCCAGCTCGAGCACGGCACCAACCGACGGTATGTACCGGGCGATGTCCTCCACCACGCCGATCAGCAGGGAGGTCAGCAGGTTGTTGTACGCGAAACACACCGCCACGCCCTGCTCGTTGACACGTGCGCGCCTGGCCACCCGCTGTGCCATGCGCTGGTTGTATTTCGAAGGACCTGCGTAATTGGGATCGCTGAAGGAGCTCATCAACGAAACTTAGAGGACAGCCGCCCGGGCCAGAGTCCACTTCCACACGGAATGAGACCTGACGCACCCGCACAATCCCGAAGAGCCAATCATCTGGAAAGTCCCTAAATCAAAGAAGGCCTCCCTGAGGTACCTAACAGTCTGTCAATTTGCAAACGCACCATACGACGTAACTCGGTAGAGAGTTCGGAACGAAACAGCGGCGACAAGAGTCAGAGTGCCAGATGAAGACGAAGTGCTTCATCGAGTTCAGCCATCAAATCTTGAGGGACTTCTCCTATGGAGTATCCAAGTCGCTCCACGGAAATTGACCGAACTTGCTCCGCCTGAGCCTTCGAGTCGTGCTCCAGTCCGGTCAAGTTTGCAGGGAGCAGCACTTGAAATGGGTAGACGCGCGAGGTGTTCGAGGTCACCGGCACGACGGTGATGACCCCCTGGCCAGTTCGTTCGGCGGCAACGTTCGCTCCGTCGTTGCTGACGATCACGGCGGGTCGTCGCTTGTTTGCCTCGCCGCTTTTCACAGGATCTAGGTTGACGACGTGGATCTCGCCTCGGCGCACTAGTGCAAACCATCTGAGGCGGTGGGATCCCAAAGTTGTTGGTCCTCGTTTGACCACTCGGCCCACGCACTTTCGTAGGCGACACCGAGGCCCGTCGCCCTCAGCAGTCGAACAGCCTTATGAAGTGCAGCCGAGCGAGAAGGGAGCCCCTTCTCAGTGGCATACGCGTCGAGAAACGTGACATCTTCTTCGGGTAAACTCATGCTGATCTTCATACTTCAATACTACCAGGAGTATGCGACCTGGAGGAATTGTCTACACGTGAAGGACCCATCATCCGGGTCCCCGTGAGTTTTTCAATGTGGTTTGATCACCGAATAGGCGGTGGCCTGCCTTCGACGCTGGCCAGCAGTGCCGGATCCCAATCGCAGACAACGCAGGCGTGGCTGAACGCAGAGCGGGCAAATTGGACTCCAGCCGCATGCGGGTCGGGACTAACGCAAATATTGGCCCAGTCGAGGATGTATTCACCGAGGGTCGCATTCCAGTAGGCCGACAGCGGGGAGAGAGTGGTCGTCGCAAACCCCTCTGGCGCGGGGTTTGCGTACGCGTAGAAGGCCGCTTTGGTGTACCTCTGATCGCCCGGCCACCAGCCGACAGCCACCTCCTGGGCGTCCATGGCATTGCGCGTGATGAATTCATTGGGGGGTGGGCTGGCCGGGAGGCCGGAGAACAGACTCACCGCTAGGTCGAACGACCCCCACCATGCGTTCACCGGGGTGGAGCGACCCCGAAACGGTGCACGGTATTCAGCCAGGATGAGCGCCGCCTGAGTGGCGGTGGCGAAATACGACGCGACCTGTTCAGGTTCGTAATGTGCGTGCTCTTCGTCCTCATCGAGTGGCACGCTCCAAGGCACCTCTTGTGGGTTCGGATTGATCTCGACGGCGCCGACGAGGCTTCGAATGGCGTCCAGCACCTCACGGGTCACCACGCCCACCGAGCGATTGGGGACCAGAGCCACCGCACGGACGTCGCCATTGCTGGTCTCCACCACCACCTCATGGGTGCGGAGATCGATCAAGGTGACGAACGTGCCCGAGCCGTCCGGCGCTGGCAGGGGCGCCGTCTCCCAGCCTCGAGCCGTCAGACGTAATGCCGCGTGTTGGAGTTGTGGCTCGGGCGGTGCAAGTGCGACCGCAAGCTTGCCGAGGAGCTGCGTGTGGGCATGCAGCGTGTCGCAGGTCTCGTTCCACTGCTCGTAGGAAATGGCCGACCACCCAAAGGTCACTTTTTCACGTTAGCAATCGAGCAATGTTCGTCTCGCCCCGTCAGTCGGGCAGGTCGGCAGGTTCCAATCACATCTGCTCAAAGCAGGGAGCCGAAAACCTGTAACTTTCTCGCCGGAAGAGGTCGAGGCGGAACTGTCCGACGGTTCAACAGACGTATCAACCTCTGCTGAGGGTGTGTCCGCCACATCGACACAAACCAGGCAACTAAGCTCATACAGTTCAGTTACCGTTGGCATCACTGCGACGATACGACCTAACCCCAACACGCCAGCACCGGTGAACGGTTTCACCGTGACACCGACCGAAGCGAAAGCTGGCATCGCTGCCGAGGCAGGTGACGTGCTCATCAACTTAATAAAAGGCCTCAATAACGTTGGAACGAAACTGGCTAACGACGTAGGAGACGGGAGTTGAGATGTACGTCATTCTCGGTTTGAAGAGCGTATGGGCGCATCTAGGAACGACTTCCGGACGAAAAGTCTCCGTTCCCATGCTCCTAGACGTTGAAGATCTGCCGTGGCCGGATTTGCAACTGGCCAATAGTTGGACATTTCGACCGGCCATCATAGGAATGGCTGATGACACCGATCGACGAGCTCGAACGAATGGATCAGTGTGGGCGATTCGGTCTCACTTTCGATTCGCAACATCTCAATGGTTGACTTTGCGTGTTTTGCCAATGGTCTCGGAGCGTGACGCGTGCTCATGGGTTTCTTCATTGGAGACTCGCGTCGTCATGGACGATCATGCGACTTCAGTGATGAAAGATCGCGCCGCGATCGATCGAATGCAGTCCTTCGATCTCGACTGCAGTCAGGCTCTTCAGTACCAGATCTTCAACCGTCGTGCGCAACAAGCGCGCGACGTAAAAAATGTTGCAGGAAACGTTGGAAATGTTCTCTTTGCAATTCGCTGTATGGGGCTCGGAGACGGATGGTCGTGGGACGACGTATTAGCTCTCGCCGACTTGCAGTGCGCCAAGATCCTTGCGGTAAATCGGGAGATCGACCGAAGTGGGAACTAATTCGAGACCGCTGTGTCTAACATTCGCGGAAAGGGCAATCTCGCCGAAATCTTTCTCTGTCGTAGAGTAAGCCCCAAGGTCTGCGCTCCAGATTCCTAATCTTCGCTGACCTATTGACATCCAGCACTGCTGTGTCTCGGAAATGCGATTCTGTTCTGGTGCACGTCGCTCGGTATACTTTTTGCCTTGATTGATGCGATCGGGGCCGCTACGTATCTTTTGCGAGCAAGCGTCTGGAGCAGGCAGATTCGTTCACATCCAATCAGCCGACCAAGACGTGACGATTATCAAATTCGAGACAGGAGAGCCGGTGCTTTCGCACCGGCTCTGACCTGTTAATTATCTTCGTGGCGGGGGCAAGATTTGAACTTGCGACCTTCGGGTTATGAGCCCGACGAGCTACCAGACTGCTCCACCCCGCGATGACTGTTACAGATTAGTGGAAAAAGCCGCACCACTCCACGAAAGGTAAATCCACCACCCATTTTCCATTTTCTTTACCGCAGCGTGTAGCGAAGCGATGTGCGCTGGCCATGGGCGAACACAAGGGTGAAGCGGTAGTGGCCGGAGCGGCTCCCTCGAGAGACAATGACCCGGATCGTCAAGACACGACCATTGTCATGCGTCACGACTGCGCTCGTTCCAACAAGGTTGCTCACCACAATCGGGCGCCCATAGAACCCCGACCCGATGATCCGCGTGGTCATGGTCCGGCCCGACCAGAGAGCCGCGCTCACTCGAGTCGCTCGAGGCGCCCGGGGCGCGATCGTGACCGTCGTCGCCAGCGATGATGCCGCTGCGTACGTACCGTCAGATGCTTTATTCGCCGTCACCACGCACGTCCCCGCGCGAGCGCTTCTCAGCACGTCTCCGTTGATGGAGCACCCCGCGGTGCCCGTCGACGTGACCGAGTAAGTCACCGCGCCATTGCCTGATCCACCCGTCGAGGTGAGCGCGAGTGTGTGTCCAAATGTCGTTGACCTGCTCGTGATCGTGATGCCGCCTTGCGTTTTCGGATTGCCAGAGCCCACGGTGATCGACTGCTTGATTTCAGGTGCAGGAGCGAATGCGCCATTACCCGGGTCGTTGAACTCGACGACGCAGACGCCGTTGCCCGTGAACGTCACCTTGCCGCTGCTCAGTGAGCAACCGGTGGAGGAGCTGTTGAGAGCGATCGCAACCTTGTCACCGGACGTGACCGAAGCGGAGGGAGTGTACGTTCCGTTGACCGTTCCGGCCGCGGGTGCCGTGCTCGGGGAGATCGTGTTTGACGAGTAGACCTTCACTGATTTCTCAACTTGACTCGCCGCCGCGAAAGCGCCGTTGCCCGGGTCATTGAAGTCAACCTCGCACGTGCCGGAACTCTTGAATTCGATCCATCCGGAGCTCAGCTCGCAGCCTGACGACGACTTTGCCAGCGTCATGACGACGTTGTCGCCCGAGGTGGCGCTGGTACCGGGCGCGTACGAACCGCCGGCGCTGCCCGCCGACGGAAGGGCGCTCGTCGAAATGGTGTTGTCGGCGTAGACCTTGATGCTTTGGGTTACTTGCGGCGCCGCGGCATACGTGCTGTTGCCCGCGTCATTGAAGTCAACCTCGCACGTGCCGGCGCCGGTGAAGGTCACTTTCCCATCGCTCAATGAGCATCCCGACGAGTTTTTGTCGAGGGAAATTACGACCTTGTCCCCCGACGTCGCGGTAGCGCTCGGGGTGTAGGTGCCATGTGTGCTGCCAGCGCCGGGTGCCCCGCTCGCACTGATCGTGTTCGACGAGGTGCCTACGGCAGATGCCGGGAGCGCGGTTAGTCCAAGTGCCCCGACTGCGAGGGTCAAGCCCGCTGCGACTTTTGTCCATCGCAGTGCGCCAGAGTGAACTTGCTGAATGCGGTAGTTGTGTGTCATGTGGTCAGCATGTACCAAGGTCGCGCGCGTGCGGTGTCAGTACGGCATCTCTCAGACGACGCACATAAAGCCTGAAACCCCAAGGGAATGCTCGGCTTTCACGACATTTCGGATCGTTTCGCCGATCCATTCCCAGGCATCTCTAAAGTCGTTGGCGGGTCAAACGAATGGCTCGGCGCCGTGCTCGACGGGTTTCCATCGGCGACTGATGCTCAAACCTAAGGGCGTCGGTAAGGGAGAGCCCAAATCGATGCCGAAACGCATTTTGGGAAGCAATCTAGACTTAGGTTAGCCTAACCTAAGTGAGCAGCGTGGAGCCTCCCGCCCAGTATCTGAACGGATTATGACGACGTGAACCGTGCCCGCAAGTCCTGGCGAGTTGTGGGGGCCGTCGTCGCGGCCTCACTGGCGCTCGCCGCCTGCGGCAGCGCATCCCCCTCGGCGTCGAAGGTGACGATCACGCTCTACAACGGCCAGCACGTCCAGACGACCGACGCGTTGGTTTCGGCCTTCGAAAAGGAAAATCCCTCGATCAACGTCGCGGTGCGCAGCGATGACGAGGACACGTTTGACGCAGAGATCGTGCAGGAAGGTTCGCGCTCTCCCGCCGATGTCATCTACACCGAGAACTCTCCCGCGCTTGAGTACCTCCAACAGCGCGGACTCCTCGCAAGGACCGATGCGTCGACGCTCGCAAAGACGCCCGCCAAATACAGTTCGCCCGAAGGTGACTGGGTCGGCGTGTCGGCGCGCGTGAGCGTCCTCATTTACAACCCGAGTCTCATCAAGAAGTCCCAGCTCCCCCAACACGTCTTGGAACTCGCCAACCCGAAGTACAAGGGCAAGCTCGCCTTCGCCGCCGGTGAAACCGACTTTCAGCCAATGGTCACGTCGGTCATTCGCGCGTACGGACAAGCGCGCGCGCTGACGTGGCTGGACGGCATCAAGGCGAACGCGGGCAGCCATGTCTATCCCGACAACGAGACAATCACCTACGACGTCAACCGCGGCCTCGTCGCCTTCGGGCTCATCAATCAGTACTACTGGTACCGACTGCGGGCGGAGCTCGGCGCGTCGAACATGGACTCGAAGATCACCTACCTCGCGCCACACGATCCCGGCTACGTCCTCGACGTGTCGGGAGCCGCAGTCCTCAAGTCCTCGAAGCACCAGGCGGCCGCCCAAAAGTTCGTCGCCTTCATCGTCTCGAAACAGGGCCAGGAGATCATTGCCCATTCGATTAGCTACGAGTACCCGATCGCCTCGGGCGTGACGACGGCCCAACCCGAAACTCCGTTTCAGGATCTCCAGCCCTACCCGATCAACATCGGCGAGCTTGGCACGGGTTCGGCCGCCATTTCTCTATTGCGCGAGGCGCAGCTCCTATGACCACGGGGGTTTTGGAGCATCTCCCCGTGGAACGTGATCTGAAGCCTCGCAAACGCCCGCGCCCAAAAGCGCTGAACGCCCTCTCCGCCGTCGTCGTCATCGCGCTTGCGCTCCCCCTCGCGTTTCTCATTCTCGAAGCGACCGACGCGGGAGCATCGAACGTCTGGCATCTCATCTGGCGCTCGTACACGGGGACGCTCCTCTGGAACACGGTGCGTCTCACGGTCGTCGTTACAGTGCTGTGTGCGATCATCGGCACGTTGTGCGCGTACGTGGTTGAGCGCACGGACCTGCCTGGACGCCACGTCTGGGCCGTGCTCGTCGTCGTGCCGTTCGCGATTCCCGACTTCGTCGTGAGTTTCGGTTGGTCGTCGCTCTTTCCGTGGATGACGGGTTACCACGGTGCGGTGATCGTCATGACGCTCGCCGTGTATCCGCTGGTGTATCTCCCGGTGGCCGCGAGTTTGCGCGGCGCCGACACCTCACAAGAAGAGATCGCGCGCAGCCTCGGCGCCAGTCGTTGGTCCACGTTCGTTCGCATCACGATTGGTCAAGCCCGTCGCGCAATTCTTGGTGGCTGCCTGCTTGTCGCCCTCGTCATCCTCGCCGAATATGGTGCGTTCGAGATCCTTGGGTACCAGACGTTTACGACCGAAATCTTCAGTGAGTTCTCGGTGGGTTTTGACACCGCGTCGGCGTGCGCGCTCTCGCTCGTGCTGGTCGTGCTGTCACTCATTGTGGTGTTCGGCGAGAGCTCGGTGAATGGTGGGCGCTTTAGCGCGCGCGTCGGCATGGGATCGTCGCGAGCACCACTGCGGCGTCCACTCGGGCGAGCGAAGATCCCGGTAGTCATCGGTTTTGCCGTGCTCGTCGGTGGGGCCCTTGGCGTACCGGTCGCTTCGGCCGTCTACTGGATCATCACCGGCGGAGCTGACGCCATTACGGGCGTTTCGCTCGGGAGCGCCGCGCTCTACACCGCGCTCTACAGCGGGTTGGCTGCGCTGCTCTCGACGTTGATCGCGCTGCCCGTAGCTCTCCTCGTCGTGCGCAATCCGACCCGATTCCATCGACTGCTGTCGAAGAGCACGTTCCTCGTCCTCGCCATGCCCGGGCTTGTCGTTGCCCTGGCGCTGTCGTATTTCTCCGCACAGCACGCGAACAGCTTCGGATACCAGACCGCTCCCATGTTGATCTTCGCCTACGCCATCATGTTCTTTCCCCTGGCGCTCGTCGGCGTGCGCGCGTCAATCGCCCAGGCGTCGGTCGGACTTGAGGAGGTGGCGACGTCACTCGGCGTCCCGCGAAGCCGCGTGCTGTTGCGCGTCACGCTGCCACTGGTCGCGCCCGGCCTCGGCGCCGCCTTCTGTCTCGTCTTTCTCTCGGCCGTGACTGAGCTCACGGCGACGCTGATTTTGATCCCGACAGGCGTTCAAACTCTCGCCACGCAGTTCTGGGCGTATCAGACAAACTTCTCCTACGGCCAGGCCGCACCCTTTGCGCTCGTGATCATCGCGATCGCGGCGGTGCCCGCCTACCTGCTCGGCCGCTTCTTCGATCGGCTCCCGGCTCACCGGGGCTCCGCCACTGTCCCTAGCCTGATGACATGAGCGAACTCGAGATCAAGGGCCTCCACAAGGCGTACGAGACGCAATCGGTCCTCGAGGACCTCAATCTCACGGTCGAAGCCGGTTCGTTCGTGTCAATTCTCGGACCGTCCGGGAGCGGCAAGACCACGCTGTTGCGCGTCATTGCGGGCTTCGACCGCGCCGATCAGGGCACCGTACGCCTGCATGGAACGGTCGTCGACGCCGAGTCGCACTTCGTCGAATCGGCACAGCGACGCATTGGCTACGTCCCCCAAGACGGCAGCCTCTTCCCGCACCTCTCCGTCGAGGCGAACGTCGGCTTCGGGCTCGCGCGCAAGGATCGCCGCGGCAAACGCGTCGCTCAGTTGCTCGACATGGTGGGCCTCGCGGGCTTCGCGCAGCGCTACCCCCACGAACTCTCGGGTGGTCAGCAACAACGCGTCGCGCTCGCCCGTGGTCTCGCCATCGAGCCATCGCTCGTGCTCCTCGATGAGCCATTCTCTTCGCTCGACGCGAGCCTGCGCGCCGCCGTGCGTCGCGACGTTCGCCAGGTGCTGAAGGACTCGGGCACGACCGCCATCCTCGTCACGCACGATCAAGATGAAGCGCTCTCCCTCGCCGATCAAGTGGCGATCATTCGAGGGGGTCGCATCCGCCAATGCGCCGCGCCCGCTCATCTCTACGCGAAACCCGCAACACCCGAGCTCGCCCGCGAATTCGGCAACAGCAACTTCGTCAATGGCGTAGCAAACGCGGGTTCGGTCGACACGTCGATTGGCACACTCGAACTCGAAGCGTCGTCGTTCCTCAATGGAACCGTCGCGGATGGCACGCAATTGCTCGTGCTCGTTCGGCCCGAACAGATCGTCCTCTCTGCACGCACGTCCGACGGCCGCGCTATAGCTCGCGTGCTCGAAACCGAGTTCTACGGTCACGATGCGGTCGTTCGATTGCGCGCGACGGGAACTGAATCGCTCCTCCTCAGTGCGCGTACGCCGAACCCGATACGTCTACCCCACGTTGATGATGACGTCTTCGTCGAAGTACTCGGGCCCGTCGTCGCGTGGCCGCGCGACCACGACGACAACTAGGCATCGCTGCACCGACCGCCGTCACGCCAAGCTGATAATTGCGTGTGAAAAAATCTCGCCGCCGCGAATGTTTGTTCGTTCTGTAATTCCATTGCGAACGAAACGAATCTTCGGTGTTTACATGGCATCGCTACAAGTGAACACATCACTCACTGCGATACCTATGCGCAGTGTCGACACGAAAGTGCGAGCGAGATCGCTTGGCAACGTGAACTCGACAAAAAACGCAGTGATCGCGAACGTATAGTCCTAGTGATAACGGCGACGCAGATGTGCGCCACGCAGTATCCACACTCCAATAGTCCCCAGGGAGGGTTCATGAAAAATCCAGTTGGTCGAACGAACGCGCGTCACACGCTAGATCGTTGGACGTCCGTCGTCGCATCACTCGCCATTGTTGCGGGCGTCGCACTCATCGGTGCAAGCGGTGCATCAGCAGCAACCACTCAACCGAACGTGACGACGCCCGCACTCCCGTGCAACGTCTCAGTATCGGGTGGCGGCCAGCTCGTCACCGGCACAACGTTGATTGCCGGTGTCGTTGCAGGCACGACACAGATCAAGTTCGACTGCAACGCATCATCCGGTGCCGACATCGTCGCCGAAGCATCGTTGCTCGCTGCGCTCTCCGCGTCGAACGTCCTGCCGACCGCCGAAGCGGATACCACGTCGCTCGGCACCTTCACGGCAAGTGCGACGGACACAGGCTGCCCCGCTGGCACCGCCGGATCCTGCACCGTGGCGACCTTCGCCGTGCCGGCCACCTTTACGGCCGCGGGCGACGCGAACGCCAAGTGCCCGCCCTCGCAGGCCGACATTAACGCTGGCGTCTTCGGGTGCGCGGTTGCGGTTGCGAACTCGTCCGAAGCCGAAATTGCGGGCGGCGAGTACCTCCTGCAGTACGCGAGCGAGACCACGCCACCGAGCGCGCCCACTATTTCGGCGCAACCCACGAGTGGCTCCGCCAACAGTCTCATCAATGTCTCGGACGCGCCAGGCGCCACGGGCTACTGGTGGGGCGACGCGATCCAGGCCATCCAAGCGCTCGACGCGGGGACCACGGCGGCGGTAGCGCCCTCCACGTGCGGTAGCGGCGGTGGTTACGGCAACGTGCCGAGTTCGATGCTCGAAGAAGCGTGGTACGTGCCCGGTACGTCGACTCCGGTGTTCCAAGGCGCCGCGACGGGCGTGACGATCACCAACGACTGCTACACCGGCAGCACCCTTGAGCCCCCGGTTCTCGGCGGTACGATGACCGTGCCTTCAACGGTGACTCCGGGTACGTCGTACACGGTGTATCTCTGCGAGGTCAACGCCACGCCGTTCCCGAGCACGAGTGGCTCAGGTGCCGTCTGCGGAACCTCGGCGTCATTCATTGACGCATCGTTCACCTTCGCCGCAACGGCAAAGACCCTGAGCCAGAACCTGCCAGTCGCGGGCACCGTGACGTCAGCGGGCTCGACCAGCTTCACGGCGCAACTTGCCTCGAGTGGCAACACCGGGACAGTGACCTACACCCAGACCGCCGGCAGCACGAGTGTTGTCGTGTCGGGTAGCGGTGCAGTCAGCACGAAGGGCGCACTCGCGCCGGGCACGTACACCGCGTCGGGGACAACCGCAGACCCGAACGGCGACGCCGGGACGTTCACCTACGCCTTGACCGTGACCGGCACGACCGTCACGACGCCACCACCCGCCACCAAAGCGCCGAGGGCGTCGCGCGTCGTCGGTTCGATCATCGTCGGACGTACCACGCTCGTGACGATCACCGGCAGTAACTTCACCGCGGGTCCGAGGATTGTCGGGCACGCCGGCACTGTCGCTTCCGTGGTGCGCACGACCGGCACCAGGATCATCGTGAGGGTGCGCGTTGTGCGCTCATCCAGGAGCGGCCGTTACCGCTTCACCATCCAGTTCCGCAGCGGTAAGAAGACGTCAGTCATCTACACCATCAAGAAGTAACCAACGGCTCACCCAACACCACGACGCCCCCTTTTCGGAGGGGGCGTCGTGGTGTTCGCGCACCAGTGCCGTGAGCGAGCGAGACCCCAGCACATTCGGCATTGACGACGCCGAACGATATGGTCTCGATGGTGGACACCGCTGGCCTGCGCGCCGAGCTCAATGAGACAGTTCGCGACGTCACGTTTGCGGGTTCACACGACCCAAGCGACCTGCACGACGAATCACTCCACGTGCGAGCGCGCGAACCCTTCGCGGTCGCTCGACCCCGTTCCACGAGCGAAGTCGCCGCACTCGCACGCTTCGCACACGAGCACGACATTCCCATCACGCCGCGAGGAGCCGGGACAGGGCTCTCGGGCGGCGCGCTGCCCGTCAACGGCGGACTCGTCATCAGCTTTGACCAGATGCGCGCGGTGCTGCACGTCGACGAGCTCGACCACGTCGCCGTCGTCCAGGCGGGTATCACGCTCCTCGAATTGAATGAGGCGCTCGCGGGTACCGGACTGCACTACCCCGTCTATCCCGGCGAGCTGTCGGGATCACTCGGCGGCAACGTCAACACCAACGCGGGCGGCATGCGCGCCGTTCGCCACGGCGTCACACGCCACCACGTCCTGGGTCTCGAAGTGGTCTTGATGGACGGCACGGTCGTGAGGACCGGCGGCCCCGTGGTGAAGAACTCATCGGGTTACGACCTCACCCAGCTCATCGTTGGCAGCGAGGGAACCTTGGGGCTCGTCACCGAGGTGACGCTCAAGCTCTCGCCCGTGCTCACCCACAGCGCGACATTGCTCGTCCCCTTCAGCGATCTCGGGACCGTCGCTACCGTCGTGCCCGCACTCATCTCCTCGGGACTCGCCCCGTCACTGCTCGAATACCTAGAGCCCGTCACGTTGGCGGCGCTCGGGCGCACGACCGACCTCCGACTCGGCGTCGATCCCGCGATCGCGGAACGAACCGCTGCGTATCTCGTCATCGTGCTCGAGACGAGGACGTCAGAGCAGCTCGCGAGCGATCTCGAAGCTGCGGCGTCGCTCGTCAGTGACGCGGGTGCTCTTGAGATCTACGTGCTCGAAGGTACCGCCGCCAGCGATCTCATCACCGCGCGCGAAAAGGTCTTCTGGCTTTCAAAAGCGGCCGGTGCGAACGACATCGTTGACGTGGTCGTGCCCCGCTCGAGCGTGCCCAAGTTTTTGGACGAGGTGTCAGCGCTCGCCGCACGATACGGCGCCTACGTCGCGGGATGTGGGCACGTGGGCGACGGCAACGTCCACCTGTCGGTCTTCCAAGCCGACGACGCCGTCCGCGAAGAGTTCTTGCTCGAGCTCTTTCGCGTGGGGGTGGGCCATGGCGGCGCCATCTCAGGAGAGCACGGCCTCGGCGTCGATAAGAACGCGGCGTACCTCGCACTCACGGATCCCGCGCTCGTGGACCTGCAGCGACGGATCAAGCATGTGTTTGATCCCAAGGGATTGCTCAATCCATTTCGCCACCTCGACGCGCGAGGCAACGAGACGTCCTAGCTCGAACTGCTCTTTGCGGCTGTTGTCGTGGTGGTGGTCGACGCCGTTGACTTCGTCTTGGTGGTCTTTGAGGTCGTGCCGGTCGTCAGTGCCGACTGCGCGAGCTTCAGCTGTTGGTTCATTTCATTCACGTCGTGTTGGTACGTACCGAGTTGGCCATTCGCGAGCGCCTTCTGGGCGGCCGTGTAATCAGAGGACGCGTTGGCGAGGTACTGCGACACCGTTGAATTAGTGGGCGGCGGTGCCGTCCCGCCACCAGGGGTCGTGGTCGAGGAGTTGCCGTTCACATTCTCACCCAGCACGGCAGAGAGCGCCCCGTCCAGCGTTGGCTCGATGCTGACCTGTTGGTTGTAGACGGCGATGACGTAGCGAAGCTGCGGCATGGGGTTGGTCGAGCTCGTCACGTAGAGCGGGCGAATGTAGAGGATCGACTGATCAAGCGGCACGGTGATGTTGTTGCCCAACAAGACGAGTGAGCCGTGCTGGTCGAGCGGTGTGATGATTGATGACACGGCGGAGTCCTGCTCAATCTCCGAGTCAGCCTGCAAGGGACCGGTGACAGTCTCGCCGCGTGGCGTCTCATAGATGTTGAGTTGTCCGTAGTCGTTCGAATTGCTCGTCACGATCATGAACGCCGTCAGGTTCTGCACAGTCGAGGAGTTGCCCGAGGGCACGTAGTCGATCGATTCGAGGAGTTGCTGTTCGTTCGCGCTGGGCAGCGAACCGACGGTGAAGACCGGACTCATGGGCGTGATGGACGACGACACCACTTCGCCGGTCGAACTCACATTCTTCGTGATGGCGAGCGTGCTCGCCGGAGAACCGGCGCCCGTCGTGGGCGACACCTCCCAGCGGTCGGACGCAGAGTAGAAGGCGCTCGCGGTCGTGATGTGGTAGCGGCCATAGGTGGCTGCCTGGACCGAGAAGAGGTTCTGCGGGTAGCGCAGGTGCGTGCGAATCGTCTCGGGCATCGCGCTCATGGGGAGGAACATCGAAGGGAATGCCGAACGGTAGGCCTCGATGATGGGGTCCGTCGGATCCATCACGTAGAACTTCATCGCGCCGGTGTACGCGTTGACAACAACCTTCACAGAGTTACGCGCGTAGTTGAAGCTGCCCGGCAGTCCCCCGGATGCGATATCGAGGTTGCTCGCGTTTTCGCTGTAGGGATATTGCGTGGTCGTGGTGTAACCGTCGAGCACGTAGTCGACTTCACCATTGGCGATGACGGCGTAGGGCTGGGAGTCAAAGGAAAGGAAGGGAGCCGCCTTGGCGGCCATCTGGCGCACGTTGCGCACGAACATCACGCGACTCTTCGACGTGATCTGGTTTGAGATCAAGAAGTTGAAGTCACCGAGTCGCAGCGCGAGCGCCATGCGCGAGAAGATGCCTCCGACGGCGACACCGCCCGTGCCCGAATAGTGCGACTCGACGGGCGTACCGGCATTGCTGCCGGTGTTCACCTGATAGTTGAGCTCAGGCTGCTTCGTATTGCCGACAACCCAGCCGTTGAGTCCCAAGCCGAAGTAGATGTCGGGCTGCGTGAGGGTCGGCATGCCGTTCGTCGACTCCGGCGGCACGTTCGAAACGTCAAACACCGGGTTACCGGTCGAGCCATCGACCTGGTTGGCGGCAACGACCGCAACGCCAATGCCGTGGGTGTACTGCAGGTGCTGATTGACCCAGCTGTTCGAAGGGAGATTGTTGCTGTTGAGCTGGCGCGCACCAATGAGGACGGGCGTCAGCTTGCCGTTGATGTAATAGCGGTCGACCGACAGGTTCGGGAAGTCGTAGTACGAGCGAATGGACTGGCGGCGCGTCACAGTCTCGAGCGCGATGTTGTTCGAGGGATCCCAGAGTCGAATGTTCTGGAGGGTCGGCATGTCCGTCTTGACTTGGGACTCGGAGATCGACGTCGCCCCCGCGAACGCGTGGTAGGTGACCTTGTCGAGTCCGAACGCCGCACGAGTGGCGTCGATATTTCGTTGGATGTAGGGCGCTTCCAAGGACTCCTGGTTCGGGCTCACCTTGAGGGCCTGGAGGAACGTCGGATAGAGGACGCCGATGACGAGTGCGACGAAAGCCCAGAGACCTACCGCCACGACCGGCAGCGACCACCCGCGAGAGCGCACGTTGTACAAGAGGATGGCAGCCGAGGCGAGTGAGAGCCAGAAGAGAATCGTGAGGGCGGGCATTCGCGCGTGGATGTCGGTGTACGTGCCGCCCTGGACGATCCCGTTGGTCGAGTTCACGAGCTCCCACTTCGCGATGAGGTACCCGGCTGCCTTCATCAAGGCAATGGCAGCGCCAATGACTGACAGGTGCGCCTTCACTCGTGGTGACACACGTGGTGACACCTTGGTCGTGCGGATGCCGCCGTTGAGGAAGTGGAATCCGGCCGTCACGATGATCGCAATGATCAAGACCACGAGGAACCAGGTGATCACGAAGGAGACGAAGGGCAGCGTGAAGATGTAGAACCCGAGGTCCTTGTGAAACAGCGGATCGACCTTGTGGAACGACTCGTAGTGCGTGAACAAGATGTAGTTCTGCCACTGTCCGGTGGCGTTGAGGCCCGCGATGAGCCCCATGAACAGGGCGATGACGGCGTAGATGCGCTTTGCGTAGGGCCGCACGATGTTCTGGTAGCGCCGCACCACCTCATCCTCGGGGTCAAAGGAGAGGTCTCGAGCCCCGAATCTGTCGGTGAGTAGGAGATTTCCCCACATAATGAAGAAGAAAATGGCTCCGAAGGTGAGGCAAAGCCCCACTTTGATGAAAAACAGCGTTGAAAAGACCGAGGAGAACCCCAATGAGGAGAACCACATCTCGTCAGTCCAGAGCACCGCCAGGTTTCGCAACGACAGAAACGCCACGAGAATCACGACAATGATGATCGCTATCCAGAAACGCCTGGAGAGCCGTCCTACGCGTCGCGGGCGAGAGGGTACATCGGTCGGACTGCGCACAGATCGAGCCTAGGCCAGTTCTAGACGGGGATAACAGTGCACGCGCATCCCGCGTGCAACGGCGGGTACGGCGATCCGCTCGGGAAGTTCTCCCCGGCCAAGCGCTCGCCCGCCTCTGAGTCATAGGCGCACATGTCACACGGCGCGTCGTTGGGCACGGCAAAGAATCGAACCGAGCGACCCTTGGAGGCCGTCACGACGCCCAGGTGGAAGGCTCGTCGAGCGGCGTCGGTGCACAGGCGCTCGACGCGCGCGCCGCGCCATTCGCGGTACGCAGCGTTCACGCGTTCGGTGCCGTCGCCACTTGAGTCAGAAAGAATCCGCTTGCGGAGTGCGAGCACGATCGTGACCGCCAGGTCAGCCGCACAGTCATCGACGAGCGATGCATCGACGTCGGTGACGGCGACGCCGCCCTCTTCGCGTGCGAACTGGACGCCCGCTTTCGCGGCCAAGTCGAGCGACTCGTTGGCGGCTTCCGCGTAGCGCGCGCGCTGGGCGAGCTCGTCTTCGAGCTCGTCGGTGATCATCGCCTTCACGCCGCGTAGACGCTCGAGCATGATGTTCTGATCGTCTTGGAGGGCACGCTTCACGCGGCGGGTGAGGGCGGTGAGGGACTCTTCGAGCGCATCGTCGCGATGACGGAAGAGCACTCCCACGGGCGTCTCGGGCTTGTGGACCGGCGCCTTCTTCGGCCCGAGGGCGGTCGCGCCGCGCTCTTCCAAGGTTGCCTTACGCAGGCGCGCGAAAATCTCGTTGACGACGTCGGTCCCCGAAGGGTCGTCTTCCAGCAGCGTTTCGCCCTCCGCATCCTGGATTTTCGCCGCAATCTTGTCGATTCGGGGCTCGGGCTTTGTGGGCGCGGACTCCTTGTCGCGCTTTGGCGCCTCGCCCGGCGCGGGGGCCGGGGGCGGCGTCTCGCCCACGCTCGTCACTTCGCGCAGTGGCGTTCCCGCAAGGAGCTCCTCTTCGGTCGGCTCGGGTGTCGGGGGGTGTGCGCGCAATGCTTCGAGCGCTGCCGTACGGGCGAGCTCGTCGGAGCTGTTGATGCCCGCGAGCACGTCGTCGACCTGTTGGCGCAACGTCGAGACGAACTGACCGAGCGTGTCTCTCGCGGCACGAAGCTGTTCGATTTGCAGGTGGAGCGCTTTGCGTTTGATGGCGAGATCGTTCAAGACCGTTCGTCGCGCCTCGTTTGACTGTTCGACGATCGCGCGCCCTTGTTCACGGGCGCGCTCGATGAGCGCCTCGCCGTTCACCTTTGCCGAATCGATAAGTCGTTCGGCGGCAAGTCGCGAGTCGTGGTCAATCTGTGCGGTCGTGTTCTCCGCTTCGGTAATGAGCGCAGTGGCGCGCTCTTGGGCTTCGATCAGTTGGGTCGCGCTGCGCTGCTGGGTCTCAGTGAGTACTTGCGCGCTGCGCTCTTGGGCTTCAGCCGTCACGCGACCGGCCTCTTCGTGGGCGGAGCGGAGGATGGTAGCACTCTGCTGGCCGAGCGCCGTCGCCAAGGTCGCCTCGTCGAATGTCGGGTTGGCGGCACGGCGCTGTGCTTCCGTCAGCTGCTCTTGAAGCTCGCGGATGCGATTTTCGAGGTGGCCCATCTCGCGGGCGGCGGCCTCTAAATGGAGGCGAACTTCGTTGGGATCCAGGCCTCCCTTGCGCAGCGTCGTGAAATTCACCCGGGTGATCTCACTCGACGGCTTGCGCGTCGCAGATATGAATAGGCGGTCGTCCATTACTCCAAGACTACGGCGTTATGGGGGCTAATCCTGACTTAGGGCGTCGTAATGGGCACGGGCTTGGCGCCGCCGAGCTTGCGAAGGTCCTTGAGCGCCTGCTTCAGGGACGTAACCGGCAGAATCGTGAGCCCCGGCTCCTTCGCGGCGCGCGCGGCGTCGACGTCACCATCGCCGTCGGGGACGATGAAGTACTTGGCGTGAGCGTTGTAGGCGGCGACCGCCTTCTCCTCGACACCCCCGACCGCACCGACCTGACCGTTGGTCGACATCGTGCCGGTTGCCGCGAGGATGTGACCCCCCGTGAGCGAACCGTGACTCAACTTGTTGATCAACGTGAGGGTCATGGCGAGCCCGGCCGACGGCCCCCCGATATTGGCGGTATTGATGTTCACCGTTGCGGGGAGCGTGTAGTGGTATCCATTTTCGAGTCCAATGCCGAGAAATGACTTGTCCGGACCCGACACGCCAGGACACGCCGAGGTCGTGTCGTCACTCGGCACCGACCCCGTCGTCACGTGCAGTGTTGAGTCTGCGAGGTAGGACAAGACGCCGATCGAGGAGATCTTCACCTTGCTTAAGTGCAGCGTCACCGCCGTGCCCGGTGCGAGGTCGTGCACGTACGAGACGAGCTGGCAGCCCGAATGTACGGTCGTGCCATTCACGCCCACGATCTCGTCGCCCACCGTGATATTCGCGCGCGATGCCGGCGAAGGACTGACAACCGCAGTCACGACCGCGCCCGTCGGCGTTGCGGGTACCTTCCACCCGAGCGCGCGGAACGCCGCGACTTCGGCCGCCTGCTTTGCGTCACTCATCTCCAAGAAACCTTGCGCGTTGAGCTCGCTCGTCGACACACCCGGCTCGACAAGCTCGTCCGCGGGCACGATCTGGACGTGGGACTGGAAGTGCATGGTGATCCACTGCCACACGCTGAGTGAGCTCTCATACACGTCGACCAGCATGATCTTGGAAGGATGCGGGTTCGTCGCGACGTGGCCCTTGATCGTGACGAGCGGCGCGACCGGGGTGGCGTTCCCGGGCGTCAGGGCGTACTCGTTGGTGGACGACGCCTGCAGCACGATGATGACCGCGAGGATGAGGGCTAACGCGGCGACAATCAGCCAGAATCGCCGGCGCGGAGGTTTGGGTGGTGAAATGGGGTCGTGCAGGGTGATGACGCAACGCTAGTAGAGCCCCTCGACCGGGAACTCCTACGGGCGAGTTTCGACAACGGCGATGAGAGCGCCACGCTGCTCATCGCCAATCTCGCTGCCCCTACCGCCCGACACCGCGTGCTGGCGCTACGCGGACTCGTGCGTCGTGGCGCCATGGACACGCAGCGTTGGCACGCGGTGCTTGCGGACGCGGACGTTGAGGTGCAACGTGACGCGCTCGAGCAGCTCGCGCACGCGAGCGACGTTGCCTCAGCGGTGCTCGACGATGCAATGAGCATGCTTCGCGAGGAGGATGCCCTCGTCGTTGACGCCGCTGCATTCGTCATGGGCGAGCACCTCTATGCGCCGTCGGTTCCCGCTCTCATCGAGGTGGCGGCACATCACGAGGACGCTCGTTGTCGCGAGTCCGCCATTTCCTCGCTCGGCGCCCTCGGGGACGACACGGCGCTCCCCACCATCATCGCGGCGCTTGAGGACAAGGCGCCGATACGCCGTCGCGCGATTGTGGCGCTGTCGAACTTCGAAGGGCCAGAGGTGGAGGCCGCACTCGAGCGCGCGGGCGAGGACCGTGATTGGCAGGTACGGGCCGCGGTCACGCAGTTGCGCGACGAGTAGTTAGCGTTCGGCGCTTCGAAAGAGCGCGTGCAGCGAGGACATCTCTTCGAGGCACGCGGCGAGCCCGTTGATCACGACGAGGTCGGCGTGCTCGGCGACGGTCACCTGGACGCCCGAGCTGCTCGCGACCAGCTCGTCGACGTCGCTGATGTTGGCGCTGCCGCCGACGAGCGTGATGCCCCTCGCGCTGACGTCCTGGGATAGATCGGGCGGCGTGTCACTCAAGCACTCCTGCACCATGCGCATCGTGGGCACGAGCACCTCGCGCACGGCCGCGTTCACAAGTTCCGCCGTCACTTCGACATCAACGAGACGACCCCGATCGACGGTGCGCGCCGGCACGATCTCGACGAGCCCGGCGGTACTGCCGAGCGCCGAGGCGAGGTTGCACTTGAGCGATTCAATGACGGCCGGTGCGACGACGACGCCCATATTGAGCCGCAGCAACGTCGCGATGCTCGCGTCGATGTCATTGCCCCCGATCCGGCGAGCGGCGCCAGTCACGATGCCGCCGAGCGAGATGATCGCGGCCTCGGACGCTCCCGCGCCGATCATCGTCACGGCAGAACCAACGGGGTCTTGCACCGGAAGACCGAGGCCAATGGCGGCGGCGAGCGGCGCCTCGATCAGACTGGCTTCGCGCGCGCCCGCTTGAATCGCGGCTTGGCGAAGGGCGCGGCGCTCGATGGCCGTGGCGAGGGAAGGCACACTCATGACAACCCGGGCTCGAGAGAGCTTGGAGACCCCGGCTCGCTCAAAGAGCGCTTCGATGAGGCGCGCAGTCACGTCAAAATCGACGGTCGCGCCTTGGTTGAACGGTCGAAAGACGACGACGTGGCGCGGGGTACGACCGACGAGGTCAAGTGCACCATGGCCGAGCGCTTGCACTTCGCCCGTGTTCGTGTCGATCGCCACCATGGTGGGCTCGTCGAAGAGCACACCGTGTTGGCTCGTGGCGAGGCGCGTGTGCGAAGTCCCAATATCCAGTGCTACGTCAATTGCCACGAGTGACAATTCTAAGCCGACCGTATAAACAACTCCCCTCTCAGTAGCCTTTCAAGGTGGCTGCGTGGGAGTGGATGAATTCGTGGCGCCCTCAGCGCCGGAGACCTCCGGCAGAAGGCCGTCACTGGGTCCATCCGAGCGAGCTTCCCAGCTTCGAAAACCTGGAAACCACGGCGACCGCGCGCCCACACGCGAGAACGTCTCGGCTGGTCATCATCACGATGGCCCTGCTCCTGATCGTGGGCGGCATCGTCCTCCTGGTCAACCGGGGCACGACTGCACCAGGTAGCGACCAGCCCGCTCATCTCGCGGCGACCCTGAACGACCTGCCCGCCTCGACGAGAGTGGCCGTTGCCCACACCGTGGAGCTGACAGTCACGACGCCTGGTCACGTCGTCAATGTGGCTGCGTTAGTGCTCCCGAACGACCTCGCGGTGACGACACTCGCGATTCCCGTGGACGCAGAGATGACCGGCACCTCAGCGGCGAAGTCCAACTTTCCCGTCACGCTCGAGGGCCGTGACGACGTGATGGGCTTTTCGATCGTGCACTTAGGCGTCACGATCGCGCCTTCGAAACTGGACGCCATGCCCGCGAGCGCGGCGGTCGTCGCGATCGCGCCGATCGTCAAAGGTCCCGCCAACAAGCCCGAGTACGACTGGACGATGACGACGCTCGGTGATCCTTCGAACGACGCTCACGGGGTCGTGCGCTATCTCTCAACGAAGTCCAACTCGAGGCTCAACAAGTTCGTTGACGCCATCGCGGTCGACCCCGCGGGTCACGTCGTGGCCGTGCTTTCCTCCACCCACTTCTGGTACCCGGCGCAGTTCGTTGCCCAGGTGGCGAACGTGGTGGCGACCGGCCACGGATGCCACGCGACGCTCGGCGTCACGGGAAGGAGCGAGCAAGGTGGCGGCATCTTGATCACGAAGGTGCTGCGCTTTAGCCCGGCCGCCCACGCGGGACTGAAGGTTGGCGAAGTCCTGACCACGTGGAACGGTACCGATCTCGATACGTGGAACCAGCTCGTCTCAACGCTTTATCTGACGCCCGCCTACACAAAGGCGAGCATCACCTACGCGCAGGCAACGACGGTGCACAAGACGAACGTCACCCTCGGATGTCCCTCTAAGTTGGTGCCGTGACGACCAATCCCTTCGGCGACATGTTCGGCGACATCTTCTCCATGCTGAGCCAGCAAGGCCCTGACGCCTGGTACACGACGGCGACGCAGCTCGCGCTCAACATCGCTCGTGGCGAAGACGGCGACCCCAATCCTTCTCCCTTAGAGCGTCAGCGCCTCGAAGAGCTCGCGCCACTTGTCGGTCGACACGTGGACGCGCTCTTTGGCGTCTCGGTCGAGCCCACGGTCACCGCCGTCAACCGCTCAGCGCTCACAATCGCTGCCCTCGAGCAGTGGCGTCCGCTGATGGGACCGATGGTTACGCCGAGTACATCCGCATCGACGAGTGAAGAGCTCGACGTCAGTGAGAACCAACTGATGGCCCAGATCTCCTCAACCATCGGACCGCTCTTTACCGGCTTCCAGATGGGATCGGTCGCCGGTCACTTCTCCGAACGAGCGTGGTCCCTCGCCGTGTTGCCGCTGCCGCGTGAAAGCCACGATCGCCTGCTCGTTGTAAACAACCTCGCCGCGTTCGCGAGCGCGTGGTCGCTCGAGCACGACGAGGTCTACGTGTTCGCGCTCGCCCAAGAGTTCGTCGCGTCACTCGTCTTGACCCAGCCGGGCACGAGCGACGCGTTGCGCGCCCTCCTTATCGACACCGTCAACGAAGCAAACGCCGTCCAGGGCGACCTGATGGAGCGTTTGCAGTCGATGATGGAGACCGGCAACCTGAACGACATGATGAACGACCCAGCGTCGCTGCTTGACGGCATCACCGTGCCCGAGGACAGCAGCGCGACGCGCGCCATCAATGCGGCCGCGAGTGTGCTGCTCGCGTTCTTCGCCGCCGCCGCACAGAACATCACGGAAACGCTGCTCGGCCCGCGGCCCGGCCTCGTCGAGGCGTATGCGCGCCACCGTCGCAGCGACGCGCGCGGTGAGGATGCGGCTGCCGCGCTCTTTGGTATCGCGACCCAGGGGCCTCACCACGACGCAGCGACCGAGTTTGTGTCGACGCTCGCGCAGGAACATGGACTTAGCGTGTTCGGAGCGCTGCTCCGCGTTGACGGTCTGCCGAGCTCGATCGAACTCTACGATCCCCAGGCGTGGTACGAGCGGGTGACGAACTCCCCGCTCGCGTAGTTACTCCTCGTCGTACCCGAGGTTCCACTCGACGAGCAAGTTCTCACGCTCGGCGTCACGGTTCACACGCTCGCGGTTGCGACGGAACTGCGGGTCGTGCGGTGGAAGGAATCGCAGGCGCGCGTCCACGCGGTCAACGAAGGCTTGGATCTGCTCTTCGTCGCCAAAGACCATGCGGCACTCCCAGTGCGGTGCGACCGGACCCAGGTAGATGACTTGGACGTGGCCGACCGGGTCGACGACCTCGGTGACTTCACTCGTCGGGACCTGGCTCACGGGACTCCTTCAAAAACACGGACTTTTCCCTATTCTACTGGGCGGCGCTGTGCCGGTTTCCGTGTCTTTATTGGCTTCGAAAAACACTGAACTTAGGCACTTCTTAGAGTTCTCGATGAGCAGGAGACCGTAAGCGAATCGTAACGTCGTGCGCCCTAAAAGTCTGTACTGTGAGAAGAGAATTGAGGAAGGAGGTGGGTATGAGTTCCGAATGGATGGCAGACGGAAAGTGCCGTGAGTATCCGCCAGAAACCTTCTTTCCGCGTGACGGCATGGGCGTGATCGTTGCGCAACGCATCTGCGCAACGTGCGCCGTCGCAAGTGAGTGTCTGGTCTACGCGCTAGACAATCACATCGACCACGGTGTCTGGGGCGGAAAGAGTGAACGCGAGCGTCGTCGCCTATTGCGAGAGCGCCGCAGGTTGCGCCTCTTTAATCGCGACTAGGACACACACCTTGTTCGAGTGCGTGGTCAACGTGTCCGAAGGGCGACGTACTGATGTACTCGATGAGTTAGCACTCGCCGCTGGGGATTCGCTTCGCGACCGACACAGCGATGCGGTACACAATCGCAGCGTCTTCACGCTGATCCACCACCGCACCGAACTGCGGCGCTCCCTGCACTCCTTCATCGTGGCAACGATGAAGCGACTCGACCTTCGCGACCACGAGGGCATACACCCGAGGTTCGGCGTCCTCGACGTCGTCCCCTTCGTCGCACTCGATCCGCGTAAGGCGGAAGAAGCGATCTCCATGCGCAACGAGATCGCCGCGTGGGTCGCTGACACCTTTGACGTGCCCGTCTTCCTCTACGGACGACTGCGCGACGGTTCCAAGCGCTCGCTCCCCGAGGTGCGCCGACACGCGTTTCACTCGCTTGAGCCCGACCTCGGTCCGATTACCCCGAATCCCGAACGGGGATCGAGCGCGATTGGTGCCCGACCACTTCTCGTCGCGTGGAACATCTGGGTGCGCGGAGTCAGCCTCGGCGAAGCCAACGTGATTGCAAAGGCGCTGCGCCGGAGCGAAGTGCGTGTGCTCGCCTTCGATATGCCCGACGACTTCGTCCAGATCAGCTTCAATCTGATCGACCCGCTGCGCGTGCCACCCTCGGTTGTCTACGACGAGGTGGCGGATCTGTTGAGCGTGGGGTCCATCGACCACGCAGAGCTCGTCGGACTCATCCCCGACGCGCTACTCAGCCTCGAAGACCCCAAGCGCTGGCGCCAGCTGGGCTTGAGCAAGAACGCGACCATCGAGTCGCGCCTCGCCTAACACGGCGACCTCCGACTCAGCCCGCCTGCGCGCGACGCTCGATGGCGCGCGCCCGGCGCAGCCGACGGCGCTCACGCTCGCTCATGCCACCCCAAATCCCGAACTTCTCTCCGTTATCAAGCGCGTATTCCAGGCACTCGTCACGCACCACGCAGCCCCGACAGACCTCTTTGGCCTCACGAGTGGAGGCTCCACGCTCAGGGAAAAATAGGTCCGGGTCGACGCCCATGCAGTTGGCCCGGGCCTGCCATCCGCGATCTTCAAGGCCGCTCAACAACTCGACTATTTCCATGTTGCGATCCTCCCCGTCAGTGATTCTCACCGATGTAATTACAACGGTGTCATTGTTGCGGGGTTTCGGCAAAAATGCAAATTGAATTTCGGAACTGCCTGGTGGGGCACGAATTGAATCAGCCCGCGCGACGGTGTTTCACGAAGTCGTCGAGCGCGTAGGTACCAAGATCATCGACGTCGGTGTAGAAGAGTCGCCCGCCATTGACCTTGGCAATCTGCTCGACGAAGGGGAACTGGCTGCGCTCGATGTCGAGGGCAAACGTGTTGATGGTGATGCCCGCTTTCGTGCAGCGAAGCACCTCCGCCATGGTCTTTTCAAGGGTTTCGTGGACCGGCGGCCACGAAAAGAACGGCTCGCCGGACGCCGTCAGGTGGGCCGTCGGTTCGCCGTCAGTTACGACGACGACCTGTCGCTCGCCGCGCTCGTTGCGCAGCAGGAATCGACTGAGTGCCAAGGCGTGCTGGAGGTTCGTGCCGTAGTTGTAGTCGATCGTGAGCGCAGGAATGTCTTCGATCTTGAGCTCTTGAGCCTTCTCGCCAAAGCCGACGACAGCGACGAAGTCGCGAGGAAACTTCGATCGGATGAGCTGCGTGAGCGCGAGCACCATCTTCTTCGCGGGTACCAAGTTGCCACGCATCGCCATCGACAGCGAGAGGTCGATCGCGAACACGGTCGCCGAGCGTCGCGTCGCTTCGTACTCTTCAACTTCAAAGTCATCCGGGTGCAGCTGGATCGGCGTACCCGGACCTTGACGCAACAGCGCGTTTCGCAGCGTCTTTGGCAGATCGAGCGCGAAGGGCTCCCCCGGCTCCCAGGGCTTGGTCGTCTCTTCGCGATCGCCGCCGCGAGCGAGGGTCGCAACAGCATGTCCGCCCACGGTTGGCGAGTCGCGCAGCTGCTTGAAGAGTTCGCGCAGTGCGATCTGGCCGATCTTTCGGATTCCCTTCGCGCTCAACTTCAATCGATTGGACTGACGATCGACGAAGCCCTGATCCTTCAGACCCTGCAACGCCTTTTGTAGTCGCTGGATGTGGCGTGCCGCATCGTCGCCGAGGTTGCGTCGAACGGCCTCGATGTCGACTTCGGGCAGGCTTTGCGCCGGGCGACTCTGTCCGAGGAAGTCCTCCAGACCCTTCAGCTCTCCCAGCTGCTCGGCGACGGAGGTCGCCTCGGAAAAGGGCGTTCCCCCTTGGCCGCGCATACGGTGCGCGCGGCTCCAATCGATATCGGGGGTTGCCATACGCAGGTTGGACACGAGTCGGTTCATGGAGAAGTTGAGGTCCATGTCCTGCATCATCTGATCAAAGAGGGAGCGGAGCTCGTTCTGCTGTTCGGACGAGAGCGAGTTGAACATCGCTTCGGCGGCGGCGGCGCGCTCGGCCATCATGCGAACGACGTCTTCTAAGTTCTCCGCACCCGGAAAGAAGTCGCCGAACTTCTCCATGAAGTCCTCAAAGCTGGAATCGAGATCGTCGCCGCGGCGGTCCTGCTCGATCATCGCCGAGAGCGCGTCCATCATCTCTCGCATGCGCGCGAGCTCTTCGGGGTCCGGACGACCCATGAACTCCTTCGACTGCTGGAAATAGGTGTCAAGCACGTCGCGTTCGAGCTCGCTCATCATCTCTTCGAACTCTTCGCGCGCTTCTGAGGAGACAAAGTCGTAGTTGCGATATTCACTGAGACGCTCGGGCAAGCGGTCACTCATGAGCTCGCGCTGCATCTTCTTTTGATCGACGAGATCGCGCGTCACCTCCTGGCGACGCTCATCGCCCGACGTCTCCGCCTCTTCGAGCAGCTCGTCGAGCTCGCCTCGCTCAATTTCTTCGATGTCGTCGAGCCAGTCGCGATAGCGCTGCATCTCGCCCTCGGGGTCGGCTTGTTGTTCGAGTTCGCGACGCCGGCGTCTCGTCTGCTCCAAGAGCTCACGCAGGCCTTCGACACGATCGCCGTCGTCATTGGTGTAGCCCTCGCGTAGGAGGCGGTCCATCGCTTCGTCGAGGTCCCCGCTTTCCATGAAGTCATCAGCCAAGTGCGAGAGCAGCTCTTCGACGTCAAGATCGTCGAAGTCGTCGTCCTCGCCGAAGCGCCGATACCCGTAGCGGACCGCCACCTATCGGTTCCTCGAGCGGTAGAGGGCGCGTGCGCCCGAGGCGTCTTTGGCGAGGCGCTTTGTGAGGTAGAGCCCTTCGAGAATGAACTCGACCGTCGAGGCCTTCTCTCCGTCACTCGCCCCCGGCCCGGCGATCCGATCGACTGGACCCTCCAAGGCGGGCATGGCGGCGAGCACCTCCATGTAGCTCGCGTCGGGCAGGTCGTCGCCGGTGTGCACGATCGCTTCAGAGTTGAAGGCTTCGACGATGTCCGGCGCCTCTTCCAAGAGCACCTCGGCGAAGCACTGACGAACGGCGAGTGACACGAGGGCCGCGATGACCTGGTCGGCGTCGCTGTCGTCCATCGTGTCGAACTCGATCTTGCCTTGGGTCGACTGCACCACGGCGCTCAAGTCACTGACGCGCGGCACGACGACCGTGTCGTGCGTGCGCAGCGTCCGGCGCAGCGCGTTGGCGACAACCGTCTCGAAGTTGGCGATCGACAGACGCACCGAGACACCGGAGGTCTGGCTGATGACGTGGCTGCGACGAGCCACGTGGCTCACGCGCGCGACGATGTCGTCGATGAACCACGGGATGATGATCGGCACCGGCGCGACAGGAAGCTTCGCCTCTTGGTGCATGATCTCGATTTCGGTCTCCACCTCGAAGGGGTAGTGCGTGCGGATCTGTGAACCGAACCGGTCCTTCAGCGGTGTGATCAGCCGTCCGCGGTTGGTGTAGTCCTCCGGATTCGCCGTCGCGACGACGAGCACGTCGAGCTCGAGGCGTACCAGGTGGCCGCGAATCTGGACGTCGCGCTCTTCGAGGACGTTGAGAAGTCCCACCTGGATGCGCTCGGAGAGGTCAGGCAGCTCGTTGATCGCGAAGATTCCTCGGTTGGACTTCGGCACGAGTCCGTAGCTGAGCGCCTTCGGGTCATCAAGGAAGAGACCGCCTGCAACCTTGATGGGGTCGACTTCGCCAATGAGGTCGGCCATCGAGGTGTCCGGTGAGGCGAGCTTCTCCGCAAAGCGCTGACTGCGGTGCACCCAGGTGATCGGCGTTTGGTCGCCGTGCTCGGCGACGAGGTCAATGCCGTGGGCGGAGATCGGCGCAAAGGGGTCGTCGCGCACGTCAGAACCGGCGACGATCGGCAGCCACTCGTCAAGCAATTCGACGAGTGAGCGGATGATGCGGGTCTTTGCTTGACCGCGCTCACCAAGCAGGATGATGTCGTGACCCGCCAAGAGCGCCGTCTCGAGCTGGGGCAAGACCGTGTCTTCGTAGCCGAGGACGGAGACCGTGAGGGGCACGCCGTCGGCGAGGCGCTGCTCAAGATTGTGGCGGAGCTCTTCGCGAACCGATTTGGGCTCGTACGACGAGGCACGAAGCGCGCCGAGGGTCGAGGGAAGTTCGGAGGGAGAAATGGGGGTGTTCATAGGAGCACCTTAAAGGATTGAGGCTTCCAAATGATCCCGCGTTCGTGAGTGTTAGCGGTGTCTTTTGGCGCGAGGCGCACCCTCACCGAACGATGATCGACGCATCCAGATGTAGGCGCCGGCGTAGAGCGCGCTGAAGAACACCATCGCGATAATGGGAATGACGAAGGCCACGAAATTCCTTTCCATTAGCGACATTTATTATTGCACTATTAGTTCGTACACTAACTAATATAGCATAAAGTAACAGAGGCATTCGGCCGCGGATGTGAGGGGGGCAGGTATGGGCAACATCGCTCGGCACGGTAAGACCAAGCAAGCGGAACCGGCCGAGGATCTTCTCGCCTTGGACCGTCAAGTGTGCTTCGCCCTCGTCATCGCGTCACGGAGTGTGCTCTCGGTCTATCGACCGCTGCTCGAACCCATGGGCCTCACGCATCCCCAATATCTGGTCATGCTCGCGCTCTGGGAAAAGTCGCCGCGATCGGTGGGCGAGATCGCGGGACTTTTGCAGCTCGACTCCCCCACGCTCTCGCCGCTCCTCAAGCGTTTAGAAGATGCCGGTCTCATCACGCGACGGCGAAGCAACGACGACGAGCGGCGCCTCGACATCGAACTCACCGCACGAGGTCGTGAACTTCGTCGCGAGGCAGAGAAAATACCCCCCGCGGTGGTTGCGCGACTCGGTATGGAGATCGGCGAGCTCGAGTCGCTGCACGCGTCACTCACCAAGGTGATTGTCGCCGCTCGTGCCGCCGAGGACGATCAGGCCTAACGAAGCTGGTGATGCACAACGTTGTTCGCGCCCGGACGCACTACCTCGGACGACGAAAATCTGCGGGTGGGTGAGGCGAGGCGGATTGACCGCGAACTCCTACGAGCGGGCGGCTCCTTCGCGCTCGTAGAGATCGAAGCGCCAACCACCCGTCATTTCGTAGTCGCACAGCGTTTCAGTCATCGAACACATCACCTCGAGCACTTGCGAAGCGGGCGCGTCGACAGGAACGTCCAAGAGCACGCCGCGATTGCTGTGGTCTTGTCGTATGACGAACGGTGCCCCTGCCAGCATCAGCGTGATGCGCTCTTTACCGAGACGGCCCCGCGAATGCAGCACACCGAGTGATGAGGGTTTGATGACGCCTTTATGAGGAGCGAACGTCACGAACGTCGCCTCGGTTGCGCCGTGACTCACCCACATTCCCGTGAACTTCACGCTGATGTCGGGGACCTCGTCGGCCACGCGCGGCACCACGTTGCACCAACCGCGACCTGTTCCGATCGACGCGATGGCGTCGATGGCTTCGTATCGATCAGTGTCGAAATAGAACTGGCGCGACGCCGTCATGAGTCGCTTCGTTCGTACGTCAATGCGTTCATGCCCAACCCAACTCTTCGAGCCGTGGATCACTGATGCCAAAATGGTGGGCAACCTCGTGCAGGACCGTCTTTCGCACTTGCGCCGTCACTTCCTCTTCGTTCGAGCAGTAGCGCAGGATCGTCTCCTGGTAAAGGGTGATCCGATCGGGCATGACGCCGTTGTAGCTCGTATTGCCGCCGCGCTTGGTGAGAGGTATGCCTTCGTAGAGGCCAAAGAGTCGGCCGGGAGGACGATCGTCCACGATGATCGCGACATTGTCGATCTTTGAGGAGAGTTCCTTCGGCAGCGTGGCGAGCGCTTCGTCAACCAATTCGTCGAAGCGCTCTTTGGAGATTTCGAACACAGTTCTCTAACCCTAGGCACTCATGGGTTCACGTCGGTCAGCACCAACAAGGCACTGTTTACGAAAGCTTGACGCGATCTTCACGTCGCCGACCGTAGCGTCCGCGCCCCTTGAGATGAAAGTCCTCGGGCGCCGCGTCGTGCACCGTTGCGACGAGCGCTGACGAGGAGAGGCCGACCGCACCAGCCACCATCATCGCGAGCGAGAAGAGCTCCAAGGTCACGAAGAGCGGCCCACCCCGCAGCGTCTCGTGAAAGAGCGCGTGCCCGATGATGATTGAGACCAGTGGGTTCACGAGAATCAGCGCAGACTGCGACACCGCGAGCGGGCCGACTTGAAACGCGCTCTGCATGACCACAAAGGACCCGATGCCAATAATGGCGAGCGCGTACAGGGGCCATGAGCTGAATGCCGCGCCCCAGCCGCTGAGCAACACGTTCGTAAAGGTCTTCGTGAGCGCGGCGAGCAGCGCGAAGCCGACCGACGCGCCCGCGCCGAGCAGCAACGCCCGACGCCACGCGGAACCGCTCGAACCAAGAACCACCAACAGCGCCATGGCGCCCGCCGTGATAATGCCGACGATCAGCCAGCGACCGTCCCTCGGCGACGCCGTACCCGGCGAACCCGCGGAGAAGGCGAGAAAGAGACCCAAACCGGTCGCGGTCGCGAAGGCGAAGAACAGGTCGCGTGCACGAAGCGCCGTCGAATACCACAGCCACAAGATGACGACCAGGATCACCAATTCGCTCACCATGAGCGGTTGGACGCGATCCAACGTACCGAGGTGCAGCGCGACCGCTTGCAACACGTAGGCGAGGGTCATAATCACGACGCCGGCGAGCCAGACGGGCCGTTGGACCATGTGGCGCACGAGTCCCATCGAGGGCCCGTTGGCAGCAGGGGCGTCTTCCACCCCGAGGCGCTGGAAAATGCTCGCGACCGCATTGGCACACGAGGCAATGAGGGCCAGGAAAACGACCATCGCTTGAGCCTACGACTTCTAAGGCGAAACCTCTTTCATCAACGACGCCTTTCCTGGTCGCGCGTATTAGGTGAATCGCCGTAGATTATGAAGGACAGCAAAGGAGAATCGTGCCTTTTAACCTCACGGACTTGATGCAGAGCCGTCACGGCGAAAACTTCCAACTGCACTCGGAATATGTAAACCCCCAGCTCGCGAAGGTCTTGAAGACCCTCGGTATGGACCGGTTCTACGTACGGGCGGAAGGCAGCTACCTCTACGACGAGACGGGTAAGCGCTACCTCGACTTGTTGAGCGGCTTCGGGGTCTTCGCCCTCGGGCGCAGCCACCCTGTCATCAAGGATGCCCTCCATCAGGCGATTGACGCAGACCTTCCCAATATGGTGCAAATGGACTGCGCGCTCCTCCCCGGACTCTTGGCGGAGCAACTCGTGAAGCGCAGTCCGGCTCAGATCGAGCGCGTCTTCTTCTGCAACTCGGGTGCCGAGGCCGTTGAGGCCGCCGTCAAGTTCGCCCGCGCCGATACTGGTAAGACGCGGATCCTCTACCACTCTCACGCATATCACGGCCTCACGCTCGGGGCCCTGTCGCTCAACGGATCAAAGGAGTTCAAGAACGGCTTCGGCCCGTTATTGCCGAACACGACAGAGGTGCCCTTCGGCGACGTCGACGCGCTTCGCGCGGAGCTAGCGGCGGGCGACGTTGCAGCGTTCATCGTCGAACCGATTCAGGGAAAGGGCGTGTACGAGCTCGACACCGCCACGTGGCGTGCCATGCAAGCGGCCGTCAAAGAAGCCGGCGCGCTCTTCATCTGTGACGAAGTGCAAACGGGCGTTGGACGTACCGGCAAGATGTACGCCTTCGAGCACTACGGGCTCGCGCCCGACATCATCACGGTCTCCAAGGCCTTGTCGGGCGGATTCATTCCCGTCGGCGCCGTGTTGACGGGAGACCGCATCTATCGCAGCGTCTACAGCACGATGGATCGTGCGCTCGTCCACTCGACGACGTTCAAGGGCAATCAACTCGCCATGGTGGCAGGTCTCGCCACGCTGTCGGTCTTCGACGACGAAGGCGTCATCGAGCACGCGGCCAAGATGGGCGATCTGTGGCATCTCCGACTCGCGGAGCTGAAGGCCCGTCACGAGTTCATCCACGACATTCGTGGACGTGGACAGATGATTGGCATCGTCTTTGGTCCGCCGACGTCGACCAAAGCCAAGATGCGCTGGCGCACGCTTGAGGCGGCGCGTACGGCGATGTTCTCCCAGACGATGGTCGTGCCACTCTTTCAGAAGTACGGCATCTTGACCCAGGTGGCCGCCGACAGCGTCAATGTCATCAAGCTGCTGCCGCCACTCATCGCTGGTGAGGCTGAGATCGATTACTTCATCAACGCGCTCGACGAGCTCCTGACTGACGCAGAAGAAAATGGCGGCTGGCTCAGGGACTTTGCAGTCTCGATGGCGAAGGGAACGTTCAAGCGCACAAGGTCGTTGCCGAACACTCATGGGACCAAGATCTCGACGTGAGCATGCGTGGCGCGGACTCAACGTCCGAGTTCGCCGCGATCAGACGTGAATGCGCCGCCACTGCTTTCCTGCGTTGTCCGTTCCCCAGAGTTGGAGGTTTGGTCCGTCGTTAAGGGTGAGCGCCACGCCATCGCGCGCATTCGTGAACACGAGCGTCGACCAGTAATGGTCTTTTGGTAGCGAGCAGACGACCGTCGGTCGCGACGCTTCATCCGCGATCTTGTCGATCACGTTCGGATGCGATCCGTTGACGAAATACGCAGTCTGAGCGGTAATCGGATCAAACGCGTCGACGCTGCCAACAACGAGCGGTCCCGTAGATTGCGCCTGCCAGTTCTCGCCACCATCGTGCGAATAGACGACTGAGTCATCCCCCATTCCTTGCCAGCAGTTTGCCCAGATGACTGAATTTGACATCGGGAGAAGTCCGCAGTTGCCAGGACTTTGGAGATTCTGTTGCAGGAGAACGGTGAATGTACGGCCTTCATCACGCGACGTGGCGAGCACGCCGGGATACGGGCTCGATTTGTCCTCGGCAGTCAACCACACGCTCAGTCCGTATCCAGCGAGCGCGAGATTGGCGAAAGGCGGCTCAAGCAGTGTTGGCGGGATCGTCAACCTCGTCCATGCGCCAGAACCGACCGGTGCGCGGTGCAGTGCGAAATGGTCGCACGGGGGTCCCTTCGTTGCACACTCGGCCGTAAGGGCGTACACGTACCGATTGGTTACGACGACGCCGAAGTTATAAACGCGAGGACTAATCGTCACTCTGCGCCACGAATGCGCGCCATTCGTCGTGAGAAAATAGTGGGACGACTGCCAGTTGCGCCCGTTGTTGGGCGCTTCGACGGCGTACCCGATCGACGCATTGACAAACGTCATCTCGTCAATGAGTGGCGTCTCACCTTCCATGCCGACCTTGATTGGTGCGGCGGGAGGCGGGGTGACGTCGGTGAATGTACGGCCTCCATTGTCCGAGCGCTCGAGGCGCAGACACGATCGCGTGACGCACCCCTCCCTCTGCCACAGCGTGTAGATCACGTCTGAAGTGCCTGCGCGAGTCACGAGATAGGGCAGGTACTCACGAGTCGAGGACGACGCCGATGCGGCACGGTCGGCGATGAGCGGCGCGAGGAGAAGAAGGACTGCGGCGACGAGAGCGAACCTTTTCGAACAGCCATTTGTGCGCAGAGCGTTCACTTTTGTTGACTCTACGACGCACCTTCATGACGACGATATGACGATCGATCAGTCAACGACGGAGCGCTCAAGCAGTTCGCTGATCAGCACGTTGACGCGGGCTTCAATGTCGTCACGAATCGGACGAATCTCCTCTATCGCTTTACCCGCGGGATCCGACATCTCCCAGTCGACGTATCGCTTGCCTGGGTAGACGGGGCACGCATCTCCGCAGCCCATCGTCACGATCACGTCGGCACTGAGCCCCATGGCCTCCGTCAATCGTGTCGGTACTTCGCTCGAGATATCGAAGCCTCGTTCGCTCATCACTTCCACAACGGCGGGGTTGAGCGACTCCCCGGGAGCGGAACCGGCAGAGTGCACGACAACGCGATTTCCGCCCAACTTTCTTGCGAACGCCGCCGCCATCTGCGAACGTCCGGCGTTGTGCACGCAGAGAAACAAAATCTCCGGAAGCCCTCGTGCGTGCGGCTCGCCAGAGGGGCTCACGCTCCCTCCCCTTCTGTGGCCGCAGCATCGTGTGGGGCGAGTACCCTCGACGCCACCGCTCTGGTCACGCCCGGATAGAGCGCTCGAATGAGGACGAACGCCACGCATCCGCCAAGCAACTCCGCCGCGATAAATGCAGGACCCGACGACGGGGCGATGCCCGCAAAGGAATTGGAGAACATGCGTCCCACGACGATCGCGGGATTCGCAAAGCTTGTGGAGCTGGTAAAGAAATACGCCGAACCGATATAGGCACCAACCGCGGCGGGAGTGGCGGAGCTTCGACCATTTCTCGCCAGCGCGAAGATAAGGAAGATGAGCCCCGCCGTCGCGACCACCTCGGATAAATCGTGCGCCGCGGACGCGCGATGGTGTGTGGACAGCGAAACCGCAGAGCGTGAGAACATGAGGTTCGCGAGCATCGCGCCACTTGTACATCCCGCTACTTGGGCGCCGCAGTAAAGGGATGCGTCCTTCCACGACAGGCCGCGGAACGTGGCGTCAACGAGTGACACGATTGGGTTGAAGTGCCCTCCCGACACCGGACCGAGCGCCACGATGAGGACATACAGGCCCAATCCCGTCGCCACCGCGTTCTCAAGGAGTTCGAGACCAAGTGCGTGAGGCGACAGAGTTTGGGCTGCGATGCCGGAACCGATGACGACGGCAGCGAGGAGCCCGCTGCCCACGTACTCCGCGAGGAGTCGGCGCCAGAGGACGTGATGAACGCTCATGAGGAAATGATCTCAGCAGCAGTTGGCGACGGATGCGCCGAGCGGCGTTGTCGAATCCGAGGTGCAGCATCGTTCGTCCCCTGCCACTCCGTTCGCGGTCGCTGAATCGGAGAGGACCGTGTAGACCTCCCACGGCACACCGTCCGCGCCATCGACCCAGACTTTGTCTTGCTTCGCGTAGCAGCACGTGGTCTCGTCCTCGACGCGCGTCGAGAGCCCGACCTCTGCGAGGTAGCTGATGGCGTCCATGACCTCACCGGTCGAGAAAACTTCGACGCCGAGGTGATTGAGCGAGCCTGCGGTGCCCGCGTTCTCGATCAGTACAAGCTTGAGAGGTGGCTCCTCGATCGCAAAGTTGGCGTAGCCAGCGCGCACCTTCGCGGGTTCGGCTTTGAAGAACTTTGAATAGAAATCAATGGCTTCCTCAAGGTTTGAAACATTGAGCGCGAGTTGGACTCTTGACATGGCAGCCTCCATAGATCGATGTTGGTCAATGTGAAGAGTAGCCGTCATATTGATATATGTCAATGTTAAAGTGGGCGCTATGGCTACCCCAAGGATTGACGTCGCTGACTCCGTCGTCAGTTGCTGCAGTCCTCTGGGCGATAGCGAACTCAGTGAAGCAGAAGCGGTCGAGACCGCGATGATTTTCGGAGCGCTCAGTGATCCCGTTCGACTTCGTATGTTGTC
>DASXEU010000161.1:0-3193 GCA_036489935.1 Acidimicrobiales bacterium
GCTCGGGTCTCGACCACGACATCGGACCCAAACGCGAGATGGGCGCGGGCGGATCGATTTCATTTCGTTGCAGATCCTTCTGCATCCAGGCAACATCGTGCCAGGCGCCGTCCTTCCAGCCGATCCGGCGATAGCAGCCAATGTCTTCGAAACCGAAGGAGCGATGAAAACCAATACTCGCCTCGTTCGGCAAGGTGACGCCTGCAATTGCCCGGCGGTACCCGCGCACCGCCAGTCGATCAAGCAGTACTTCGTACAGCGCTCGGCCTATGCCTTCGCGTCGAAGGTCCATCGCGAGATAAATGCCCGTCTCGCAGGACCAGTGGTACGCGGCACGTCCGTGAAACTCGTGACCATAGGCGTAGCCAACCACCTCAGCGTCGCGTTCAGCAACAAACCATTCGTGTGACGCCTGCGCGTCGACAATGCGCTCGACGAACTGCGCGGACGTAGGCGGTGTCGTCTCGAAGCTGATGCACGTGCTCGTGACGTAGGGCGCGTAGATTTCGGCGCAGGCAACCGCATCGGCCGCCGTCGCTGAGCGAATACGCGATGTCGTTTCGGACATGAGCAGATAATATACAAACCCGCTCCTATAGTTGCAACCGTGGCAAAGACGAGCGCCGAGCCGGACACGCACGAGGAAGACTTGACCACGTCGTTGGCGGCAACGGTGGAGTCAGCACGCCTCGATCGGGGATGGTCGGTGAACGCACTGGCGCAAGCCTCGGGCGTCTCGCGAACAATGATCGCCAAGATCGAGCGCGGTGACGTGCAGCCAACGGCAGCGTTGTTAGCGCGTTTGTCAGGGGCGCTCGGGATGACCCTCTCGGAGCTGATCGCGAGCGCAGAAGGCCCACCGGAACGACTCGTCCGCCGTCGCACGCAGCAGATATGGACAGATCCGGAGACCGGCTACGTCCGAAGGGCCGTGTCGCCGCCCGCGAGCGTGATGCTGCAACTGGTCGAAGTCGAATTGTCCGCATGGGCGCGCGTTCCGATGCCACGAGAAAGCTATTTATTCATCGACCAGCAGATTTGGGTGCTAGCGGGGCAACTGCATTTCACTGAAGGTGATGAGAGGCACGAACTCCGAGCTGGCGACTGTCTGCAACTCGGCGAACCACAGGACTGCGTCTTCGAGAACCCGACGGGTACGGCCTGTCGCTACCTGGTCGCTCTACGCAAACGATGAGTGCCACTCGACGATCCGTATTCGAATAATCCCCTGTTCCAGTCTCTCTTTCTAGAATCCGAGCACCCATGAGTAGTCGAGTAAACCCCGAAGACGCTTTGATCGCGCCCACACCTGAACCGCCGTATGTCGCGGTGATCTTTACGTCGATTCGTAACCCCGGAGACAACGGTTACTCCGAGACGGCCGACGCGATGCTTGCATTGGCCCGCGAACAACATGGTTACTTGGGATTCGAGTCAGCGCGTAACGGGCTCGGAGTCACGGTCTCGTACTGGCGCGATGAAGACGCGGCGCGGGCCTGGAAGCAAGTCGCCGAGCACCTCGTCGTCCAACGTCGTGGTCGCGACAGCTGGTATCTCGACTATCGCGTGCGCGTCGCTACCGTCTTTCGTGACTACGGACCAACGGACTCACAACTTGATTGAGATGGCGGGCTTGCGCGCGTCCGCCACCGAGCGTGACTGCGTGTTGCGGCGTTGAAGCCTGATTATTCGCTTCATGACGTGAGTGTGGTTTGAATCTTCGATCGACGTTGCATTCGCTCTACTCAGCCAACCGAAGGGTAAGCGTGACCATGTCTCGGCCTGGCCCGTTGTACTCGGTGTCGGGTCCCGACACTTCAAATCCCATACGGCGGTGAAAAGTGATCGACCCGTCATTCCCAGGCGATGTGATGGCGCGCACTATCCGAACCCCGGTCCGTGCGGCTTCGTCCAGGAACTTCGCATAGAGACGACGAGCGAGCCCGCCATGTCGGTGAGTGGGATCGACCACGACAAAGTGAATGTACGCCTCTCCCGACTTGCTTGGTGAGTAGAACCCGATGAGAAACCCCACCATGACGCCGTCGTTCTCCGCGATCAAGCTCGTCGTGTGAAAGTGGTTCAAGAACAATCGGGGCAAACTCGTGAGCACGTCGCGCCCCCACCACTCGCTCACCACGGCCGCGATCACGTCGTAGTCAGCTGCATCCGCCTGTCGGATCTCATCCACGCTCACACTTAAAGTCTGGCAGTTGCTCCCATCACGCGGCTATCCAGCGGCTCGTTGCCGGTGAGCCCGCATCGCCCCCTGTTGACCCGACGGCCGCACCGCCAGACTGCAATCTCGAACTTTGTAAGGTTGTTCGGGGTGCTGGACGCACCATCTTCTTAGAGAGGCAGAGATGCAAACACGTGGCTATGTAGCCGAGCACGCCGGGGCGACCTTGGTTCCACTCACCTTTGAGCGCAGGGAATTGCGAGAGAACGACGTCGCCTTTGACATTCTGTTCAGTGGCATCTGCCACTCTGACATCCACCAGGTCAACCAAGAATGGGGTCCCGCGATCTATCCGATGGTGCCCGGTCACGAGATCATCGGCGTCGTCACGGCGGTCGGCACCTCAGCGACGAAGTTCGCGATCGGCGACCGCATCGGGGTCGGCGTCTTTGTCGACTCGTGTCGCACCTGCGAGAACTGCCTCAACGGCGACCAGCAGTACTGCCTCAACGGCATGACACTGACCTACAACGCGATTGAGCGTGATGGTACGACGATCGCTTTCGGTGGTTACTCGAACTACTTCGTGGTTGATGAAGGACACGCGGTGAAGATCCCCGACGGTCTGGACTTGGCCGGTGCCGCACCCCTGCTCTGCGCGGGCGTCACACTCTTCTCGCCTCTCCGGCACTGGGGCGCATCGGAAAAGACCACCGTCGGCATCATTGGCCTCGGCGGTCTCGGCCACATGGGCGTCAAGTTCGCTTCCGCCATGGGTGCCGAGACAACTGTCTTCTCCCACACCGCTAACAAGCGTGAAGATGCGCAGCGACTCGGGGCGAGCCACTTCGTCGACACGACTGATCCGGCGAGCCTGACCGAGCTGCGCGGCACGTTCGATCTCATTATCAACACCGTCTCGGCGGATCTCGACCTCACACCGTACTTGGAGGCGCTGAAAGTGAACGGCACGCTCGTCGTCGTAGGACTTCCGAGCAATGCATTTTCGATCAA
>DASXEU010000163.1:0-4540 GCA_036489935.1 Acidimicrobiales bacterium
AATGACGACGGGCTCTCCCGCCTCCAGCACACTCACCACTGAGTTCGTCGTACCGAGGTCGATACCGACTGCTTTTGCCATGAAAAACTCCTTAGTTCAGCCTCTGGAGCCGGTACGTCCGTGCCGCCAAAGTTTCGATACAGCAATACTACAGAGTTGAGCCTCCTCTTGTCAAGAAAAGTTATATCCTTAGTAACAAGTAAGAATTAACGTGCGTATTGTGAGCTTTCGCCCTGCTCTAGGCTGCTTTTCGCGCCAGGACTACGCTTTCTTTCGTGCCCGACCTCATTCTCCTGCGCCACGGACGATCCGAATGGAACGACCGAAACCTCTTTACCGGGTGGCAGGATGTCGACCTCTCCCCCGACGGTGAGGCAGAAGCCCGCGTCGCCGGTCAACTCCTGAAAGAAGCAGTTGGTCTTGACCTTCGTGTGCTGCACACGTCGGTGCTGACGAGGGCTATCCGCACCGCCAATCTCGCCCTCGACGAAGCGGGACGATCGTGGCTCAAGGTGCGACGGAGCTGGCGACTGAACGAGCGCCACTACGGGGACTTGACAGGCAAGGACAAAAAGCAGACGGCCGATGAGTTCGGCCTCGAGCAAGTGAAGGTGTGGCGTCGATCCTTCGACGTGGCTCCGCCGCTGATGCCCCTCAATGACCCAAGGGATGTCCGTCACGATCCGCGTTATCGCGACGTGCCCGAAGATCTCATCCCGCGCAGCGAGTGCCTCAAAGACGTCGTCACCCGAGCGACGCCGTACTTGCGCGACGTCTTAAGCGAGGACCTGCGCAGTGAAGGTGTGCGCGGTGGCGCCGTCCTCGTCGTCGCGCACGGTAACTCCATTCGCGCCCTCCGCATGGTCTTACAAAACGTTGGCGAAGCGGAGATCACCGAACTGGAAATCCCGACAGGTATCCCCTACCGCCTCACGCTCGACGACGAGCTCAACGTATTGGCAGCTGACTATCTCGGCGATCCTGAAGCGGCCGCCCGCGCGGCCGATGCCGTCGCTAAACAGGCTGGCTAACAAACTTCCCATTCAGCGCTAACGCGCCGAAGAGTCACTGCTCGCTCGGCTGCGGGTTTTGTGTCAGTCTTCACGTCATGTCCGTGGTTGGTGCCGCGCTGATCTCAGCCACGCCAGTTGAGCGAGCTTCGCGCGATGGATGAGAAACCACCGCCGCGCATCGCTCTTTCAACCATCGCGCGCGAGTGGGTTCGGCTCGGCTGCATCGGATTCGGCGGTCCTCCCACACACATTGCCCTCCTGCGGACACTCTGCGTTGAGGAGCGCCACTGGATGAGAGCTCGCGAATTCGAAGAGACGGTCGCGGCCACGAACCTTCTGCCGGGACCAGCATCCACGCAGCTCGCGATCTACTGCGCGTGGCGACTGCGTGGCGCGAAGGGCGCGCTGCTCGGCGGCCTCTGCTTCATCATCCCGGGACTCGTTCTAATCCTCGCTCTTTCGGCCGCTGTGCTCGCCCGGCACCCCGAGCGCTGGATCGAGGGAGCAGCGAGAGGATCCGGTGCAGCCGTTCCGGCGGTGGCGCTCATCGCGGCGTGGCGACTCATTCCGTCGAGTCGCGCGCGACTCGAGTCCACGCGTGACGCGCAACTTCGTTGGCTCGCCTACCTCGTGATCGGCATCGCAACGGCCGCCCTGGTGGGGGAATTCCTCGTGCTGGCGCTGATCGGGTGTGGAGTGATCGAGTGGTCCCTTCACCGCTCTGGCCACATGACGGCGCATAGCTTGCTCGCCATGAGTTCGACACGCGCACTCGGCGTCGCAGGAGCCGGCGCAGTTGGAGGTTTCGCGGGGCTCGCCTGGGTTGCGATCAAAGTCGGAGCGCTCAGTTACGGCGGGGGCTTCGTGATCATCCCGCTCATGCAGCACGACGTCGTTACGACGTATCACTGGATGACGGCGTCACAGTTCCTAACTGCGGTCGCGCTCGGTCAAGTGACGCCAGGCCCGGTCGTCCAAACGGTGGCGGTCGTTGGCTACGCGGCGGCGGGAATCTGGGGCGGTCTCTTCGCCGCCTCGATCGCCTTTGCTCCCTCGTTCCTCTTCGTGCTCGTCGGCGGACGCCACTTCGGTCGTCTTCGAGCGAACCTGGCCGTCCAGTCGTTCTTCACGGGAGCGGGAGCGGCGGTGATCGGCGGGATCGCGGGTTCGGCGATCACGCTCGGGGAGTCGCTGCAGTTCTACTGGCAGGTGGCGATCCTCGGCGGCGCATTGGTGTGGATCTTCGTCGCGCGTCGAGGCATCGTGAGCGCGCTCCTCGTCGCTGCGTTCGTCGGGATCTTGCTCGCGCTCGCAGGCGTGAAGGTTTAGCTGATCACCAGCAACCGGGATCGTTGCTCCCAGGAAAACTTGTTACGGCCCGGAGCGTCCACTTCGCAACCGCGCCTTCGACGTCAACGAAGGTTGGCAAGGTCGCGGGCGTCCGAAACGCGACAAGTTTGTAATCCGATGTCAACAAGCTCGCAATGCCCAGTTGTGCACTGGATCATGACGGAGCCACACGAAACGTGAGACTGAAAATTCACGTCTGTGGGTCCTTTCCGAGACCGACGTGTCACGGCCTCCCGTGGGACGTCGATCCATCATGAAAGACTGGCCGGCAAACGGTTGGGCGCCAGATCGGGAGACAAATGTTGACTGATGAGCAGACGCACGATGTTGGAGAGGGACGGAATCTGAAGCGTCCCTCTCAAAATGCGTTCATTGTCGTTACGGTCGGACTTCTAGCCTTCGGTGTTTATCTTTGGCAGCTTTCGGTTCCCGAATTCGTCGGTTTCTATGACTCCGGCGTGTACTTGGCGGCAACCATTCATTTCGTGTCAGGTGCCCTGCCCTACAAAGACTTTGTTTTTGTGAATCCTCCAGGATTACTGATCCTGCTCAGCCCAGTCGGCATCCTCGCCCGCATCTTTGGAAGCCACGATGGTCTCGTAATCGCGCGAATTGCGACGTCATTCGTGACGGCAGGGAACGTGAGTCTCCTAGCGTGGCTCGTTCGTCATCGTGGTCGGGTCGCCATGCTCGTCGCCGGAGTAGGTCTCGCCTTGCTTCCCGTTGTACTCATCGTGAGTTCTGGAGTGAGGCTCGAACCGTACTGCATACTGCTGGTCCTGCTTGCGGCGCTCATCATCTGTTCTGAGGACCTTGCGCGAGGGGAGCATTCAAAGCGATCGTTGATCATTGCTGGCTTGCTCTTCGGCCTTGCGGCAAGCATCAAACTTTGGGCCTTCTTCCCCTTCGTTGCTGCGCTCATCTGCTTAACGCCCCAGTATCGCAAGCGGGTGCTCCCATTCGTCGGAGGAGCGGCGGCTGGCTTCATTGTGCCCGTGATTCCTTTTTTTCTCTTGGCACCGCGAAACTTCTTGTCGCAGGTCTTTGGTGCTCAATTTCTGGCAAAGCCAAATTTGACGGAAACGACAGGTGTCCTCTGGCGCCTAGGCGATCTGATGGGATTTCAAAGTTCCTCGCTAGCACCTTCCGGGCGAGAGACGGTCGTGATTTGGCTGATCCTCATCTGTCTTATCGTTGTCGCGTACTGGCAGCGACTCGAGCTGGAAATGGCTGATCGCTTCTTGCTTGTGTCGTTCATCATCACCGGGGCCGGAATTCTGGTCGCACCTGCGTCGAGCGCGTACTATTACTATTTTTCTGCACCCTTTCTTGTCGGCCTAATTGCCGTAACCCTTGCGCGCCTCGGCAGACGTTGCCACGCACTAGCAAATCGGATTCGCGTTTCGGATGACGTCCGTAGGCCACTGAACTGGCTCGCCGGCGTCGCTTCACTCATTCTTGTATTTGCACTCACGCTCTACTCGACGACCTTTTTCACCAACTTCGCATGGGGTGACGGCCTCTACTCGCCGTGGCTCTCCAAAGTCGCGACCGACGTACCTTCTGGTTCATGCGTGGTCTCTGACTTTGTTGTTTACGAGCTCGCCACAAACCGATTTGCAGGAAATAGTCCGGACTGTCCAGACATAGTTGATCCCTACGGTGTGTGGCAGGTGTGGAATAACGACTACGCGGATCCCCCGGCACCACTAGTTGCGCTCTGGAAATCCTATTTTGAAAGTGCGAACTACGTAGTGCTGAATTCGCCCAGCACAGTGTTCGTTCCGTGGAATAAGGGGTTGAAGGCTTGGTTTGCAACTCATTACCGCATGGTCTCGGATTCGCACGGAGTCTTCATTTATCTACGGGTCACTGGGAGCTGAAGTTCTGGTAATACCTGAGGCCGCGGGGCCGCGGGTTCCGAACTCAACCAGAGGAGCCACCTCGCAGATCGGACCGCGTTGGGTGCGAAGTGGCTCCTCTGGTTCCCCCTCTAGAGGGCCTGTGGCCCTCGTTCGTTGGTGCGAATGCGCACCACGTGCTCGATGTCCGTGACCCACGCCATCCCGTCGCCGACGGTGTCGGTGCGTGCGGCAGCGACAATCGCCTCGAGAAGGTCCTCAACGATCTCGTCGGTGCAGATGATCTCGATCTGAAGCTTGTCGACGAAGTCGAAC
>DASXEU010000115.1:0-1526 GCA_036489935.1 Acidimicrobiales bacterium
TGTCGATTGCACCGACCTGATCCGTCGACGCAGTACTCGTTCTTGTCCACCTGCCACGGTCCCTCCTTTCTCTCGCTGTCCGCTACTTAGTTACTGGTCGCAAAGGTGCCGAGGAATGACTTCAATGCGGCATCGAGCGGCTCGGTGTCATTCAGCGCACCCGTCTCGCGAATGCTCGTCAAGATGTCCGCGTGCTTCGCGCGAACGTCGGTGAGGAACTCTGCCTGAAAGCGCGTCACGTCTTCGACGGGAAGCGTGTCGAGATAGCCCCTCGTGCCGGCGTAGATCACGACGACCTGCTCTTCGACCGGCACCGGTGCGTTGAGTCCCTGCTTCAGGAGCTCGGTCAAGCGATACCCGCGGTCCAGCTGTTGCTGCGATGACTTGTCAAGCTCCGAGCCGAACGTCGCGAAGGACTCAAGGTCGCGGAACTGGGCGAGGTCGATCTTGAGGGTTCCTGCGACCGTACGCATGGCCCGGATCTGCGCTGCGCCACCGACGCGCGACACCGAGTTACCCACGTCGATCGCGGGACGAACACCGGAGTAGAAGAGGTCGGCTTGCAAGAAGATCTGACCGTCAGTGATCGAGATCACGTTCGTTGGGATGTAGGCCGAGATGTCGCCGGCCTTCGTCTCGATGATGGGCAGCGCCGTGAGCGATCCGCCACCGAGCTCATCGCTCAGCTTCGCGGCGCGCTCGAGCAAACGACTGTGCAGATAGAACACGTCGCCGGGGTACGCCTCGCGGCCCGGTGGGCGGCGCAGCAAGAGCGAGATCTGACGGTACGCCTCGGCCTGCTTCGAGAGGTCGTCGTAGACGACGAGCGCGTGCTCGCCCTTTTCCATCCACTGCTGACCAATGGCGCACCCGGCGTAGGGCGCGAGGTACTTGAAGGGAGCCGGGTCGCCGGCGCCGGCAACCACGACGACGGTGTACTCAAGCGCACCGAAGTCTTCCAGGGTCTTCACGGTCTGAGCGACCGAGGAGTTCTTCTGTCCGATCGCCACGTAGATGCACTTCACCCCTTGACCCTTCTGGTTCAAGATGGTGTCGATCGCGACGGTGGTCTTACCAGTCTTGCGGTCGCCAATGATGAGCTCGCGCTGTCCGCGACCAACCGGGGTCATCGCGTCGATGGCCTTGATGCCGGTCTGCAGTGGCTGGCTGACGGGCTGACGTCCGGTGATACCAGGGGCCTGGATCTCCATGCGGCGCAGTTCCGGGTTGACGAGGGGGCCTTTGCCGTCGATGGGCTCACCGAGGGCGTTCACGACTCGTCCGAGCAACGCGTCACCAACCGGCATGGACAGAATGCGTCCGGTCGAGCGAACGACCTGCTCCTCTTCAATGCTGTCCACTGAGCCGAGCACGACCGCACCGATCGTCTCCTCGTCGAGGTTCATGGCAAGTCCGACCGTGCCATCTTCGAACTCGAGAAGCTCGTTCACCTTCGCCGAGGGCAGCCCCGACACACGCGCGATGCCGTCGCCGACTTCGACGACGCGCCCGACCTGCTCCGCCGC
>DASXEU010000158.1:0-15058 GCA_036489935.1 Acidimicrobiales bacterium
GTCGAACTCTACGAGCTGACCCTCTTCGAGGCTCTTGTAGCCGTCGCCCTGGATGTTGGAGAAATGGACGAAGACGTCATCACCTTGCTCGCGCGAGATGAAGCCGAAGCCCTTTTCTGCATTAAAAAATTTCACTGTTCCCTGTGCCACGATTACTCAATTCTCAAGGCGACGCGCTGAACATTTCAACACGCTCGCTATAGGAGAGGCTACACGACAGAGACGACGTCGTTCTCCATTAATTCCTGAAGCGAGACGCAACACGACGAAATCCCAGCATTCGGCAGTGTGCCCGAAGCAGACAAGGACGAGAACACATCCATCTCCTCAGCGGCGAAGGAGCACCACCTCAACGCGGTTACCAAGTAATCTCCCTCAAGAGGCTCCGTATGGACGAAACGCTCTTGGGAGTCGGAAGACCTCATTGACAGCCGCCCACAAGGTTTTGATCTCGACGCCGCCAACACCGACGTCGCCTACTAGAGGAGTCACAATGGCTGATAAATCACCGAGTCAACACAATACGAAGAAGGTCGGCAAGTCGCTGAAGGAAAAGCGAAACGACAAGCAGGCCAAGAAAGAAGTGAAGAAGACCATTCTCGGCCAATAGCGCCGCTCTCGAGCGCGAGTGTGGTGTTCGCGCGAAATCTGACCCGGTAGAGGTACGAGTACCTCCGCGAGTCATCCGCGCCACCCTACGACCGATCCTTGCAGCAATGGGTTTGGCTGAGTAGATTCTCGTCAAGGGGGTGCAATGGACGATACGGTGGAACGCGACGTCGCCAGCCTGGCGCCTGTTCGCCCCCATATTCAGGTGGTGCCGCTCGCAGCCCTGCCCGTTGTCGGCGCTGCCGTTATCTTCGTCGCGCTCTCGATCGGTTTCAACTGGCAGTGGGGACTGATGTTCAACCACGTCGTGGGCGGCGGACTCTGGACGGGTATCGACCTGTTCGTCGGTCTCGTGATCGGGCCCATCCTCGGTCGACTCTCCATACCGGCTCGCGCGGAGTTCGCGGCTCGCTTTATGCCGAAGATGATGATCATCATGCCGACGGTCGTCATGATGACGCTCGCCACGGGATTCCAAGTGGCTCGTCAGGCGGGCAACCTCGCGGCGTCGAGTCCCAACCACGCATGGCTCATCGTTTCGTTCTGCGTCGTGGGCATCATGGCCGTGATCGCGCTCGGCGTACTTGAGCCAGCGAATGTCGCCGTGCTCTACGAAATGAACAAGGTCGTGCCCAACGGTGAACGCATTGGCCGACTGATGAAGCGATTCATCTACACGGCGGGCATCACTGGCTTGATGCAGGTCGCCACGCTCGTCATCATGACGCGACTGAGCTCGCGATGAGTACAGCCATGCCTCCCGCTCACGCGCTCGATGCGGACCGCCCCTATCCGCCCATCGGATGGCTTTCCTCCGGCGCGCTCGCCTGCGTGGTAGTCGGCGGCATCATCCTCGCCTCCTACGCACCGCGCACGGCGCCACTGCCACTCGCTACTGCGCTGTTGTGCGTCGCCGCCGTTCTGTTGGGGACGGCCGGTGCGCTCCTCGCGCAACTTCGAGCCTTTTCCTGGAAGACCTTCGGGAACGTCTTCAAGTGGGCACTGCTCGCCTACGCCATTACCTCGGGCATGATCGAGTTCGCTTTCATCCACGATCACACGCGAGGTTCGTCGCTGCTGATCGTCACGTTGATGCTCATCATCTTCGCCCTGAGCGTCCCCACGACCATCGCGTTCACGGTCGCGCGGTTTGCCGACCTCGACTAGGTTGCACTTTGCGCGTAGTGCCTCGTCGCTGAGGATGTTTTCAGTGACTTCATTGCATTCCTAAAGGGCAAACAGATCGCTTTTTTGCGGCAGCGCTGCGAAGTACGCGCCATCGCCCTCGCCCGATCGACGGGTCCGCCTCTCCCCCGTTTTCTAGTGCACACTTTGCACGTTTGGATCCGTGACGTCCCCATTAATTTCCTCCGTATGACCATCAAAAGGAGGTAGTTGTGTTCGGCACCACAGTGAGTTTGCCGCTGTCGGGGTTCCCACCACTCGCGCTCGGGTTTATGGGACTCGGTACTGGCTATTTGATTTACGGGATACAGGAGTTCTTCGGATATCCAAAACGAGACGCCGGCAACGACGCCGCGACCGGCATATGGGGAATCTGGCTTCCAGGCTTCTTTCAGCTGGTTGCGGGTCTTTTCCTCTTTGCCGGTCTCACGCTGTTCGGCACATTCACGGCCGGACCGCTCTACATGGCGGCGCTGGCCTTTACGGCGTACGGCATTCACTGGTTCGCTCTCGGCTGGGTTCGGTTTCGAGGAGGTAGTGATCTACGAGTTCAGCTCGGCATGTCGCTTGGATTCATTGCTATTTCGGTGTTGGGCATCCTCGTGTTCTTCGGGGCGAACGACCATCCAGTCGCTGGCGCCTTCATCGGTCTCACCGGTGTGTACGTCGCCGAACTTCTCTTGAGTCTCAAACCTGATTTCCCGAAACTCGGTGAGTTCGCTGAGCGCCTGCTCGGCTTCTTTCACTTGGGTACTGGCCTCTGGTTGCTCTACTTGGTGTTCGCAGTGACGCTCGATTTCTCTCTCAACTACCACTGGATTACATGAACAGCGGACTTGAGGGGAGAGTCCCTCCCTTCAAGTCCTTGAAGTCATTCAGGTCACAACTTCTTTGCGGTGGTCGCGTGAGCTCGAGTGGGATGACGACCTTGTCACAGCTCCTCGCTCGCGCCCTGGGCGACGGCCGCCTGCTTGAGGGTCAGGCCATGGTCGATGGCGTAATACGAGATCACTTTGCCATGGTGCCAACTCGAATCCAACGCAGTCATCAAGCAGAACTAAATATGTTGAACACGATGCCGAAGTGTCCCCATCTCAATCGATGAATGGCATGCAAATGAAAAAAGCAAAACATTTCGGACTGTTATTCTCGACAAATGCCACAGACGCGCCGCTGGGGCTTAGGGATCGTTATTCTGGCGGCGCTCTTTAGTTTTGTGGCGTTCCCGTTGGCTGCCCGCGCGACCGATGTCACCCTCTATAACGACACCGGATCGGCCGGGTCGACGCCCCTCGCGGGCACCGAGATTGCACAATCTTTTTCTACGGGAACTAACCCGATCGCACTTGGAGCCATCAACTTCCAGTACCAAGACATCAATGACGGTTCGAGTCCGACGGTCAGTAGTTACACGCTGGAGCTGTTCGCGGGTAACGGCGGTGTTCCTTCGACACTCGTTGCCACGCTCGCCTCGGACGTGACCGCGACCGCGGGCTTCCACAGCGACTCCTACACGCCCAGCTCACCAATCTCGCTCGCACCAAACTCGCAGTACTTCGTTGTCCTGAGCGGAACTACCGGGAACTTTCTCGACTGGAGCGAGAACGCGACGACGCCGAGCACTGATGTTGCGCCAGCGCCCACGTTTCTTTCGTTGTCGTCGTCTGACGGCGGAGCCACGTGGTCCTCGCTTTCGAACAGTTACCTCATGTCGGTCAGCGGAACCACACTCATCGTTCCGATACTGAGCGGATTTTCTGCCATCAGCGGGACACAAGGTCAGTCACAAGCGATTGCGGCGCCCACATCATCAGCACCCGGGACGTTTTCATACTCGTCGTCGAGTACCGACGTCGCAACTGTTGCGGGAAATCAGATCACCTTCGCAAATGCGGGCAGTGCAAACATCACTGCCACGTTCGCGCCCACGGACCCGACGACGTACTTCTCGGCCACCATCTCGACGTCCGTCACCGTTGTCGGCGCGCCGCCAACTCCACCGCCACCACCTCCCCCTACCGCGACGACGTCCACAACCTCCACGACCACGACACTGCCGCCTACCGTGACCACGACGACGCGTCCGCCTCGGTCGCCCCGACCCCCGACTACGCCCACGACGCAGCCCCCCGCATCGGGTGCGACGGCAACGACGACATCACCCACGACAACGACAACGACAACGACAACGACAACGACCACGAACTCGCCGCCGCCGACGACTGCAACCACGTCACCACCGCAGCCACTAACGACGACCCCAACAACACAGCCGACGAAAACTCCTCAACCGCAGAACTCCCTGATCACGTACCCGACGCCGCTGCCGCCGAACAACGGCCTCTTCACCTCGACGGAGGGATCACAGTTCGTCGCACAAATTGACGCCACCTCCGGCAACCAAGTCGACGGAACGCACGTCACCGTCAGCGCCATCACTGCGGACCCCAACACCGCCATCACCGTTGAAGTGCATTCCACGCCCCAAATCATTTTGAACAGAATCACTACCGCCAAGGGCACATTCGCGGGTGCCGCGACGCTGCCCGGATCGCTCGAACCGGGCATTCACGTGCTGATCATTCGCGCAACGTACAACGGACTCCCCGAGACGCTGGTGGGCGCGTTCGTGAAGACTGCGACCGGCGCGTTCTCGACGATCGTCCAGCCGACCGAGCTCTCGAACTATTCGGGCATCGATGACCCTCGACTACTTCGGGCCCTTCGTTTTAGCCTCCCGGTGTACGACGTGGGTAGCCATTCTCGAACCACCGTCGGGCTCTTGGTCGCGGGCGGCTCGCTCCTGGCGCTCGTCGGGGCAGGTGGAGCGCTCAGCCAGTCGAGTGCGCTCACCAGCAAGTCTCAGAGTCACAGCAAGGTAGCGAGTGCCGTTACGAAGAAGCTGAAGGCCGTTTCGACCACACACGACTCGTGGGGCGACAGTTCGTCAACCTGGCGGCATCCGCTAACGGAACGAGTCGACCGATACTTTCGCGAGGTCATACCGAAGGCCGGCAAGTATTCGGCGCTCGTGCCACGAGTACTCACTGATGGCTCGTGGCTCCGGGCCATCTTCGGCGCCTGGTCGATGCTGTTGCTCGTAGCTGGCTTCGCGCTCGGAATATTGAGTCTGTTCTTCCACTCTGCGGCGCCCTTCGTTCCGTCGGTATTCCTCATCTACTTGCTCATCGCCCTTGGCGTCCTTGACGCGATCGCGAGCGTCGTCGCGTGGCTCGTCATTGCCATCGCCTCCGTCGCTGGTGGCTCCATCCATTCGTGGGCCGACCTTCGAACGCTCTTGGGACTTGGCGTCTTGGTGGTGACGGTGGCGTTTGTGGCGCACGCCATTCGACCTCTGCGGCGCTACATCCTCGGCAACGCGAGTGAGCGTTGGGAGCGTCTCTTCGACTACACGGCCATGCCGATCTTCGTTGCGTTCGCGACAGCCTCAATGGCCAAAGCGCTGAACGGACTCTCGGGCCTCACCATCTTGAGTGACGCGAATCTGAGCGCCATCCGCTGGATTGTCGTCGGCATGATCATCATTCGACTGCTCGGCGAAGACGCCGCATTGCACTTCTATCCCGAACGTTCAAAAGCGGTGCAGCCCGCCAAGCTCTCCTCGCCACATCTGCAGTTCAACATCGGCGCGTTGGTCTTTAAGTTCGTGCTCTACCTGGTCGTCATGGATCCGTACTTCGGCTTGTCGGGTCGCACGATCACCGCTGCCATATTGCTCGCGATCCCCGGGGTCTTGAAGCTGCGCGAGGATTCGTTCCCGAATTCGCCGTTCCTCCATCGCTGGCTGCCGCGCGGACTGACCAGCTTTCTCTTCATGATGGTGCTCGGATCGTTTCTGTCGTTCCATCTCCTTGGCCTCGACCCGACGACGTCCACGGTCGACTCGACGTTCCTCTGGCTCCTCGTGCCTGGTGTCGTCATCAGCGTGATCGATCTGTTCGGACGCGAAGGAGACGACTGGAACAACGTCTGGGTAAAGCGAGGCCTCGGCGTCTTCGTGTGGTTGGCAGCGGCGGGAATCGTCACCGGCAACCTGATCTTGTTCAAGTAATTCGGAGCCGATTACTTATCAGACCCCGAACGCCAGGCCACTCGAGAGGGCTGCGGCGGTACGGGCGTGAGGTAGATGTACTGAATCATTGGCCAACGCTTTCGAAGCTCCTCGTTCACGTGAACGATTGTCTGCTCGACGACCGCCGCAGAAAGGTCGTCATGAAATATGACGTTGCCATCCACCACCACGCTCATCGCGCCGACGATGATCGCGAAGAGATCCGGAACGTCTGCAACTCCTTCCTGAGAAGCCACAAGGGAACGCATCTGTTGAAGGGTCGAGGGCGTGAGGCCTCGACCGCCTATGAGATCTCGGTTGATTTGTAGGAGAAAGCCAGACGCCGCGAACAGCATGAGCCCGATGAGCCCGCTCGCAATCGTGTCCGGCATCGAGCTCTTCGAAAGCTCCGTTGCCAAGAGGCCCGCCGCTGCGACAAACGAGCCAATCACGGCACAGCACCCTCCCACGATGACCGTCACCGATGCAGGGTCCGTACTGCGGGTCAAATACTCGCGCGGCGTGAAATTGCGACGAGCGGCCTGCGCGAGGAAGGGTCGCAACCCAATCACGACCGAGTAGGCGTCAAGCACTGCCGTGAAACCGAGCACCGCGTATCCGAGTAGGTATGAATTGACGGGCGTCGGATGCAAACCAGATCGCAGCGCCTCGTCGAGCGCGAGCCCCCCTCCTCCGAAGAAGAGACCGAGTGCGGCAAAGAGCGACCAGAAGAAGCGCTCTCTCCCGTGACCGAGCGGGTGACGCTCGTCGGGCACGCGAGCGCTGCTGAGGACGCCGACGAGCAAGAACACGACCACGGCAACTTCGGCGACGTTGACTGCCGTCTGAGCTCGGAGTGCGGTCGACCCCGTGATCCACGCGACGACGCCAAGCGCCACCACCTCAAGGCTGTTCACCACCAAAGAGGTGATAACGCCTATTTTCTTAGACTCCTCAGCAGTCTCTCCGGGCATCCGAACCGCCTCTGCCACTCATGCAGGAAATGAGCGAGCGCATCAATATTCCCCGTCCAACCGAACGCAACTTCCAGGTGAATTCGACCGGCGGAGAATATAGGCGTCCAATTAGGTGCCCGACTTGTACGGGTAGAACCGGGACTTGTCGCCCGCGTCCCACGCGGAGCGCAGTTCAGGCGTCGCGATATCCCAGTCCGGTCGAATCTCGCGAGTCACGTCTCGCAGGTCGTGCCAGAGGTCGTCGAACGACGGCCGACCCCAAAACCAGTAGCCGTTGTAGATGCTGTGGATGACCAGCCCGGGCTTGAGCACGAGCGTGTGCGGGATCATTGGATCGTGGAAGGGATCGGAGTACTCCTTGATATCCAAATCCTTTTGGACACGACGGCCCGCGTCAGAGAGAAACGTCCATTGAGCACCCACTTGGGCGCGGAACTCATTGGTTTCAACGATGTTGTCGGTGGAAAGCGTGACGACTGAGGTATAGGAGACGGCAATTTTCGAGTAGTTCGCCGCCAACTCGAGATGCTGCTGGTGATCCTTTGGGCAGAAGCTGCCGCGGGCGAGAATGAGAATCATCGGGTCGATGCCCTGCATCGCGCTCAGCTTGCGCCGAGTCGCGGTGTGATCGGTGAGTTCGTAATCGGGAAACGTTGCCCCTGGCACAATGTCAGCGCGCACGCTCGCTCCTCGCTCGTGTTGCTTCTATACGTCCCTCGCCAAGCGCACCCCCGTGAAGGGCCATCGAGCGCCTGGCGGGAAGAAGTTGCGATACGTGACGCGCGCATGGCCGGGCGGCGTGATCGCCGCACTTCCCCGAAGCACGTGCTGGTTCACCATGAACTTGCCGTTGTATTCGCCCACCACACCCTTCAGCGGTTCGAATCGCGGGTAGGGAAGGTACGCACTCGAGGTCCACTGCCACGCTTCGCCAAAGAGTTGACGCAGCTCACCCTTGAACCGGGCGGGGCGCGCGGGGCGCGGGTGGAGGGCGACGGGCTTCACTTCGGGCAGGGGTCCCGCGGCGGCGACCGCCTCCCACTCCACTTCCGTTGGAAGTCGCGCTCCCGCCCAGCGAGCGAACGCGTCTGCTTCGTAGTAGCTGACGTGGACCACGGGTTCGTCCGGCCTGAGCGGATGCCGTCCGTGCAGCGTGAACACGTTCCAGCCATCTCGGCCTTTGGACCAATACATCGGCGCCTCGCGACGCTCGGTCTGGTTCACCGCCCAACCTTCGGAAAGCCAGAGGCTAGCTTGCTCATAACCGCCGTCGTCGATGAATTCGAGCCACTCGCCGGCCGTCACCAAGCGGTCGGCCATCGCGAATGGCTCCAACCAGGCGCGGTGTCGGGGTGACTCGTTGTCGAAGACGAAACCGCACGTGAAGTCCATTGCTCCCGTTGCGTCGGACGGGCTGTTAGCACCGACGTCCACGAGTCCGCCAGGATGAGTGATCCAACCGAGGGACGCTACGGCGCGCGCCGACAGTGCATGAAACGGATCAGTTGAGTAGCTCGGAGCAAGGGGATTGACGCCAAGCACGTGCTTGATGTCCATCAATATGAGCTCTTGATGCTGTTGCTCGTGGTGGAGGCCGAGCTCAACCAGAGCAGAAACCTCGCGCGACGGATTAGCTTCGAGAAGACCTTCCATCGCCTCATCCACCGTGCCGCGATAGGACTTGATGTCGACAATCCCGGGTCGTGACAGGAGACCGCGCTCGCCGCGCGCGTGACGGCGACCCGCGCCCTCGTAATAGGAGTTGAACAGATAGAGATAGTCGTCGTCCAACGGTCGGTAACCGGCCCGGTGCGGGATGAGCGCGAACTGCTCGAAGAACCAGGTGACGTGCCCCCTGTGCCATTTGGTCGGGCTGACGTCCGCCATCGACTGCACTGTCTGATCCTCTGCAGAGAGCTGGCGCGCCAGCTCCTCAGTGGCGGCGCGAACCTCGCGATAGCTCTCCAGGGATGCAGTCGGTGAACCGTTGGACGTGTCGTCCATACGCACCGCTTCTTCGTGATGACTGACGCGCGTCCGGTTTCTTTCCTTTCGAGCAAGTGTCAAGGCGAAATCTCCCGCAACGTCCTGCCACTGTTCAACGACGTCGAATCCCGCCAGCGCCAGCTCCTGAGCGACACCCGCAAGGTGGAACTTGGCTGAGATCTCCGTGCGGATCTCTTCACCGTCATCAAAGTGCACCGAAAGCTCGAGGTTCGGAATCGTCACGTCCTGTGATCCGATCGAGCGAAGAACCATGTCAACGACTTCCGCCTGCGGGTCCCAGCGGGCCACGTATTCGAATCGATCGAGATCAAAGTTCGCACCAAGGTTCGCGTTGACGACGTCGAGGACGTTCTTCTCAAAGGCAGCAGTAACACCCTGAGAGTCGTCGTAGGCAGCAACCAAGCGAGCGGGGTCCTTCACGAGGTCCGTACCCAACAGCAGGTGCTCCCCGTCATCCAAGAGATCAGCGAAACGCCTGAGTAAGCGCGAGCGCTCAGTCGGTGCGAGGTTGCCGATGGTCCCGCCGAGGAACAACAAGAGACGTCCCGGCCCGACCGACACACTTGAAAGATCCGAATCGAAGTCAGCCGTCACTCCCGAGACCGCAGTGTTCGGGTATCGCGCGGCGAGCTCGTCGACGGAACCTTGAAGCGCGTGCTCGACTGCGTCCAGCGCGACGAACGCGTCGAGTTGGTCGACTTCGTAGAACGCGTCAAGGAGCAGCCTCGTCTTTTCCGACGTACCTGACCCGAGTTCAATCAACCTGCGTGCGCCAGACAACAGCACGATCTCTTTCGAGTGCTCGGCCAAGATGGCGCGTTCAGATCGAGTCGGATAGTACTCATCGAGTTCGGTGATGAGCTCGAAGAGCTTTGACCCCGCTCCCTCGTACAGCCACCTCGATGGCAGCGACTTCGGGAAGACGCCAAGACCCGCGCGGACGTCGCGCGCCAAGGCGCCCAGCGTCTCAGGCTGCAGTTCACCCGGTCTCCCGGTGCCTACCGTCATCGCACCCCCGAATCAGTATCCGAAGTAATGAGGAGCGTGGCCGCTTCCTCATCTCGCTCATCGTAGCGAATGAGCCATTCGTCACGTTCTACAACGCGCTTGTTACATCTCACCGCACCACGACTCGAAGTTCAACCGCGCGAGCGTTGAGCCGATATTCACGGCATTCTCGTCTCTCCGAGCAGCCGTGAGCGCGACGATGTTGCCCCCCCTCAAGTATTTTGACGCCAGCGCTGCCGTCTGACAGCGCACACATAGTGAGTTGTATTCGCTTGCTAATGCTGACTGCGTCCTCTACGCTCCTCGCTATTCATTCTGGTCTCTCCTACTGGTCGGACTACTTCTACCCCGACGAACGTCCACGGCGCCCCGGATACTCGACGGGGTGGATTGCCGAGCGCCTGTACGGCATCCTCGCTCAGCGCGGCGCAGTTGACTATTGGGACTACGCGGAGCGCCCCGTCGGCGCCACTGCCGACGTGTTCGTCGGACACTTCTGGGCATTCGCCGACCTCTGTCGAGCCAATGATTTCGACCGCAAAATAGCTGTCTACGTGCTCTCTGACCCAGTGCGCGCCGCGACACTCCTGCGTGAGGCGGCCGAGAGTTATGGAGTGCCCTTCCCGGACTGGGATCTACCGCCGGAACATTTCGATCACGAGAGCACGATGGAACTGGCTGACACGGTCATCCTCGTCGGCAATCGCACCACGCTCGCGACGTTCGACACGAGATGGCATTCGAAGATCAAACTGGTCAACTACGCACCCGGACTCAACGGAAGGCGACGCGCCGCGACGGCGAATCGACGCTCGGAGTTCGTCTATTCGGCGGCGACGTGTGGACTGCGCAAGGGCTTCCTCGACGTCATCGACACATGGAAAAGCATTCCCGCAGGCACGACCCAGCTGCACGTCGTTGGTCGAATTGACGAGCCTTACCGTGGACTCCTCGCCGCGTCCGGGGAGCCGGCGGTGACACTCTACGGCTGGATTCCCTCCGCCTCGAAGCGCTACCGCGACCTGCTCGAGTCTTGTCGCTACGCCTATATCCCGACCTGGGTTGAGGGACAAATGGGCACCGTGCTCGAAGCAATCGATGCCGGGTGCGTTCCGATCACCACCCGTGCGAGTGGAGTCGACGATCGGGTTCTCGAACACTGCATTGTCGTCGAACCGGGCCAGCCCGAACAACACCGTAGCGAAATCGCGAAGATGCTCAACTGGACCGAGGCGGAGTTCCGTGAGCGTCAGGCGGCGCTCAGCGAGTGCATGGAGCGCCTGCACACGTGGACAGGGTTTGATGAACGAGTGAAGAAAGTGGTGTGGAATGACAACTGACTTTTGGAAGGAGGGGGTGGCGATCATGCCAAACTTTCTCAGTGCCGAAGAAGCAGAGAAGTACTGCGAGTCCGTCCTGGCCCTTGATCGCGCAGTCGGCCTGCCACTCATCGAACGACAAGTGCGTGAACGATCGCTTCGATACAAAGTCGTCGACGGCCGGATTATCGCCGAGGCTCTGCCCGAGATTGACGATCTGACCACGCGCGTCGAGGAGGCACTCGAACGCACTTGTGGACCGGGCCTTCAACCGATTGATGACGCCGTTGCGGCGCGCAACATCAACGTCACTCCGCCGGGTGGGGAATATCGGTGGCACTACGACCGAAACGCGGCGACCGCCATCATCTATCTGAACGAAGTTCCGGGCGGCGAGACTGAGATCTTTCCTAACTTCAGATTGCTCTTTCGTGGCGGGCGATACCAGCGAATGCAGCAGCGGCTTGACGACCTACTTCGTCTGCGTCTCGTTCGCCGATTGTTCGGTCATCAACGGCTGGTGGTGCCGCACCAAGGCACCATGGTGATCATGCGAGGGAACACCACCTTGCACAGTGTGCGCGAAGTTCTCGGTACCGAAGACCGCATCGCCGTCGTTCTCGCCTACGACTTCCCCGGTCAAGGCAACCAGCGATCTGCGCTCAATAGCTATCTCTATACGAGCGCGTCCCCCGCGGAAGGTGACCCGAACTACAGCGTGTGAAAGTTCTCACACGACGAATCGCAGACTCACGTGGGGGTGATATTCGTGACGACTTCGTGGTCCGCTGAGCAGCTCGACCTAATAAACCAGTCCGGCGGAGCTCCAGATCGCGAGTTGTCGTACAGACGGGACACTGCGTCCTTCGGTTCCGATCTGGGTCGTCTGCGTTGACGACGGGGTGTACGTGCGCACCTGGTATCGCCGCACCACCGGCTGGTTTGGGCACGTCATCGACCTTCCTCAAGCACGCGTCCGAGTGCCGGGCCTTGAAACGGGCGTACGCGTTGCTGATGTCGGCACAGGTGCGCCCGAGCTTCGTGCGAGCGTCGACGCCGCGTACCGCACAAAGTACGGCCCCTCCGGCCACCAATCCATGATCACCGACGAGGCCGCAGCGACCACCTTGCGATAGACCCGCAGTGACAACACGGCCGAAGACCCCATTGCACGAGGAGAGGACTTCATCTACTGTTGCCAAATGTCAACGACACAGGTAGTTGAAGGCGTCGCACCATTTAGAGAATGGGAGACGTGGTACCGCGTCAGTGGTGATCTGTCCTCGGACAAGACACCACTGGTCGTTGCCCACGGAGGACCGGGCTGTACCCACGACTACGTCTTGGCGCTCGCTCGCCTCGCCGATGAGGGTCGACCGGTCGTGCACTACGACCAGTTAGGCGGCGGTCGCTCCACCCACCTTCCCGATCGCGGTGGCGACTTCTGGACGGTTGACCTCTTTCTCGAGGAGTTGGAGAACCTCCTCGTAACCCTCGGCATCAACGACGGCTACTTCTTGCTCGGTCAGTCCTGGGGAGGCATGCTCGCAGCCGAGCACGGCATCCGCCAGCCCGCGGGATTGAAGGCTCTCGTCATCAGCAACTCCCCCGCCTCGATGGATCTCTGGGCAAGCGAGGCAAAGCTCTTACGCGCCGAGCTGCCGCCAGAGGTCGAATCGGCGCTTGATCGCCACGAAGCGGCCGGAACCACCTCTGAACCCGAGTATCTAGCCGCGCAGCAGGTGTACTACGACCTCCACGTGTGTCGTGTCGTCCCCAATCCTCCCGAAGTCGTGCGGACCTTTCAGATGCTGGAAGAAGACCCGACGGTGTATCACGTGATGAACGGGCCCAACGAGTTCTTCTGCATTGGGACATTGCGCGACTGGAGCGTGGTGGACCGAGTGCACCAGATCACGGCGCCGACCTTGCTCGCCTCCGGTCGCTTTGACGAAGCGACGCCCGGAACCGTCCAACCCTTCTTCGACAACATCCCGGACGTGCGCTGGGAGATCTTCGAGCACTCGAGCCACATGCCCTTCGTGGAAGAGCCCGAGCGGTATCTCGAAGTAGTAGAAGGGTTCCTCACCAAGTACGACGAGTGAACTTGTAGTAGGAACTAGATGCATTGTAGGCAACATCGAATCGGGGGAATCGAATGTCACGTCGTAACTTTGTCAAGCGCTGGGGGGTGGGGCTGTCGAGCGCGGCGCTCTGCTCGCTGAGCATCTTCGTCGCGTCCGGTAGTTCACCGGCGGGAGCTGCATCGTCGGGATATCAGTCCCAGCACGCGGGAGGGACCATTCACTTGGTTGCGACGGCGGCGGGCGGGTCGTTGGATCCCCAGATCAACTACACCTTGCAGTACTGGCAGCTCTACCAGGCGACGTACGACGGCTTGGTGGCCTTTCAAAAGGTGGGCGGCGATCCATCCTTTGACGTCGTGCCCGACCTCGCCACCGCGATGCCGAAGGTGACGAACGCCGGCAAGACGTACACGTTCACACTGCGCAAAGGCATCAAGTTCTCCACGGGAAAGACGGTGACCGTCGCCGATGTGCTCGGCACCTTCCAGCGACTCTTCAAGGTCTCGAGCCCAAACTCCGGGTCTTGGTACGACGACATTGTTGGCGGCCCGGCCTGTGTGAAGACGCCCGCGACGTGCACGCTGAAGGGTGGCGTCGTAGTGAACGCGGCAGCCAACACTGTTGTTTTCAATCTGATCACGCCGGACTCGGAGTTCCTCGACCAGCTGGCCGTGCCCTTTGGCTCGATCATCCCCGCCAGCACCCCGGCGAAGGACCAGGGTGATACACCGATCCCAGGCACCGGGGCGTACTACTTCGCCTCATACAATCCCAACTCCGCACTGGTGATGAAGCGTAACCCTTACTTCAAGGTGTGGAGCGCTGCCGCTCAGCCCCAGGGATACCCCAACGAGATCGAGATGACGTTCGGGCTACCGGTCGAGTCGGAGGTGACCGCAGTGGAGAACGGGCAAGCCGACTGGATATTCGACCCGATTCCGGCCGACCGCCTGGGCACCATCTCCACCACCTACGCCAGTCAGGTGCACGTGCACTCACTGACCGCGGACTGGTATGCGCCGATGAACATGAACATCGCACCGTTCAATAATTTGAAGGCTCGCCAAGCGGTCAACTACGCGCTCAACAAGAACTCGCTCGTGAAGCTCTACGGCGGCACCGAGCTCGCCCAGCCAACCTGCACTATCTTGCCGCCGGCATTCCCTGGCTACAGCAAATACTGCGCCTACAACTCGACGTCCAGCTCGACCTATAGCGGGCCAGACCTCGCGAAGGCGAAGGCGCTCGTGAAGGCCTCGGGTACGTCGGGCGACAAGGTTGCGGTCGTCGCCCAAAACGACCCCGTCGATGAGGCGGTCGGTGAGTACATCCAGGGCGTCCTCAACCAAATCGGGTACAAAGCGACGCTGAAGCCGCTCTCACAGAACATCGAGTTCAACTACATCCAGAACACCAACAACAAGGTTCAGATCAGCGTGACCCAGTGGTACCAGGACTATCCCGCCGCCTCTGACTTCTTGAACGTGCTGCTCAACTGCGACGAATTCCACAAGGGCAGCGACAACAGCATCAACATCGCGGGCATGTGCAACGCCAACATCGACAAGATGATGGCGACCGCCGAAACCGAAGAGTTGACTAACCAAACGGCGTCCAACGCGATGTGGGGAAAGATTGACAAGCTCATTATGACGACTCAAGCGCCGTGGGTGCCGCTGTTCAACCCCAAGCTGATCGACTTCGTCTCGAAGCGAGTGGGCAACTACCAGTTCTCGCTCGAGTTCTACATGTACGTGGACCAGTTGTGGGTGAAATAAGCGGGGCATTCCTTGA
>DASXEU010000021.1:0-14447 GCA_036489935.1 Acidimicrobiales bacterium
GACCGGCGTGAGCTGCACCAAGGTCTGCTCATTCACCGCCTACACGACGACCGTCGTGAGCGTGACGACAAATCTCACCTGGGAAGACCAACTCCTCGCCGAGCTCAACTACCTTCCTCTCAACTTCACGCCCGGTACGCCACAGAGCCAACCATCCGCACAAGTGAACGGTACCTACACGTGGGCTTACCCGGGCCTGCCGACCGACCTGACCTCACAGTGGAGCGTCGGCACGGACAACGTCATCCTGAGCGGCGCGCTGCGGACGTTCCAGAGCCAGCACAACCTGCCCGTCACGGGCATCGCCGATCCAACGACATGGAACGAACTCGTCAACGCGGCCAACAGCAACGACGTCGACCCCGCGACGTACAACTACGTGGACGTCAGCGAAACGGATCCCGAGACGCTCACCCTCTACGTGGCGGGCAAGGTGAAGTTCACGACGCTCGTCAACACCGGCATCGAACCCGTACCGACCGAGACCGGTACCTACCCGGTCTACGAGCGATTCATCTCAACGACGATGACCGGGACGAACCCGAACGGCACCAAGTACAGCGACCCCGACATCCCCTGGGTCTCCTACTTCAACGGCGGCGACGCGCTGCACGGCTTCATCCGCTCTTCGTATGGCTTCCCCCAGAGTCTCGGCTGTGTCGAAATGCCCTTCGCGTCGGCGAAGACCGTCTTTCCCTACACACCGATCGGCACCCTCGTTACCGTCCACGCCTAACTTCGAGGCTCCGGCCCGAAGGCGTGACGTCCACGCTGCACCGCAGGATCAAGTCCTCGCTCACTGAGTTCGCTCGCCGTCCCGACGGAAGTTCTCCCGAAACGACGACGAACCTCGTCGATCGCGTCGCGCAACGCGCCGTTTTCCGCCTGGCGTTCGCGCGAGACTGCCGTGGCGTGCGACTTCGCGTCGTTCGACGTCGTGTCTATCCCGAAGCTGAGCTGGACCTGATTGTCGCTCCGCTCCAAAAGACCGGAGGCGTGGAGCCCGAGCAGGCGCACGGAATTGGACAGATCGACCGAACTCACCAGCGCATCAGCGACCGCCTCGATCGCGTACTCGTCGTCGATGCCGAAGGGCAGCGTCTGGGACCGCGAGACGCTCGTGAGATCGTCGAATCGAACAATGATGGTGATGGTGCGCGCAACACTCGCCTTTCCGCGAAGCCCCCGCGCGACCACCCCAGCGTGGACCTTGAGCGCCTCTTCGATCTCCGCGAGACCCACGAGCGAGCGCGCAAAGGTCTGATCGTGACCAAGCGACTTCATCGCTCGATCAGAGACCACCTCCCGGTAGTCCTCTCCAATTGCGTACGCCGACAACGCGGCCGCCATGGCGGGTCCCACGTGTTGGGCGAGCGTCGCCTCATCAAGGCGTGCAAGGTCGCGCACGTGCGTGAGGCCAAGTTGAGCGAGCTTCGCCGCCGTCGCCGGTCCGACGCCCCAGAGCGAGCGCACCGGCAGCACGTCCAGCCATTCGGCTTCTTTTTCTGGGCTCACCCACAAGACGCCGGGCCCTTCGACGAGTCCGCGGTCGACGACGCGAGGTTTTGACTCCTTCGAGGCCATCTTCGCGAACAACTTGTTGCGGCCGAGTCCCACGCCACAACGAAGCGCCAGTTCGTCGTTGATCCGTCGTCGCAGCTCGTTCGCCGCTTCAATCGGTCGCACGTGGAGCCGGCGCAGACTACGCAGGTCCGCGAAGACTTCATCGAGACCGAGCGGTTCGACGTCCGGTGTGACGTCGAGCACGATCTCGTGGAACTTCCGTGAGTACACCTCGTAGCGATCGAATCGACCGGGCAAAATGATGAGGTCGGGACACGCACGACGAGCCACCACGCTCGGCATGGCACTGCGCACGCCGTAGCGTCGGGCCTCGTAGCTCGCACTCGCGATGACGCCTCGATCCCCCGCGCCACCGACGGCGACCGGCTTGCCGCGAAGCGAGGGGTCGTCGAGCACCTCGACCGACGCGAAGAAGGCGTCGAGGTCGACGTGCAGGATCTGCGCCTCGTCGACGGTGGGGTTGCTAGAAGACGAGTTCAATGCAGCGAAAAGCCTCACCGTAGGCGACGCCGACCGGACGACCGGCCTGTTCGGCGCGCTCGAGCACGACGTCACGAATCGCACTCGCGTCTCCCCCGAGCTGGGAGGCGTGCGCGAGGACCGCCTTCACCTTTGTGTCAATGGTGCGCGACACGTCGGCCACCACGTCGGGTTCGTGCGTGCCGCTCAACAGCAGCACGCTCACGTGGTGCGGCGGACCCTGGTCGGGAAAGTAGAGCGGCATCGCGGCGGCGGGGGCAACGGCGTCGAGGAGCGCCCAGCCCGTCTCGCGATGGTCACGGTGATTGACGTAGACCTCACCGAAGAACGTCGCCGTCGGATCAGGCCCGAGCACGACGTCAGGCTTCAACGTTCGCACCAGTCCAACGAGCCGCTCTCGCAGCTCGAGCGTGTTGTCAACCGTGCCGTCAGGCACATCGAGGGACGTGACGCTCGCGGCACCCAGCACACTGGCGGCACTTTCGAGCTCTTCGCGACGCGTCTCGCGCAGGACCGATGATTCAAGGTGTGGGGAGTGCGATCCCTTGGCACCGTCACAGATCACGACGAGATGTACTTCGACGCCCTCACTCGCCCACTGGGCCATGAGGCCGCCGGCGGCGACATCCGCGTCATCGGGGTGAGCGTAGACGGCGAGTGCGGACTGGGGTTGGAGCCGGAGGGCGCGCACGGTTAACCCCGATGCTTAGGCGCGGTCGTCTTTACGAGCATGCCGATCTCACGAGCGAAGTCCTCGGTGCCCTCAAATCCCTTGTAGACCGAGGCGAAGCGCACATAGGCGACGTCATCGATGTCGCGCAAGGCTTCCAGGGTTGCCATCCCGACCTCTTCGCTCGTGACGTCTCGGTTGAAGAGGCGCATGGATTCTTCAACGGCGACGGTCACGCCGTCCAAGACTTCGTCATCAACCGGGCGGTTCTTGGCGGCTGAGCGCACCCCGCGAAGGATCTTTTCGCGGCTGAAGGGCTCGCGCTCGCCCGAGCGCTTAATGACGTAAAGCCCAATCTCTTCGATCCGCTCAAATGTGGTGTATCGCTGGGCGCAATTGGCGCATTCTCGGCGCCGACGGATCGCCACTCCGTCCTCGGCGAGGCGGGAATCGACCACCCGGTCGTCATCGGCCGAGCAAAAGGGGCATCGCACTACCTCACGATACACCTAAAGCCCCATTTTTTCAGGGGATTAGGACGTGCTCGCCCGGCACGACGACGGAAGAACCGAGTTCGCGGACGAGCAGCACGCGAGCTTCACCAGGGTTAGTCGGGTTCATGTCGCGTGCGATCGAGGTGACGGTGTCACCCGGCTGGACCACGTAGTCCATGCCCGACGCGAGCACTGAGGAACTCGCGAGGTCATTCGAAAGTCCGGTGCCGCTCGTCGCACCGAAGATGTGACCGGGCAGTGCGAGGACGGTTAACGCGCCACAAACGACGAGTGCCGCGAGCGCGCGGTGACGACGCCGACGCGCGAGATCGCGGGCGTGGCGGCGATCGCTGAGCGGCACCCCTCGGCGGATCGGCCGGTTGATCTCTTCGTAAGAAACGAGCCGAAGATGAGGCTCGCTCGTGTACTCCGGGGTTTCCAGCAGTTCGACGGCGGCCATGTCATTCTCCCTTGCTCTACGAACACCTGTTCGTAACTATATGACGAACAGGTGTTCGATTGCAAGAGTAATTTGACCCTGTGACAGGAGATCCCAGACGGCCCGTTCAAGCCGAATATCTGGCTAAATAATCACAGTCGTGAGTGAACATGCACCCACGCACGCCGACTGGCGTCAGCTTTCGATGGACTCGCCCAGATACACGGCCCGCACGCGCGGGTCCTCGAGGAGGTTGGCCGCGCTGTCGCCAAAGACAATCCGGCCGTTTTCCATGACGTAGCCGCGGTCCGCCAGGCGCAGCGCCTGTTGCGCGTTCTGCTCAACCACGAAGACGGTCGTGCCCTGTTCGCGGATCTTGCTGATGATGCGAAAGATCTGCTGAATGATCATTGGCGCGAGTCCCATCGACGGCTCGTCGAGCAGGAGCAGCCGAGGCTTTGACATGAGTGCACGTCCAATAGCGAGCATCTGTTGCTCGCCGCCCGAGAGGTTGGCGCCCTTCTGCTTGCGCCGGTCCCGCAAGATCGGGAACATGTCGTAGATCTCGTCGATGTCGGCCGCGAGTGAGCCGCGTCGGGTGAACCCACCCATTTCGAGATTCTCTTCGACGGTCATCGCGCCGAAGATCCGGCGCCCTTCGGGCACGTGACTGATGCCAAAGGATGAGAACTCGTGCGCCTTCACGTTGGTGATGTCTCGACCCTCAAAGATGATGGTGCCGCTCGAGGGCGCGTGCAGTCCCGAGATCATGCGGAGCGTCGTTGTCTTGCCCGCACCATTGGCCCCGAGGAGGGTCACGATCTCGCCCTCTTCGATCTCAAAGTTGATCCCGTGGAGGGCTTCGATCACGCCGTAACGAACGACGGTGTTGGTGACGCTCAGCATCAGGCGCTCGTCTCTTCGTGCGAGGTGCCGAGGTACGCGTCGATGACCGACTGGTTCGCGCGAATCTCGTCGGGTGTGCCTTCGGCGATGGTGGAACCGAAGTTGAGCACATAGAGACGCTCGGCGAGCGCCATCACGAGCTTCATGTCGTGCTCGATGAGCAGCACGCTGACGCCACGCTCGTCGCGAACGCGGCGAATGAGCGTCGTCAGTTCGAGCTTTTCGGACGGGTTGGTACCCGCCGCGGGTTCGTCGAGCAAGATCACTTCGGGGTCGGTCGCCAACGCGCGAGCGATCTCCAGACGACGACGGGCACCATAGGAGAGCTGAGACGCGACCGTGTTCGATTCATCGAGCAGTCCCACGAATTTGAGAAACTCCGTTGCCACACCATCCGACGTGTGCTCACCTCGGCGCGTGCGCGGACCCTTCACGAGCGCGCCGACGAGCCCAATCCCACGGTGATCTTCTGCGCCGATCTTCACGTTCTCAAAGACGGTGAGGGCACTGAACAGCCGTGATGCTTGGAAGGTCCGTGAGACGCCGGCCTGGGCGATCCGGTGAGGCTTCTTGCCAATGACGCTGAGCGGCGGAGCCTTGCTCGAGGAGAAGGTGATCGAACCTTCTTGGGGCTGATACACGCCGGTGATGGAGTTGAACAGCGACGTCTTCCCCGCGCCGTTCGGTCCGATCACGGCGAGGATCTCCCCGCGTCGCATCTCGACCGAGACATCCTTCAACGACACGACGCCGCCGAATCGCAGCGTCACGTGGTCGACGTTGATGAGCAGATCGTCGGTCACGGCTGGTCCCCGCTCAAGACCTCGTCGAGGTGACCCTCGTGCTCGACCTCGAAGCCGCGGATCTCGCGCAGGCGACGTCGCGACGGCAAGATCCCGGCCGGTCGGAAGATCATCATGATGATCAAGAGCGCGCCAATGTACATGTACAGATCGTTGAGCTGATAACCCCAGGGCTGGTAGTTGTCGAGGTAACTCGTCGCCGTTTGGACGATGATCGCCCCGATGGCAACGCCCCAGATCGATCCCATCCCACCGAAGATGACGAGGATCAGCACGTTCACCGAGACCTGATACTGGAAGAGCGTCGGATTGATGTTGCCAATCAGCCCCGCCGTCAGCACACCACCGAAGCCGCCGCTCGCGGCACCCACCGCGAAGGCCATGACCTTGTACTTGAGCGGGTTGATGCCGATGGACTCGGCCGCCACTTCGTCCTCACGAATAGCAACCCAGGAACGACCGATTCGTGAATACTCGAGCGACGTGAACACGATGATGAAGATCACGACGAAGAGCATGCAGAGATAGAAGTACGGGGTCGGACTTATCCCCCAGCGGTAGTGCCAAAACCCGAGATTCAGGTCGAACTTGGGTACCGTGAGTGAACCTTCGCCACCTCCGGTCAGTCCGCTCTGGGTTCCGACGAAGTCGTCGATGATGAGCGCGAAACCGAGCGTGACGATCGCCAAGTAGTCGCCCCGAAGTCGAAGCGTCGGAATGCCGAGGATGATGCCAAAGATCATGGCGAGGCCCACGCCAATGGGGATGCACCAAAGGGTCGGAATCGGATGATGGAAGGGCGCGGGTGTCGGCAACACGCCCGTCAGCCACGCCGTTGAGTACGCGCCAATGGCGTAGAAGGCGGCAAATCCGAGGTCGAGCAGACCGGCAAAGCCGACCACCACGTTGAGGCCCTGGGCGAGCAGAATCCACACGCCGATCTGTTCGACGATCAAATACATCCAGAACTGCTGGTGCTCGAGGTGCGGGATAAAGAGCGTGAGCACGACGACGACCGCAATCAGGATCAGTCGATGGCTCCGGCGCTCCATGAGCCGCGAGGGGAACGCTGTCACGGGCGCGACGCGCTTGCGGATGGAGAGCGCACGCGGCTGATAGAAGGAGACGATGAGCCAGGCGAGAATCCCGAGCGTCAAGAAGATGGCCCAGCGCTGCGTGCGGAACAGCCCGAAGTACGACACGTGTTCCAAGAACGATCCGTGGACACCCGTATCGGCGGGCACGCCGAATCCGCCCGGTGCTCCCGTCATCACTGCGACGACGGCAGCGAGCAACAGGGTGGCGAAGAGCCGCTTCAGCGAGGGTCGCGTGAGCAGGTTCACGCAGTCCTCCCCGACTTCTCACCGAGGATGCCGGTCGGGCGAATGATCAAGACGAGCACCAGGATCAAGAAGGTGTAGATCTCCGTCCAGGAGATATTGCCCTCGAACGCGAATGGCACGGAGAAGCTTCCGAAGAGTCCGATGAGAAGCCCACCGAGCGCCGCACCACGCAGGTTGCCAATGCCACCGAGGACGGCAGCCGTGAAGGCGTAGATGCCGAGCTCGGTGCCCGAGCTTTGGATGATGCCGTTCTGGATGGAATAGAGGAATCCGGCGGCGCCCGCGAGCGTGCCACCAATGATGAAGGTCAGCGTGATCGTGCGATCGATGTTGACGCCCATGAGTGCCGAGGTCTCGGCGTCCTGGGACACGGCGCGAATGCTTCGACCGAGACGCGTCGAACGCACAATGCGGTCCGCCGACAGGAACATGGAGACGCCGACGACCAAGCAAACGACCTGGATCGTGTGAATGGGGGTGTTACCGATCGAGAACAGCGTTTGGCCGGCAGGAAACACCTCCGCGGGAAAGACGTTCTGGCCGTAGCCAAACTCTTTGCCGGCGAGCGTCTGTAAGAAATATGACGCGCCGATCGCGCTGATGAGATAAGCGAGCTTGGGAGCGTGTCTTCGTCGTAGAGGTCGATAGGCCACTCGCTCGACGCCGGTCGCTACGAGTGCACTGATACAGCCGGCGAAGACGATGCCGATGAGCACGAGACCAACCGAGGCCCAGCCGTCTTCCACGCCGCTGCCGAGAATCGCGTGGGTGATTAACACCGCAGCGAAACCACCGCACATGAAGACTTCGCCGTGCGCGAAGTTGATGAGCCCAAGCACGCCGTAGACCAGCGTGTACCCGACCGCGATCATCGCGTAGAGCGAGCCGTTTTCGAGACCCACCGCGACATACGCCCAAAAACCAGAGCGAATCTGATCGAACCCCGAGAACCAAAAGTGGGCAAATCCCATGAATACCTAGAGACCCTTGACTAGACCGATACGCCGCTAGGGCCGGGGCTGAAACCCCGGCCCTAGCGGCAACTACATGTGAATGTCTATCAGCCGACGTTCGTCTGAATCGTTATGACTCCATTGATGACTGAGGAAATCTGCACTGCGCCCTTGTCAACCTTGAGGTCACCATCAGGCTGGAAGGAGATGGGACCGGTCACGCCCACGAAGGAGACCTTGTGCAATGAAGCCACCGTCTCCTTGCGCAGGGTCGAGATGGACGAGGTCTTCTTGTCCGCGACCAATGCCTTGATGATTGCGTTCGCCGCATCGTAGGACTGGGCAGCGTAGATCGCGACCGAGGCCTTCGTGTGGGTCAGCTTCGTGAACTCGCTCGCCATCTTGCCGGTGAAGTAGCTCACTTTGCCGGTCGCCGACTCACTGAGGAATGCACCGTTCGCGGCAGTCGCCGGTGAGGTGCTCGTCATCAATGCGGGGTCGTTCGATCCATCACCTGACATGATCACGTGGTTGGACGTCGTGTAGCCGTCACTCGCGAGGTCACCGAGGAGCTCGCCGAACTCCGGTGCGTACCCTCCGTAGAAGATCGCCGCGGGGTTCGCCTGGGCCAACTCAGTCGCCAAGGTGCTGTAAGCGCCAGCGTTACCGCCGCCGCCTTCGTTGATGTTCGCGATGGACTTCGTGGTCACGGTCGCACCGAGCTTCGCTGCCTGCGTGGCAACGACGTTCGCGAGGCCGGTGCCGTAGAACGACTCGTCCCCGATGACGGTGATGTTCTTCTCACTCTTGGTGGTCACGAGGTAGCTCGCGTCCGCCGAACCCTGGACCGAATCGTCGGCCACGGTGCGGAAGAAACTACTGTCCGTGCCGCTTGCGAGCGCCACGGCGGTTGCCGACGGGCTCACTTCAGCGATGTGCGCTGCGTGGTAGTACTGGTACGAAACCTGCGAAGCACCCGAGAATGACGGGCCGACAATCGCGACGAGTCCCTTGGTGCCTACGGCCTTTTGGGCCGCTCCAGGCGCAACAGTCGACGAACCCTGGTCGTCAAACTTCTCGGTCTTGAGCGTGAAAGCGTACTTTCCGCTGGCATTCGCCTGACTGACGGCAAACTCGACGCCTGCGTATTCGTAGTCACCGTAGTCAGAGTCGCTCCCGGTGAAGGGACCCTGCACGCCAATCGTGTACGAAGGCTTGGAAGCCGCCGAACTTGTTCCAATTCCTGCTGCGAGCGGCACGCCTGTCAAGGCCATCGCCCCTACAGCGGCGAGCGCCACTGACTTATTCCAACGAAGCTTCATAAGCTACGTCCTCCCTTGATTGAATTCCTTTACTGCACGCCACTGGGTTCACCTACTTGTCACCGAAGTGACATGTATTAACCCCCGGGACGTCAAGTCGATTTGACTTTTGTCGAACACTACCAGGGGCAAAACTGCAGTTGCAGGCAGCACCTGTGAATGCAACACCATGGAAACGGGCCCGAAATCGATGCCGTCATCGAGGCTCGAGGCGTCGGCCGGGTCGATAGCGGCGCGTTTTCCCGTGTTGGCCCGTGTTTTCGAGCTTCAATCCTCGGCGCAGCGTTGGTACGGTGCCCCATTCATCATGGACTGAGCGTTGAACTCGAGGTTTCCAGGAGTTTTCGGCCCAGTCGGCCGAATTCGATCCAGCGAGCTCGCGGAAGTGCTCGATTGGTACGTAGCAGGGTGGTGGCTTCCACGAGGTCTCGAGCGAGGCGGATCCGATGACGGCGGACGAGGGCTGCGCACCAAGCGGCGAGTCGTTCGTCGGGGTGATCGTGGGAGTCGGTGACCTGTCCATCCGTGACCCAGACCACGACCTCGCCCCTTCGTCGCCGACCGAGCGCCCAGCACAACGCGGGACCGTCGACGCCGTTGCCGACGTTGCCCGATGGATACGACGCGGCGACCCTCACGCGGTCGCACAGTACCCAGCAGTTCGGCGTTGCTCCCCTGTCGCCGGGTCGGTGGCTGTAGCCAATGACGAGAGCTTCCGGTGCGGCCCGTACGAGCGCGTGAAGTTGCTGGGGATCGATATCCATTGATCCGGACTGGTCAATCACGACGATGCCGCCGCGAGCACTGACTCGACGACCGAAGGCCCTTCGATGCTGGTCAGTGAGCAGTCGACCCGGATAGCGCATCACAGTGCCGCTGGTCGCTGGACGCGTTCGCCGCGATGGACTTCGCTGGATCTCAACACGCCGACCGAGCGCGTCGTTGACGACGAGTGGCGCGAAGACACCGGTGGGTGGGCGACGCCCTCCTACTTCGAGGGACCGCCGAAAAGCCCGCAATTCCTGGGTTGACACCGGAATGCGTGCTCCGAGGACGTTCGTGACCATGCGCGCAATCTCGAGCGTCGAGCCGGCGTACCCGCTGGGTAGGTCGTCGCCGTTGAGGCGCGTTGCGCTCAGCACGTCCCTGCGCTGATCGAGAATCGCGAGCGCGCGCTTTCTCACGGCGCGCAGCGGCGCAAGCCACGTGGCATCGCCCAGGCGGACCCCCGAAAAGAACTCGCGCTCCGCGCCCGTCCCAAGGACGGCGAGCATGAAACACACCGCTTCAGCCCACGACCCCTCGCTGGCGAGTCGGCGCGCTCCGGGTTTCTCCGTGCCGTCGTACAACACCGAGAGGTCGAATCCGAGTTGGGCGAGGAGCGTATTGACCCGCAACTCCTCCGCGCACTCGAGCGCTCGCGCCGACACCTCATTGAGGGCGCGCACCATGTGGTGAGCATGGGGACTGACGCGAGCGTGCATCAGCTCGTGGGCTCGAACGACTCGCGCCTGTTCGCCTACACCGAGGGGAACCTCAAGTATCCGGTCGGTGAGGTTGCAACTGGCGGCTCCGCGAACGGTCGAGCCCTCCTGAATGGTCCACGGCCGGAGCGATTCCTCATCGTCCCGTCCACTGAGAAGTTCGGGATAGATGACGGATGGTCTCACGACACCGCGCCAATCGTGAGCGCGTCGAGCACGCTCTGCGCTGCGTCGTAGCCAAAAACGAGGTTCGCTGCTCGTTCTGCCCCATGATGAGTGCGGAGTTCGTCAAAGGCATAGAAGCTGCGAAGAGAGATCCGGCGTTCTCGGGGACCTAACGATCCGGCGAGTGCGGGCGCGCGCAGGTCGCGACTCAACTGGGCAACGCCGTCCGGATGAGGGCGGTCAACGCGGATATTGATGGGAAATCGGTCGCGAAGTGCCGCGGGAATCTCCTCGAGTTCGTCCACGTTGGAAGTCATGACGACGGAAAACTCACGGCCCGGTCGTACCCATTCGAGGGTCTCGGGATTACGCCAACGCGCCGACTCTGGCGAGTCGGTGATGGCGAGCAGCGTCGCGAGTGCGTCGCCCGACGCGCGATCAACTTCGTCGAGCACGAGTCGCGTTCCCCGCCCGTCGTGGCCCCGCCACGCTCGGATGCCAGGACCCTCTTTCCACTCGAATCGCTGCTCACCAGTCGGCATCCACGTACCAGTGATCTCTCCCGACGTCAGATCTTCGGTGCAGATGAGCCGCTCGGCGGGGGTGCTCGACGACACCCCGTGATGTAACGCCGCGAACGTCTTTCCCGTTCCGGGAGGACCGTAGAGAAGGACGCGGCGCATCCCCGCACGTACGACATCATCGAAATCCTGCCAGCACGGACCTAACTCTTCTGCCATCGGGCCTCCTTTAAAAGGGACCCATCGGTCGTGGCGCCAGAAAACACGAACGAATGTTTGTCTCGCTCGCGTTGGCGGTGTTAACCTACGAACAACTGTTCGCGACCGGAGGAACCATGGCTGAAGTACTGACACCGATGCGTCGACAGATTCTTGAGTTCATCGTCGCCTGCCAGCGCGAGCGCAGCTTTCCCCCCACGATCCGCGAGATCGGCGAACACGTAGGTCTCTCCTCGTCAGCGACCGTCGCGAACCACATCACCGTGCTAAAGAACGCGGGCTACATCGAGAAGAACCCCCAACAGCCCCGCACGCTGACCGTTCGACTCGACGCTGCGAACCCCGCGCCCGAGCAGCACATCCGTCACATCCCCTTCGTCGGCGATGTCGCGGCCGGTACGGGCGTGCTCGGCAGCGAAAGCGCGCACGAGCTGATGTCGATTCCCGAGCAGTTCTCGGGTCGCGGCGACAGTTTCGTGCTGCAGGTGCGCGGCGACTCCATGGTCGACGCGGCCATCCTCTCAGGCGACTTCATTGTGGTCGAACGCCAGCAGACCGCGCGCGACGGAGAGATCGTCGTGGCGGGGATCCCCGGGGACGAGGCAACAGTGAAGCGCTTCTTCCGTCAAGGTTCTCGAATCATTTTGAAGCCTGAGAACTCGTCGATGGAACCAATGGACTTCGACTCGAACGAAGTTGTTGTCTACGGGCGCGTTATCTCCGTGTTACGCCACTACTAGCTAGCTCGAGTTACGCCAACCAGGCGCGAAGGACCCGCTCGAACTCGTTGAGCTCCGTCGTCGTCACAAACTCGTCACTGCGGTGCGCGAGGAGTGGGTCGCCCGCGCCAAAGTTTGTCGACGGCACGCCCAGCTCGTGGAATGTAGCGACGTCCGTCCAACCCACTTTTCCCTCGGCCGGTCGACCGGTCAGATCCACCAGCGATCGCAGACGCTGGTTCGCGAGCATCGGTGGAGCGCTTGGCGCCGAGTCGAGCACCGTCAGGCTGTCATCCGACTCGAGGACGTCGCTGAGGAACGACGTCAGCCATTCCGTCGCTTCTTCGATCGTTCGATCGGGAGCCACCCGGTGATTGATCGTGAGCGATGCGCGGTCGGGTACGACGTTGGGTGCGACACCACCTTCGACGGCGACAACCTGCAGCTGCTCGGTGTAGCGCACGCCGTCGATGTCGACGGTGCGCGGCTCGTAGTTCGCGATGCGAGCTATGACGGCACCAAGCCGATGGATAGCGTTTCGACCCGTAAAAGGGCGGGCCGTGTGCGCTCTCGCTCCCATGACGATCACTTCCGCTCGTAGCGTCCCTTGGCATCCCGCTTCGACGCGACCACCGGTCGGTTCGGCAAGGATCGCCACATCCCCTTGCACGAGTTCGGGGCGAAGCTCCATCAGCTCGCTCAAGCCTGATTCGCTGCGTGCGATCTCCTCTCGTGCGTAGAAGATCCACGTGAGCTCTGACGACCGCGGCGTTACCTCGCGGGCCACGTTGAGCATCACGGCGAGCGAGCCTTTCATATCGCAGGCGCCGACACCGCGCAAAGCGCCGTCGCTGATCACGGCGGCGCTCGCGTCCCCTGGCACCGTATCAAGGTGTCCCGCGACGATCACTCGCGTTGCGAGGTGACCAGTCGTGCGCGCGACGACATTGTCCCCCACGCGCTCCACGTCAAGGTGCGGGGCTTCGCGAAGTGTTGACTCGACGAACGATGCGATCTCGGACTCGTGCCGACTGATCGAGCTGATCGAGACCAGTTCGAACGCTTCGTCGAGTCGGCTCACGTGGCGACCCCGTGATCGCGCAGGATGCTGTTAAGCGCCACTTTGTTATGGCGCTCGCCTTCGCTCAAACGCTTGATGATCAGCACACAGGGCAGGAAGTACTCGCCGCCTGGGTACTCTCGGCGTCGACTGGCTGATACCGCAACGCAGTAGTCCGGCACGCGACCTCGCGACACTTCTTCGCCGGTCTCTGCGTCAATGACTGGAATCGAGGGATTCAAATTCGTCCCCGCCCCGATGACGGAACCGCGTCCGACCCGTGCGCCATCGACGATCATGCAGCGGCTTCCAATGAAGGCGTCGTCTTCAATGACGACCGGCACCGCATTAGGAGGCTCGAGCACGCCGCCAATGCCCACACCGCCGGCAAGGTGCACGTTGGCGCCAATCTGTGCGCAGCTGCCGACCGTCGCCCAGGTGTCGACCATCGAGTCGCGCCCGACCCATGCGCCAATGTTGACGAAGCTCGGCATCAAGATGACCCCGGGGCTGAGGTAGCTGCCGCGACGAGCGATCGCACCCGGCACGGCGCGCACGCCGCGGTGTTCGTAGTCGCCCTTCAGCTCCAGCTTGTCGAGATACTCGAACGGTCCCGCCTCGTACTTCTCGAGGCCTCGCAAGCGAAAGAGCAGCAAGATCGCCTGCTTTATCCACTCGTGCACGACGACCTCGCCGCTCGTGTCGAGCTCGGCGACGCGAATCTGGCCGTCGTCCAGTTTCGCAATGACAAGCTCAACGTCACGACGAGCCTCAATGTTTTGCGGGTTCATCTCGGACAACTGCTCAAACCACTGGCCGATGCGCGTTTCTAGTTCACTCACCACTTCATCGTAGTTTGGGCACTAGGAGGCTTTGAGGCGTTGCGCAGCGAGCTCGAGTCGCTCGTCAGGCTGCACGACGGCGATGCGCACGAAGTCGGCCGAGACATCGCCATAAAACTCACCGGGGCTCACGACGAGTCCCGATCGTTCGGCGAGGAGCGACGCGAGCGACCATCCATCGAGCCTCTCCTTTGAGCACCACAAGTAGAACGCGCCGTCGGGCACGGGGGCAACGATCCCGACGTGGCTGAGGGCATCGCTCAGAAGCTCGAGTCGACGAACGTAGCGATCGCGTTGGACATGCACGTGCTCGTCGTCGCCGTACGCGAGGGCGGCCGCCGCCTGGACTGGACCCGGCACCATAAAGCCCGCATGCTGACGCACCAAGCGCAAGTACGGAACGAGCTCTTCGTCACCGGCGTAGAAGCCCGCGCGAAAACCCG
>DASXEU010000034.1:0-9072 GCA_036489935.1 Acidimicrobiales bacterium
ACGGCCAATGGCTCGAGCCCAGCTTGACGAACATCGCTGCTGCCGCTGCCGCAGCTGGTTCCGCCGTGACCCCAGACAACTTTGCGATCACCGACGAGCCTGGCAATGACGTGTGGCCGTTCGCGACGTACAGCTGGGCGATCATTCCCAAAGTCGAGTCCAGCGAAGCCACATGTGAAGCTGCGACGAAGTACCTCGACTGGGAGACTCACGCCGCTCAGAACAAGGATGCGGAGACCGAGGGCTACGTGCCCCTGCCGACCGCGGCGCGTGCATACGCTCGAGCCCAGCTTGAGACCGTGACGTCAAGCGGAACCGCGTGCGTTACCCAGAAGTCGTAAGCAATTCATTACTTACTAGAGCAAGGGAGCAGCTGAAACCAGATGTCTGAGACACCTGTCGTCGGCTTGCTTGAGTACGACGAGATGGTGGAGGAACCAGGTTCCTCCACCATCTCGCGTCGTACGTGGTATCACTACGTGCTCATTGTGGCGGCGCTGTTATTCGCAGCGATCAGCCTCGGTTTCGTTGGTACGATTTTTTGGAGTTCGTGGCCCGAGTGGATCCATCACGGCACGACGCTCCTCACGGGGAAGGGTTGGACCTCGCCGGACGGTCCGTTCGGAGGGCTTCCGATGATCCTCGGAACGCTTGAGACGTCACTCATCGCACTCGTCATCGCCGTGATCATTGGCCTCGGCACGTCGATCTCGATTGTGTTTTTCATTCCTCGACAATTCCGCACGATCGTGGCGACGCTGGTCGAGTTGCTGGCCGCGATCCCGAGCGTCGTCTACGGGCTCTGGGGCCTTCTCGTCATTGCGCCATGGATGCAGACAACGGTCAACCCTTGGCTCAACAGCTGGCCTTTTGCGAAAGCAATCTTCGGCAACTCCGGCCAGGAGTTCGGTACCTCGCTGCTCCTCGCCTCCATCGTGCTAGGCATCATGATTCTTCCGACGTTCGTGGCGATCAGTCGCGAAGTCATCGCCGTGGTCCCTCAGGATCTCATGGAAGCGAGTCTCTCGCTCGGCGCCACGCGCTGGCAGATGATTCGTGAAGTGGTCCTTCCCACCGCGAAAATCGGACTGTTTGGTGCGACCTTCCTCGCGCTTGCTCGGGCGACCGGCGAGACGGTCGCCGTCGCGCTCGTCGCGGGCAGCGTGGCCAACGTCCAATTCCATCTCCTCTACCCGGGCACGTCCATTGCGGCATGGATCGCCACTGAATTCGGTGAGGCACAGGGCAATGAGATTTCGGCGTTGATGGCGCTCGGCGTGCTGCTCATGCTCTTGAACGTGTGCCTTGCACTCATCAGTCGTTCACTGGTTACTCGTCAACGTCGAGCACTGGCCCGCGTATGAGCAACCTCATCGATCTCGAAGAGCCAAAGGACACCGGACACGACATGCGTGCCGAGATCCGCAGAACCTCCGAACGCGTTCGTGCGCGTCGCGTCGCCACGTCTCGAATCATGGTCGTGCTCTGCTCGGTCGCCCTGCTTGTCGCCGCTGTCCCGCTCGTCCTCTTGATGTACCAGCTGTTCAAGCAAGGCCTCGGTCAAATCAACTGGAAGTTCTTTACGACGCTCCCGACGACCCCGACGCTGATCGATCCCACGGGGACCGGTGGCATCTCCAACGACATCATTGGCACCATCGCCCTCACGGTCTACGCCTCGATCGTCGCGATTCCCCTCGGCGTACTCGTGGGGGTGTATCTCGCAGAGACCGATTCCAAATTGGCTACCACGCTGCGCGTGGTGTCCCAAACGATGGCGGGTGCGCCATCGATCTTGATGGGGCTCTTCGCATTTTCGCTCATCGTGCACGATCTCAACGTCGGGTTCTCCTCGATCGCCGGCGCGTTCGCGTTGGCAGTTCTGATGTTGCCGGTCATCATCATCTCGACCGAGATCGCCGTGCGCAACGTTCCTCTGACGCTGCGCGAAGCCGGTCTCGCACTCGGGGCAAAATCTCACAAGGTGTCGCTTGGCATCGTGCTGCCTTCAGCGCTGACTGGCATCGTGACGGGCGTCATCCTCGCAATCTCGCGCGCCGTCGGCGAGACCGCCCCCGTGCTCCTCGTGATCGGTGGCGGCTACACCAACTCGTGGAAGCCCTTCGACCCCGTCTCGTCGATGCCACTCGCTATTTTCGAGAATGCGAAGTCTGAGTGGCCGAGCCAGCGCGCCCAAGTCTGGGGTATCGCGTTAGTCCTGGTCATTTTCGTTTTCATTCTCAGCCTTACCGCCCGGATTTGGGCATCGAGAAAGCAGCAGGTTAGAAACTAACTATGGAGCAAGAGATAAAGACCATGACTGAGATCAAAACCGAGGTTCAATCATCTTCGCCAGCGGAGCGCGGTCCGATAGCGATGCAACTGCACGACGTCGCCGTGTCATTCCACGGTCGCGTCGCGGTGCGCGACTGCACCTTTGATGTTGCGAAGAATCGCGTCACGAGTCTCATCGGACCGTCAGGTTCGGGCAAGACCACGCTGCTGCGCGCGCTCAACCGTCTTCACGATCTGACGCCCGGCGCAAAGGTAAGCGGCAAGATCACGCTTGAGGGCACCGACATCTACCGCGGGAACCTCACGGTCACCGAACTGCGCACGCGCGTCGGCATGGTGTTCCAGCGCCCTAACCCCTTTCCGACGATGTCGATCTACGACAACGTGGTCTCCGGTCTTCGATTCAACGGCGTGAAGAAGAAGTCCCTGCTGGACGAATCGGCCGAAGCGTCGCTTCGTTCGGCGGCGTTGTGGGACTCGGTGTCGAGTCGCCTCAAGGTCGCTGCGTCGAATCTGTCGGGTGGCGAACAGCAGCGTCTCTGCATCGCTCGGGCGCTGGCGCTCGACCCCGAGGTCCTGTTGATGGACGAACCGACCTCTGCCCTCGACCCGATTGCGACCTTGCACATCGAGGAACTGATGAAGGACCTGAAAAGCCGCGTGACGGTGATCATCGTCACGCACAACATGCAGCAGGCAGCGCGTATCTCGGATGACTGCGCCTTCTTGTTGATGGGCGAAGACCGGGCCGGTGAGCTGATCGAATTCGACACTACCGAAAAGATCTTCAATAACCCGGACGATTCACGCACCCTGGACTACACCCTCGGTCGCTTCGGCTGAGTCGAACTGGCCGCGGCGACGTGGCAAACTACCCGGATGACCCGGGGGGTGGCGAGTGTCAGATGAACTGTGGCGAGAGTCCGCGTCGGTACTGGCGCAACGTATTCGCGCTGGTGAAGTCTCCTCGCGCGAAGTGGTCACGGCGCACTTGGAGCGCATCGAGCAGGTAAACGACGAGCTCAATGCCGTCGTCGAGTTGCGACCCGATGAGGTTCTCGCCGCAGCGGACGCCGCGGACGCCGCGCTGAAGGCGGGCGAGCCACTCGGTGCCCTGCACGGCGTGCCCTTCACGGTGAAGATCAACCTGGACGTCGCGGGATATGCGACGAGTGAAGGCGCGGCGACGTTGAAGGATTTCGTCGCGACCCACGACGCGCCGACGGTCGAAAAGATGCGCGCCGCGGGCGCCGTCATGCTCGCTCGAACCAACATGCCCGACTTCGGTCTGAGGATGAACACCGAGTCGTCCCTCTTCGGCGCGACGCATAATCCCTGGAAGCGCGGCTATACGACGGCAGGATCCTCGGGCGGGGAGGCGGCGAGCATCGCGTCGGGGATGAGTCCACTCGGCCTCGGCAACGACGTAGGCGGTTCTCTGCGCAATCCGGCTTACTGCTGCGGCATCGCCTCGATCAAGCCATCTCGGGGCCGCGTGGCCCACGGCAACCCGAGCGCCGTCCTCGAGCAGCCCATTCATTCCCAGATCATGTTTGCTGAAGGTGTGCTGGCTCGTCACGTCAGCGACGTTCGTCGCGGCCTCGACGTTGTGATGGGCGCGCACCACCGCGATCCGCAGTCCGTCGACGTGCCGCTGCACGGTCCGCCGGTCTCTAAGCGCGTGGCGCTCGTGGTGGAGCCGCCCGGCGGCGACACCGCGCTCGAGGTGGCGGAGGGAGTGCGGGTCGCGGGTCGCGCGCTCGAGGCAGCTGGTTATGAGGTGGAAGAGATCGAGCCGCCGATGGTCTTTGACGCGTACTTCTCCTGGAGTGAGCTGATGACGAGGAGCCTTGAGCTCATTGAGCCGTTGCTCGATCCCTTCATGGGTGAGGGGGGTCGAAGGTTTCTCGACTTGACGCGCGTCGAGTTTCCTCCCGTGACGTCCGAGTCGGTCGCTCTCATGTTCGAGAATCGAACGCGCGTCGCACGCGCGTGGCGCGAGTTCTTTATGACGTATCCACTCATTGTGGGACCAACGGCGACCCAGCCTCCCTTCGAATTGGGTTTTGATCTGATCGATGCCGACAGCGCGCTGAAGGTCGTCGAAATGTTTCGATTTGTCTTGCCGGCGAATCTGCTCGGACTTCCGGCGGCGTGCGTACCGACCGGCATCGCGAACGGATTTCCAACGGGCGTGCAGGTCATTGGTGATCTCTTTCGGGAAGACCTCTGTCTCAACGCCGCCGAAGCGATCGAGCACAGTGTGGGCGTGCTCACGCCGATTGACCCGCGGATCTAGTCGTGGACTTCACGGTTCGTCCTATCGAGTTCAACGACGTTGTTGCAGCGTCACTCGTCATACAGGGTGGCTCGCTCACGCCCGACGACGAACACGAGCTCGACGTTGACGCCTACTGGCGCGCCGTCGAGGAGACGCGTCAACGTCGCGGTGATGTGTTGGTTGCTGACGCGGGCGGGGACGTCATCGGCATCGTGCAGGTCGTGGTATTTCCTCACTTCCAACACACCGGCGGGTGGTGCTGTGAACTAGAGAGCGTCCACGTGCGAAGCGATTGGCGAAGCCGAGGCGTCGGCGCAGAGCTGCTCGCCGCGGCCGAAGTGATCGCCCGACGCGAAGGGTGCTACCGAATACAGCTGACCAGCCGAAACGTGCGCACGGACGCGCACCGCTTCTACGAGTCAAATGACTATGTCTCGATGAGTCAGGGCTTCAAGAAGTTGCTGTAGGGCACGTTGACTTCGCGCAAGGACCCGTCATCGACGTCGAACACGAAACCGCGGATCTCCGAATCGCTCAGGAACGGACTTTCGCGCAGCGCTTGCACCGTCTGGCGCGTGTCCTCTTCGACATCCTTGTAGGCGCCGAGGCGAAACGGCGGCCTTACTCGCAGCTCTGCGGCGATCTCCTCCTTCAGGATCAGTTCGTCAAAGGTCTCAAGCCCACAACGCGTGTGGTGGATCACCATGATCGCTCGAGTGCCGAGTAACCACTGGCTGAGCAGGAGCGAACGGATCGCGTCCTCGCTCGCAATGCCGCCCGCGTTTCTCACGAGGTGCGCCTCGCCGATTTTCAGTCCGAGATCGCCGAAGAGATTGATGCGCGAGTCCATACACGTAAGAATCGCAAGCTGAAGTTTGGGCTCCGTCGCGAGCACGTGGTAACCGTGTTCGTCAACGGAGCGACGGTTGTTCTCTATGAGGTCGTCGATGGCAGTCATTGCGCAATCTTATGAAATCGCGGTGGTGCCAACCAAGATTTTGGGACTCGAAGAATGATCACTACGCTCCTATCGGAGGTAGCTATGGACAGCATGGAACGCGTACGTGAAGAACTCCGTCAACCGGCGTTGGATTTGCACGGTTTGATACCGGAGGTCATGAAAAACTACACAGCATTATCTACGGCCGCGATGGCGGACGGCGAGGTGTCGAGCGCCATGAAAGAGCTCATGGCGATCGTTATCGCGGTGACCCGCGAGTGCGACGGTTGCATCGTGGCGCACGCGCGCGGCGCGCTGCGCGCCGGGGCAACCCGCCAGCAAGTGGCCGAGGCGATTGGTGTGGCGATCTCGATGAACGGTGGTCCTGGCACGGTCTGGGGACCGAGAGCGCTGCACGCGTACGACGAGGCGGTTGTGGCGCGGCGCGCCTAGACGACGGCTCTCAGTCGAAGCTGTAGTCGAGATGCTTGATGCCGTTCACGAAACTCGACGCCAACTGGACCGGTTGGTTCGTTGCGTGAATACCCGGCGTGCGTGAGAGCAGCTCGCGCCACATATGGGTAATCTCTCGACGCGCAAGGTGAGCGCCTAAGCAGAAATGCGGTCCCGGGGCACCAAAACCGAAGTGGTCATTTGGCGTTCGACCGACGTCAAACGTTTCTGGATCGGCAAAGACGGTCTCGTCACGGTTGGCTGATCCGTAGAACTGCACGACATGCTCGCCCGCGCGCAGATCGACGCCCGCGAGCGTGTAATCGCTCGCGAGCGTGCGACGCGTCCATCCGATGGGCGAGGCGTATCGAACGATCTCGTCGGTCGCGGTCTTCGCGAGTCCCTCGAAATCGTCCGCGAGCCGACGCCGCTGGTCGGGGAACTCGCCGAAATAGTGCAGCGCGTGACTGAGCGCCGTGCGCGTCGTCTCGCTGCCGGCCGTCACGAGGAGCACGAAGAACGACGCGAGCTCTTGTTGGGTGAGACGTTCGGATTCGATCTCTGCGTTCACGAGTGCGCTCGTCACGTCATCGATCGGCTCATCGCGCCGGTACTTGCCGAGCTCTTCCATAATGCCGATCAGCGTCGCGCCGGCTTCGAGCAGCGCCACCACGGGGTCAGCGCCTTCGCCGATGATCTCGTTGTCACCGTTGGAGAGGATAACGCTCGCGCATCGCACCACGGTCTCGTACTCGCTTTTGGGCACGCCCAACATTTGGCAGATGATCTCACTCGGGTAGGGCGACGCGATGTCGACCACGAAGTCGCCCGTGCCACTTTCGATCGCTCGCGTGATGGTCTCACCAGCGACGCGCTCGATGGACTCCTCGATCGCGAGGACGTTTCGCGGATTGAAGGCGTTTGAAACGATGCGGCGAAGTCGTGCGTGCTTCGGGTTATCGGTTGAGATCATGCCCGAGAAGTATTCGGCCATCTCGGGGGGCAAATCAAACATGGTGACGGTCCCGTGCCCAGACAGAAAGACGTCGGGTCGGCGCGTTACCTCGGCGACGTCCGCGTGGCGGGTGACGGCGTAGTACCCGTTCCCCTTCGGAAGGGCAAACGCCGAGGCGGAGGTGTCGGGCTCGTCGTAGTGACTGATCGGCCGCTCGCGGCGCAACGTGCGAAAAGCTTCCGCCCGTTCTCGGTACGGTCGAAGCCAAAATTCGACGTCGGACAGGTCGATGTCATCAACAGAAAGGGCGCCCTCGTGCATTGGCTCATCGTAGTGAAGGGCTCGGGCACGCCGCAGTGATTTCACGGCAGACTGGATGTATGGAACTCACGGAGCAAGAACGAGTAAGTCGGATCTCCGCACTCAATGCACTGATGGAGTTGATGCGTCCGTCGGTGCAAGCGGACGGCGGCGATCTCGTGCTCATTCGAGCCGACGTCGAAACCGGCGTCGTTGAGGTGCAGCTGCAGGGCGCGTGTTCTAGCTGCGCGATCTCGACCGACACCATCCAGGGCGGCGTCACGAGGATATTGACGGATCGTCTCCCGTGGGTCACCGAAGTGGTTGGCGACGTCGACCAGTCAATGGATCCTGAAGAGTCCTCGCTGATGGGCACCGGCGGATACATCCCGCGCTACCGCTCCCTGTAGCGAAGCTACGCCGGGAGCGACACGCCAGTAAGTTCCTCGCCGAGTGCGAAAAGGCGCGGGCCGAGATCCGGTGATCGAGCCAACTTGGGTGGGCGTATCAACGTGGTGGATCCGACGATCATTCGGTTTGGACCGTAGTACGCGCCATTGAATGCGTCCGGGCTCGTGACGGCATAGAGCATTGGTTCCGCTCCGCTCTCCGCAGATTGCGAGAACAAAAAGGTAGCTCTGTTGACCCATTGGCGTCGAGGTCGGTCATGACCGAGGCTCGCGCCCGCGCTGATGAGATTCGTGCGCGTGAAGCCGGGGTGCGCTGCGTTGCTCACGAGCGGCCAGTTGTGCGCGCGAGCGATGTCGGCGAGGTGAAGGGCGAAGAGAAGGTCGGCGAGCTTGGACTGGGCGTAGGCGGACGAGGGGCGGTAGCGAGAACTCCACTGAGGGTCGTCAAAGCGAATGCGTCCTCTCAGCGCAGCGACGCTACTCATCGTCGAGACGCGCGCTCCGTTACCGACGAGCAGCGGCAGAAGACGCAGTGTGAGCGCGAAGGGCCCGAGGAAGTTCGTGCCCATTTGCAACTCGAAGCCGTCGGCCGTCTCGAAACGCTTGGGCGGCATCATGACGCCCGCATTGTTGACGAGCGCGTCGATGGGTCGTCCCTCGGCGAGGAGTGCCTCCGCGAAGCGCTTCACGGATGAGAGGTCGGCGAGGTCAAGCACGCGCACCGTGAGGCGGGCGTCGGGCTGGGCTGTGAGCAGTTCCTGTCGTGCGGCTTCACCCTTGCTCGCGTCGCGCACGGCGATGATCACGTCGGCATCGGCCTCCGCGAGCCGTCGGGCGATCTCCTTGCCGGTGCCGCTATTGGCGCCGGTCACGATGATCAGCTTGTCGCGCTGGCTGGGGACTTGATACACGGATTCCTTTCGCTGAGCGAGCGTAACGTGCTCAGTCGGCTCCGAGCATTGATGCTCGATAACGGCGTAGCGCGATGCCCGACCATATGAACTCGACAACACCGAAGGGCCACGCGCCCGAGAGGAAGCCGTACGCGCTCGAGAGCAGGCACCCCAGCGCGAAGAGCAGGATGTATCGGCGGTGGCGCCGCTCAAGGGCGTACATCGTCATCATGAAAGAGACGGCACAGACGCCGTAGATGGTGACGGCGACACTCGACATTCACTCAGTCAAGCAGAGACCCCACGCGCTGCACGAACCGAAGTGGACCGCCTACGTGGTGACGCGGGGTTCCTTCGGCAGACCAAGGGCGCGCTCTCCGATGATGTTGCGCTGAATCTCAGCCGTGCCGCCCCATATCGTTTCAGAGCGCGCGAAGAAGAAGGCGGCCTGCATCTCCGAAACCGGATAGTCGGCTCGCCCGCGGCGCAGGGGACCCGACGGACCTTCGACCGGACCGGTACCCGTCAGGATCTGGCCCTCCATG
>DASXEU010000061.1:0-39782 GCA_036489935.1 Acidimicrobiales bacterium
AGATCGCGGAGCGTCGACAGCTCCTCTTCGGTTTCGATTCCCTCAGCGGTTACCGTCGCGTTCAACTCGTTTGAGAATTGGAGCAGCGATGCGGCCAGTGCGCGCTTCACAGGGTCTTGGTCGATGCCATGCGTGAGCGCAATGTCGAACTTGATGATGTCCGGTCGCAACATCAGAATGTGACGGAGACTCGCATAACCCGCGCCCGCATCGTCGATGGCCAGTCGAACTTCGTCCTCTCTCAGTTCCTGACAGATGGCGATCAGCTTGGCGTAGTCGCTCACGGGCTGGTGCTCGGTAATCTCAATGACCACACGTCCGCGATGATGCCCGCGCACCAGTTCGCCAAATCGATCATCAAACATGACAGCGGGCGATGCATTCACAGCCATGAACTCGTCGTGGCCAAGGCGCTCGAACTGTCGAAAGGCAGACTCGATCGCCGCAATCTCCAACTCGGTGCCGAGACCGAGGGCCGCGGCCTCAGCGAACCATCGGTCGGTGGGACGATCAGAGTCGAAACGAGAGAGCGCCTCGACACCAACTGTCAGCCCGGTTGCTAAGGCAACGATCGGCTGAAACACCATCGTCGGCCCGTGCTCGAGGACTGATTCCATGGCTCGGATGCGATCCTCATGTCCCTCGGACTGAGGGTCGTCTTGCTGCATCTGCTGGCTCAGTGTCATCGCGAGGGCCGAGTTGCTGTTCTTCAGTGCTTGATGCGAAAGGCGAAACGCCAGGAGGTTCCGCACCCGCAAGAGCACTTCGTCGAGATCGACGGGCTTGGTCAGAAAATCGTTCGCGCCCGCATTCATGGCCTTGACGAGCGCGTCGTGAGATGCATCAGCGGTTAAGACGATCACTGGCAGGAAATCGAACAGTGATTGCTCCGCGCGTATGGAGTTCAGCACCGAAATACCGTCGACATGGGGCATGTGCAAATCGAGCAACACGAGATCGGGCTTCCATTCGCGCACGAGCGCGAGCACCTCGCGCGAGTCCGATAGCGCCCTTACTTCGAGGTAGCCAGACCGTTGCAGCAGCCGCACCATCAAGCGAACGTTCGCATCCTCATCGTCAACAATGAGGATGCGACGATGAACGAAGACCGCGTCAATCATGAGTTCTCGAGCTCCATCTCAATACACCGATCGAGTATGTTCAGCAATTCGTTGACGTCAATTGGCTTCGTCAAATACGCGAGCGCGCCCGTGTTCATGAGGCGCTGGACCTGGCCAGGGCTAGCCTCGGCACTGACCATGACGACGGGAATATTGGAGGTCGCCGGATCCCTGCGGAGTTGCTGCAACACGTCGTCGCCACTGATATCGGGGAGGTGCAAGTCGAGCAATATCAACATCGGCAGATGCTCTCGGGCTAGATCAAGGCCGAGCCGTCCCTGCATCGCGGGAATGATCTCGATCCCCTCACGCCGGGCAACGATCCGTTGAACGAGGTTGATGTTGGCGAGGTTGTTCTCTATGTGGAGGACCACGTGGCGTAAAGCGCCCTCGCCCGCCAGTTGCGCCGAATGACCGGTTTTGCCAAGGCGCTCGTAACGATCAATCGGGCCCTCGGCGAGGGGCAGCTCAATCCAAAAGACGCTCCCCTCTCCCACCACTGATTCGAGATCAAGCGATCCTCCCATTGCCTCCGCCAGCTGACGCGAGAGCGACAAACCGATGCCTGTGCCTTCGATGTCGCTGTTCTCGGCTCCCAAGCGCGCGAACGGTGTAAAAATCTGTCGTCGCTGCTCTATTGAGAGTCCTATACCCGTGTCGGCCACCTTGATTCTCATGCGCGTCTCACCGGACGGTTCGCACGAGATGCTCACGGAACCATCCGGACGGTTGTACTTCACGGCGTTGGAAAGGAGGTTCAGCAGAACCTGCTTAAGACGATGCCCATCCGCCAAGACGTATTCGGTGCAACTGTCAGGCGAGAAGTTGACGCGAACGCCACGCTGATCGGCCAGTGACCTCATCAATCCGACGACTTCCTTGAGGCTGTCGCGCACGAGCACCGGCTCCGGCGACATCGCAATATCACCGGCCTCAATTCGCGCAATGTCGAGTACTTCGTTGATGAGTTTGAGAAGATGTTGACCACCTTTCAAGATGTGATCGACGGAGTCGCGTTGATCTTCGCTGAGCTCGTCGAGTTCGAGCAGCTGCGCAAATCCGACGACCGCATTGAGTGGCGTGCGAAGTTCGTGGCTCATGCGCGACATGAATTCGCTCTTGTACCGATTGGCCTGTTCGGCGTCTTCACGAGCGCGCAACGCGAGGTCCTGCAGTCGTTGACGTTCCTCCAACGCCAACTCGAGTGAGGCCGTCCGCTCCGCCACGAGACGCATCGCGTACGACCGTCGGCGCGTGAGGCCCTCTAGGAGGAAGGTCACGAGGCAGGCAGTTAGTAAACCCCCAAACAGGAGCACCCACGGTGACCATTCGGCAATCGACCCGACCAAGGGCTCATTGGCGCTCACCAACAACAGCCACTTTTCGTTTCCTACGGTGAGCACTTCGCGATCGATCGTGCCCGACGGACGGGCGCCCGATATCGCGATGAGGTCCGATTGATTCCGAGCGGACGAAGCGTACAGTGCCAAGTTCACGTCGACGAACGGTGAGCCCTTCGCCACAGGCGCCGGTCTCACCTTTCCGAGCGGCTCTTCATCGAGCACGACTTTTCCCCCGGAGGCGACCGCGATCGCCAGCCATCGGGAGCTACCAGAGTGGACGACGTCTCCCACAATCCCGACCGTGGACGCGGCTCGCTTGATCAGCGCTTGGTCAGCCGCTACAGCGGCCGATGTCAAAGCATGGCCATCCTTGACAAATTCTTTGTACGAACCGCCCTGCTTCTCAAAAACGACCACCGAGGCAGACGCGCCAATCAGGGACTTTACGACGAGGTCAAACGAGGAATCGTCTCGTGAGGACGCGACTTCTCCCGAGACGGGGAGAAGGGTGCTGATGCTCTGCAGTGATTCGTCGAGCACGAGCGAGAGTTCGCTCGCACGTTCGTGCAGGATCGCCTGTTCGTCATTTCCAACGACACCGCGCATCGTGAGTCCGAGTGCAACTGAGGCCGCAGCGATGACGATGAGAACCGCGAGTGAGAGACGACTCAGCTGAAACCACCGACGAGCCGCGTAGGTCTCTTCGTGCGTTCCGTCGCTACCGACGTCGCGACTGTCATCCACGTTCACCCCCCTAACGATGAATCTCGCGATCAGAGGATTCGTCTCCTAACGAATTCTGCGCGCTACTCAACCGACGATACTTCGGACACTTGTTACTGCAAAGTTTCATCCATAACTAAATAACTTTCTCAAACAAGAAATACAACTTGTGGGAAGTGTTCGTTCGATATGTGGCGACGCCACTCCTCCGGCAAAAGCAACTGCGGCCGGCGATCTATTGGACGAACGCGGGAGCTTCGCGAATGGCAAGCCAACCTCCGAGTGCCTCGACGGTCATTGGTCGCGCAAAGTGGTAACCCTGCACAACGTCGCATCCAGCGACGAACAATGCGTGGAAGACCTCAGCGTCTTCCACTCCCTCGCCCACGACGCGAAAACCGAGAGTGTGAGCGAGATCGATGATGGCGTGAGCAATCGCCGCATGACTCTCGTCGTGGCGCATGTCGGTGATGAAACTTCGATCGATTTTTAGTTCGGTGACGGGCAGCGAGGACAGATAGCTCAAAGAAGTTTGTCCGACGCCAAAATCATCGATACTCAGGTGCACGCCGGCGGCGCCGAGTTCCTCAAGTGACTGCGCTGCTCGAACTGGGTCGGTCATCAGCGCCGTCTCCGTAACTTCGAGCACGAGTCGTTCGGGTGCAACGCCAGACATTTTGAGAGAGCAAATCACTTTTGACGCGAAGTCCGGCTTGCTCAAATTCCTCGCTGAAATGTTCACCGATATCCGCAACTCGCTGCCGCGCGACTGGAAGAAAACCACGTCGTTGAGCGCTTCTTGAATTACCCAGTCAGTAAGTCGGTCTATGAGGTCAGTTTTTTCGGCAAGACCGATGAATCGATCCGGGTAGATCAGGCCGTCGATCGGGTGGTTCCAGCGCACCAGAGCTTCGAGCGCTTCAACTTCACCGGACATCACTGAAATCTGAGGTTGGTAGTAAAGCGCGAGCTCACCGTTGTCAATTGCGAATCGCAGATCGGCCATAAGGGCAAGATCGGACGCCACAAAGTGGTTCTGCTCTTTGACATACCTTGCGACGCCGAGGTGGTGCTGCTTCGCTGCATACATTGCGATCTCGGCGAGTGGCAGGAGGTCGTCGATGCACAGGCCGTCGTCGGGCGATATCGCGTACCCGATACTTGACTCAATCGATAAGGGGATGCCGTCGATCAAGACTTCCGTCGCTACGGCGGAACGGAATTGCTCAAGCGCGACCTCCGGTTCGTTTTCTAGTCCGAGGACGAAGCAGAATTCGTCACCGCCGAGACGCGCGAGCGCGCTCGTCTCTGGAAGCTGTTGACGCATCACCGAGCTCAACGCAACGAGAAGGACGTCGCCATTCCTATGCCCGAGTGTGTCATTGATCTCCTTGAATCGATCGAGATCGACTACCACGATGGCAGTGCGCTTACCCCGTTGCTGAGCATCTCGCAATTGCGCGTCCGCTTGCTTTTGGAAGAGCATCCGGTTGGGGAGATCGGTGAGAGCATCATGTTCGCCCACGTACGTCGTGAGTTTGACTTGTCGGCGAAGTCGACGACCAACGGCGTAGGAGATCGCGAACAGCAGGAGATAGAGCAGCCCTAATCCGAGCGCCAGATATCGCTACAAACGCGATAGCCCCGCATCGACCTCATTACGAATAGGGGCGTAGGGCAGGTATACCTCGAGCACACCTACGCGGTGGGCGGAGGTACCTGCGACAAGAGGAAGATAGACCTCGACCGCCGCTGGCCCGCGTGGTCCGGTCGAATCGTCAGCATAAAGCGTGGTCAATCGCCCTTCGATCGCGCCCGCGGCCGCACCTTCGACCTCATCACGGTCGTCGCCGGTCGCAGACTCGTGAAGCCCATCGCCATCACTCGAGAAAACAATCGTGCCCGACAGGTCTCGCAACCGGAGCAACAGGACGTGGCGACTCCGGATCGATGTCGCCACGAGAAGATTCATATCAGCGATCTCGCGAGCGCTCAGCCCATCGCTGAGAGGTCGACCGTCCAATTCTGGACCCACCGCGGTCTGCGCCATCAGCAGGGCTTCGGCTCGGCCCTCGCCCAATCCTCGCTCGCTCGCTTCGCTTCGAAAACTCAGACCCAACACCAGACCAATAACGACGACCGCTATCAGCATCACGAGCGCGAACGTCGCGAAGAGACCGATCTGGCCTTCGTTCAGCCGGCGCTTCAGTTTCGCCAACGACATCGCGCTCGGTTTCGAGGGTGCGTTGGGCAGCGCCGGGATACTGTGCTCGTTCACAGTCCTCCTCGTTTCCCCTTATCTCTAAGTCCACCAGGCCATTCGAGTGTGTCGATCAATGGACCCACAACTTTTCGACAACCAGAAACAAAGGACCGCGATCCTGAGCGCGTTGTCTCGGTTGCGCTGCTCAATGACGAGAAGAGAGTTGGTAACGGTCAAACGGGTAATCGATGAGGTTGCCCGTGCCCGCCGCATCGCATGGCGTGTTCTTTCGACCTTTCACACAGATCATCCCGAGGGTCGGAGGACTCGTGCTCGGGGTTTGGGGTGTCCGCTCGCTGCTCGTCGGTTCCTATCCGCCCGGCTCGACGGGCGTCGATCTCGTGCTCGAGGCGGCGATCTTGTTGCGGTTGCTCGCAGTCGGCGTGCGCGCCGTCCTCATTATGTGGCCGCGAACGCCCCTAGGTCGACGCACGACGACAGAAGAATTCAGCGGCGTCGACTGACGCGTTTGCCTCGCACGAGTTTCTGCGTGCCGCATTTATCGTGAGTCGTAGGAATCCGATTTTCGAGACGTGCTCGGCGTAGCGAAGCAGTCATGTGCCGACCGTTCAGAAGGTAACTGAAAGGACGTGTGATGCAATGGCAAAGATTCTCTATACGGCAAATGCCCACGTGACGGGAGGTCGCAATGGTCACGGTCGCTCGACCGACGGAGCGCTCGACGTCGATCTTCGCGTACCTAAAGAAATGGGTGGCGAAGGCGGAGGAACGAACCCCGAAGAGCTATTTGCGGTCGGGTGGTCCGCGTGTTTCGAAAGCGCGCTCGCGGGGGTCGCGCGACGTCGCCATCTCGACGCCGGGGAGGTCGCTATCGATGCGGCGATTAGCTTGTTCCCGGTTGGCGATGGAAGCTTCACGCTGTCCGCGTCGCTCGACGTCTCGATGCCTGCAGTCAGCGATCGTGACGTCGCGGTTGAACTGATTCGAGGAGCACATGAGGCCTGCCCCTATTCCAACGCCACGCGAGGCAACATTGACGTCGAGCTCCTCCTCGACGGTCAGGCTCTCTAAGCGAAATTAGCTGGTGCCATCTTCGAGATGTCGCGTCCGGTCAACTGTGGCGTCAAGTTCTACCCAACGATCTTGCGCAGCGTGTTGATGTTGCGACTGGTGTGCAAGCTCTTGTAGCGAGCTTTCGTAAGAAATTGGGCGAAGTCGCTTTCGAGAGTGCTCCCCTTTAGAACCTTCCAGTAGATCACGCCCTTCCCGAGTTCGATGCTTTCAACATGAGGCTCCAAGCCGCTCGCCTCCTTGGCGAGTTGCTTCTCGAGTCCGTTCTCAAAAAAGACGACATAACTGTGCGTCGCGGGGTCACCACCCTCAAACGGCGATACGTCCACGACTCCCTTGAGTTTTGCAAGTGTGTAGACCTGCACGTGAGCCGAGTAGTTAAATTTCGCGCCGAGTCCCGTTTCGATCGTTTGCTTCAGTGCCGGGAGTCCCTCGGTGCTTTCAAAGATGACGTTCCCGGTTTGCAGCACGGTTGTCACGGCGTCGTAACTCATCTCTTCAAAGAAGGACTTGAGCTCGGCCATCTTTATGGTTCGGCCACCAACGTTGATTCCGCGCAAAAGCGCAACGTAGCGCACGGGGTCATGGTATCGAGAAGGCCTAACGTGCATGAGTTTTGGCGGTGCTGCGCTCAACATATCCTGGACAAGCTCCATTACTGGATTAAGTCCAGAAACTGCTACGCTCGTATCCGATGAGTGCCAGCCCGATCGATCAGCTCCGCGGGCGCGGCATTCAGGCAACAGCCCAACGCATCGCCGTTCTTCGCGCAGTCGCGAGCCGGCCGCACGTCACGGCAGACGAAGTGACCGACATCGCACAATCCGACATTGGTGCCATCTCGCGCCAAGCCGTGTACGACGCTCTTGGTGTCCTCGTCGACCACGGTCTTCTGCGACGTATTCAACCCGTCGGATCCGCCGCTCGCTACGAAGACCGAGTGAACGACAACCATCACCATCTCATTTGCCGGTCGTGCCAACGCGTCGTCGACGTCGACTGCGCCGTCGGTTCGACGCCGTGCCTGACGGCGTCGAGCGACCACGGGTACGTGATCGATGAAGCCGAAGTCGCGTACTGGGGTCTGTGCCCGGCCTGTCAGGCACAGAGTTCGACGCGGAGCTCGCCCCAAAAGGAGCAACATCGAAGTCGGCGCCGCGGCGTCCCCCAAAAGAGTCCGAAGCTGTAGCCACCCGCGTGAGGAGGGTCCTCGCGCACGCCATTGACGCTGTATCAATAAGGAGAAAAGTAATGACGGATATCGCCAGCAAGTGCCCGTTCCCCCATGGAGCGAACACCCAGAGCCAGCCCAACGAGCGGTGGTGGCCAAATGAACTGAATCTAAAGGTCCTGCACCGCAATGCGCCGAGCGCGAATCCTATGGACGAGGACTTCGACTATGCCGAAGAGTTCAAGACCCTCGACCTCGAAGGGTTGAAGAAGAACTTGACGGCGCTGATGACCGATTCGCAAGCCTGGTGGCCCGCTGACTTCGGCCACTACGGACCATTCTTCATTCGTATGGCGTGGCACAGTGCCGGTACGTACCGCGTCGCTGACGGTCGCGGCGGCGCGGGATCGGGCGCGCAGCGCTTCGCGCCACTCAACAGCTGGCCCGACAACGTCAGCCTCGACAAGGCGCGCCGCCTGCTCTGGCCCATCAAGCAAAAGTACGGACGCAAGATCTCCTGGGCTGACCTCTTCATCCTGACTGGCAACGTTGCTCTCGAATCAATGGGCTTCGCGACGTTCGGTTTCGGTGGTGGACGCGAGGACGTCTGGGAGCCCGACGAGGACATCTACTGGGGCCCCGAGACGACATGGCTCGGCAATGAGCGCTACAGCGGCGATCGCGAACTCGACAACCCGCTTGGTGCCGTCCAGATGGGTCTCATCTACGTGAACCCCGAAGGCCCGGACGGCAACCCGGACCCGCTGCTCGCGGCGAAAGACATTCGCGAGACGTTCAAGCGCATGGCCATGAACGACGAGGAGACGGTCGCGCTGATTGCGGGCGGCCACACGTTCGGAAAGACCCACGGCGCCGCCGATCCCAAGTACGTCGGGCTCGAGCCGCAAGGCGCACCGATTGAACAGATGGGTCTTGGGTGGAAGAGCAGTTACGGAACTGGTGTCGGTGCCGACACGATTGGCAGCGGACTGGAAGGTATCTGGACGGACACCCCCGTCAAGTGGAGCAACACGTTCTTCACCAATCTCTTCGACCACGAATGGGAGCTCGCGAAGAGCCCCGCTGGCGCAGCGCAGTGGAAGCCGAAGAACGGCGGGGGCGCCGGCAGTGTGCCCGACGCCTTCGATCCGTCGAAGACCCACGCGCCAACCATGCTCACGACCGACCTCGCGCTGCGAGTCGACCCGGACTATGAGCGCATCTCGCGTCGCTTCCACGAGAACCCCCAAGAGTTCGCCGATGCGTTCGCGAGGGCGTGGTTCAAGTTGACCCACCGTGACATGGGTCCGCGTGAGCGCTACCTCGGTCCATGGGTGCCGGACGAGCACCTCATCTGGCAGGACCCCGTGCCCGCGGTCACCTTCGAGCTGATCAACGACGCAGACATCGCCACGTTGAAGGCCACACTGTTGGCGTCGGGCCTCTCGGTTCCCCAGCTGGTCTCAACAGCCTGGGCGTCTGCGTCGACGTTCCGCGGTCCTGACAAGCGCGGCGGCGCCAACGGTGCGCGCATCCGTCTTGCCCCTCAAAGGGACTGGTCGGTCAACGACCCGACGGAGCTCGCGTCGGCACTGCAGTCCCTGGAGAAGATCCAAAAGGACTTCAATGCCGCGCAGACCAACGGTAAGTTCGTGTCGCTCGCTGACCTGATTGTGCTCGGCGGCGTCGCTGCAGTCGAGCAAGCAGCGAAGAACGCGGGGCACGACGTGACGGTTCCGTTCGTTCCTGGACGTACCGACGCAACCCAAGAGCTGACCGACGTTGAATCCTTCGAGGTGCTCGAGCCCGTCGCCGACGGATTTCGTAACTACCGCGCAGAGGGACAGACGTTGCCGTCCGAGTATCTGCTGGTGGACAAGGCACGCACGCTCACATTGAGCGCTCCCGAGATGACCGTGCTGGTCGGCGGACTTCGCGCCCTCGATGCCAACTTCGGTCACTCGCAGCTCGGCGTCTTCACCACCCAGCCCGGAGCGCTGACCAACGATTTCTTTGCGAACTTGCTGGACATGGGCACGGTCTGGGCGCCCGCTTCGGTGGACGAAGAGACGTTCGAGGGTCGCGATCGTGCAACGGGTGCGCTGAGGTGGACCGCCAGTCGAGCGGATCTCATTTTCGGCTCGAACTCCGAGCTGCGAGCACTCGCCGAGGTGTACGCGAGTGACGACGCTCGCCAGAAGTTCGTGCGCGACTTTGTGGCGGCGTGGGACAAGGTGATGAATCTCGACCGATTTGACCTCGTGTAATCACTCGGTCGACGTCAAGTGACGTTCACCTCAAAACAAATTCACTGACAACGTGGATGCGCCCGAGACTCGCGAAGCCTTGGGCGCATCCACGAACTTGTTACGCCGGCTGATCACCCTTCAACGTCCCGCGCTGGATCAGTCGGTGCTGCGTGCCACATCCAGATCGCGCACATTCACGGCGCGGATGACCGCGCCGATCGACCCCGACAACAACTCGACGTCTAATTTCACTCCCCTATCGATCACCGTCACGATGGGCTTCTCTCTTCTTTGGCACAGCACCTTGCTGCGTCACTGCAACTACCTCTCACCCTTGAGGGCAAGAACTTCTAGATCGCGACACTGTCCGACACGCGGGAAACGTGCCGATTCTCGGGACGAGGTAATCCGTAGTGGTCGCGAAGGGTCTCGCCCGTGTACTCGCGTCGAAACAGACCCCGGTTGCGAAGAATTGGCACGACCTGCTCGACGAACGCCTCAAGGCCCGATGGGAGAAGCGCCGGCATGATGTTAAAACCGTCCGCCGCCCCGTTTGTGAACCACTCCTCAATCACGTTGGCGACTTGCTCCGGCGTACCGGCAAAGGTGTAGTGACCGCGGCCCCCGCCCAATCGACCAATGAGCTGGCGAATCGTCAAGCGCTCGCGGCGACCGAGTTCGACGATGAGCGAGTAGCGACTCTTGAAGTCCTCGATCTCGCTTTCGGCCGGCAGATCGTCGGGAAGCTGACTGTCAAGATCGAGCTGATCGATCGGCACCCGGAGCAGTCCGGCCAACATGCGCTGACCATGTTCATGCACGATGTGCGCTTCGAGCTCGGCCTCATTCTCCTTCGCTTCACGCTCGGTGCCACCGAGCACGGGCACGATGCCCGGAAGGATCTTGATGGTGTTGGGATCACGACCTTCGCGGTGCGTGCGCGACTTTAGATCGCTATAGAACGCCTGTGCGTCGGCCATCGTCTGGTGAGCGACAAAGACCGCTTCCGCGTACTTCGCTGCGAGGTCCTTCCCGTCTTCTGACGAACCGGCCTGCACCAGGAGCGGATACGCCTGGGGTGAGCGAGGACTATTGAGGGCACCGGCGACCGAGAAATACTTCCCCTTGTGCGCGGCGGGGTGGATTTTGGAGTTGTCACCCCACACGCCGGCCGCCTTGTCGGCGACAACGACGTCATCCTCCCAGCTGTCCCAGAGCTTGAGCGCGACGTCGATGAACTCGGCCGCTCTGGCGTAGCGATCTGCGTGGAGCGGTTGCTCGTCCACACCGAAGTTCTTCGCCGCTTCGGCGCCCGAGGTCGTCACGATGTTCCAGCCCGCGCGGCCGCCGCTGACGTGATCCAGTGCGGAGAATCGTCGTGCGAGGTTGTAGGGAGAGTTATAGGACGTCGAGGCCGTCGCGATCAGTCCGATGTGCTCGGTGACAAGCGCCAGCGCCGTCAGGAGTGTCAGCGGCTCGATGACGCCGGAGGGACGTTGGGCGACGTTCCCGAACATGACGGGGCCGTCGGCGAGGAACAGTGAATCGAACGTCCCACGCTCGGCAACCTGAGCGAGGTGTTGGAAGTGCTTGACGCTGGTGGTCGCCACCGGGTTACTCTCGGGCAAACGCCACGACGCTTCGTGGTGCCCCGTTCCCATTAGGAACGCGTTGAGATGAAGTTGTCTGGTCATTGGACTGTCTCCTTGGTTTCACTTTCGACTTGATATGTTTCGCTGGTCCGTGCGTCGCCCCCGTGGTGCGAAGAGCTTGAACGGACGAGGTACGGCGAGGGCGCCGGAGGTATCGGCGCACTCTCCTCGACTCCCAGTTCGCTCAAGAGGCGACTGCGTAGGGCGAGAAAGCCCGCGTCGCCGCGATTACGCGGCTTCGCTAGATCAACATGGGCGTCAAAGGCAATTGCACCATCGACCAAGACGACGATTCGATCGGCGAGCAAGATCGCTTCATCCACGTCGTGCGTGACGAGCAGCACCGCGGGCCGATGACGAGCACACAACCGTTGGAGCAACGCGTGCATCTTGATGCGCGTGAGTGCGTCCAGTGCGCCAAAGGGCTCATCGAGCAGCATCAACTGGGGTTCGCGCACGAGCGCACGAGCGAGCGCCACGCGTTGCGCTTCGCCGCCCGAGAGCGTGAGCGGCCAGTCCCTCGCGTGCTCGGCCAAGCCGACTTCATCGAGCGCGTCGAGTCCGCGCTTGCGAAGCGTCGCGCGACTGTCTCGACGCGATCCAAGGCCGAGCAGCACGTTGGTCAAGACCTTCAACCACGGCACGAGACGAGCTTCTTGGAACACGACGGCGCGACGCTGCGGTACGAGGACTTCGCCTTCGTAGTCGGCGTCGAGCCCACCGAGAATGCGCAACAGGGTGCTTTTGCCCGTGCCGCTGCGGCCCAGCAGCGCCACAAACTCGTCCGATTTGATCGTCAGGTTCACGTCGCCCAAGACTTCACGGCCGTTGAAGGTCCGGCGCACGTTACGCGCGACGACCGCGACGTCATCGGTCGCCTCGAGGGGGGCCAGCCAATTCTTTACGTTTCTCATTACGCCCCCACAAATCCGCGACGCCACACGAGGAGGCGTCGCTCTAACAGCCTGACCAAGGCGTCCGCGAGAAGGCCGAGGAGCGCGTAAATGGCGAGGCCCAGCATCATGATGTCGGTGCGATCCGTTGTCTGCGCCTGCATGATGAGATACCCGAGGCCGCTTTGAGCGTTGATCTCCTCTGCGACAATCACGATTAGCCAACTACCAACCAACGCCAGGCGCAGGCCGACGAGGAAGTTCGGGAGCGCGCCCGGAAGGATGATGCGACGAACGAGTCCCCAACGAGAGAGACCGAAGGTCTCACCTGCTTCCACCAGTTTGGAATCGACACTGCGGATACCCGCGAACGTGTTGATGTAGATCGCGAACGTCGAGCCCAAGGCAATGAGAAAGATCTTCGGCATTTCGCCGACGCCGAACCAGATGATGGCGAGTGGCACGAGACCGAGAATCGGTACCGCGCGCGCCGCCTGGACAACCGGATCGAGGAGATCCTCGCCGATGCGAAACAGTCCCGAGAGCACGGCGAGCACGACGCCAATCCCGACGCCGAGTCCGAGACCGACGGCCACGCGACGAAGCGAGATCAGCAGGTTCGGTACGAGCACGCCCTGCTCGGCGAGTTGTCGACCAGCGTCGAAGACGGCGAGGGGTGACGCCACTTCGTAGCTCGTGAACACGCCCGCCCAGCAGGCCGCCTGCCAGACAATCAAGACCGCGAGCGGCCCAACAATCCGTCGTACGAATCGCGGCACGCGTATACGGCTCCGTCGTCGCGCGCGTGCGTTCGGCGGTGTGAGCACGATCGCGGAGACACTGGCGCCATCATCAAGTTGGGGTGGCGCAAGTTTTAACGGTGACATCGCAACTACCTTTCCGGTCGGTTGAGGTGGGGCGTAGTGAATACGAGGCCGCGCAGGACCGAGCGAGCGCGACGAGCGGCGCCGCTAGTTGTTGACTTGGACATTGGCCTTGATGATCGCGTTGTACTGCTTTGAAACGGCGGGTGAGAACAGTGCGCCTACCTTGAAGCTCTTCGGGATGGCGTCGGCGTTCGCCAAGAGGTCCACGACGTTCTGCAAGGCGTTGGTCTCCGAACCGTTCAGCGGGACGTACTTGAACGTGCCACCGGCGGCCAAGATGAGTTTCGCGTCAGTTGTCGAAAGGTGCAAAAGATTGACGTAGTAGTCGTTGACGTACGTGCTTTCGTGCGTCTTTACCCAGTTCTCCGCCTTGATCAAACGAACGGTCAAGTCGTTGATGGCAGCGTCCTTCGCTTTGTTATCGAGCGCCGCAGTCGTCCCCAGCAGGTAGTCGTAACTCGCGGGCTTGACGGTCTGTTGTGTCGCAAGGACCGTCGCGCCGGGATTGGTCTGCTCATATTCGACCTTTTGCTCGACGGTCACCACCGACGCCACCGCCGCACCGGTTTGGAGGACGGTGCCGAGCTGCTGGAGCGCCACGTTCACTTGCGTGACGTCCTTTTGGCTAAGTCCCGCGGACGCGAGTGCACGAAGCGCAAAGGCCTGTTCGGCGGTGCCGGTGGTGAAGGCGACCGGCTGTCCTTTGAGCTGTGCGATCGAGGTGATGCCGGGCTTCGCGAGAAGAAACTCCGAAGCGCCTAACGACAAGAACGCCGCCACGGCCTTCACGGGCAGACCCGACTGCACGGCGAGCGCCGCGGGCAAGTCGCCCATGTAGCCGACATCGATCTGGTGCGCGGCGAAGCCGGCGTCCACCAACGGGCCACTGTCGAACTCGACGAAGTTGACTTTGTAGGGCGCGCCCTTGAGCGCACCGGAGTCCTCAAGCGCGCTCTCGAGAAATTGCTCTTGGTCGCCAATGTTCAAGACGGTGCCGGCGGGGATTTTCGTGGCTGTCTTGCCGGTCGATGAGGCCTGCGCCCGACCGCCAAACCACACGATCGAACTGACGATGAGCGCTGCCATCAGTAACGAGCCGATGATCTTGCGCGACGAGCGATTTGAAAGAGTGCTGATTTCCTGGGCTGTTGTCATGGGTTGAGACGATACATGACTATTTCCATCGCGTCAATAGAAATAATAGGATATCTTCGAATCAACATACGAACTGGAGAAACAGGCACATGAGCTCAAACCTCTGGGCGCCCTTAAAAGTTGGTGCTCTCGAACTGCCGCATCGACTCGTAATGGCGCCGATGACGCGCGCACGTTCAACGCCCGAGGGCGTTCCAAGCGACATGAATGCGAGGTACTACGCCCAGCGCGCATCGATGGCGCTGATCATCACCGAAGGCACGCAGCCCTCTGATGACGGTCAGGGCTATCCCCTCACGCCGGGCATCTACCGCGACGATCACGTCGCCGGATGGCGCCTCGTCACGGACGCCGTACACGACGCGGGGGGTCTGATCGTTATCCAGCTCATGCACGTCGGGCGAGTCGCGCATCCCTCCAACACTCCCCACGGTCGACAACCGGTGGCGCCGTCGGCGGTGCGACCCTCGGGCTCGATGTTCACAGCCACCGGTCCACTCGAGATGCCAGAACCGCGAGAGCTCTCCGGCCGCGAGATACAAGACATCATCGACGAGCATCGTCGTGCGGCTGCTGCTGCGATGGCAGCCGGCGCTGATGGTGTTGAAGTGCACGCGGCCAACGGATATCTCGCGCATCAATTTCTCTCCAGCAACGTGAACCTTCGAAGTGACGACTACGGCGGCTCAGTGCAGCGACGAATCCGCTTTGCGGTTGAGTTGGTGGACGCGGTCGCTACAGAAATCGGGCGCGACCGCACCGGCGTCGTTATCTCTCCCGGCAACGCGCTGAATGACATCGTCGAAGATGACGTCGAGGTGGTGTACGGCGTGCTCGTTCGAGCGCTGTCGTCTCTACAGCCCGCCTACCTCAATCTCAGCTACCGGGGCAGCGGCGACATGGTCGAATTCGTTCGCCTCAATTGGTCTGGTGTGCTGTTTCTCAACCGCGGCGATGCGGACCTTGAGACTCGACTCCTTGACGTCGAGACCGGCCTCGCTGACGCGATCACGGTGGGCACGCACGCTCTCGCCAATCCAGATTTAGTCGCGCGACTCCGATCCGGCGCGCCGCTTAATGAGGCCGATAGGTCAACGTTTTACGGTGGAGGCGAACGCGGGTATCTCGATTATCCAACGTTGGCCAACGCTGTCTGATACGAAGCCGCGCCTGTCGGGCTTCGCACGCGTCACTTCGGCTGCGTCACACCGACGAAGCGTTCAGCAGCGCTTCGACGGCCTCGCGGGCTGATCGAGCAACCGAAGGCTCGTTACGATCCAGATCCGCCGCCAACAGGGCTCCGTCGTAAACTAAATGAAGTTGCCGAGCGAGCGTCGACGGATGCGCGGCTCCTAGCTCCTTGGCGAGTTCCGCAAACGTGTTACGGATCCACGCTCTAAATTCAGTGGTCGCCTGTTCGACCAATCCTCCAACGGGCGCTTCGGCTGACGCCGAGACGAAGGCGCAGCCGTGAAAGTTCGGGTCGCGAAACTGTTTTGCCTGCTCGTCGAAGATGGCGAAGATCTTCTCGCGAGGGTCCTGAATTTTCTCCATGGCGGCCGAGAGACGAGTCGCGGTTCCTTGATGGCGCGACTCAAGGTACGCAGCAACAAGTTCCTCCTTGCTACCGAATACGTTGTACAGCGACGCCTTCGCGACGCCCGCGCGCTCGATGATGCGATCGATCCCCACGGTCTGCACGCCCTCTGCGTAAAACAGCTCGTTGGCGGCTTCGAGCAACCTGTCTCGAGCAGACGCGCGCGCCGTCGTCGTCGAACTTGCCATCTCGTCACCCTTCAGACAGATCTGTCTAGATTAGCATCTACGCGATTCGCGGTACTTCCCTGTTTTCTCTCTCTTGAAAGAAGGAGTGAACTGGAACGCGGATCGGAATGAGCTCCCATGCGAACTCGCCGTGCCGACACTGCGCATCACACACAGCATCAGCACGACGATCGCCTCTACCGAGCGCTGCCCAGAAGGAGCTGCGTTCGATGTCTGGGGGGTCAAGCCATCGTGAGTTGATTCGTGGTCGAGGACTCACGACCGGCGCGACCCATGAACACGCCACCGAATCCGGCGAGGAGTACTCCCGGGCCGCTTGAGTAACCCATCCAATAGGCGAGGGTCATCGAAGGCGACGCCGCGTGAAAATACGTACCCACCAATACGGGCCACACGACTGGCACGACGGCGAGCCACGCACCGCAGAGAAACAACATGAATCCCGCAGTCGCGAGCGATCCGGCGGACTGGAATCCCATTGGTCGACGTGCGCTCACCATCACGATCACGCACGCAACAATGCCTACTGCCGCTGGCACCACCGCGCCGAGCGCGTGAACCTGGTTCCACGTCCACGACGCGCTGCCGTCCGCCGAGAATCCGAACGTCGGCCCCACAAAGGGGACAATTCCCGCCCACGCAGATAAGAGAAGCGCGAGAAAACTTCCCAGGATAAGACCGAGCGACGCGCCGCGAACAGTGACGATGTCCGTCTGCTGTATTTGCGTGGCGGACACAACGTTTCCGTCGCGCGGCACCGTGGTAACCGTCGCAGGCTCCGCAATGGTGCTCCCCATCGTGTCAACTCGCGCAACGGGAGTTTCTTCAACCGCCGTGCCGCTTGAGTCAACCACCGTGTCTGTTGAGTGATGTCTTAAGGCCATACATCCTCCTTTGGTCACCACCAATTTTATTTTCGAAAGTCCCAATTTTTCCTGTGAACGTGTGAAGTGAACCGAACAATCTGTGCGCGAATGCAGGTAATCAACTCGCGAATACGACGCGTTTGATCAGGATGAGAGCGCGTGCGCGCGTAAACCCTCGGCGGACGTCATCGCCGGGTAGCAATGACGTGGCGAAGTTCTGAGCGTTTTAGACCGTTTCGGGCGAGGGGCCCGCGAGCGGGGTTGCATCCTTCATGATGTCGGCAATACCCGCGAGTGTGCTCGTGGAAAGAGTAACGCCCGCCGCGTCGAGCGCCTCTTGAACGTGGGCTGGATTCCGAGTGCCGACAATGGCGACGTGCACTGCAGGATTCGCCAACGTCCACGCGACCGCGAGCTGGCCGATCGTGATACCGAGCTCACGCTGGGCGAAGTCGGCGAGCTCGCTGACACGTTCGAGATTGTGCAGATACACCCCGCCTTGAAAATCGGCACTGCTCGAACGCCAATCATCGGGAGCGAATGTGGTGTCGGGACGCAAACCTCCGCCAAGCATGCCGTGCGCCAGGGGCCCATAGACGAGCACGCCGATATTGTGCGCACTCGTGTACGGAAGAATCTCCGCTTCGATGGTGCGATGCAGGAGGTGGTACGGAGGCTGCAAGGTCTCGACGGGCAAGCTCTCGCTGAACGCGTCCATCTGAGTGACACTGAAGTTCGACACGCCGACGTGACGGATCTTGCCTGCAGCAATGAGCTTCGCGAGTGCGTCAGCCGTCTCTTCGAATGGGGTCTTGGTATCGGGCCAGTGCACCTGATAAAGGTCGATGTAGTCAGTGTCGAGTGAACGCAGGCTGGACTCAACACCTTCGGTGATCGCTTTCGCGCTCGAATCGCGAGCGACGCCGTTGCCCTCCTTGCGCAGCCCGCCCTTCGTCGCGATCACGAGGTCATCGCGGCGAAGACCTTGAAGTCCCTTTGCGAGCAGCGCTTCAGAGGCACCGAAGCCGTAGGCCTGAGCGGTATCGAAGAATGTGACCCCATTGTCCGCGGCGGTGCGAATGGCGTTCGCCGCGCTCGTGGCGTCAGTACTGCCCCAGTCGCCACCCAACTGCCAGGTGCCGAACGCAACGCGCGACACCGTGAGGTCGGTCTTACCCAATGTGATGTATTTCATGATTTCCTCCTTGTCGGACGAGCCGATTGGTGTTGAGAGACATAACGCCGGCGGTGCCAGCGGGGGCCGACGACCTCGCGACGGCAGCTCGGGTTCCGAGCCACGCGACCGGTATAACGGCGAGCGCGATGCACGCTGACACGAACATGGCCAGTCGATCGCCCTGCAAGCTCGACGTTCCAGCAGCAGCGTGCGAGCCCTCGGCGATCGCAACGAGGACGGCGACACCGAGTGCAGCACCGACCTGGCGTGTCGTGTTGATGACACCTCCGACCAGGCCTTGATCGGAGTCCGCCATGCCGGCCGTCGCCATCACCGTGGCACCAAAGATCGAGCCAACGGTTCCAAAGCCGACGAGCATCACGGCAAGCAACGCGGCGCCATAGTGTCCGCTCGAAGGGATCGCAACGAGCGCGAGGAATCCGAGACCCGCGGAGATGCCAGACGTCACGAGCAGACGCCGCATGCCGACGCGACGAATCAGACGACTCCCGAACATGCCCGTCGCAAATCCGACGACGCCTTGTGGCGCGATGACGAGACCGGCGACGAGCGGCGAGTCATGAAGTGTCTGCTGCAGGTAGAGCGAGAGGACGACGAGCTCGCCCGCATTCCACGCGCCCATGAGGAGGGTGATGATGGAGGCGGACGATAAGTTCGCGCGAGAGAGCAGACGAAGTTGCAGCAATGGATACGGATGCACTCGCTCGACCTTGATGAAGCCGGTGCTGGTCACGATGGCAACGGCGAGCGCTGCAACGACGAGCGGGTGGCCCCATCCGAGCACGGCGCCTTCAGAGACGCCGAACACGGCGGACGCAACCGCGACGGTCACCAAGATGGCACCGACGACGTCCAGGTGGGCAACACTTCCCCGAGTGCGATCACTCGAGATGATTCGCGTTGCGAAGTACGCAGCAACTATGCCGACCGGCACATTCAGGAGGAAGATCGACGCCCAGCCCCAGTACTGCACGAGCACGCCGCCCAGCACCTGACCAGCGACAAAGCCGATCGAGGCGGTGGCGCCGTAGAGACCGAGGGCGCGAGTGCGGCGCGGCCCTTCGCTGATGCGCGACGTAATCAATGAGAGTGACGCGGGAGCGACGATCGCGGCGCCTATCCCCTGCACGGCACGCGCAATAATCAGCGTCATCGCGTCGGGGCTCAAACCCGCCGCGAGCGAGGCCCACGCGAAGACAAGGAGTCCGACGATGAAGCATCGACGGCGGCCGAACAGGTCCGCGACGCGTCCGCCAAGAATGAGAAGTCCCGCAAAGGTGATGGCGTAGGCCGTGACGACCCATTGCACGGAGTCGCCCGTGAATCCGAGCGACGTTCGAATCGACGGCAGGGCGACGTTCACGATGCTGAAGTCGAGGACCACCATGAAGGAGGCAACCAGCACAAGCGAGAGGGCGAGCGGTGACAGCACGTGCGCGTTGGGCGAGTCCGTACTCACGGTGCTGTCTCGCTCATTCGTGGCGCTCACGTGCGCCATGCGGTTGCGGCTCTCACGCACGTCGCGGCGCCTCCGCCAGATCACTGAAGTCCCATTCCGCGTCATATTCATAGCCACACACCTCGTTGATTAAATACGATACGTACGTTATCGTTAATCCGGTGTATCGTGACCTCATGGACGAAATCCCTGTTCCCGCGCCAGCGAGAGGTCGAGGTCGCCCCCGCAGCGAGGAGTCGGAGCGCGCGATCCTCGATGCCACGCGAAGTCTCCTCAAAGAGCGCGGATTCGCCGAGTTCACGATTGACGAAGTGTCGCGGCGAGCGGGGGTCGGCAAGTCCACGATCTATCGGCGATGGCCGACAAAGGGAACACTCGTCTTTGAGGCGTTCATGATTGAATTCCTCGCGGAGCTGCCCCCGCCCGACACGGGGAACCTACGAGGAGATCTTCTCGCGGTATTGCGGTCGTGGATTCGCGCCGTCAAGGGAACTGTGACTGGTCACACACTCGTCGGCCTCATCTCCGAAGTGCAACGAGACCCCGAACTCGCCGAGGTATGGGCGGAGAAATTCGTCGCGCCCGTGCGAGCGCAGCACCGCCTGCTCTTCGAACGGGCAATCGATCGCGGAGAGATCGCTTCCACCATTGACGTAGAGGTTGCGATGGACTTGTTGTTTGGCCCCGCCTACCACCGGCTCCTACAAAGGCATCTCGCATTGGACGACCGATTCGCTGAGTCGGTCGTGAACACGATCCTCGACGGATTGTTGTCCGCGAAGGATGTCTCGAGCAGCTAGGAAAACACCACGGTTCGCTCGCCCGTCAGCACCACACGATCTTCACTCTGCAAGCGAACAGCTCGCGCCAACACGGTTCGCTCGATATCTCTCCCGAGCGCCACGAGGTCTTCCGCGGATTGGGCGTGCGTCACCCGAATGACGCTTTGTTCGATGATCGGACCCTCGTCGAGGTCAGCCGTGACGTAGTGGGCCGTCGCACCGATGAGCTTCACCCCTCGTTCGTACGCCTGATGGTAGGGACGCGACCCCTTGAAGCTCGGCAGGAACGAGTGATGAATATTGATGATGCTCCCGGGCATCGCTTCGAAGAAGTCCGGTGACAGCACCTGCATGTATCGCGCGAGCACAATGAAGTCAACGTGGTGTTCTTGTACCAGCTCGGCGAGCGTCGCTTCCGCTTGCTCCTTGGTGTCGGGCGTGACCGGCACGTGGCGAAACGGAATGCCGTAGCGCGCGGCGATCGGGGCGCAGTCCGGGTGGTTCGAGATGATGACCGGAATGTCAATCGCAAGCTCGCCGAGATTCCATCGATACAGCAGATCGACCAAACAGTGATCGAGTTTCGACACCATAATCAGCGCGCGTCGTCGCTCTGATGCCAAACGAATACCGAGTAACGGTTGGAACCTCTCCATTTGCGTGTTGAGGACATCGCGCACTTCGTCGAGGCTTCGCGGTGCGTCGAAACTGATCCTCATGCAGAATTGGCCCGTCGGTGGATCGGAGAACTGATCGCTCTCGACAATGTTGCCATCGACGAGGACGATTCCTTGAGCTGCGGCGAGCACGATGCCCGCCTGATCGGGACACCGCAGTGTGAGCACGAATCGCTGCATCGGCCAACCTTAGATTCGCGCCGACATATCGAGTGACGCCACCGACGGTCCCCCGCTCGAAGACTCTTCGCTGTCCAGCAATGTGGCGCACTGCCATCCGCGAAGGGAGTTGACGACAGCGAGTTCAGTGGCGCCGCGAAGGTCTTCGGGGCGCAGGACTGCTTCCACTAAGACTCCCTCGTCGATCAGTCGCGCGCGTCCGATTCCGGGAAGACAGCCCGACGAGAGCGGCGGCGTGACCCACGTCCCGCTCACGCGCGCGGCGATGCTGGCGATCGTGGTTTCCGTGCACTCGCCCCTCTCGTTGATCATCACGACGTCGTCAGCGCGGGGGAACTTTCGACGTCGCCGGTCGTAGGGGTGTCGCAGCGTCGTCTTATGGAACAGCATCGTCGACTCACTGCACACGGGTTCGTCATCAATGGCAAGTCGAACGGGCGTCGTGCGCGAGAGAGGCATCGCCCCACGCTGCACTTCAATCTCACCGCTCCTCGAGAGCAAGAGTCGGATACGCGAGCGTTCATCTGAAGTCCCGAGTCTTGAGATCACCCGCGCTTCGAGGTCCGATGGGCACCGGAATCCAAAAAACGCAGCGGATGATCGCATCCGCCCAAGGTGCGCGCGGAGCGTCTCCTCCAACACGTCGGCGGCATATCCAAATGTCTCGAGAAGACGGAAGGGACGCGCCGGCTCGGCGCTCAGCATTTCGGCTTTGAGAACCATCTCGCAGAACTCATGTTCGGGATCCGACGCAGCGACAACTCCGCCCCCGCTGCCATATCTCGCTTCGGTGTTGGCAACGACGGCAGTTCGTATAGCGACGCTGAACCGAGCACGCAGACCGCCGTTCACCGGTTGCAGAAGACCCAACGCTCCGCAGTAGACCCCGCGTTCATTCACCTCGAGTCGCTCGATGATCTGCATCGCGCTCTGTTTCGGCGCTCCGGTCACTGATCCGCACGGAAACATCGCGCGAAAGATGTCGACGAGCTCAACGTCTGCTTTGGTCTGACATTGAACCTCGGACGCGAGCTGCCACACGTTCGGATACGCCTCGAGCGTCTGAAGTTCCGTCGTCGCCACCGTGCCAATCTCGGCGACCTTGCCCATGTCGTTTCGAATGAGGTCGACGATCATCACGTTCTCCGCCAACTCCTTCGGCGAATTCACGAGCGCGTCCGCTCGTGCCTTGTCTTCCTTTCGATACCTCCCTCGACGGGCGGTCCCCTTCATCGGCCGACTGCGCAGCACCGTCCCGTCCCAGTCGACAAAGAGCTCCGGTGACGCGCTCACAATCGCGGCATCCTCAAGCTCGATGAGCGATCCATACGTCGGCTGTTGCGCGATCAAGAGCTGGCGATAGATCGCTCGAGCGTCAACAGATCCCTTGCGCACCAATGTGGTGGTCAGGTTCACCTGGTAGACAGTGCCAACCTCGATCTCGTCAAGAATTGACTGGACCTTCTTGACATAATCCTCTTCGTGGATTCGGGACGTCCACGGAGTTTGGGTGGCGACGCGACGATGTCGGGGCAACGAGAGTCCTGACGTCGTCGCCGCGCGGAAGATGCCAAACCACGCGAGAGGAACGTGCTCGGCTCGATCATCATCGCGCGGACGAACCCGAAGTCCGGAATCAAAGGCCGGCGCCGCCTCGTAGGAGACGTAGCCTGCCACCCAGTGTCCTCGGCGCGCCGCCGCTTCGGCTCGAGCGAGGACTTGATCAACCTCGCCCAGTACGTCAGCTCGAAGCTCTCCCTCAAAATTCTCGAGCGTCGTCGTTGTGAAGTCACGCATGTTGTCGAATCGAACCGACGGAATGTGTGCGGTGGTCATAGCGTCGCGCCTTCGCGCACACACAAAAACAGATCTGCGGCGGTTCTCACGTGCGACACTCGGACCCTCCTCTTCACACCAATAATGGCGCACGAACGAACGATCGCGATAATGACGCCACATGACGGTTGCGGGTCGCTAACGACGACACACAATCCACATTGTGGAAAGTCGGACGACGCGGTGGCAAAAGTTGACGCGCCTGCGTAAGTCGCGTATACCTGAGCAACGCTTCATGACGTCGACAATGCGTTCGTGATCAGTACCAGGAGGTTTATGAAACGGGCTCAGTACGACTTCGTCATCGTGGGCGGCGGCTCGGCGGGCAGCGCCCTCGCCAATCGACTGAGTAGCGATTCCTCAAACGAAGTTCTGGTGCTCGAGGCCGGAAGGTCTGACTACAAGTGGGACGTCTTCGTCCACATGCCCGCGGCACTCACCATTCCGATCGGCAACCGCTTCTACGACTGGAAATACGAATCCGAACCCGAGCCCTACATGAATGGCCGGCGCATTTACCATGCTCGCGGGAAGCTGCTCGGCGGCTCCAGCAGCATCAACGGCATGATCTTCCAACGCGGCAATCCGCTCGACTACGAGCGTTGGGCGGGCGACGCCGGCATGGGCGACTGGGACTACCGTCACTGCCTTCCCTACTTCAAGCGAATGGAAAACTGCCTCGCTGGCGGTGACGACTACCGCGGCACCAACGGACCGCTCATTCTCGAACGCGGACCCGTCACCAATCCGCTCTTCGGTGCGTTCTTCCAAGCGGTGCAAGAGGCCGGCTACCCCCTCACCACTGACGTCAACGGCTACCGCCAGGAGGGGTTCGCAGCCTTTGACCGGAATGTCTTTCGGGGTCGGCGACTTGGGGCTTCGCGCGCCTACTTGCACCCTGCAATGCGCCGGCCGAACCTTGAGGTCCAGTGCCACGCGTTCGCCACGAAGATCATTTTCGAGAAGAACCGCGCCGTCGGCGTCGAGTTCAACGAGCACGGCCAGCGCAGAGAGGTGCGCGCGGGCGAGGTCATCCTCAGCGGGGGCGCGTTCAACTCGCCGCAGCTCCTCCAGCTCTCCGGCGTCGGCAACGCCGACGAACTCTCGTCGCTCGGCATTGACGTCACGCAGCACGTGCCCGGCGTGGGAGAGAATCTCCAAGATCACCTAGAGGTCTACATCCAGCACTCCTGTACGCAGCCCGTCTCGCTCGCACCGTCGATGAAGATGCGCAAGCGTCCCATGATCGGTGCCGAGTGGCTGTTCTTGCGAAAGGGTCCCGGCGCCACGAACCACTTCGAGGGCGGAGGGTTTGCGCGCAGCAACGACGAGGTGGCCTATCCCAATCTGATGTTCCACTTCCTGCCGATCGCCATTCGCTATGACGGCTCCTCGCCCGCGAGCGGGCACGGCTATCAAGTGCACATTGGGCCGATGTACTCAGACGCGCGCGGTTCAGTGAAGCTGAAGTCGGCCAGTGCGTCTATTCGCCCCGCCATCAGTTTCAATTACCTCTCGACCGAACAGGATCGACGCGAATGGATCGAAGCGATCCACGTGGCTCGAAGCATTCTCGACCAGCCCGCGTTCGCCCCTTTCAGTGGTGGGGAACTCTCACCCGGCGCGAACGTGTCGAGCGACCAGGAGATCCTCGACTGGGTTGCGCGCGACGCCGAAACGGCCCTGCACCCTTCATGCACGTGCAAGATGGGGACTGACGATGCATCGGTGGTTGACCCGAAGAACATGCGGGTGCATGGTCTAGAGGGTCTGCGCGTCGTCGACGCTTCGGTGTTCCCCTACGTTCCGAACGCGAACATCTTCGCCCCAGTCATGATGGTCGCCGAAAAGTCCGCCGACCTCATTCTCGGGAACACGCCGCTCGCGCCCTCCACCGTTGACTTTTATCGTCACGGTGTCGACCAGAGCCCCTTCGAACTCGCGACACCCGACTAGCGGCAGCGTTCGAGCGTCAGGACGACGTGCGCAAACGGATCGCCTCAGAGATCGCGGGCACGATGACGCTGAGGTCGCCAACGAGCGCGAAATCAGCTCGTGCGAGAAACGGAGCCTCGGCATCGGTGTTGATCGCGACCACGTGTTTGGCGCTCCTGCACCCCGCAAGATGCTGGGTCGCCCCGCTGATGCCGCACGCGAGGTACAGATCTGGTGAGATCTTCGTGCCGGTCTGACCGACCTGCTGGGCATGAGGGCGCCAGCCGGCACTCGTGACGACCCTCGACACGCCGACGGCCGCCCCCAAGAGATTCGCCAATTCGTCGATGGCAGCAAAGCCTTCCTCGCTGCCGACCCCGCGTCCGCCACCAACGACGACGCGAGCGTTCGCGAGCGCGACTCCCCCACCGCGAGCGATCCACTCTCGAACAACCACCCGGCGATCAAGGTCATTCGCAACGGTGCGAACATCGTGCAGCGTGGTTGCAATCGGCGTCTCCGCCGGTGCTGCCAGTACTCCGTCGGACGCCACCGTGAGGAGCGCGGGCGCTCCTTCGAGCACTGCGTCTTCGATGAGGCTGCCACCCCAGCGCTGTCGACTCAGTTGCAGTGCACCTGCCTCGAGCCACGACGCCGACAGACAGTTCGCCGCCATTGCGAGACCGGTGATCGCACCGATACTCGCCATGATCTCCTGGCCGCGTTCGGTGCCGGAGGCGACGACGGCGCTGGTGCCAAGCGATTCGACGATATCGAGCACCGCGCGAGCCCAGCCCGCGGGCGAATATCCATCGAGACCCTCAATAGACACTTCATATGCGTCGCTCACGGCGTACTTCGAGAGCGACTCGATCGTCGCGGCCGATGCCTCGCCGACGAGCGCGGCGACGAGCGAGCGTCCTGACGACGAGCTGAGCGACCTTGCCAAGGTCAGTGCTCGAAGCGACGGATCAAGGATCCCGGCATCGTCGTGCTCGACGAAGCAGAGCACACGTCCGGTCATCGTCACCGACGATCCCTCGGAATGTTCAGCGCTCACGAAAGAATCCCCCACTGCTCGAGCAACGCGACGAGTGCGGGCACACCCTCGACACCGTTCCCGAGGATCTCGGCTCGCTCCCGCGGTTCGACCGGGATGCGGAGTCGTTCGGTGCGCAGTGAACCATCACGCCACTCGACGGGAATCTCTTCGATCGCCATTTTCTTTGCGCGCATGCGTCCGGGGAGCGACGGATACCGGGGGAGGTTGATACCTTCCTTGACCGCGATCACACACGGCAGAGGGATGTCGTAGACCTCGTCCCCACCGCGGAACTCTCGGCGGGCCTCGAGCGTTCCTTCCCCGAGTGCGACGTGCTTGATCCCACCGATGGAAGGACGGCCGAGTGCCTGGGCGACGCGGATGCCCACTTGATAATCACCCGTATCGGCCGCTTCGTTTCCAAAGAGGATGAGGTCGTAGGAACCGCGCTCCTCCTCAAGTGCTCGAACAGCGTTAACGATTGCCTCGGCAGTCGCGACTGCATCCCATTCTCGCCCGTCGGTGACGAGGTGCACCAGGTGGGTAGCTCCAATCGACGCGGCGTCGCGAAGTTGTTCTGACGCTTCGCCAGGCCCGAGGGTCATCACCGACGCCGTCCCACCGCGCTGCTCGACGATCCGCACCGCCTCTTCAACGGCGCACTCCTCATGAGGGCTCATCGTGAAGCCGAGCTGACGCACGTCGACCTCTCTCGCATCGGGGCTCAGCACGATGCGTGCACCCACCATGGGCACGCGCTTCACGCAGACGAGAACGTTCATGGTCAGCTTCGTACGCGCAAGTTCTCGGGATCAAACAGCGGCGTCGAGCCAACGACGTCGACTGTCACGGGAAAGCTCTCGCCCATGTACTCAACCATGAGCTGTTGTCCTACTTCGGCGACGTTCGTCGGAAGGTACGAGAGGAGGATGTGCTTTCCGAGTGATGGCGCCGAACCGGCACTGGTGACGTATGACGGTCGGCCCTTCCCATCGACGAGCCGCTCACCTTCGAGCGACACAATCGGCTCTCCACCAAGCATGTAGCGAGCGACGCCACTCGCTGAGCGGTGGTCGTTCACGGTGAGCGTGCAGAGGTGAGCGACCGGCGTCTCATCGCGCTGGGCGAGGTACGCCTCGCGCCCGATGAAGTCCTGCTTCTTCACCGTCGGACGCGCCATCCCCGCTTCGATGATCGTGAAGTCGGCCGTGAGCTCGCTACTGAGGGCGCGATATCCCTTCTCCAAACGGCCGGTCGTCGCATAGACCCCAATGCCCACGGGCACGAGCCCAAACTCCTGCCCCGCGGCGAAGATCGTGTCCCAGGCCTTCGCGCCCTCTTCGATCGGCACGTAGATCTCCCAGCCGAGCTCGCCGATGTAGGAGATGCGCGAGGCGAGGACGCGAACACCCCCGAGCTCGATCGTTCGACACGTCGCAAAGGGAAAACCCTCGTGACTGATGTCGTCCGACGTGCACTTGGCCAAGATGTCCCGCGCCCTCGGCCCCCACAGACCGAACGTTGACCACGACGACGTGAGGTCGCTCAACTGCGCCGAGCCGTCGCTCGGCAGGTGGTCCACGAACCACTTCTTCTCGGTCATGCCCGTGTGAGCGCCGGTCACGACGCGGAAATGATCGTGGCCGAGGCGCATGATCGTGAGGTCCGATTTAAAACCAGCGCGCTCATCGAGGAGCGAGGTGTAGACGACACGGCCTATCGGCACGTCGAGCTGGGCAACGGCGAGATGCTGCAGGGCTCCGAGCGCGCCCGGTCCCGTGACGTCCATGACGACAAATGCCGAGAGATCGGTGAGACCGCACGCGTCGCGCATCGCGAGATGCTCGGCATTGATAATTGGCGACCACCAGCGCGACTCCCACTCGGCCTCGCGCTCCATCAAGCGACCTTCGTACTTTTGCAGGAGACCTGCGTTGCTCTCGTACCAGTACGGCCGCTCCCAGCCCATGGTCTCGTAGAAGAACGCGCCGAGGTCGCGTTCACGGTCATAAACCGGACTCAGCCTCGTTGGACGCAGCGATTCCCACTGTTCGGCCGGGTGCACAATGCCGTACATCTTGTTGAACCCTTCGCGGGCGCGAGCCGTGACGTGCACTCGTGTGCGCTGATGATCATAGAAACGCGCGATGTCGGCCTCATGGAGGTCGATCTCGGGCGCGTCGCCGTCCATCCACTCGGCGACAGCGCGGGCGATGCCCGGACCTTCCTTGATCCAGCTCGCGGCGACCGACCAGAGTCCCTTCACTTCGGGCGTCTCGCCGAGGAGAGGGTGTCCGTCGGGCGTCATGGAGATGAGTCCGTTGATGGCGTAGCGCACACCCACGCGCTCGTCGCCTAAGAGGTCGGGCATGAGCTCGAGTGCGTCTTGCAGCTGCGGGTCGAAGTCGTCCTGGGTAAAAGGCATCTCCGTGGGCGACAGTGCCGACTCTTCGATGGAGGGAATCTCTTCAGGGTTCACGATGATTGGACGGTGCGCGTAGGAGCCCACTTCCATGTCGCCGCCATGCTGGCGCTCGTACATGTTCGTGTCCATGTCGCGGACAATCGGATAGACAATTTCACCAACCGTGTCAGCGAACAGGGGAATCGGTCCGACGCTGATCATCTGGTGGACGATCGGCGTCAAGGGAATAGACGCGCCGGCCATCTTCGCGATCTTCGGACTCCAGACGCCGCAGCACACGGCGACGACATCGGTGTCGATGTCGCCCGAACTCGTACGCACCGTGCGGACACGTTCGCCGTCGTCGGTGAGGTCGATGCCGAGAATCTCAGTGTTCGCGCGAACTTCAAGCGCGCCCATCTCCTGGGCGCGTTCGCGCATCAAAGTTCCCGCGCGCAGCGAATCGACGACGCCGACGGTCGGAAAGTACAGCCCCTCAATAATGATCGAGATGTCGACGTACGGCACGAGCTTTGCCACGCCCTCGGGACTTAGCATCTCGCAAGGAATTCCCCACGCCTTCGCCGCCGCCATCCGTCGACGCAACTCTTGACTACGCGCTTCGGTGCGCGCGACCTCAATGCCGCCACTCTCGGTAAAGACGCCGAGCTCTTTGTATTGCGCCGTCGAGTCGGCCGTGAGCTCCGTCATCATCTTCGAGTAGTCGACCGGAAAGATGAAGTTGGAGGCGTGCCCCGTCGAACCGCCGGGATTGGGCATCGGACCTTTGTCGACGAGGACCAGGTCACGCCAGCCGAGCCGTGCCAGGTGATACGCGAGCGAGTTCCCGACGATGCCGGCACCAATGATGACGGCGCGCTTGGCCTCGCCCCCGGACGTGCGCTCAGCGTCGGGGATCCCCAGCTTTTCGTACATGCTGGTCAATTGATTCGTGGTCATGTTCGTCTCCCGTGATGACGTGGCGTGAGCGGCACTGCGTATGCGGATAAGGGCGGTCGAGCGCAGGCGAGCGCGTGCGCGTCACCGAACGTCGAAGGCAACGTCAAATACGACATGGTTCAGCCGCGAAGCCGGACGTCGGCGGAATCCATCAGTCCCCCAGCTCGGCGCGCCGACGAATGACGTACTCGCCGAGCTCGTCGCGAATAGCGTCGTCGAGTGGCGGCGCCTCGTATTCGGCGAGGGTCTTCTCGTAGATGCTGGTCGCGCGGGCGGCCGCGTCGAGCGCTCCGTCGCGTGACCAGCGCTCGAAGTTCTTGGACGACGACAAGAGCGGGCGGTAAAAGCAGTCACGAAAGCGAGTCATCGTATGTTCCGCACCGAGGAAGTGACCACCGTGACCGACTTCAAGATGGGCGTCGAAAGCGAGCGCCGCTTCGTCGATCTCCATCGGGGTGAACTGTACGCGCAACATCCGAAGCAGTTCGATGTCGATGATGAACTTCTCGTAGCTGCTCACGAGTCCGCTCTCGAGCCAACCGGCCGAGTGCATGACGAAGTTCGCGCCCGTCAAGAAGGTGGGCATCATTGTCATCAGCGCCTCATACGCCGCTTGGGCGTCGGGCGTCTGACTCGACGTGAGGCCGCCACCCGTGCGAAACGGCAGGCCGTAGTGACGAGCGAGCTGTCCCGTGCAGAGGAGGCCCATCGCCGACTCGGGCGTACCGAACGTTGGTGAACCTGACTGCATGTCGATGTTGGAGAGAAACGAGCCGAAGACGACCGGACATCCGGGGCGGATCAGTTGGGCGAGCGCGATCCCCGAGAGCGCCTCTGCGAGCTGCTGGGCGAGCGCCGAAGGAATCGTGACCGGCGACATGGCCCCCATAAGGAGAAACGGGGTGAGAATAACGGGCTGGTTCGCAAGGTTGTACTCGAACTGCGCGTCGAGCATGCGATCGTCCCAGCGCAACGGGGAGTTGCAGTTAATGAGCGAAATCATCGCGGGCGTCTTCTCAATGTTCTCGCGACCGCCAAAGAGAATCTCGCTCATCTTGATCGTGTCGAGCGCGTTCACACCTGACACCACGTTGCCCATGTAGAACTTGTCAGAGAGCGTCTGCAGCGCGTAGATCATGTCGAGGTGTCGCGAGTCGAGGGGCGCGTCATTGGGTTCACAAATAATCCCGCCCGCGGAATCCAACTCGGGAAAGCTCTGTGCGAGCATCGTGAATTTTCGAAAGTCTTCGAGCGTAGCCTCGCGGCGCACGTCGCCAGCGCGCACGAACGGCGGGCCGTAGACACCGCTGAAAACCATCGAGTCGCCACCGATGTGCACGTTGTTCTTCGGGTTTCGAGCCTGGATGTCGAACTCGCGCGGGGCCTTTGCAATCTGTTCCATCACGAAGTCAGGATCGAGCCAAACCGTCTGGCCCTCAACCTTTTGACCGGCTTTGGCGAAGAGCTCGATCGCCTCGGGCTTGACGAACTGAACCCCGATCTCAGAAACGATGCGACGCCAACCTCGGTCGAGGACCTCAATGGCGTCAGGAGAGAGCAGTTCGTACCGAGCCATCTTGTTGACGAACATCGCCACCCCATTCCGCCCCGAGTGCGTCGGGCGCGATCTGAATCACATTGTAAAACTCAGTACTGTACTATGGAACGAGTGCAAGCGAGCGCCATGAACAAACCATCCGGATCGCAAGCCATCGACCGCGCCGGGGACCTCGTCCGCCAGGTCGTCGACGCCATGCAGCCCGTCACGTTCTCGGAGCTTGCAGAAGCCTCAGGACTCGCGAAGAGCACCGCATCTCGGATCTTGAACGCGCTCGAACGCAACGGGCTACTTCGCCGTGACGCGCACGGCAGATTCCTTCCCGGTGACGCCTTCGTGCGCTATGCGCTTCGCGGCAATACCGAGACCGACCTGGTCAGTGTCGCTCTCCCATACCTCGAGCGCCTCGGCGACGTGAGTCGCGAGACGATCAATCTTGGTATCCAGCGCCATTCGATGGTGGTCCAAATCGCGCAAGTCGACAGCCACTACGTGCTCGGCGGCACGAACTGGCTCGGTCGCAGCGAGCCGCTCCACGCAACGGCGCTCGGCAAGATCCTCCTCGCCTTTGGTGCGGCGCAACTGCCCCCCGGACGCCTCGAACGCTTGACGAGGAACACCATCACGTCGCGCGGTGACCTTGAGCTGGAGCTCGAGAAAATTCGACTCCAGGGCTATGCCGTCGCCGCGGAAGAGCTCGAAGTCGGACTGATCGCCATCGCCGCACCCGTGCGCCGCGACGAAGGCACCGTGATCGCCGCGCTTTCCGTGTCGGGACCCTCGACGCGCATCAATGAGCCGCGTATTGCCCAAGTGGGTGCACTATGTGTCGCCGAAGCGAATGCGCTGTCGGCGGCGCTCGGATATCGAGTCGATAGAAAGGGAGCAGCGTGAACAAGGACGAACTCTTAAAAGAGATGTACGAGGCCACGCTCACGGGTAATGCACCCGTTGTGCTCGAGCTGACGAACGCGGGTCTCGCCATGGGTCTGACCCCAGAGATATTGCTCTTTGACTCCCTCATCCCCTCGCTCGAGGAAGTCGGTGCCCGATTCGAACGGGGTGACTTCTTCGTGCCAGAGATGTTGATCGCGGGACGCGCCATGGCGGGTGCGCTCGAAGTGCTGCGTCCGTTGATGGTGGCAACCGGCGTCGAGCCAGTGGGCACGTTCTTAATGGGCACCGTCAAGGGCGACGTGCACGACATCGGAAAGAATCTCGTCGACATCATGCTCGAGGGCGCCGGATTTCAGGTCATCGACCTCGGTGTGCAGGTGTCCCCGGAGAAGTTCATCGAGGCCATCCTCGAGCACAAGCCCGACATTGTCGGCTTCTCCGCATTCTTGACAACGACGATGCCGATGTTCAAGGCCAACATGAACGCTCTTGAAAAAGCGGGTCTTCGCGATCAGGTGATCGTCATGGTCGGTGGTGCGCCCGTCACCCAGGAATACGCCGACGCGGTCGGGGCCGACGGCTACGCCGCCGACGCCTCGGCGGCCGTGAAAAAGGCGAAAGACCTTCTTCAGCGCAAGCGCTCCATGGCGACGGCCTAGTTCGATGCACACCATTCTCAGCTCCCCCACTCGCGAGGTCGTGATTGGCGACGACCAGCCGTTTTGCATCATTGGTGAACGCATCAACCCGACCGGTCGCAAGATCTTCCAAGAGCAGCTCCGCGCCGGGGACTTGTCGCGCATCAACATCGACGTTGCCCAGCAAATAGCCGGCGGGGCAATGGTGCTTGACGTCAATATGGGCGTACCGCTGGCCGACGAGGTCGAGCTCATGGTGCAAGCTGTGAAACTCATCCAGAGCCTGAGCGATCTCCCGCTTTGCATCGATTCCTCGGTGATTGAGGCCCTCGAAGCGGGACTCGCGACCTATCAGGGCAAGGCGCTCGTCAATTCCGTCACCGCCGAAGACGACCGACTTGAGGCGATCTTGCCGCTTGTCAAGCGCTACGGCGCCGCAATCATCGCGCTCCCGAACGATGAGTTCGAGATTCCCTACGAGCCCGAGCGCCGTCTGGAGCTTGCAAGAAAGATTGTCGACGTCGCGACCAGCCAGTACGGCATCGCGATCGAAGACATCGTGATCGACCCTCTCGCCATGCCTATTGGCGCCGACACATCCCTTGTCGCAAAGACACTCGAAACCATCGAGATGATCCATCAGGAGCTCGGTGTCAATATGACCCTCGGGGCCTCCAACGTCTCATTCGGCATGCCCGACCGAGGAACCCTCGGCGCGACGTTCCTGCCGATTGCGATGCGATCGGGACTGACGAGCGCGATCATGGACGCTCGCTCGCCCCAGTTGGTGCGAGCCGTCCAAGCGGGCGACCTGCTCCTTGACCGCGACCCGTGGGGCTCCGCATGGATCGCTGCGCACCGCAAGCAGAGCACGAACGAGTCATGAGTGAGCTTCGGGTGCCTGAGGGGACCCGCGATGACATAGCGAGCGTGTCCCTCGGGGACATCACGAACGATGGGCACGGCCGACTTGACCTGCTCTTTGAGCCCGCGGGCAAGAAAGTTCGCGTTCCTCCGGGCGTGATGCTCTTTGACGCGGCGAGTTGGAACGGTGTTGCCATCGACTCGACGTGCGGCGGCCACGGCACGTGTCGCAAATGCAAAGTCCAGATCCTCGAGGGAGCGACGCCGATCACGTCGCTCGACACTCGGGCGTTCTCGACGACGGAGTTACGTGACGGATGGCGTCTCGCCTGTCGAGTCGAGGTCGCGAGCGACCTTCGTGTCAACGTGCCCGAGTTGGTCACTCGTCCAAAGGCAGCAACCGTCGGGGTCGGACGCAAGGTCATTCTCCGCCCCGCCGTGCAAAAGCGCTACGTCGAGCTCTCGGAGCCTTCGCTCTCGGACCAAACCACGGACCTTGATCGTGTATTTGCCGCAGTTGACGACCTCGAACTCCGCTGCGAACTGAGCGTGTTACGAGATCTGGGCCGAGTCCTGCGCGCGAACGACTACCGCGTGACCGCCGTCATCGTCGATGATGTCCTCATCGGCGTCGAACCGGGCGACACCACGGAACGGCTCTTCGCCATTGCCTTCGACCTCGGTACCACCACCGTGGTTGCGACACTGCTCGATCTCTCGACGGGGGCGCCGGTTGCCGTCCAGTCAATGCTCAATCAGCAACAGCCCTTCGGCGCCGACGTCATCACGCGCATCAGCGCGATCATGATGAAACCTGCCGCGCTGGCCGAACTGTCCCGGCTCGCCCACCAAACCCTCAACGAACTCGCCCAGGCGGTCTGCGAAGAAGGCGGCGTCAACCCGGCCGAGGTCTATGAGGTCGCACTCGCCGGCAATGCCACCATGACCCACATCGTGCTCGGCATTGACCCCGAATCGCTCGGCGTCGCGCCGTTCATCATGACGGCCAACCATTTTCCCGACGTACTCGCGAGCGACGTGGGCGTCGCGGTGCACGAAAGGGCTCGCGCGGTGATCTTCCCCTCCTTTGGCGCGTACGTCGGCGGGGACATCGTGGCGGGCATGCTCGCTTCCGGCATGGACCGCGACTCGCGGTTGCGGCTCTTCCTCGACATCGGCACCAACTGCGAGCTCGTGCTCGGCAACAGCGACCGGCTACTGGCGACCGCGGCGCCAGCGGGCCCCGCCTTTGAGGGGGCAGCAATTCGCTGCGGGATGCGCGCGGCGCCCGGCGCCATCGAAGTCGTAAAGATCACGACCGACACTGTCGAGCTCGGTGTGATCGGCGACGTCGAACCTCAGGGCCTCTGCGGTTCAGGGCTCGTTGACGTCGTTGCGGAATTGGTGCAGCTGAAGCTCATCGACACCAGCGGTCGGTACGCCACGGACGAAGAGGCTGCGTCGATCGCGCCCGGCATCGCCGATCGATTCCGCGATCTCTCCGGTCAACGCGTCTTTGTCCTGCACTGGAAAGGCGGCGAGGGCGACGTCGAGAATTCGATCTTCCTCTCCCAACGCGACGTGCGCGAACTGCAGTTCGCCAAGGCCGCCATCGCGACGGGTTGGCGCCTCTTGCTCGACGAAGCCGGTGTGAAAGAAGAAGATCTCCAACAGGTCTTGCTCGCTGGCTCCTTTGGTAGCTACCTCTCCCCGGCGAGTGCCGTGCGACTCGGACTGGTGCCAAAGCTCCCCCTCTTGCGCATCGTCAGCGCAGGCAATGTGGCCGGCGAAGGAGCAAAGATGGCGCTCCTCAGTTTGAGAGAGCGCTCAGGCGCCATGGCATTGCTGGAGGAGGTGGAATATGTCGAGCTCTCCGATCGAAGTGACTTCAACGACGCCTTTGTCGATCAACTCAAGTTCCCGGGCTGATTCGATCGCTCCGATCGCCGTCGTTGCCTGCGGCGCACTCGGGCCGTCGATCAACGAGATCGTCACACGCCGTGGTTGGCGCGTTGATGTCCACCAGCTGCCGGCCCTCCTGCACAATCGGCCAAGTCTGATCGCCCCCAAGGTGGAAGCGCTCGCGCGTCAGCTTCAGGCGCGCCACCAAGCGGTCTGCGTTGCCTACGCGGACTGCGGTACCTACGGCGCGCTCGACGAGGTCTGCGAGCGCCTCGGCATTGGACGAATGCACGGACAGCACTGCTACGACGTCTTCGCGACGCCAGAGAAGATTGAGGCGTTGTTTGCAGAGGAGCCCGGCACCTATCTGCTGACCGATTTTCTCGTCAAGAGCTTTCGCCGCACGGTTATCAGCGAGCTCGGCCTCGATCGGCACCCCGAACTGTGGGGCGACTACTTCGGCAACTACCGGCGCGTCGTCTGGCTCGCACAGGAGCGCACCGCCCGTCTCGAAGCGGAAGTCCGCAGCATTGTCGAGCGCTTCGGCTTGCCGCTCGTGATAGTTGACGTCGGCGCCATCTCATTAGAGATAGAGCTCGAAGCGCTCCTCGGTACTGCCGCTCTCACGGCACAACGGCCGGAAGACTCCGAACGGCGTGACCGCCGTGCGTAACGCTCGGGTCGCGACAGCGCTCCTTGAGCACGCGCGTTACGAGATCATTCCGAGCGCCTCCATCGAAGAGAAGGTCGTGGCGTCGGTGCCCCGGTCGGTGACCATCACCATCACGGCGTCGCCTACGAAGGGGCTCGACGCCTCGCTCGATCTGACGGAACGGCTCCGAGCGCAGGGCTATCGCGTCGTCCCCCACCTCTCCGCGCGCCTCGTCGGTGACCGGGCGCACCTAGAGGACATCGTCGCGCGCCTCGTGCACTGCGGCGTGGAGGACGTCTTCGTTCCCGCAGGCGACGCCGACCCGCCGATCGGGCGCTACGACAGCGCACTGCCACTCCTGATGGAGCTCGAAGAACTTGGCCGCCCTTTTCGCGACGTCGGCATCACGGGATACCCCGAAACCCACCCGAGCATCTCCGATGATCTCACCGTCCAAGCCATGTGGGACAAACGCAAGTACGCGACCTACGTCGTGAGCAATCTGTGTTTCAACGCAGCGACGGTGCGTCACTGGATCGGCCGGGTGCGCGAGCGTGGGGTGGACCTTCCCATCTTCTTCGGCCTCGCGGGACCCGTCGAGCAAGCAAAGCTCTTGCGCTTGGCGACCAAGATTGGCGTCGGCGACTCGGCACGCGTCCTCGCAAAGCACCGCAATTGGATTGTGCACATGGGCACGCCCGGCGGCTACGACCCGACGCGGCTGCTCCATCGCGCGGGCTCAACGTTGAGCGACGAGCGCGCGAATGTGAAGGGTTTGCACGTGTTCACCTTCAACCAATTAGCTGAAACTGAAGTGTGGCGCCAGTCCTTGCTCGGAAGTGACCCCGTGGATCCGCGTCGCGCGTCCGAGACTGGTTCGCCCCAGTAAGTCGAAGACGTCGCTGAAGCGTCAGTGCGTCATCCCTCTCGAATTGCGTAGTGGCCCGAACACGATACGTTTGGCAGAGTTCTCTATTCCCCGGAGGTTCAGTGTGAGTGACGTCGTCAGCGTCGACAACTTTGTGGACGGCAGCGCAAAGGCCGCGTCCTCGAGCGACGTCATCGACGTCATGAACCCATCAACGGGCGAACGCATTGCCGTCGTCACCGCGTCGAGTGCCGAAGATGTCGACGAAGCAGTGCGCTCGGCGGCACGCGCCTTTCCGGAGTGGAGCGAGCTCACGCCTGGCGAGCGCTCAACATATCTGCACCGACTCACGAGCCTCTTTGAACGTGACCTCGACCGGTTCGCTGATCTCGAGGTGCGCGACGCTGGGAAGCCCACGACCGCTGCGCACGAGCTCGAGTTTCCCGCTATCGCGGACGCATTGCGCCACTTCGCGGGTGCCGCACGTACGACAACCGGTCAGGGTGGCGGAAACTATGTAAGGGGTCACAGTTTCTATCTGCGACGCGAGCCTCTCGGTGTGGTTGGTGCCGTCACTCCTTGGAACTATCCGTTATGGCAGGCCGTGTGGAAGATCGCACCCGCGTTGGCGGCGGGCAACACCATCGTGGTGAAGCCTTCGGAGAACACCCCTCTCACGGCGGCCGCCTTCGCACTGCTCGCGAGTGAAGTTCTCCCGCCAGGCGTTCTCAACGTCGTCCACGGTCGCGGGCCTGTTGCGGGCGAGGCACTCATTAGCCACCCGCTGGTCGCGCTCGCCACATTCACTGGTTCCACTCGCGCGGGCCGACGGATCGCCGAACTTGCGGCGAAGACGCCGAAGCCCGTCATTCTCGAACTCGGCGGCAACGCGCCCGTTGTCGTCTTTGCCGACACCGATCTCGAACACGCCGTTCCCATCATTGCGGGAAGCGCCCTCTACAACGCGGGTCAGGACTGCACGGCTGCGACGCGCATTCTTGTTGAAGGAAGCGTTTATGACGCCGTGGTTGAGGGACTCGTCGAGGAGTTTCGCGGCTTCAGCCCGATGAGCGCGGAAGATTCGGCAACCACACTCGGACCGCTCATCTCTGAGGTCCAGCGCGATCGAGTGCAAGAGTTTGTCAATGAAGCGCGCTCGAGCGGACAGGTTGTCATTGGTGGTTCGTCGCCCCAGCTTCCCGGGTACTTCTATGAGCCAACAATCGTCACGGGTCTCGATCAGTGTCACCCACTCGTCCAGCAAGAGTGCTTCGGACCCGTCGTAACAATTCAGCGATTCAACGGCGACGATGAGGCGCTCGAGATGGCCAACGACGTCGAATACGGACTCGCCGGATCAGTGTGGACGCGCGACGTCGGTCGGGCAACCCGGTTTGCCAATGCGTTGCACTTTGGCACCGTGTGGATCAATGACCACCTGATCCTGGCGCCCGAGATGCCCGTGGGTGGCTTTCGCGCCTCAGGCTACGGCAAGGAAGGTGGCGTCGCCGGCATAGAGGAGTTCACCCGTTTGAAGGAAGTGATCTTCAACACCCACTGATCCGCTTCAGTCAGCGATGGCGTGGCCGAAGCTCGGAAACGCCGGTGCTTGGCGATGACGCCAGCTGGCGAGAGCGGCGATAGAGAGGCTCACGAGTCCCGCCACTGCGGTGACCGACATGACGGGCCAAAGATGCTCGCCCGAGTAGTAGATCACCCAGAGTCCACTCACAAAACCTGCGGTCATCCACGAGCTCGCCGAGACGCCCGACGCTTCTTCGTGGCGAACGAGCTGGACCAATTGAGGTGAACGAGTGATCCAGCCTGCAGTCCCTGCACCGACGGCGGCGCCGGACCAGCCCCAAAAGATCGCGGGCACACAGCAAAACGCCGCGAACAAGATGAGCGAATTGATCGCAAGACGCGGACGCGTCCAGGGTTTGAGGCGAGCCCAGACCATCCCCTGCAGGGGCAGCGAGAGGGCGCTGCCAATTATTAGCTGCCACGAATGGATGGAAATCCCGTAGAGCGCCCAAAAAACGGCCAGGTAGAGAAAGAGCGTCCACGTCGCGAGTGAAACGCCCTCCACCCCGCGTTGACTCATTCGCCGAAACTGAGCGAGGCCGACCACACCGCCTAACAACACGGCAATCCATCCAATAATGATGGTCACCGTGTAAAAAGTCACTCGATCATCTTACGAGCGCGTGAGTGACTGAAATGTGAAGTGGCGACACGAGTTGCACAATTGTTGCGCGTGACGACCGTACAAATTCACTCCGTTGCGAGTCGGCGACGTGTAGCGATGGCTGGACAAGCCCGCGTGGCGTTCAACGGTGAAATCGTCGTCAGCCGGTGACGCTCAGCAGAAGGTCGCCACCCTCCACTCTTCCCATCGGCTCAACGGCGATCCGATCGACCACGCCCGCGATGGACGCGGTGATCGACGCCTCCATCTTCATGGCCTCGATGATGGCGACGGTTTGGCCAACCTTCACGCGATCGCCCACGCGCACCTGCACCGAGACGACGCCCGAGAAGGGCGCCGCCACTTGGGAGAGATCGCCCGAGGACGCCTTCTCGCGATGGACCGTCTTGTCGCTCGCCGACTGATCACGCACCGTGACCGTGCGTTGCTGTCCATTTAGTCGGCCAAAGACCGTGCGGCAACCCGCGTCGTCCGCCTCGCCCACGGCGTCCACGCTCAAGAAGATCGAAACGCCCGGGGCGAGGACTACGTCCACTTCTTCACCCGGATCGAGCCCGTAGAAGAAAGCGCGCGTCGGCACG
>DASXEU010000063.1:0-5049 GCA_036489935.1 Acidimicrobiales bacterium
CGCGGTCGCGCTCTGCGGCGGCGGCGGTCAGGGCGACGCCGCACTGCTGCGCTCGCTTTAATCGGGAACGTAACGAGCGACGAGCTCGTAGGGCCCGACGCCGACTTGCTGGTCGTCGGGCAGCGCCAGCACGAACGCGCCGGCAAGCGGGTAGCTCTCGCGCAATGGACGCGGTAGGTCGCGCACGAGTTTCGCCAGCAGTTCGAGCACCGTCGGGTTGTGGCCGACGACGAGGAGCGACGTCGTGACGGGATCGATGGCGGCGAGGTCAATCAACACGTCTTCAGCTGTCACATCGTGCAGTCCGTTGTAGATGAGGTCGCTCTCTACGTGCGCGGTGGCAAACGAGGTCCCCTCGAAGGCGCGTTGGAACGTCTCCTTCGTGCGTGCCGCGTTGCTGACGAGTGCCGTCGTCGGCCCGAAGCGGCCAAGCTCACGGGGATCGCTCGCCCACGCTCGGAGTTGCTCACACTGGCGACGCCCTCGACCATTCAGCTCGCGGTCCTTATCGCGCTGCGTGGGTGCTGCCTTTTCGGCCTTGGCGTGTCGAACGATTGTGAGATACCGCACACCCTCAGTCTCTCATTGTCATGACCGGGACGTATTGCTGACTCGTTTAACGTGGAAACCGTGCATCCGACGCTGAGCTTCTTTCAAGCCATCGTGATGGGCATCGTGCAGGGGGTCACCGAGCTCTTTCCGATCTCGAGTCTCGGTCACGGCGTGCTGATACCTGCCCTGCTCGGCTGGCACAACCTCGTGAGTACCCAAAGCGCGAACCAGAACTTCTTTCTGGTCTTTCTCATCGGACTCCACGTCGGCACGGCACTCGGGCTCGTGGTCTACTACCGGCGCACGTGGTACGAGCTGTTTCGCGGACTGGTCATCCAGCTCGGGCGAACCCGAGACGAGGGCGTTTCGTCCCTCTGGCGTCTCAACGAACACACACTCGATCAGAAGTACCGACTGCTCGCGCTGCTCGCGATCGGATCGATTCCCGTCGGCGTCGTCGGCATTCTTCTCCAGAACAAGCTGCGCGAGCTCTTCGCGAAGCCGCTCGCGGCCGCCATCTTCCTAACGATCAACGGTCTGATCTTGCTCGGCGGCGAAGCGCTTCGACGCGGGCGCGGTCGTCACGCGTCAGTCGAAAAGCTCGACACCATGACGCCAAAGAGCGCCCTTGCGGTCGGCAGCGCCCAGATCCTGGCGCTGCTCGCAGGCATCTCCAGAAGCGGCGTCACCATGGTGACGGGACTCCTCGACGGTCTCGATCATGAAGACGCCGCCAACTTCGCCTTCCTCCTCGCGACACCAGTGATCCTTCTTGCCGGTCTTTACAAACTGCCCGAACTGTTTGGCCCACTCGGCCAGGGTGTGCGCGTCCAAACGCTCGTCGGCGCGCTGTTTGCGATGGGTACCGCGTACCTCGCAGTGCGGTTCTTGACTCGCTGGTTCCAAACTCGAACACTTCGGCCGTTCGCGATCTACTGCCTCGTCGCCGGTCTTCTCTGCGTCATTCGCTTCGCGTAATACCTCATCACGTGACGAATATAAACGGTCAAGAACCCCGGAGCCAGGGACCTACGTACGGGACGATCGCCAGCGCGAACCCGATCCCGACGGCGAGACTGGCCGCGAGCACTACCCGTCGCGCGCGCGCACCGGCAACCAGTTGGCGCGTGCGTCGCGTCCAGTCCTTTGTGGACAAGCGAGTCATGTCGCCTAGATGTCCGAGCACGTGAATCACCATCACCGCGAACCACGCGATGAAGCTCGCTCGGTGCAGTTGAGAATATTCGTTACGCATCGACGTTGGCCCGAGCAGCAGCAGGAAGCCCGTCACGAAGACGATGACCGTGAGAATGACGGTGAACGGCCCAAGAATACGCAGGGCGACGGGCGGCGGACCCTTGTGGCGATATTCCGGTGAGCCCGCGTAGTACTTCGCAAAGCGCCACGTCGTGCTCGACATCTTGACGAGGACTGGCGGCACCAACAGCGCTCCGATGAACACGTGCAGCGTCAGCAGCGAATGAACACGAATGATCGTCGCACCCTCGACCGCCAGGAGCACGAGCAGCACCAGCGCGGATGAGCCGGTGAGACGCTCGTTGGCTTCTATACCGAGGTGGGCGAGTCGACCGCGCCCCCGGTACCGCGGACGCGCGGCCCGTGAGACCAGATCGGGTGCCGTGCGTGCGTGCGACGGCCCGCGAGTCGGCTTCGATGGCACCGACGATTGATCGACGCGGGACACGTTCGATTTTGACGGGGCGGGAGAGCGCGGGAACGGCGATGACGAACCGCTGGGGCGTTGAGGCTCAGGTTGAGAAGGGTTGAAGCGATCTGACATCGGCTAATCGCTGAGGACACGCCGCCCATCGAAGGCCCGACCGAGTGTTAAGTCATCAGCAAATTCAAGGTCGCCACCGACCGGCAAGCCACTCGCAGGTTGGGACACAATCAGACCGGGAACCTGCAACAGTCGCGAGAGGTACATCGCGGTGTGATCGCCCTCAACGTTGGAGTTGAAGCACAGAATCACTTCTTTCACTGGACCGTGAAGCCGCTGCAAGAGCTCTTGAATTTTGAGACGATCCGGCGTCACGCCTTCTAGAGGATTCAGCACGCCGTGCAGCACGTGGTACGTGCCGTGAAACGCGCCCGAACGCTCGACTGCCACGACGTCTGGCGGACTCTCGACGACACAGATCGTCGTCTGGTCTCGTCGCGCGTCTGCACAGATCGGACAGAGTCCTCCGGACTCGGCGATATTGCAACAGCGTTCGCAAAACGAGAGCTTGAACTTCATTTCGCTGAGTGACCCCGCGAGTCGCTCGACGTCTTCGCTTGGCTGACGCATTAACCAGAAGGCGATCCGCTGGGCCGATTTCGGACCGACGCCGGGAAAGCGACCGAGTTCGTCGACGACGGCCTGCAGCGCGGGAGGGTAGTTCACGAGATCTCTTCGGCGCCGGGAAATGCTTCCGTGATGAGGTGGCTCACAACCGAATCGACGACCACCACGTCGTCCGCGGGTCCGATGTCCGTGCGGTCGATGTACCCCTCCTCGACAGCAGCGGATTTTGGCGTCGCTCTGCGCGTCGGAGTCGGCGCCACCTCGAGCGTCGGGTCGACAGTCCACTGCACCGTGAGCGACAATTTGAATTCGTGCTCGAGTGCAGCCTTGAGGCCTTGTGCGATGAGCTCCGTGTTCTCCCGCATCTCCTCACTCGGCACTGCGATCGTGATCAAGAGCCCCTCTAGGGCTTCGACCCGCGCCGAACGAAGGAGCAACTGCGCCGAGCGTGGCGTTCGTGGCACGACACGCTCGCTGAAGCGATCACGGACCTCACTCAACGTGAGCGTTCCTCCAGATGGCGAGCGCTCAACCACGGGCGGTGCGACGACCGGTCCGCTCGTTTCGGAGCGAGGCGCTGACGGCTCGGGCTGCTGCTCCCGGGCCATCGGTGGCGCCGGTGCAGGTGCAGGTGCAGGGGGAGTCACGGTCGATCCGATCGGGCGAAGAGGGGCCGGCGCGGGTGGCGCCGGTTCGCTGGCCGGTCGCGTCGCACCACGCTCCAGACGCACGAGACGTTCGTCGAGCGATTCGTACGAATGGTCGAGTTCAGGCTTCGTGAGGCGCACCATCGCAACTTCCAGCATGACGATCTTCTCCGGGGCGCTCTTCATCTCGCGAATGGCACGCCCAACGGTCTCAAGGACCCGTACTGTTCGCGCAAGACCGAGCTGCTCCCCCCAGCGGGTGAGGCGTTGACGATCCGCATCGACCGCGTCCGCAACTTCGGGCGCGACTTGCAAGAGAAACGCCTGACGTACCTCGCCGGCGAAGCTCTCGGCGAGCTGTTCGGGATCCCAGCCCTCGTGCGCGAGTTCGGCGAGCGAACGCAGCGCGACGACGGCATCCTGGTTGACCAGTGCGCTAAAGAGTCCATCGAATTCGGGTTGGGTTTCACTGATGGAGCCCGTGGCGAGCAACTGATCGAGAGCGCTCAAGGCGTCGCGTGCCGAGCCGCGGCCCAAGCGGACCGCCGCTTCGATCGTGGCGTCGTCGGCACCAAGTTCGGCCGCGCCTCGCACATCTTGGAGCAACGTTGCGAGTGTGTCGGCACTGATCAAGCGAAATTCAAGATGCTGGGTGCGCGACCGAATAGTCGGAAGGACCTTGTGCGGGTCGGTTGTCGCCAGCACGAACACCACGTGACCGGGCGGCTCTTCGAGCGTCTTCAGTAGTGCCGCGGAGGCGGCCTTCGAGAGCTGGTGCACTTCGTCGAAGATGTAGACCTTCCAACGTCCTGGCGTGTTGTGCCAAGCACCGGAGATGATTTCTCGGATGTCATCGACGCCGTTGTTCGACGCCGCGTCGAGCTCGATGACGTCGAGTGAGGTGCCTTTGGAGATCGCGACGCAACTCTCGCACACCCCACAGGCGTCCCCCTCAACGGGATTTTCACAGTTGAGTGCCTTGGCGAGTATCCGTGCCGTCGTCGTTTTCCCGGTCCCGCGAGGCCCCGAAAAGAGGTACGCGTGCGAGACTCGGTCGTTCTTTACCGCTCCCTGCAGCGCACGAACCACGTGATCCTGGCCGCGGAGTTCGGCAAATCGACCCGGTCGAAATCGACGATAGAGAGAGGTCACCCCGTCGAGCGACACGGGCGTCGCTTTCGTATCAGCCATGGAACGATGCTAACGGGAGGGGCTATCAAGCCGGGATCCAAAGCAGTGGTCAGGCGATCCGTGGCACCCAACACAATTCGCTGAGAGCTGCTGGTTTCCACCCCTGACTCGGTTCACGAAAGGTCGTCGCACGGGACCCGACCACCGCTTTCAATCTCGGCGATAAAAGGCTACCGGAGATTAGATGGTGGCGACTCAGGTAGCCTTGCAAGCCGGTATTCATTTCAACGTGAATCCCCTGGAGGAGTGCGAGAGCGGCCGAATCGGCACGATTGGAAATCGTGTGAAGGGAAACCTTCCGTGGGTTCAAATCCCACCTCCTCCGCCAAGCTGGCGCCCAAGTCCGCCCCG
>DASXEU010000011.1:0-4897 GCA_036489935.1 Acidimicrobiales bacterium
AGCCAGTTCGTCACGTGCGAGCGATGCAAGGGCCGCGGGGTCATCAACGACGACCAGGGTCCCTTCGCGATGTCGAGCGTCTGCCCGGTCTGTCAGGGACGCGGCGGCCACTTCGCGACGCCGTGTCCGACCTGTCACGGCACAGGGCGTGAGCCGTCAGCTCGTCGAGTGAACGTGCGTATTCCGCCAGGCGTCACCGACGGGCAGCGCATTCGCCTGAAAGGCAAGGGAAGCGTCGGCGCGAACGGCGGATCACCTGGTGACCTCTTCGTTGACGTGCACGTCGAACCCGACGTCCACTTCGAACGACGCGGTCGCAATCTCCTGACGACCGCTCGCGTCCCGCTTACGCAGGCGATGCTCGGTACGACGGTCGAGGTTCCCACGCTTGACGAACCCGTGACGCTCAAGATCCCTGCGGGCACCCAGCCCGGTACGACGATGCGCGTGAAGGGCCGAGGAGTGCCGGCGAGCGGGAAGAATCCCGCGGGCGATCTGCTGGTCACCGTCAGTGTCACGGTGCCAAAGAAGCTCAACAAGCAGCAGAGAACGATCGTAGAGCAACTCGCCACCGCACTGGACGAAGTGGAGACCGTCAATGACTGAGCGCGGCCCCCTGCACGCCGTCTACGTGATCTCAGTCTTCGCCGAGCTCGCCGGCGTGCACCCCCAGACGCTCCGCAACTACGAGCGCAACGGACTGCTGCGCCCGATGCGCACGAGCGGCGGATCGCGCCGATTTTCCGACGAGGACCTGGTGGCGCTACGGCGCATCCAGGACCTCACGAACGAGGGCGTGAATCTCGAAGGCGTGAAACGCATTATGGCGCTCGAAGGTGAGCTTCAGGCGTTGCGAGACGAGATCAGCTCGCTCTCGGACGAAGCGCGCGCCACGCTCGAACGCACGCACCGCCAGTACCGGCGCGATCTCGTGCCGGTGTCGAACTCTCTCGCCCTCGTGCTCGACGCGAAACGGAGGTCTCGCTAATGGCCCTTGACCCGCAACGCTGGACCGTAAAGACACGTGAAGCCTTCCAGGCAGCGACCACCCAAGCTGCCGCCGCGGGCAATCCGTACGTCACGCCCGCGCATCTGCTGCTGGCACTGCTCAACCAGGCCGACGGCATCGCGCGTCCGCTCGTCGTCGCGGCGGGACTTGACCCCATCGCCATCAGTGCGGAGCTCAACGAAAAGGTTGCGCGCGAGCCTCGCACCGTGGGCGGCACGCAGCCCGGGCTCTCGGCTGAAACCCGCAAGGGCTTGGAAGACGCCGATGAGCTGCGCCAAGACATGGGCGACGAGTACCTCTCGGTCGACCACGTGCTGGTCGCCTTCGCGAGCGAGCTCGGCACGAGCAAAGAAGCACTGCTCTCTGCGCTACGTGACATTCGCGGGTCGGCGCGCATCACCTCGGAGAATCCCGAAGAAATGTTCCAATCGCTCGACAAGTATGGACGCGACCTCACGGCACTCGCTCGCGCCGGAAAGCTCGACCCCGTCATTGGCCGCGACGACGAGATTCGTCGCGTTATCCAGGTGCTCTCGCGACGCACGAAGAACAACCCCGTGTTGATTGGTGAGCCCGGTGTTGGAAAGACCGCCATCGTCGAGGGACTCGCGCTCCGCATCATCGAAGGCGACGTCCCCGAGTCGTTGCGTGATCGTCGTCTCATCGCCCTCGACCTCGGTTCGATGGTGGCGGGCGCGAAGTATCGCGGCGAGTTCGAAGAACGTCTGAAGGCTGTGCTGAAAGAGATCGAAGACGCCGAGGGCGAGGTCATCACGTTCATCGACGAGTTGCACACGATCGTCGGGGCCGGAGCCAGCGAAGGCGCGATGGATGCGAGCAACATGATCAAGCCGCTCCTCGCGCGCGGGGAGTTACGGCTCATCGGCGCGACGACTCTTGACGAGTACCGCAAGTACATCGAGAAGGATGCGGCACTCGAGCGTAGGTTCCAGCAGGTCTTCGTCGGTGAACCCTCGCTGCAGGACACCGTTGCGATCCTGCGAGGACTGAAGGAACGCTACGAGGTCCATCACGGGGTTCGCATCCAGGACGCCGCGTTGGTCGCTGCGGCGACGCTCTCGCAGCGCTACGTGCCCAACCGCTTCCTGCCCGACAAGGCCATTGACTTGATGGACGAAGCAGCCTCTCGTCTGCGCATTGAGATCGACTCGATGCCAACGGAGCTCGATGTTGTCATCCGACGACTGCGCCAGCTCGATATCGAACGGATGGCGCTCGAGGGTGAAACCGATCCCGCCTCCATGGGGCGGCTCGCTTCGCTCGAGCTCGAGTACGCGGCGATGAAAGAAGAGTCCGACGAGCTCGCCGCGCGCTGGCAGGCAGAAAAGCAGGCCATCTCGAAGATTCAGGTCGCCAAGCAAGAGTTCGAGGATCGTCGCGCCGAGGGCGAACGGCTCGAGCGAGCGGGCGATCTTGCCGGTGCGGCGGCGCTGCGCTACGGGACACTGCCTGAGCTTGAGCGCACCATCGAACAGGCGACGAGGGAGCTCGATGAGCTGCAGAAGAACGGCGCGTTCTTGAAAGAAGAGGTCGACGCTGAAGACATCGCTGACGTCGTGAGTCGCTGGACGGGTATCCCGGTCTCCAAGCTCATAGAGGGCGAAGTCGACAAGTTGATACGAATGGAGGAGCTGCTGCACAGCCGTGTCGTCGGACAGGACGAAGCGGTGACCGCAGTCTCGAACGCCATACGCCGATCGCGCTCGGGCCTCTCTGATCCCGACCGTCCGATCGGCTCGTTTCTCTTCCTTGGCCCGACCGGCGTTGGCAAGACCGAGCTCGCGCGAGCACTCGCCGAGTTCCTCTTCGACGACGAGCGCGCCATGGTGCGCCTTGACATGAGCGAGTACATGGAGAAGTTTGCTGTCTCTCGCCTCATCGGCGCGCCACCGGGATATGTGGGCTACGAGGAGGGCGGTCAGCTCACCGAAGCGATTCGCCGGCGCCCCTACGCGGTCGTGCTCCTCGACGAGATCGAAAAGGCGCACCCCGACGTCTATAACTTGCTTCTCCAAGTCTTGGACGACGGACGCTTGACCGACGGTCAGGGACGAACGGTCAACTTCACGAACGTCGTGTTCATCATGACGAGTAATCTGCCGGGCGATCCGTTGGAGTTCTTCCGACCCGAGTTCATCAATCGCGTCGATGACATCATTCGATTCCGTTCGCTCACCGAGGATGACCTCGAGATCATCGTTGGCATCCAGCTGCGTCGATTGCGCCAGCGCCTCGCCGAGCGTCGACTGGTGCTCGACGTGACCCCTGAGGCGGCACACACGCTTGCAGCCGAGGGCTTCGACCCGGCCTTTGGCGCTCGCCCCTTGAAGCGTGTCATTCAGCGTCGACTCGAAGATCCCCTGGCCCTCGCCGTGCTCGAGGGCGCCTACAAAGAGGGGGACACGATCACGGTGGATGCGGTAGACGGAGTGATCACCTTTCGCTGAACATTTCGCTCGACGAAGCCCTGTTTTTCCTACGGTAGGCTTTCCCTGCAACGAGGCCGTCTCGAGGGAGTCCAGTGCCCGCAACTGTCGTAGTCGGCACCCAGTGGGGTGACGAAGGCAAAGGAAAATTAACCGACCTGCTGGCGCGCGACATGGATCTTGTCGTTCGCTATCAGGGGGGACACAACGCGGGACACCGCATCGTGGTCGAGGGCCAAGAGTTCGCCCTGCAGCTCGTGCCGTCGGGCATTCTCTACCCTGGCGTGACCCCGGTGATCGGCAATGGCGTGGTCGTCGATCCCGCGGTGCTCCTGGCTGAGCTCGACACCCTCATCGATCGAGGTGTCGACGTCTCGAGGCTCGTGGTGTCGGGCAACGCGCATCTCATCATGCCCTACCACCAAGAGCTCGATCGCCTCACCGAGCGCTTCCTCGGGCGAAATGCCCTGGGCACGACGAAGCGCGGCATTGGGCCCGCATACTCCGATAAGTCCGCTCGCGTGGGACTGAGGGTGCAGGACCTCCTCGATCCGAAGATATTCCGCGAGAAGCTCGACGTTGTCTTGCACGAGAAGAATCTCATCCTCACCAAGATCTACAACCGGCCTGCCATCAGCGCGCACGACATCGCGGCGCGTTACTTGGATGAACTCGCGCCTCGCCTCGCGCCGATGATCGCCGACACGGTGAACCTCGTGCACGACGCTCTCGACGCTGGAAAGCGCATCTTGCTCGAAGGCGCTCAGGCTACGTTCCTCGATCTCGACCATGGGACGTACCCCTTCGTCACTTCGTCCAATCCGGTCGCGGGCGGGGCCTGCGTCGGCTCGGGGCTCGGTCCTCGCGATATCACGACGATCGTCGGCATCGCGAAGGCCTACATCACCCGTGTTGGCGCGGGACCCTTTCCGACCGAGCTCGACGGGGACACCGCTGAGTATCTCGTCGCCCGCGGCCACGAGTTCGGCACGAACACCGGTCGCCGCAGGCGAGTGGGCTGGTTCGACGTGGTCATGGCGCGCCAGGCGGTGCGGCTCAACTCACTCAGCGAAATCGCACTCACGAAGCTCGACGTGCTCGACGAGTTCGACGAGATCAAGGTCTGCGTCGCATACGAGCACAATGGCGTTCGCTACGAGCACATGCCGTTCCACCAGTCAGTGCTTCACGAGGTGACGCCCATCTATGAAACCGTCCCGGGTTGGCAGAGTGATCTCACCTCGGTAAGTCACGTTGACGAGATGCCTGCAGCCGCGCTCGACTACGTGCGCTTCCTCGAACAGCGAATTGGAGTTCCCATCGCGGTGGTGGGCGTCGGACCCGAGCGTGAGCAGTTCGTGCGCACGGCGTGAGCCGCTGCGTCGTTGTCGGTTCCGGTGCGCGCGAGCACGCACTGGCGTGGGCGCTCGCGAAGAGCGCG
>DASXEU010000014.1:0-20134 GCA_036489935.1 Acidimicrobiales bacterium
GGATAGAGCGGAAGACCGCCCGCCAGGGCGGCGCCTTTGCTCGACGCCCACGCACCGAGTTGTGCCAGATCGCGATAGCTCCCCGCACCCCAGTCGTCCTGCGAGCGAAGTGCGTAGAGCGGTATTGAGACGCCCCAGCCGCGTGCCGGCTCGGGGCACGGTGGCGCACTGATCACCAGAGATGTCGCCGATGCCGCAGCGTGACCAGCGTCGGTGACGTCCAGCGTGAGGGAGTGATAGCCCAAAGGCACGTCGGGATGATGCGCCGAATAGTCGACGAGATATCGATGGAACCTCTGCCCCTCGAGTTCGAGCGTCGCAACGGGTGTCGAGTCGGTGAGCAGCTGCTCCCGACGTGTGGAGCCGTCCTCCCACTCTGTCGTGAACCAGGCAAAGTTCGCCTCGAAACGCTCGGGAAGGGTCACGGTGAAGCTGGTGCGACGACCGCTGCGAACGACGAGTACGGGCTCCATCATTCGTCGAGCCGCAAGGAGGCGGCGCTCGCGGATGGCTGATGTGACATCCTTCGGGCGTTCGATGGGCACACCGAGGGCACGGATGAGCCCCATCAAGACCTCGGGATCCGCTTCGCTCATCGTCTCGTCCGACGCGAGGTAGAACGTTTGGATTCCACAGAGCTGGGCGAGTTCGCGCAGCTCGTTCGGTTCGGTGCGCGGGGTTTTCACGAGTCTGAATCCAGAAGGTCGAGGATGCCTTGTGCGGGAATGTCGATCCACCCGGGGCGAGAGTTGGCCTCGTAGCTGAGCTCATAGATCGCCTTTTCCAGAAGGAAGAAGTCGAGGAGTCCCGAGAGCTCGCGGCGATCCCGCGGTAGGTAGCTGGCGTTGCCAGCTGTCGCCAAGTAGGAGGACAGGAAAATTCCCGAGATCCAGCGGTGCCAGAACGTGAGCCAGGCGTCCAAGTCTTCGAGCTCCCCATCGTGCAGCGCGATGCCGAGGTCTCGGCTGAGCCGTTGTGCCGCTGCTTGTCCCGCGTAGTGCAGCGAGCGCACCATGCCGGCGAGATCTACGGCGGCTGGTCGCTTGAGTCGCCGTCGACCGAGCGAACGGTGCGGCTCGCCTTCGAAATCGATAATGACGAAGTCCTTTCCCGTCCACAGCACCTGACCGAGGTGGAAATCGCCGTGACAGCGAATTCGCTCGGCGTCCCCGCTCATCGTTGTCAGCCGGCGCAGTCGCTCGATGATCTCTTCTTCGCGTGCGAGCACGTGCTGGAGCGCGGGTGAGGTGACGTTCAGCGCAACGACCTCGTGAAGCACCTGGCGCGTGAGGCTCCGCGCGCCGTGATACAGCGACTGACGGTCGAGCGCCGTCAGCGGTTCGGGCGCAAAGTTCGGATCGCGGGGATCAGATGTCAGCTGCGCGTGGAGTTCCGCCGTCCTCTCGCCCAACAGTGATGCCCACTCGAGGTGCGGCCCCACGAGGGGATGGGCCGGCTCGAGCTCTTCTCGGTGGATATGGAGCGGGCTCGCAGGTGCACTCAGCTGCATCTCCGGATCGGCCCGGTGAGCCATCGCTTCTTCCAGCCCGTGGGCGAGCGCGTCGACGACGTAGTTCCACCCGTCCTCTTCGTGGGGGATGAACTCTCCAAGGATCGCGATCGTGGCGGGCGCCGAGGTGTGATTGCTCGAGTGATATTCGATGTTGCCGCCCACCCGAGGGGAGAAGGGGAAGTGCGCCTGTTCGTGAAGGAACCTTCCGATCTCGACCTCGGGGTTGATGCCCTCCTCGTAGCGTCGAATGAACTTGAAGATGGCCTCGTCGCCGAGGAGGACCGAGCTGTTGGACTGCTCCGCGCTGAGCGTCGTCGTCGGGCATTCTTCCTTCAAGCAGTCGTCGAAGTCTCGAAGGGCTGGCGTCGAGACGCCGACCAGCCGTCCATTCGTGCCCGCGAGCGTGCGCCGACGAGCGAGGAGGTCAGCCATGACGTGCACGAAATCACTGGAGTAGGTCGCGTCGATGATGACACCCTCGTTGCCTTCCGCGTTCAGGTCCGCGACGATGGACTCGCTGTGCCACTTATTGATCTCGACGGCCTCGGGTCCGCTCACGAACGCGAGCGGCAGCACGTACCGTTCGGGGCTTCCGTGGTCGAGCTCGACGTGCACGATCAAGAGCTCGGCGAGCGGGGGCGCGTTGCGGCGCCACTGTCCTCCTCCCGCCGTCGACGGTATGGCGATAGTGTCGATCAACGAGACTGAGGTGATGCTGCGCGCCTTTTGCGCGAACCAGCGGCGCTGAGCGAGGTACGCCGGCAGGAATGCCTCGAATTGGCGGCGAGCGGGGGCACTGAAGAGCGAATCCCATTCGCCCGTGACGACGAAGCTCGATCGCGGCGGCGCGGACGCCGACTGCTCGCGCTCGAGCAGGAACCAATAGAAGCCGTGCGGGCCGAGCGTGATGAAATAGGGCAGCTCGCCGACAGGGGGGAACTGCTGATTACCGAAGAGCTCGACGGGCGTCGCCCCGCGAAGTTCGGAGAGATCCAGCTCTGCGCACTGCACGTAGCGAGAGAGATTGAAGACGCAGAGAATCGTCTCGTTCTCGAAGCGGCGGATGAAGCTGAAGATCTTTCGGTTCTCGGGGCGAAGGATCTCGAGCGTGCCACGCCCGAAGGCCCGAAAGCGCTGGCGCAGCGTGATGAGCCTGCGCATCCACCAGAGCAGCGAATTCGGATTCTGCTGCTGGGCTTCGACGTTCACCGCTTGGTAGTGATACTCGGGGTCGATGATGGCCGGTAGATACAAACGCTGGGGGTTGGCGCTCGAGAACCCCGCGTTTCGATCGCTGTCCCACTGCATTGGCGTGCGCACCGCGTTGCGATCGCCGAGATAAATATTGTCGCCCATGCCGATCTCGTCGCCGTAGTAGAGAATCGGGGTGCCGGGCATCGAGAACAAGAGGCCGTTCATCATCTCGATGAGGTTCCGGTCGTTGCCGAGCAGCGGCGCTAGTCGCCGACGGATGCCAACGTTGATTCGTGCTTGGGGATCTTGGGCATAGACGCGGTACATATAGTCACGCTCTTCGTCGGTCACCATCTCGAGGGTCAGCTCGTCGTGATTGCGCAAGAACAGCGCCCACTGGCATTCGGGCGGCGTTGTGGGAGTCTCGGCCAGGATGTCGACCATCGGAAAGCGGTCTTCCTGGCGCGCCGCCATGAACATTCGCGGCATTAGGGGAAAGTGGAAGGCCATCTGACACATGTCGCCGTTGCCCATGTAGTTGACCGCATCCTCAGGCCACTGGTTCGCCTCGGCGAGGATCATCCGATCATCGAAATGGCGATCAATATGTGCGCGCAGCTCTCGCAGGAAGGCGAACGTCTCGGGCAAGTTCTCGCACGTGGTCCCTTCGCGCGCGTAGAGGTAGGGAACCGCGTCGAGTCGCAGACCGTCCACACCCATCGACAGCCAGAAGTCCACCACGTCGAACATGGCTTGGCGGACCGACGGGTTGTCGTAGTTGAGGCTCGGCTGGTGAGAGTAGAAGCGGTGCCAGAAGTAGGCCTGGGCGACGTTGTCGTAGGACCAGTTGGAAGACTCAAAGTCCTTGAAGATCACCCTCGCTTCGCTGAACTTCTCGGGCGTGTCGCTCCAGACGTAGAAATCGCGCTGGTTGGTGCCGGGCTTGGCGAGGCGAGCTCGTTGGAACCACGGGTGCTCGTCGGACGTGTGGGCGAGGACGAGCTCGGTGATCACCCTCATGCCTCGTCGATGCGCTTCGCGCAGAAACGTTCGAAAATCGCGCAGCGTTCCGTACGAGGGATGGATCTGTCGGTAGTCCGAGATGTCGTAGCCGTCGTCGCGCAGTGGCGAGGGATAGAACGGAAGTAGCCACAGTGCGGTGACGCCGAGCGACTGTAGGTAGTCAAGCTTTTCGATCAGACCTTTGAAGTCCCCGATGCCGTCTCCGTTGCCGTCGTGAAACGCTCGCACGTGCAGCTCATAGATGATCGCGTCTTTGTACCAGCCGCCACTGGGCACGGCGTCGAGCGTGCTCTCGCTGCGATCAGTGATCGGTGGTTGGCGTGACGACTGGCCCGAGTCCCCATCCTCGGGTGGAATTTGATCACGGGCGGCGTCGATGGCGGTCACGGCTTCTTCTTCCATTGTTCGACGGGCTGTTCGAGCGCAAAGATGTGACAGGGAAGTCCATCCGGGTCGAGCCTCACGAAATTGCGAGACCCGTTCCAGACGTAGTGGGCGTCAGTCAGCAAGTCGTGCATCACGTAAGGCAAGCTCGGGTCGATACCGAGTTGCTGCAAGTCAAGGGCCACCCAGCCTGACTGGGGGTAGACGTAATCCACATTGACAATGACGACGACTATGTCGTCGTGATCGACACCCGCACGGGTTTTGGAAAACGCAACGAGGTGGTCATTGTCGACGGGATGGAGGACCAGTCGGTCATTGAACTGGAGCGCTGCGTGCTCGCGGCGGATGGCGTTGACCATCGAGATGAAACCTGAAAGATTTGATGGGTCTTTCACATCCCACGTGCGGATCTCGTACTTCTCCGAGTGCAGATACTCCTCTGAACCCTCGGCGCGCGGCGCAGTCTCTTGGAGTTCGAACGTCGGACCGTAGATGCCGTAGCTGGCGCTCAACGTGGCAGCGAGCACGAGGCGCGCCATAAATGTGGCGCGCACGCCATGTTGCAGTTCGCTGGTCAAGATGTCGGGCGTGTTAGGCCAGAAGTTTGGTCGAAAGTAGTCGGCCATGTCCGTTTGGGTGAGCTCTCGCACGTATGTCTCGATCTCCCACTTGCTCGATCGCCAGCTGAAGTACGTATACGACTGGGTGAAGCCAATTTTGGCGAGGTGCTCCATGACGCGGGGTCGAGTGAACGCCTCCGCGAGAAAGATGATCTCGGGCCGTTCGGCTCGCACTGACGCGAGGAGCCACTCCCAAAACTCGAACGGTTTCGTGTGGGGATTATCGACACGAAATACCGTCACCCCTTGCGCAATCCAGAATCGAACCACCTCGAGAAGCTCGTGCCAGAGCGCTCGCCACTCGAGACCTTCGAAGTTGAGTGGGTAGATATCTTCGTAGCGCTTGGGCGGATTCTCGGCGTAGCGAATTGAACCACCGGGCAACTGATGGAACCAGCCCGGGTGCTCGCTCACCCACGGGTGATCAGGTGAGGCCTGAAAGGCGAGATCGAGCGCCACGTCGATCCCTCGAGCCCCGGCCGCTCTCACCAGTGAGCGGAAATCCTCGAGAGAACCGAGCTCTGGGTGGATCGAGGTATGGCCGCCGTCGCGCGAGCCAATGGCCCACGGACTACCGGGGTCGTCGGGGCCGGAGGTGACCGCTCCGTCGCGCCCCTTTCGACCGCTGCGCCCAATGGGATGGATGGGCGGCAAATACAGCACGTCAAAACCCATTGACTCGACGTAGTCGAGGCGCGCCTCTACGTCAGCGAATGTGCCGTGGCGTCGCGGCGAGGGAGCAGCGGAGCGGGGGAACAACTCGTACCACGTGCTGAAGCGAGCCTTCGTCGGGTCGGCCCATACGAAGTACGTCTCGGACGACACGTGATGCGAGGAACCGCTCAGTGACGACATCGCGTCACCCAGCCATTCGGAAAAGACGACGTGTTGCGCGTCGCTCGCATCGTCGCCCGTCGTCTCGCGGGGCGACGCCACCGCGTCTGACGAGCGAAGCATCTCGGCGATCTCCGCCAGACGTCGACGCTCGTTAGCCTTCGCGTGTCGCGACGCGTCTTGGATGAGTTGAGCGCCGACGAGAAACTCCTCGGCGACGTCCTGGCCGGCGTTGATGCGCGCACGAAGATCTCGACGCCACGTACCGAAGCGATCGACGCTGGCGCGCACGATGAAGCGGTAGCGACCGAGCCGATCGATCGGCATCATCGCGCGCCAACGATCGTTGCCCAGCTCGCGCATCGGCATGCTGGTCCACTTGACGTCGTCGTCGTGACGAAAACGCAACTCACAGCACACGAGGTCGTGTCCCTCGACGAAGGCGTCCGCTTCAACGTTCAACAGGTCTCCGAGAGACGCCTTTGCTGGCCGCCGTCCGCAATCAATTTGCGGTCGCACATGGGCAATGATCGGTCGGGCGACCACCGCGGGAAACGGGACGGCTACGGTCGCGACGGGTCGAGTCCGACGTTGGGAACTGCTTTCGTCATCACGAACGCGCGATCGGGGGGTCGCCACGTGTTGCACCTCCTCAGTGAAGGCACCCTCCAAAATTGCCGTGCACGTTGCGCGTTTTTGAATGTGCGACCTCAACCTGAGGCAACTGTACCGTTCGTATTTCGGAGCGTCAATGTAACCCGTCAGTGTTCATCATGAGTTTTTGTTGACGCGGTGCGCGAGTGTGTTCAAGTCGTCGCGAACATCACGCGTATTCATCACTTAAGTGGACGTCGCCGCGCGATTGCGTCGTAGTCCGCGTGCCATTCACAGTTCGTTCTAAATCTGCATAACGACGAACGCACAACGTTATGCACTTCTGTTGATTAGCAATTCATCAGTTTGAAATCACCATTCATTAGGGCGAAGAGTGCGCGTGATACCAAAAGACATCTTGACTTCGTTGATCTCGCGAATAAATACTGAGGCAGGACCGGGTGCGGCGAACTTCGTGTCGAACACCCCGCCGAGGGAGGGCACATGTGGATCCAACTCACGTACGAGTTACGCGACAGATTCGCGCGTCCGAGCGTGCAGTCATGAAGTACGGCTACTCGCTCTATTGCGAGGGGAACTCGCCTCGTTCGTTGATTGATCAGGCAACGAAAGCGGAAGACGCGGGTTTTGACTTCCTTGTTATCTCCGATCACTATCACCCATGGCTGAACGAACAAGAGCATGCGGGCTTCGCCTGGAGCATTCTCGGTGCGGTCGCCCAAGCGACAACCCGCATAGAACTCGCGACGATGGTGACGTGCCCCATTATTCGCTACCACCCCGCGATTGTCGCCCAAGCGGCAGCGACCGTCGGCGTCATCAGTGAGGGACGTTTCACGCTGGGACTCGGCGCGGGAGAGAACCTCAACGAACACGTCGTCGGACACGACTGGCCACCGGTCACTATCCGCCACTCAATGCTGAACGAGGCAATTGACATCATCGAGGGTCTTTGGCGCGGCGGGTACTTCGCGTATGAGGGCGAGCACTATCGCGTCTACGACGCACGCGTCTTTGACCTGCCCGAAGAACCGATCGCGATGTTCGTCGGGGCGAGCGGTCCTCGTTCGGCCGAGATCGCAACACGGGCGGGCGGCATATGCGTCACCAGTCCCGAGGGGAAGACGGTGCAATCCTTTACCGGAGCGGGCGGCGATGCGTCGAACGTGTGGGGGCAGATCGTGACTGCCTGGGCACCCACGAACGAGGCGGGTCTCGACGACGCGTATCACAACTTCCGCTTCTCCCTCGGTGGTTGGAAGGTGCAGTCAGAACTTCCCAATCCGGTAAATTTCACGGCCGCCAGCGCGAACGTGAAGCCCGAGGACTTGGCGGCGACAATGCCCGCTGGTCCTGACGTCAAGCGGCACTTGGAGGGCATCGCGGAATACGCTGACGTCGGCGTCGAGCGGCTCGCACTCGCGTACCCCGGAGAAGACTTCGACGGGTTCTTTCGCTTTTGGCGCGAGGAGCTTCGCCCGAACCTGACGTAGCTCTCGATCGCGCTAGCTCCTATGTCGCGAGTGTGAATCGTCTTGAGCATCATCCGCGTTGAGTCCCTGCGCGGAGCGGTCCGCTGCCGCTGTGGGCGGCCCGCGCAGGATCCATGCGAAACCAACGGCGATCACTCCGCCCGCGAGCGGCGCGAGGACGTAAATCCACAGGTGCGACCAGTCATTGGCGACGATCGCCGACGAGATCGAACGCGCCGGGTTCATCGTGGCGCCCGTCAGGGGACCGGCCCAGAGACCAGCAGCCGCAACGTACCCGCCTCTCGCAATCGCGGCATTGGGCCCGACGTTGTTCTGACCGGAGGCGGTGCCGAGCGTCACCGTCACGAGGCCGACCGCGAGGACCATCTCAATGAGAAAGGCGGTAAGTCCCGACACGCCCGGACCGGGAGTGGAGGCGCCCAGGTGATCGAGGTTTCCCACGGTGAAACGTAAGAAGGCGACTGCGGCGACGCCGCCTACAAGTTGAGCCGCCAGGTATCCGGGCACCCTTCGCCATGGGAAATTTCGACGAAGGGCATAGGACAACGTCACGGCGGGATTGATGTGCGCGCCGCTGACACTGCCGACGGTGTAAATGATTGCCATGATCGCAAGTCCCGGCGCGACGACCTGGGCGGCGAAGGGAACGGTGCCGTTCGTTTTAGCGTTGGCCACGATCGCTCCGATGGTCACGAGGATGAGCAAAAACGTGCCGAGCGCTTCACCAAAGAGTCGTCGCAGCTCGTACTCAGGATTGTGAAAGTCGCTCACCCACGGCGTCTCGTCCTCGTTGGGCTCGCGACGCGTAACGGGGCGCCGGGCGCCGGATCCTGACGACTCGCTCACCACGCCCCCTTATCGTTCACTCGATGCGCCGCACGCTCGTCGCCAGGACTCTTCTCTAGCGCTTCGACGTCGCGCGTGAGCTCGTGACGAGCGGCGCCATGAGGTCGCCGTACTTGTCAACACGTTTGAGCACCTCGTCGGCCTCGAAGCGCAGCATGTTCGGATCGTCACCGCTCGCACACGCGTCAACCTCTTGCCACGTCACGGGCGTCGAGACCGTTGGTTCCGGTCGCGCGCGCAGCGAGTAGACGGCGACCGTTGTCTTCGACGAGTTGTTCTGACTCCAGTCGATGAGCACTTTGCCCTCGCGGAGGGTCTTGCGCATGGTAGAGACCACGTCGTCGGGGTGGTCCCGTTCGATGGCTTGCGCCGTTTCGTGCGCTCGCTCGCCCGAGCGTTCCCACGACGTTCGCTGCACTCGCGTATAGAGTTGCAGTCCCTTCGACCCGCTCGTCTTGGCGAAGAGCGTCTCGCGGCCGAGTCGCTCAGCGACCCATTGAGCGACGCGACAGCACTCGACAATCGACGTGCCAGGACCCGGATCGAGATCGAAGACCAGGTAGTCCGGAGGTGCGGGGATTGGCTTACCCTTCGCGACGTGCCAGAGGGGCACATGGAGCTCGAGCGCGGCGAGGTTGGCCGCCCAGAGCAACGTCGGCCGATCGCCGACGACCGTGTACTCGATCGGCTCGTGCTCGCCGCTTTTGGAGGGCACTTCAATCGTGCGAATCCACTCAGGCTGATGCTCCGGTGCATGCTTCTCGTAGAACGACATTCCCTCGACGCCGTGCGGGTATCGGCGGAGCGTTGTTGGACGGTTCTTCATGTGCGGCAGCATGACCTCCGCAATGCGCGCGTAGTAGTCGATCACTTGGCTTTTCGTGAATCCCGTTTTGGGGTAGAGCACCTTGTCAAGGTTGGACAGGGAGAGTTCGCGCCCGTCGACCTCGGTGAGCACACGTTCAGGGCTCACGGACGACCTCCGCCGCGCTCTTGTCGGTTCGAAGTCCGCGCCACGAAGGCTGGCGAAGAACGCCGTCGTTGGTCCACTCGGCGAACTGCACTTCACCGACGAGCTCGGGGCGAACGAAGTGGGCGAGCGTAGTTTCGGCGTGGCTGAGCGGCGTCGAGAACGGGGTCGTCTTTCGAGCGAGTGGCGCGAGCAGGTCAAGGAGCTCCTTGCGGGTCGCCGCGGAGAATCCAGTCCCGACCTTCCCAACGTACGTCAGCCCGTTGTCGGTCGGGATGCCGAGCAAGAGCGCGCCAAGACTGCCCGCACGCTCGCCGTTGCCTTGCGTCCACCCGCCGATGACCACTTCTTGGGTGTGGAAGTTCTTCACCTTGAGCCAGCTCCCGGTGCGGAGCCCCGGTGAGTACGGCGCGCTGCGCCGCTTAATGACGACGCCCTCCAGTCCGCGCTCTTGGGCGATGCGCAGCACGTCTTTACCCGAAGTGTTGGTGATTGATGGCGGCGTCGCGAACGTCTGGCCGTCGAGCTTGAGCGATTCCAGCAGGGATCGGCGCTCGTCGTAGGGGAGCTCGATGAGCGAACGACCCTCGAGATAGAGAAGGTCGAAGGCGAAGAAGCTCGCCGGCGTGGAGCGTTCAAGCTTCTCGATGGCGGTCTTTGATGTGACGTGGAGGCGGCGCGCCAGTGTTCCAAAGCTCGGACGGCCGTTCTTATCAAGCGCGACGATCTCTCCGTCGAGGATTGCCGAGCGCGAGCCGAGATGCAGACCAATGTCACGAAGCTCGGGAAACGTGCTGGTGAGGCTCTTGTCATTCCGGGTGAGCGCCTGCACGCGCCCTCCGTCGACGTAGACCATGGCGCGCACGCCATCCCACTTGAACTCGTACGCCCAGCCCTTGTCACTCGCGGGCAGCTCTCCCGCGAGCGTGAGCATCGGCTTTACGTGCTCGGGCATCGACTCGAAGTTTGAGGGTGGCGGATCCATGCGGTGGATCATCCATTTGTTGTCCCCGGTCGAAAAGAGCACGTACTTTCCGGACGCACGCTGTCCGTGAAGCACGACGATGATTTCGTTCGTGCGCCACTTTTCGATGTCGTAGGTCCCGTGGTCCCAGATCGTGACGTGACCCGCACCGTACTCACCTTTGGGGATGTCGCCCTCGAACGAGCCGTAGTCGAGAGGATGATCCTCGACGTGAATCGCGAGGTGATTGGTCCCGGGGTCTACGGGGAGACCCTTCGGCAGCGCCCAGGACGCAAGGACGCCATCTCGCTCGAGGCGAAAGTCCCAGTGCAACGATCGTGCGTGATGCTCTTGGATCACGAATGTAGGAAGGGCTGGCTTCTTCTTGTCATTGACCTTTGCGGCCTTTCCCATGGGCTCGGGTGTCTTCTTCGGGTCGCGCTTGGCCCGGTAGGCCGTAAGCCTCGACGGCGCAGAGGACGCACGAGGCGCCCGCGAGCCCGTGGGGCGACTCATGAAACTCGTCGGCCTGATTTCTTCGCGGCGGGTTTGGCGTCGCTCACCGCGCGCACCAGATCCGCCTTGGTCATCTTCGCGTTGACGTCGAGCTTCAGTCGCGCGGCACGTTCGAGGAGGTCGGCCTTGGTCATGGAGTCGAGCCCCTGACGCTCTCGGTGTGCGGACACCTTCATACTGGAACCCTTCGTCGCCGCGGTCGCCTTCGCTGCCGAGCGCGCGGGTCGCTTCGATGACGAGCGGTCAATCGACGCCTGCAGCGCCGACATGAGGTCGATGACGTTGGACTTCGGACGCTCTTCGGCGCCGTGGACGACGGCGTGGCCCGCGCGCTTTTCTTCGATGAGCTCTTCAACGCGCTCTCGGTAGGTGTTCTTGTAGCGACTGGGGTCCCACTCGTCGGTGAGCGAGTCGACGAGCTTCTTCGCGATCGAGAGCTCGCGTGGATTGGCGTGACCGACCGGCGGCAACGTGTCGAGTTCTTGTTCGGGGTCGCGTATCTCGTCCTCGAAGTACATCGTCTCGAGCATGAGCACCTTCTCCGCCGGACGCACAGCGACCAAGTGCTCCTTGTCGCGCAGCACAAGCGTCGCGATACCGACTTTCTTTGTCTCGCGCATCGCCTCTAACAACAACGCGTACGCGCGGTCGGCGCCCTTTCCCTTTGGCGCCAGATAGTAGGACTGGCGAAAGAAGATCGGATCGATCTCGTCCAGATCGACGAAGTCTTGGATCTCGATCAGCTCTGACTTGCCGGGAGCGGCCTCTGCCATCTCTTCGCGCGTCACGACGACGTATTCGCCTCCGCCGAGCGGGAAGCCGTTGACAATGTCATCGCTCGAGATCTCCTCGCCGGTCTCCTCGTCGACCTTCTTGTAGCGGATGCGGTTCGAGGTGCCCTTGTGGAGCTGGTTGAAGTGGATCGTCTGGTCGGCCGTGGCGCTGTAGAGACCAACGGGGACGCTTACCAGTCCGAAACTTAGAAATCCTGACCACGTGGCCCGTGCCATGTTGTTTCTCCTCGTTTTTACTTCGAGAGACCAACCAACCGAAATTTACCACGACTCGAATTTCGAGCGAAAGGGGAAATCTGTCAGCGACCTGGATTTGAGTACCTGTTCGTGCCCAAATATGCGGCTCACTCGTAGAAGATCGGTGTAGAGATCCGCCTGCATGTAACAGCACCGCTCTACCTTTGGAGTATGTCAATGCCTCTCGAACGAGCAGCGGTTATCACGTGTGCAGGGTGCGATGAGCAACTCCAGCACTGTCACGGCACCGCAGTGATTATTGACGAGACGACGCATGTGTGCTCGGACGATCCAGACTGCACGCTTGAGGTCGCCGAGCACTGGTTCGTCTCGCTCGACGAGATGTAAGCATCGTCCGAGACGTGCGCGCGGGAGGTCAGGGCTATCCGTGACATTCGCAGGTAGTGGGTCCTTAATGGCCGACGGCTCAATAGAGACGTCGATACATAACATCGCCTCTCGCTCGAGCGAGGCAGCACCCATTGCGAACCGAGCGCGCCGAGGTGTTCTCCGTTATATTCGAGGTCAGCGCCTATCGGCTGATGGCGAATCCTCGTCGCTGTCACCAACCGTGAATCCGTAACGCCGTTTTGGAACCCGATTCCATGCCCAGTTCAATCTAGGTTCTATCCGACGGCGAAGGGCCCGGCGCTGAAGCAAGTGAAGTGGCGTAGCGAAGGGGATCTAGGGGATGGTGTGTGCACGAGTCGGCGATTTGGTGGGGAAGCGTGTATGAGTAAGGGCGGAGTCGGCACGCGGCGCCACATCATTGAAGTCGCCCAGGCGATGTTGGCGGAAACTCCGAGTGGGGACATCCATCTCGCCGACATCGCCGAGGGAGCGCACGTCGGTGTGCAAACGATCTATTACCACTTTGACTCTCGAAACCAGCTCATCGCAGAAGCCCAAGCCGCGATCTACCAGGAGCTCACCGAGCCGCTGCACGAATATCTGATCTCGTCCGAAGCGGCGCTCGTCGCCGAAGACGAAGAGGCATTTTGGGCGGCCGTCGGCAGCAACGTGATGCTGGCGTGGACGTACGGACATGAGGGCGACCGCTGGAAGATTCCCAAACTGCTGATCGACATCTCCTCCGACGTCAAAACGCAGCGCGAATTTAGCGAAAAGCTCGAACTACAGCTCGAGCGATGGATCAATGTCATAGAACGGGGCAAAGAGCTTGAATGGATTGACCCCGACGTCGACACGTACGCCCTGATCACATCCTGCTGGGCGGGGTCGGTGGGTCAGGCATTGTTTGCGAATTCGACGAAGATTTACTACACACCTGACAGCATCAGACAGTTCTTCATCAGGGTCGGCGCGAAGCGATAAAACCTGCCGCTGGCGGCAATGAATATGACCAATTCCAGCGTCGAGCAGGCGTGAAGTATGCCCGAGTGCCTGTCGCCCCTGCGGGTGTCCTAGGGAACATTTTCGACCTACCTGATGGGATTGCTGATCCCACCTTGGGACCAAGTCCTCAGAGCCGCAAAAAGCGATTATCAAGTCTGGAATCTCATTACATACCAATTTCGCTCTAGTTTGTCTATTGGGTTGACTAGACCTAGTCCATTAGTGAAAGAACTGATTAGAGGGTGTTAATGGGATCGGCCCACCGCCGCGCCGCCCATTCGCTCGAGTCACTTCGGGGGAGCTTATGACCAGCGGTGGCATCAGTACAAGGCGTCACATTGTTGAATCGGTGGTGAAACTGCTGACGCAACGCCCGAGCCGTGAGATCCATCTCGCGGACGTCGCGGAACGCGCGCACGTTGGCGTCCAGACCATTTACTACCACTTTGATTCGCGTACGCAACTGATCGCCGAAGCCCAAGCCCTCACGTACTACCGCATGACCGAACCGTTTCACGAATACATCATGAAGGCGGAAAAGGCACTGGAGGATGAGGACCAGGAATCGTTCTGGTCGGCCGTCGGCGACAACGTGACATTGGCGTGGTCCTTCGGGCACAGTGATGATCGATGGCGCGTTGTCAAGCTTCTCATCGACATCTCCGAGGACCCGACGGCACAGCGTCAGTTCTGGGAGTCGCTCGAAGTGCAGTTCGAGCGCTGGATCGACATCGTCGAGGCTGCGAAGATCCTTGGTTGGATCGATCCGGAAGTCGACTCGTCCGCGCTCGTGAGTTCGTGCTGCGCCGCGCCCATCGGACAAGCGCTGTTTGCAAAGTCGTCGAAAGTCCACTTCACGCCGCAAAGCATGCGCGACTTCGTCGTCAACGTGGCGATGGCCAGACCCAAAACGCACTAGCTGCGCTCGGCGCGCATTCGATCATTGGTCCGTCCGAACACCCGGGTCAGCGTCCGTTTTGGTGTTCGTCGTCCAGAGTCACCACCTCGGCCTCTCTCGGGTAGAGCATTTTCGAATTACCTTTTGAGGACGCATCATCACCGAGATGTTCGTTTGCGAGGAGCCTTCACGTGCCGACGATCGAGAGCGTCACGATTCATCGAAGGTCGATTCCGCTAAAGCGACCGTTCGTGACCGCGGTGCGAACGGCGTATTCGCTCGACGCGCTGATGGTCGAGGTGCGTGACAGTGATGGACGATCCGGATGGGGTGAAGCACCGACCAGCTGGCGGGTCACGGGCGAAAGCATCGAGAGCGTCACCGCTGCCGTTTCAGGGCCGCTCAGCGACGCGGTCAGAGGCGTCTCGACGGACGACCCCGAGGCGTCGAGCCTCGCCCTCGAGCGCGCGGCGGTTCGAAACTCCTCGGCCAGGATGGCGCTCGACTGCGCGCTCTACGACCTAGCGGCACAAGTGCAAGGAGTTCCGCTCTATCGATACCTCGGCGGTCGCGCAGCCGAAGTTCGTACGGACATGACGTTGTCCGCCGCACTCAACGTTGCGGACCTCGATGAGCTTCTTCAGACCGCGGTCGAGCACGTCGGCGCCGGATTCGGCACGCTCAAGGTCAAAGTGGGAGCAGGCGGCGACGACCTCGCGACGTTGGTCGCGGTGCGTAACGCTGTCGGGGCCAGCGTGCACCTGCGAGCCGACGCGAATCAGGGATGGTCGCGCGAGCACGCAGTGCGAACGATCACGTCGATCGAAGACGCTGGTGTCGCCCTCGAATTCGTTGAACAACCTGTTAATCGTGACGACATTGACGGGCTCGCTTTCGTGACGAATCACGTCGGTACGCCAATTGTGGCGGACGAGTCGGTGTGGACGCGTCGCGATCTTCGCGAGATCATACGTAGTCGTGCGGCCGACACGGTCAACATCAAGCTCGCGAAGACGGGGGGACTGCGTGAAGCGCTCGCGCTGGCGGGCGTCGCTCGTGAACACGGTGTTGGCGTCATCGTTGGTTGCATGTCTGAGGGCCATGTCGGGATTGCCGCTGCGGGGGCGTTGGCATCGGCGATCGATAACGGTCTTCAGGGCGAGCTCAGGCCTCACGATCTCGATGGAGGGCTGTGGCTCATAGAAAGCCCCATCAACGGTGGAGTCGCCTACGACAACGACCGCGTCGTGTTGGGGGAGGCTCCGGGAACGGGAATCCGCGGCGTGGGATAGCGCCTGCGTCGTGGGGCCGTCAACGCGCCGTCGACCGGTGCGAACGTGAAGTGCGTGGTTACTTCGTTGACTCTCAGATTCCGTGACATTTTTGGAAAGAGATAACTGAGCAAATCGCAGATATGGCTGTACCTTCATTGAGTGGGGAACGGTCGTGAATTCGGTTCTGAGCAACCCGCGCGGCGACAGCGACCGCAGTCGGATAAGGGTTTCGCGAACCAGCGCAGACTTCTCGCGCTCGGTGACGCAATTGATAAAAATAACGGCGTCTCGGGTAAGTCGAAGACGTATCACCCCCACTCGGTTCGCAGGAGAGTCATCATTTCGGCGATATCCGTGGTCGTCGTCATTGCCGCCGTGGTCGGCGGGGCGTATCTCTATGCGAACTGGCGCTTCGATCAGATCAACCGGATAAGGGTCGGTTACGAAGCGAAGCCCATTTCAGGGCAGCCCTTCAACATCCTCATGATCGGTTCGGACTCTCGAGCGGGGCTCAGCGGAATTCTTGCGAAGGAGACTGGCGCCACGGTGACGCCAGGACAGCGCAGTGATGTCCTAAAGATCGTGCACGTTGATCCCAATGCCGGAACAATCTCGATGATCTCAGTTCCTCGCGACACGGTGGTGACGCTGCTCGCCAATCAATCGCTCTACGGCCGTTTCAACCGCATCAACGTCAATTTCGGCAACGGTCCGTCGCTGCTCGTGCACACCATCACGGCCAATTTTGGCATCCCCATTCAGCAGACAATTGTGGTGAGCTTCGCGGGATTGATCAACGCGGCCGACGCCCTCGGTGGCGTGTATCTCGATTTCCCCTATCCCTCGAGGGACCCGTATTCGGATCTCAATATTCCGAACGCGGGGTGTCAATTGATCAAGGGGCTACAGGCGCTGGCCGTCACCCGAAGCCGTCACATGTACTACAACGTGAAGGGATCGAGATACTGGCCTCGCAACGCCACGGGTACTGCGTTAGCCAATGATCCGGCCATCGACCAAGAGGTCTACAACGACGGCTGGGACTATGACGGCTCCAGTGACTTCGGGCGGATTGATCGCCAGAACGCCTTTCTCCGCGCCATGGTTGACCGGGCGAAGAAGCTCTACAACCCCCTCACCATAAATTCCTTCCTCTCGCAATTGCCGCAGGGAGTCACTCTCGATAACAATTTCTCACTCAACGAGCTCATTGGGTTAGCGGTTCGATTCCACAGCATCAACGCAAACGCCATTCGTACGTACACGCTCCCAACGGTTGCGGCGACGAATTCGACGCTTGGCGACGTTCTTTTTGTTGATCAACCATCCGCGCAACAGCTCTTTGCTCAGATATTTGGTAGCGAACTCAAGGCCCCAACAAATCCGCCGCCGAATACGGCGTTGCAGACGCCCCAACCGCCCACGGTCGCTACCACAGTTCCAAAAAAAATTCCGACAACCTCGACGACGACGAAACACGCGAAAGCAACCACGACGACGACAAACCCGACGTTGGCCCAACCGAGCTTTGATCCCAAACCATGTTCACCCACATAGAAAGTCGGGCTCGCGGGGTGCCCACGCTGTTGTGGTCCGCTCCCGGACGTGCTCGAGTATTAGATGATTTGACCGTCTAGATAGCACTACTATCTAGCAATGATCGATGCGGGTTGGCCGAGCGAATGGCTTCGCGGAATCCTTCCGCTGTGCGTGATAGCGATCGTGATCAACGGCGAAACGCACGGATACGCGATTGCCCGGAAGCTCGAGCAGGAAGGGATTCCCAATGTCAAAGGCGGCACCCTCTACCCACTTCTCGCTCGCCTCGAACACGACGGTCTCGTGACCACACGTTGGGCTCTCGGACCAAACGGTCCGGGGCGGAAGCTTTACTCCGTTACTCCCGCGGGCAGAGTCTGGTTTCGCGGGACGTCGCGCAATTGGCAGCAATTCAGCGCCCTCACAGTCGACTTGCTGACGGACGTCGGAAAGAGGAAGCACGCATGAGGAGAACTACGGGTTCTTACTTGGAACAACTCAGCCTCTGGTTGCGATTTCAAGGCGTTGAAGGGCCGCGAATCGTTACGATTCTCTCTGAAGTTCGCGCCCACGTCAGCGAGTCAGGCGAGAATCCATACGAGACGTTTGGTGAGCCACGCCTCTATGCGAAAGCCTTCGCCGAAGGGTCACGCCGACGGTGGCTTTGGGGAATTTCTCTCGCGGTCGCGATCGCCGCCTTCCTTGCGAGCGCCTATATGTTTGCCTCGGACATTGCCGCTCACCGAGATTTCCGACGACTCCCGCTTGGCGGTCACGTGTGGCTCGTCATCTCAATAGGGATTGTCACTGCGATTGTCGCGTGGCGAGCCGTCCTCGTCGTCGCGGTGCGACCACTGAGTGCACTCGCGTACGAGGAAAGCGACACTGCTACGTCGTGGAAGAAATGGGCGTGGCGACGTCGGATTGCCACGGCGGCCGTTGTGGTAGTGCTCGTGGCGTGTAGTGGTCTTTGGGGCGTGGCTCTTGGCAATGCGTATCGCGATGCGCCGAAACTGCGTTCGGCGACGTACGTGTGGGTGAACGCCAACGCCCCGAGCGATTCGAATGGTGAGGAGCAACAACTCATTACCACCAGTGCGGTGATCTACCTCTCGGCCCCGGGTCCCACGACGCAACTTGTGGGTCTGTCACTTTCAACGAACTGGAATGGGAGCAACGACGCAAGCACTCTCATTGCCTTTCCGACGCTCTCGTCGGCTCTCGCAGCAGCGCACAACCACAACTTTGGGACGGATGGAAATCTCGCACCATTCACGACTCTCAAGTACGGCACCTATTACGTCCTCGATTATTTCGGTTCGATCACGCCGACCGTCGACGCACCTTCGCCTGCGGAGGATCTCGAAGCGAACTATTCCGTGGAGGGGGTAGGTGACGACACGTTAGATGTTGGACTCCCCATTAATTACGGAGATGCAAACTGACGTGACCGTCACCAGCCGAAGCGAGGGGTCAGCTCCTCGAACGAGCAGTGCTCAGCGCGCTCCAGCGTCGAGCGAGCAGTTGAACGATTGCAACTGATATCGCCGCGATGACGAACGAGCCGACAATATCGATCGGATGGTGGATATGTGCGGCGACACGAGCGATGCCGACGAGGAGCGCAACGAGCAGAAGTACACCACCAACCGCTCGCGAATGCAGGTAAATGGTAAACCCGATGAACGCCGTGAGGAGCGTGTGGTCCGAGGGGAAACCGTTGTCCGCCGCGTGAGCGATGATCGGCACAACGTGTTCCGTGACAAATGGGCGAGTGTCGTAATAGACATGACTCGCAATTGTCGACAGGAGCAGAGCCAACAGTCCACCAATCAGCAGTTGCCAGATGATGTTGACCTTCTCCTTCCTACCCACTCGGAGCCAGTACACGGCGAGTATTACGAGACTCACGATAAAGAAGTAGTCCCCGACGAATTTGATCAACCAATGCATCTGTGCATCGTAATTTCTCGCGAACGACTCCCCGAATCGCACGGTTAACGGCTTTGCACAATCAACGTTCTCGCCGAATAGAGGCTTCGGCGCGACCGTGGAGCATCAGTTGTCCGACTCTTTTCGATTATGGAGACCTGTTATTAGCCGTGCGCAGAGTTGGATTCGTATATTTAGGGAGCAGGAGGGCTTCGGATCGATGAAACTTTGCGAAGGGCTCATAAGACGCGCTGTGCTCTGCACCGCGGCGTCTGGACTCATGCTCGTAGCAAGCACGTCCGTCGCGTCGGCGCAATCAACAAAGAGTCACCGCTTTCAACTCGAGAAGGCCGCGTGCAAGCTCCTGAGCTTCACCCCAGAACCAACCTCCGTTGGTCAAGAGGCGATAGCCGTGCCGGAGGCGATGCTGTCGGCTCTCGAAAGGACGGGTGACAAGTCCCTTGAAAACGTCGTTCGAGCTTATGAAAGATCTGCGCTCGCAGACAACATGATTAGCGCTCTCAATAGTGGAGTGAAAGTGTGTCACGGACTTGGTGTGCGCACGGGGATGTAGGGCTCCGTCGCGAAAGTCCGTGTGGCGCCCGCGCGTTGAGAATCAATAGGAGATCTCAACGAGGCGATCTCACATCTGCACCCTCACTACAACTAGTTGGCCCTCGTAGTGCTCTACGGTTTGTGACAACCCTCGACTTAGTGCGTTGGCGATAATGATTGGTGTCGTGAGCGCAATGGTTGCAACGAAACGAGCGGTTCGTCGAGACGTGCTCCTAGGGCTCGCCGTCGTTTGGGCAGCATTGGTCCTCGTGATATTGACCCACTATCACGTGCGTGAGCCAGGGAGCGTAAAGAGCATCACAACGAACGGTCATACGTATTACGGAGATCCGCCCGCACTGACGCTTCTCGAAAGCGACCCCGTTTCGTTTGTGGTGATCACGATCGCGATGGGGCTTGGCGTCGTCGTCGGAATAGTTGATCTTGTGGTGGGGAAGATCAGAGTTCGAAGTGGCTGGGGCCGCGGCGCTGTTATCGCTGGTGTCGGCATGGTTTTGTTTTCCCTTTTTGGTCTGCTCTTTGGACCCGCGACAGTTGGCGTCGATGGCGCGCT
>DASXEU010000020.1:0-19023 GCA_036489935.1 Acidimicrobiales bacterium
GCGCATTCTCGTTGCCTTGTCAGCGGGCGTGCGCGCCGTGCTGTGTTGGCTCATGGCGGAGCACCTGAACTCGCTCTGGCTCTTCCCGCTCGCGTTCTTGCTGCTCGTCTCGTCCAAGCTCTACGTCGTCACCCGCGGCGCATTGGTGCCCGAGATGGCTCGCACCGATCAGTTTCGTGAACACGCCGATCACGTTGGTGACGCCGGGTGGCCGAACGAGAAGGTCGATGAGGAAAAGGGATTCGCCGGCTTCAACGCGCAACTGACACTGCTCGGCACGATGGTTGGACTGATCGCGGGTTCGCTCGGCGCGGGTATCTTGAAGGGCCTCGGCGCGACCAGCGTGCTCGTCGTCGCCTCGGTGGTCTACATCGGAGCGACGGTCGCGAGTCTGCGCTTGCAGCGGCCCGTCAAGACCGTGCGCGATGAGGTGACGGGACTGACCCAAGCCGAGCGCGATCGCAACGCACTCAATCCGCTCGGGGATCAAGAGGTTGCGTGGGGCCTCGGCGCGGCCGCCATCATGCGCTTTTCCGCGGGATTCGCCACGTTCCTTCTCGCGTTCGGTCTGCGTCGCCTCTCGGCCGGCCTCGGCTGGTACGCGTTTGCTCTCGGGCTCAGTGGGATCGGGTCGCTCGGGGGTCTCGCCTTCGTGACGCGAATGCGCAACGTGCTCACAGAGCCAACGCTCCTCACGATCGCCCTCTTCACGACCGGGCTCGGCGCTCTCTTCGCCTCGCTTCACCCAGTGCTCTTCGTTCAGGTACTGCTCGCGGGTTGGATCGGACTGAGCGGGGCGATCGCGCAACCGAGCTTCGACGCGATTACGCAGCGCAACGTCGCGCCGGGCGCGCAAGGGCGGACCTTCGCGCGTTTTGCGGTTCGCCAGCAGTTGCTCTGGGTGCTCGGTGCGCTGATTCCCGTCGCCGTCGTTCTCGGATTTGGCGTCGGGGACCGATTGCTCGCGGTGTTGATGCTCTTGGCGTCGGCCGCTTATCCGATCGGTCGGCGCAGCGCGCGTGCGTAGCGAAGGGAACGACGCCCCGTCCGACGATGGAGGTGATGCCGCGTGCTGGGCGCATCGAGTGTGCCCCGTTTGTGGCGCACTGGTCGAGGGCGAACTTCACGTGCGCGACACTGACGCTGCGCCCTCGTAACATTCCGTTCACACACGAAGCAGAACTCCACGATTCACGCGTCGCTGTCAACGCAAGGAAGTGACCGTGACCGTGTAATAATGGTGGATGGCGACCTCACCCCGAACGGAATATTTGTCCGACGACCAGTCTCTGCCCCACGTCATCGTGGTCGGCGCAGGTTTTGCCGGTGTCTCCGCCGTAAAACACCTTTCTAATCAGGCGGTACGGGTCACGATCATTGACCGGCACAATTTCCACACGTTCCTGCCGCTGCTCTACCAGGTCGCGACCGCGGGACTTGAACCATCCGACGTTGCGTACCCGATACGCACCATCTTCGGTCACGCGAAGAATGTGCGTGTGCGCCACGCTCGCGTGAGCAGCGTCGATCGTTCGCGCAACGTGGTGGTACTCGATGAGGACGAGGAGATGCACTACGACCAGTTGGTCATTGCGACGGGCGCGACGGCGGCTTACTTCAACATCCCTGGTGCGAAGAACTACGCCATGCCGCTGTACACGCTGTCGGACGCGCGGCGTCTGCGCAATCGTCTCCTGCGCGCACTGGAAGACGCGGAGGTCGCGGCCGAGTACTCGTCGGTGGCCCTCAACTTCGTCGTGGTCGGCGGGGGACCGACGGGTGTTGAGACAGCAGGCGCGCTGTCGGAACTGATCGACATTGTGATCAAACGCGACGGTCTCCGGCTCGACCCCACGAAGATTCGCGTGCGGCTCGTCGACCTTGCGCCGAAGTTGCTCACCGCGTTTCCAGAGACGGCGAGCAGCTACGCGAAACGCGAGCTTGAGCACAAGGGCGTCGATGTCGAGCTCGGCCGCTCGGTGGTCGAAGTCGAGGCGCGCGCGATTCGGTTCTCCGACGGTGAACGGCTCGAAGCGGCGGCCGTCATTTGGGCAGCGGGCGTCACGGCCAACGGGACGCTCGCGAGCGGGATTGACGGACAGAGCGGACCGAGCGGGCGAGCGCTCGTCGGGCCCGACCTTCGACTCGCTGATAGCGAGAACGTATGGAGCATCGGCGACGCGGCGGCGATTCCCGTCGACGCCAGCTACCTGCCCCAGCTCGCGCCCGTCGCGGTTCAGTCTGGAAAGCACTGCGCCCTCCAGATCATGCGGCTCGTCTCAGGAGAACAGACCGAGCCATTTCATTATCACGACAAGGGCATCATGGCGACGATTGGACGCCATGAAGCCATCGCCGCGCTGCCTCGTGGTCCCGTGATCCGCGGCAGCGCGGGCTGGATCGCGTGGCTCGGACTGCACCTCTGGTATCTCGTCGGCTTCCGTAACAAGCTGCGGGTGATGATCAACTGGACGTGGCGCTACTTCGACTGGCCCTCGGGACCGCGACTGATCGTCGCGGACGCAGAAACCGCCGAGTAACGCTTAGCCCAGGCGCTGTTCGAGGTCGTCGACGAAGCCGGCGAGCGCGTGGGGCAGTCGCTCGTTGAACTGCGCGTAGTGCTCACGCAGCTTGGGCACTTCGTCGCGCCACTCCTGCGTGTTAACCGTCAGCAGCTCTTCCATATCTGCGGGCGAGACATTGAGTCCCTCGACGTTGATCGAGTGTGGCGCGGGCACGTAGCCAATCGCCGTCTCGACTGCTTCGCCGCGACCGGCAGTACGCTCGAAGATCCACTCGAGGACGCGCGAGTTCTCGCCAAAGCCCGGCCACAGCCAGCGGCCGTCGGCGCTCTTGCGGAACCAGTTCACGTAGAAGATCTTGGGCAGCTTCTCTTCGTCAAATCGTTCGGAGAACGTGAGCCAGTGCGAGAAGTAGTCAGCCATGTTGTAGCCGCAGAAGGGGAGCATCGCGAACGGGTCACGGCGCAGGTTGCCAACGGCGCCCGTTGCAGCGGCCGTCGTCTCCGACGCCATGATGGAGCCGAGGAAGACGCCGTGGTCCCAACTGCGCGACTGGAAGACGAGCGGAATCACGCTCGCCCGGCGACCGCCAAAGAGGATTGCGTCGATCGGCACGCCGGCGGGGTTTTCCCACTCCGGGGCGATCGCAGGGTCCTGCTCGGCGGGTGTCGTGAAGCGAGAGTTCGGGTGCGCCGCAGGTGTGCCGAGCTCCTTTGACCAGGGCTTGCCCGTCCAGTCGATGAGGCCCGCGGGCGGCTCGCCCATGCCCTCCCACCACACGTCGCCATCGGCGGTGAGTGCAGTGTTGGTGAAGATCGTGTTCGCCTGGACCGTGTACATGGCGTTCGGGTTGGTGTCCATGTTGGTGCCCGGTGCGACGCCGAAGAAACCGGCCTCGGGGTTGATCGCGTAGAGCCGTCCGTCGGGGCCAGGCTTCATCCAGCAGATGTCGTCACCGACGGTTTCGACTTTCCAGCCAGGCAACGTCGGTACCAACATGGCGAGGTTGGTCTTGCCGCACGCACTCGGAAAGGCGGCGCTCACGTAGCGAGTCTCACCGGCGGGATTGGTCAGCTTCAGAATGAGCATGTGCTCGGCGAGCCATCCGTCGTCGCGCGCGAGCACCGAAGCGATGCGCAGCGCGAAGCACTTCTTGCCGAGGAGCGCGTTGCCGCCGTACCCCGAGCCGTAGGACGTGATCTCGCGAGTCTCGGGGAAGTGGACGATGTACTTGTTCTCCGAGTCGCACGGCCACGGCACGTCGGCCTTGCCGTCGGCGAGTGGCATGCCCACCGAGTGCAGGCAGGGCACGAACTCGCCGGCGTCGCCGAGCACCTCGAGTGCGCCACGGCCCATGCGCGTCATGATGCGCATCGACACGGCAACGTAGGCCGAGTCAGTGATCTCGACGCCGATGTGGGCGATGTTCGAACCGAGCGGTCCCATCGAGAAGGGCACCACGTACATCGTGCGCCCCTTCATCGATCCGGTAAAGAGCGTGTTGAGCGTCTCTCGCATCTCGGAGGGGTCGCGCCAATTGTTTGTCGGACCGGCGTCGATCTCTTCCTTCGAGCAGATGAACGTGCGGTCTTCAACACGCGCGACGTCACCAGGGTCCGACGCGGCGTAGTAGCTGTGCGGTCGTTTCGCGTCCGAGAGCTTTAGAAAGGTGCCGTTGTCGACGAGCTGCTGACACAGTTCGTCGTACTCTTCGGCTGATCCGTCGCACCAGTGGATACGATCAGGGGTAGTGAGCCGCGCAACTTCTTCGACCCATTCAATAAGACGTTTGTTCTTGGTCGGGTACATCTCGTCGTCCTCGTTTACGGTTCTCACGCCGCCTCGTCGCGGCGTGGTACTGCACCCCCCGTCATGAACGCACCGACCGACCCAACCAAAGAACGAAGTCAGCGAGAAGATGACGTACTGGAGCGTATAACGAAAATCGTCTCCCAAGACGTTGTTCCGGTCGGAGAACGCCACGTGGGGGACGACGCGGCGGTGCTGAAACCCTTTGTGGGTGAGGCAATTATCAGCACGGACGTCGCAGTATTGGGAGTTCACTTAGATTCCGAACTGTTTTCACTTCGTGATCTTGGGTACAAGGCCATCATGAGTGCGCTCTCAGATTTGGCCGCAATGGGGGCGCGTCCGCGTGGACTCGTCGTCGCGGTGAGCGCTCCCGCCGGCACGGACTTCGAGGAGCTCCACACGGGAATCGCCGAGGCCAGCGAAGCGACCGGCACCCCGGTCGTGGGCGGCGATCTGTCGAGCGGTCGCGACGTCACCGTTGCCGTCACGGTCTTTGGCGAGTGCCCGGGTCGTGGGGCCGTGCTGCGCAGCGGCGCGAAGCCGGGCGACGAACTCTTGGTCACCGCACCCCTCGGCCGCGCCGCGGCGGGGCTTCGCCGTCGTCGCGAGGGGGCTCCGCTCGACGACGAGCTCGTACGGGCGCATTGCCGGCCGTGGCCGCGCCTCGCTGAGGGCATGGCCGCACGCGGCGCGCACGTGCACGCGATGATGGATCTGAGCGACGGACTGGCGCTCGATCTTCACCGTCTCGCTGACGCCTCGAACGTTGGCTTCTCGCTCACCGACATTCCGATTGCCGAGGGCGCGACGGCAGAGGAGGCGACCAGCGGAGGCGAGGACTACGAGCTTTTGATCGCAACGAACGACGCGGCTCGACTGCGCATGATCTTCTTCGACCGTGGACTGCTCGCGCCCCATACGATCGGCGTCGTCGAAGCTGATCCGGCGAAACGGACGCTAGGCAGCCAACCGTTGACCCGTCGGGGTTACGAACATCGCCTGTAGCGAGGCGCAGAGACCCGGACTAGGCGGAGAGACTTGAGCGGGAAGGCTTGATGACCTTGCCCGAGCGAAGACAGCCGGTGCACACGTTGAGGCGCTTCGGCGCGCCGTTCACGAGTGCGCGCACGCGCTGGATGTTCGGATTCCAACGTCGCTTGGTGCGACGGTGTGAGTGGGAGACGTTCATGCCGAATGACGGCTTCTTGCCGCAGATGTCGCAGACTGACGCCATGGTGAACTCTCCTCATTGTCCCGGGCGCAGCATCGCGCCACCGGGAGAAACCGAATGTCCATTGTAGCATCGCTTGCGATGACCTCTCCCACAACGCTGTCGGCGGGCGACCTGCGGGCTGCGATGACGACCTACGGGGAGCTCCTGCGCTCACACCGAGAGGTCATCAACCGACTTAATGTCTACCCCGTCCCGGACGGCGATACCGGTACGAATATGGCGCTCACGATCGAATCGGTCACGACGGCGCTCGCCGCCCTCGACGACGATGCGCCCATGGAGCACGTCGCAAAGGCGATCGCGCACGGGTCGCTCATGGGCGCACGCGGCAATTCGGGGGTCATTCTCTCGCAGCTCTTGCGCGGCCTCGTGGCGTCCTTTCCCGCGAACGGGGGAGTCGGCGCCGCGCAGTTCGCTGACGCGCTCCACCACGCCGACGAGCTGGCTCGCCAAGCCGTCGTGCGACCCGTCGAAGGAACGATTCTCTCCATTGCTCGCGCAGCGGCGGCGGGAGCTCGAGCCCACGAGGATTCGATGACCGACCTCGCACGCGGCGCTCGCGACGCGGCGCGTGAGGCGCTCGCAAAGACCCCCGAGCAACTTCCAGTGCTGAAGCAGGCCGGCGTCGTCGACAGCGGAGGAACCGGACTCGTCTTGCTCTTTGACGCCTTGTGCTTCGTCCTCGCGGGCGATGAGCTGCCGGACGCGCCGAATCCGGACTCCATCGACGTGCACGTCCACGAAGCGCCGCGCGCGGACACGGGTCCTACCGACTTGCGCTACGAAGTCATGTACCTGCTCGACGCCGACGATGCGAAGATGCACGCGTTCCGAGAGGTCTGGTCGGGGATTGGTGACTCGATCGTCATCGTCGGTGGTGATGGTCTTTACAACTGCCACATCCACACCGACGACGTGGGTGCCGCGATCGAAGCCGCGCTCGACGCGGGCCGTCCGCGCGACATTCGAGTAACCGATCTCGCTGAGCAGGTCATCGAAGAGCGCTGGGTTCGTGAAGCGAGCGCGGGCGCGCTCGCGACCGTGATGGACGACTCGACGCCCGACGAGGCGCCAACGACGGCGGTGGTCGCGGTCGTGGTGGGCGAGGGCGTGGGGCGAATCTTTCATTCGCTCGGCGTCCGCCAGCTCGTGCTCGGTGGTCAGTCGATGAACCCTTCGACCTCAGAGCTCGTAGACGCCGTTCGTGCGAGCGGATCCCAGGACGTCATCATCTTGCCCAACAACAAAAATGTGACCCCGGTTGCTCAGCAGGTCAACGGGCTCGTCGACCAGCACGTGGCCGTCGTGCCGACGAGCTCAATCGTCGAAGGCTTCGCGGCATTGCTCGCGTACGATCCCGACGCAGGGGTCGACGCCAACGTGACGGCGATGAAGGCTTCCGCGTGCAACGTCGTCGCGGGCGAAGTCACCCGCGCAGTGCGCGACAGCGAGACCGACGCGGGGATCGTGCGCGAAGGCGACTGGATCGGGCTCGGGGACTCTCGGGTGATCTCGATCGCCGACTCGATCGCGGCGGCGAGCAACCAGCTGCTGAGCGAGCTCATTCGTCCTGAGCACGAGCTCTTGACCATCATCGAGGGCGACGGCGCGTCCCCGGCCAACACGCGAAGGATCACGGAATTCCTCGGAGAAGTCTTCCCGCAGATCTCCGTGGAGGTGCACCACGGTGGCCAGCCCCTCTACCCCTATTACTTCGGTCTCGAGTGAGTGACGCGCCGCCGAGGCGACTTCGACAGTTGGGCGACGTCGCTGTCGGCCAACTGCGCCACATCGGGGAGAAGCGCAGCGCGGCGCTCGAGTCGCTCGGTATCAGCAACGTCTTTGACCTGCTGACGGTCTACCCGCGGCGCTACATCGATCGCACGCGTCAAATTGATCTCAGTGACCTCAATGTCGGCGATGAAGCCGCCATCTTTGGCGAGGTCGTCAAAGTCAATGCGCGCCGAACTCGCCAAGGTCGCGCCATGGTGGATGTGACGGTGAGCGACGCGGGCGCGACGCTGAAGGTGGTGTTCTTCAATCAGGCGTGGCGCGAGCGGCAGCTGACACTCGGCGTTCAAGCCCTGTTCTTTGGCAAAGTCACCGAGTACCGAAGTCAACGACAGATGACCAATCCCGTGGTCGACGTGATCGTGGGCGCCTCGGGCGAGGAGCGCGACGCGTCTCGAGTGGGACGGGTCGTCGCGATCTATCCCGCGTCGGGCAAGGCCGGGCTCACGAGTTGGGAGATGGGCGGCTTCATCGAAGAGTCCCTTCGTCGCGCGGGGCCTCTCTTCGATCCACTCACCGAGGAGGTCCGCGAACCACTCCAGCTCCTCGACCGCACTCGTGCGTATTGGGGCATTCACCTCCCCGACGATGTCGCCGACACCATTCCCGCTCGACGACGACTCGTCTTCGACGAGTTCCTGCGCCTTCAGTTGCTCCTCGCACTGCGCCGACAACACCTCGAAGCCTCGTCGGCGGGCATTCGACACACCTTTACGATCGAGGACCTCGATGTCGGACCCGGCGCGCTCATCACTCCGAGCGAGTCACTTGTCCGTCGCTTCCTCGCGGGTCACCGATTCGCACTCACGGGTGCGCAGCGCCGCGTGTTGGGAGAGGTCGCCCAGGACATGTCGGGTCCGCTCCCGATGCATCGACTGCTGCAGGGTGACGTCGGTTCGGGCAAGACCATGGTCGCGCTCACCGCCATGCTGGCCTCGCTCGACGGCGGGCGCCAGGCAGTGCTCATGGCTCCCACTGAGGTGCTCGCCGAACAGCACGTGGCGTCGCTGCGTCGAGATCTCGAGGGCTTGACGACACGCGACGAGGCGGTGCTCGCGGGTGAGCGGGGCCTCAACGTCCAGCTGCTCACCGGTCGAGTTCGCGCGAAGGAGCGCCAGGCGGTGCTTGCCGGCCTCGAGACGGGGGCGATCGACATCGTCGTCGGAACGCACGCGCTGTTGAGCGACGACGTGCGCTTTCGCTCGCTCGGGATCATCGTCATTGACGAGCAGCACCGATTCGGCGTCGAGCAGCGCGCCCAGCTACGCGACCAAGGGCGACGTCGCTCGAACGAAGATGCCGACCCCGATCTCCTCGTGATGACGGCGACGCCCATTCCGCGCACCGCCGCCATGGTGCTCTTCGGCGATCTCGACGTGTCGGTGCTCGACGAGATGCCCGCGGGGCGTCTCCCCATCGCAACGAGCTGGGCGAAGAGCGACGAGGAGGTGAGCGCCTGTTGGCAGCTCGTGCGCGACGAAGTCGCGGCGGGAAGGCGCGCCTACGTGATCTGTCCGCTCGTCGAGGGCTCCGAAAAGATCGAGGCAACGAGTGCCGTCGAAGAGCGAACGCGTCTCGCTACCCACGAACTACGCGGACTCGCGGTCGGGCTGTTGCACGGTCAGATGAAGAGCGCGGAGAAGGAAGAAGTGATGAATGAGTTCCGCGCCGGCGAGCTCAGCGTGCTGGTCGCGACGGTCGTCATCGAGGTCGGCGTCGACGTGCCCGAGGCGACCGTGATCGTCATCGAAGACGCGTGGCGCTTCGGGCTCGCCCAACTGCACCAACTGAGAGGTCGCGTCGGACGTTCTGACATTCAGAGCCACTGCGTGCTGCTCGGCACGCCGCCGAGCGAGGATGGCGAGCTGCGACTTGAGGCGCTGGTTGCCACCAACGATGGTTTCGCGCTGGCGGAGACCGATCTCGAGATGCGCGGCGAGGGAACCCTGCTCGGTGCTCGCCAGCAGGGTCGAAGCGACTTGCGCCTTGCGAACCTGAAGCGCGACAAAGACCTGCTCGAGCAGGCACACGAGATGGCGGCGTTGATGGTCGAAGACGGCGGAGCGGCGCTCACCGCAATGGAGGACGAACTTCGACTCTTCGTCGATGAGGGCGAAGCTGCCTACTTGTTCAAGTCATAAGACGTAGCCTGAAGGGGTGCGAGTAATTGGTGGTGCCGCCCGCGGACGCCAGCTCAGGGCAAAACTGCCGTCCACTGTTCGTCCAACGACCGACTACGCGCGTGAGGCGATCTTCTCAATGCTGGAGAGTCGCGGGGGACTGAGCGACCTCGTCGTCGCCGACCTCTACACCGGCTCGGGCGCGATGGGCATCGAAGCGCTCTCGCGCGGCGCCGCGAAGGTCTACTTCATCGATACCGATCCTGCGTGCCTCGCGGCAGCGAAGTCGAACCTCGACCCGCTCAACCTCGAGGGCGAGGCGATCTTCGTGCGCGCAAACCTTCCCGCGTGGCATCCGCCGGCGGATCTCGACCTCGTGCTGGCCGATCCGCCCTACGGTCCACTCGATCTCGCGAGCGTCTTGCACGACGTCGTCGCGGAGCGAGTTGTCATTGAAAACGACCGTCACATGGACGCGCCATGCGGGTGGTTCGTGACCAAGACAAAGCGCTACGGCACTACGCTCGTAACGATGTTAGAACCCAGCAAAGGGGACGACGAGTGACAGTTGGGCTGATTCCCGGTTCGTTCGACCCCTTCCACAACGGTCATCTTGAGATCGTGGAACGCGCTGCGCAGATCTTTGACGAGATCGTCGTGGCGGCGATTCGCAATCCCCAAAAGTCCGAGCCGCTCTTCGACCTCGACGAGCGCCGCGAGATGATCGCCGACTCGGTGGGGCACCTCGGCAACGTGCGTATCGTCTCGATCTCGACCCTGCTCGTGAACGTCGCGCGCGACGTCAACGCGACGGCCATCGTGAAGGGGCTCCGTGCCGTCTCGGACTTCGAGAGCGAACTCCAGATGGCCCAGATGAACCGCTCGCTGTCGGGTGTGGAGACCCTCTTTTTGCCCTCCAGCTCGCATCACTCCTTCATTGCCTCGCGGCTCCTGCGCGAGGTGGCGCGCTACGGCGGCGACGTGACCAGTTTTGTCCCCGAGCCGGTCGCCAAGCGCCTCGCCGAGAAGCTCCCGCGGAGTGAATCATGACGTCCTTTGACGGATACGACGACGAGGCCGAGTTCGACGAGTCCGCCCGCCACGTGCGCCGCGATATCGAAGCCGACCTTCGCGATCTGTTGGACCTGGTCGCGAATGCGAAGCAGATGCCGCTGTCGAACTCCGCTCTCATCTCGCGCGACGAGGTCATGGCCCTGCTGGAGCAGGCGCTCCATAACCTGCCCGACGAGATTCGAGAGGCGCGTTGGGCGCTGCGCGACCGCGAAGAGCTCATGGCGGCCGAGATGCAAAAGGCTCAGCAGCTGATGGATCAGGTCCGCGCCGAAGCGGCTCGCATGGTCGACAAGACCGAGATCGTGCGTCAGTCGCGTTTGAAGGCGGAACAGATCGTCGCGGACGCGCACGCTCAGGCTCGCCAGATGATCAACCAGTCCGAGGACTTCATCGATGGCAAGCTCGGCGGTTTCGAGATCGTCCTCGAGCGATTGCTGAAGACGGCACGTTCGGGGCGTGAGCGCTTGAGCGCTCAAGGTCTGCCGACCTCGCTCATCACCGAAAACCAGCCCGCCGAGGAGTTCTTGTCGCCGGCACCCGCGCCGGCGCCCGTCAATGGGCGCGACGAACCAGAGGTGCGTGGGGACTCCTTCTTCGATCAGGACTCCTTCTAGAGTGAGCTCGCCGTATCTCGTACCCGTCGCACGAATACTGCGTGACGCTCCCTCGTCGATGCAGGTGGAGTTCGAAGCGCCCTTTGACGAAGGTCACGAGTTCGAGCCCCGCGGACCCGCCGAGACGGACGTTTTTCCCGAGGCGGTCGTCCACGTCCAGCTGAAGCTCGAGAGCTTTAGCGGGGGACTGCGGGCTCGAGGAAGTGTCGAGGCACCCTGGCACGGGGTCTGTCGACGGTGCTCGGCGCCGGTCCTCGGTCTCTCCGAGGTGCCTGTGAACGAGCGCTTCACCGACGAGCCCGCACTCGGAGACGACGAGAGCTATCCCATTGACCATGATTTCGTTGATTTGGCACCCCTGGCGCGCGACGCGATCCTGCTCGATCTACCCCTCGCGCCCCTCTGTCGCAGCGACTGCAAGGGGCTCTGTGCCTACTGCGGGATCGACCTCAACGACGCGACCTGTGAGTGCCAGGCGCCCATCGATCCACGGTGGGCTACACTGGACGGACTCCGATTTGGCGATCCCGACGAGGGATCCAACGACTAGACGGTCCAATCCGTACGTGGTGAAAGAGAAGAACGATGGCCGTACCTAAGCGCAAGACCAGCAAAGCCAAGACCCGCAGCCGCCGTGCGGCCAACTGGCGCTTGGAGCGTCCCGCCCGTAGCGTCTGTCCTCAATGCTCCACGTCGAAGCTGCCCCACGTGGTCTGCCCGACCTGTGGCTGGTACAAGGGTCGCGTCGCCGTAGAGGTCAACTGAGTTGACCCTGCCCATCGCCGTTGACGCGATGGGTGGTGACTTTGCTCCCAAAGAGATCATTGCGGGCGCCCGGCGTGCCGTTGATGAGTTGGGGCTGAGCGTCACCCTCGTAGGCGTACCCGAACTTATCGGCGACCCCCTTGGGCTTGAGGTCGTTGCCTGTACCGAAGTCATCGCCATGGATGACGACCCGGGCGCCAGCGTTCGCAAGAAGAAAGACTCCTCCCTCGTGCGCGCGGCAGAGCTCGTGCGCGATGGCAAAGCGAGCGCCATGGTCTCGGCCGGTAACACCGGAGCGACGATGGCGTCAGCCCTCCTTCGGATGGGACGTCTGCCCGGGGTCGTGCGACCCTGCATCGTGACGCCGATCCCCAATCCCGGTCGTACCCCTGTTGTCCTGGTGGACGCCGGCGCGAACGCCGAGTGCACGCCCGAGATGCTCGTGCAGTTTGCCCAGATGGGCTCCACGTTCGTCACGACGCGTTACGGCGTCGCCTCGCCCACGGTGGGGTTGCTCTCCATTGGTGAAGAGCGCACCAAGGGCACACCACTCGTCAAGGCGACCCACGAACTTCTCGAGGGAATGTCGACACTTAACTTCCACGGCAACGTGGAAGGCCGCGACATCGTCCCTTCGCCCGTTGACGTCATCGTGACCGATGGCTTCACTGGCAATGTGGCCTTGAAGACCCTTGAGGGTGCATTTAAGTTCGTCTTTACGACGGTGCTTGAGGTCATTGGCACCAACGACGCGACCAAGGCCGCGGGCGACGTGCTCCTTGAGTATCTGTTGCCCTTCGCTTCACGTCTCACCCCGGAGAGTCAGGGCGGCGCCATGCTGCTCGGCGTGAACGGGATCTGTGTGATCAGTCACGGGTCTTCCAACGCAACGGCGATGATGAACGCGATTCGCGTCGCCGCCGAGGCGAGCGACGAGCAGATCGTGGCAAAATTGGCCGCGACGATCCGTCCTGATCAAGTCGCATAACTAGACACGGGCTCACGCTGGCTCGGTAGTGTTGAGGCACGTTGACAAGGAGGCGTCATGTGCGCTGACACCGCCGCACCGCTTGATCGGGCTGCAATTTTAGAACTGGTCCGCGACGAACTCGCAGAGATCCTCGAAAAGAGTCCGAGCGAGATCAGCGAAGACGAGTCGTTCGAGGACCTGGGCGCAGACTCACTGGCGTTGATCGAACTGGTTGAGGCGCTCGAGGAGAGCCTCGCCACCTACGCCGCCGGTTTTCACATCGATGACGAGGACCTCGAGGGTCTCGTCTCCGTGAGAAACGCGGTCGATTACGTCGCGGTCAAGTTACAGGTTGCCTAACGAGGCACGCGAAGCTTTTGGTCACGTCGCTCGAAGTCGTCGCTGAGCGTGTGGGTCTCACACCCACGAGTCCGCTACTCCTGACGGCCCTCACGCATTCGAGCTACGCGGCCGAACACGATGTGGAGTCCAACGAGCGATTGGAGTTTCTCGGTGACGCAGTCGTCGATCTCGCCGTTGCCGATCTCATCGTGACGAGCTACCCCCAGCTCAATGAGGGGACGGGTTCGCTCGTTCGTAGCCGTGTCGTCAATGAGGCAGCGCTCGCGCGCGCGGCGCGCCAACTCGATTTGGGCACCGTCTTGCGCGTCGGACGAGGGGTGAAGAAGGAACACGGTGCCGAACGACCGTCGCTGCTGGCTGACGCCTTTGAGGCGGTCGTCGCGGCGCTCTACTTTGAGCGCGGATACGACGTCGCGAAGGCCTTCGTGCATGACACGCTCGCGAGCGACGTTGACGAGGCCTCACTCGCCCCGAGCGACGTTGACCCGAAAACGCTGCTGCGCCAATGGGCTGAAGCGAACGGACACGGCGCGCCAAGCTACGAGGTCTCCTCGGAAGGCCCGCCGCACCAGGTCACGTTCTATGCCACCGTGCGCGTCGGCGAACTCGTCGCGCGCGGCGAGGGCCGATCAAAAAAGAGCGCCGAAGGCAACGCCGCTCGAGTTGCGTGGCGCGAGCACGCCAATGCCTGAGCTGCCCGAAGTTGAGACGGTTCGGCTCTCGCTGGTACGAGACCTGATCGGAAAGAAAGTGAAGAGCGCGCTCGTCACCAACGGTCGCGTCGTTCGCCGCCACAAAACGGCGCGGGACTTTCGCGTCATGGTCGAGGGACACTCGATTCGCTCGATCGAACGACTCGGCAAGAACCTCATCATTGGACTCGATAACTCAACCCATCTGATTATCCATCTCGGCATGAGCGGTCAGCTGCTCCGCGCGAAGAGCGCGAAGGATCTAAAGCCCAAGCACACCCACGCCGTGTTCGTCTTCGCTCAGGGTGGGGAGTTGCGCTACGTTGACCCGCGCACGTTCGGCGAGCTCTACGTGTCGACACCGCCGAGCGAGAGCGACCCCCCTCACGAGATCTCCAAATTCGCGCGCCTCTCCATAGGTGGCGAGGGGTTGGCGCTGCGCAAGGTAATTCCTGAGTTGGCGCACCTGGGGCTCGATCCGTTCGAGGACCAGATCGGCTGGGACCGGTTCGCCGCCGTGCTGCGCAGTCGGACGACCCCGTTAAAGGCCGTCCTCACTGACCAGGACATTCTGGCGGGCATTGGCAATATATACGCCGACGAAATCCTTTTCTCCGCGGGTTTGCGCTTCGACCGGCCCGCGGAGTCGCTGTCAACGATCGAGATCCGTCGGCTGCACCGTGCGATCACCGAGGTCCTCACCGACGCGATCAAGCACGGCGGATCAACCCTCGACGATGAGCAGTTCGTTGACCCTGACGGCAAGCCGGGCAACTACCAGCAGTTCCACCAGGTCTATAACCGCGAGGGACAGCCCTGTCTGCAATGCCGCCAACCCCTTCGTCGTGAAACCGTTCGCGGACGATCGACGTTCTACTGCGAGAAGTGTGAGGCGTAGTTCCGAGAGGGCTACCCCATCATTGCTAGCGTCTCAATGTGTTTCTTAAGCGACTGACCATGAAGGGCTTCAAGTCCTTCGCCGATGCCACTGTTTTAGAGTTCGAGCCCGGCGTCACGGCGGTCGTTGGTCCCAATGGATCGGGCAAGTCCAACGTGGTCGACGCTGTCACCTGGGTGCTCGGCGCCCAGAGTACGAGGGCGCTGCGCAGCGCGCGCATGGACGACGTCATCTTCATGGGCACGGCCAACCGGGCAGCCCTCGGGCGCGCCGAAGTGGCGCTCACGCTTGACAACTCCTCGGGTCGACTCGCGATCGACGGCGCCGAAGTGACGATCTCGCGAACGCTCTTTCGAAACGGTGACTCGGAGTACGCAATCAACGGTACGACGTGTCGTCTCCTCGATGTGCAAGAGCTTCTTGGCGACTCTGGCGTTGGCCGCCAGCAGCACATGATCATTGGTCAAGGCCAGCTTGACTCGATTCTGTCGTCGAACCCAGAGAATCGTCGCGCAGTCATCGAAGAAGCGGCGGGCGTCTTGAAGCACCGCCGTCGCAAGGAGCGTTCCGAACGTCGGCTCGCGGCAACCCAAGAGAACCTCGAGCGACTCGGCGACCTCGTGCGCGAGGTACGCCGTCAGATGCGTCCCCTCGAGCGACAGGCGGCGTCGGCGCGGAGCTTCTCTGACGTCGAGGCCGAGTTGCGCGACGCGCGCCACGCGCTGTTCGCCACGCGCCTGCACCACTTTGAGGAACGTCGCCGCGAGCTCGAGAGCGTCCTCGAAGAGGCTTCGGTTCGAGAACGTGAACTGCGCCACGAACTGGCGACGCTCGACGCTCAGGCGACCGCCGCTGCTGCCGAGATGGCGTCGCGCCGCGAAGAAGCGCTTGCGTCGACGCTCGGCACCCTGCAGGGGCTCGCCGAGCGCGCCCGCGGCACGAGCTCCATCATCAAGGAACGCGAGCGCTCCGTTCGTCAGGCGCTGATCGCGTCGGCGGATGAGAACGTCATCGCGACCCTTGAAGCGGACGCCGCGAAGTTAGAAAGCGACCTCGATACCTTGCGCAACGACGAGCTGTCGCTCACGGAGCTACGCGAAGCGCTCGCGAGTACTCGCGCCGTGTTCGCCGACGCCGAAGTGCTCTTCGATGAGACGTGGGCGACGTCGCCCGAGAGTGACGAAACGATGCTGCGCGGGGCACGAGAGCAGATCTCATTGCTCGAGCGTTCACTCGCCTCCCTGAGTGACAGCGAGCAGCGTGCTCGCTCGCGTCTCGACGACGCACGTCGTCGTGCAGCGTCGGTAGCGACAGCACTTGAGACCGCCGCCGGCGAACGCGAGCACACGAGTGTCGCGTTGGACGCAGCGACGGCGAACGCAGCGAGCGCGGAGGACGAAGCCACTCGAGCGGAGAGTGAACGTCGCGACGCCGTCGCCGCGCACGAAGAAGGTGCCGACGCTGCCTCTCGAGCCCAAGCCCGTGCGGAGACGCTTGCCCGTGCGCTCGAAGAACTCTCTGGCGCGAGTGGACGAGCGATCATCGGCAACCTTGAGGGCGTTCTCGGGTCGTTTCTCGATCTCATCGAAATCGACGACGGATTTGAGCGAGCGGTTGAGTCAGCGGCCGGAGCTTCGGTGAGCGCCATGGTCGTTGACGGACGTCGATCGGCGCGAGCGGCACTTGCCGCCCTTCGTCGCGAAGGCGGAGCGGGACTCATCTTGCCCGTCGGAGAAGCAGAAGTCGCCGCCCTCGCGGCGCCCGCCGGCACGCGCGCGCTGCGCGACGCCGTGCGAGCTCGGCGGGACGCGCCCGAGCACGTGACACGCGTGCTTGACGCGCTCTTTTCTCGCTCGTTCGTTGCGAACGACTGGGAGTCGGGCTTTGAGGTCGCGCTGGCGCACCCCGATCTCACGATCGTGACGAGTGATGGCGACCGGTTCTCTTCGATGGGCTGGCGCGTCGCGTCAGGTCGAGCAGTCGTGACACGACGCACCGTGGAAGAAGCGAATGACGTCGCGGCGAGCGCCGATCAAGAACTCGAGACGAGGCGCCAGCGTCGCGACGCTGCCCTCACGCAACACGCCGCTGCGGTTGAAGCCCTGAAGGGCGCAACATCCGCACTGGCGCTCCTGCGCGCCGACGCCGCACGACTGGACGCCGACGTTGCACGCCTCACGACAGAGAGCGAGGCGCTCGCGACCGCCAGCGCGGCACTCGAGAGCGATCTTGCGGATGCGACAGGACAGATGCGCTCAGTCGATGAGGATCTCGGCGCGCTGCGCGAGCAGCTCCCCGGCCTCGAAGAAGCCTGGCGAGTGAGTCTCGCGCGCGAAGAGCGTCGCGGCGAAGAGAAGCGTGAGCTCGACTCGCAACGTCGCACGGTCGAACAAGAAGCAACCGTGCTCTCACGACGCGAGGCGGAGTTCGCGGAACGACGTCGACTCATTGAACAGCGCCAGGCCGAAATCGAGCGTCGCCTCGAGGGTCGATCGGGCGAACGTCAAGAAGCTGCCGCCAAGCGTCAGCTCCTCGAGTTCGACCTTGAGGCGTTAGGTCGCCTGGGCCACCTCGTCGAGAGGGCCGCCGATGAGATTCGCATCAATCAAGAAGCAATGGACTCGACGTACCGCGAACAGCTCGAAGCGACCCGCGCGAGCGCGGAGCTGCTGGAACAAGTTCGGCGCGCGCGCCACGATGCTGACGTGCGTCTCAACGAACTAGGCGAAGTCGTTCGACGTTACGAGATCGAACAGGCAGAGCTCGTCGTCAAGGTCGCCAACGTCCACGAGATCGTCCTTCGCGATCTCGGCGTCGAACCCCACGAGATGGGTCCGACGCCCGCGATCGAGCTTCCCGAGGGCGTGTCGCTCGAACATCGCGTGGGCGAACTCGAAGCACGCATCACCTCGCTCGGACCGATCAACCCGCTTGCGCTCGAAGAGCTCGCTGAGCTCGAAGAGCGCTACAAGGAACTGGACGCCCAGGTGAGCGACGTGCGCCACGCGCGCCGGGAGCTCCAAGAGGTGCTGCGGGCGCTCGATGAAGAGATCATGCAGACATTCACGTCCGCCTTCGCCGACGTAAACGAGCACTTCTCGTCCCTTATCGCAATGCTCTTTCCCGGCGGCCAGGGCCGGCTCAACATGAGCGAGCCCGATGATCCGCTCAACACCGGTGTCGAGATCGAAGTGCGACCAATGGGCCGCAATGTGCGGCGAATATCGCTGCTCTCGGGTGGCGAGCGATCGATGGCCGCCCTCGCCTTTCTCTTTGCCGTGTTTCGCTCGCGGCCTTCGCCCTTCTACCTGATGGACGAGGTCGAAGCGGCGCTCGACGACGTGAACCTCCAGCGTTTCTTGAGCCTCGTCGACGAGTTCCGTACCGAAGCGCAGCTCCTCATCGTCACGCACCAAAAGCGCACGATGGAAGCGGCTGACGCCCTCTACGGCGTGACGATGGTGCCGGGCGCGTCGTCCAAAGTCGTGAGCCAGCGCGTCTCGCGACAGAAGGAAGTTGAGACAGCGTGATCGCGCTGTACATCATCATTGCTGTCGTTGTAGTACTCGCGGGAACGGCGGTCGTCGTCGCGCGCCAGCGTGGTTCGCGTCGCATGCTTGCAGCGCCGCCCGCTCGTGCCGCGATGCCCGAGGTGCTCGTCACCGAGCAGGCGCCGATTCCCTCGCTCGAAGACGTGTCGCTCGGCGAGCGACTTTCCTCCTCTCGGGGTGTCTTCGATCGCGTTCGCTCATTTTCGGGTGGGGAACTGAGCGCTGAGCAGCTAGATGTCGTCGAAGAGGTGCTCCTTCGCAGTGACGTCGGCGTCGCGACGACATCGGTCGTGTTGGACGAGCTGCGCGCCCACGGCGCACCGAGCGGCGTCGCGGCGGCTTTACGAACGATCCTCCTCGACTCATTGCAGGGGGATCGTTCGACGGTGACGAGCGCCGACGCGGGCCGCGTCCCGGTATGGCTCTTCGTCGGCGTGAACGGCGTCGGCAAGACCACGACCATTGGCAAGCTCGCTAAACGCAATCGCGACGAGGGCCGAAGCGTGATGCTCGCCGCTGGCGATACCTTTCGCGCCGCCGCGGCCGATCAGTTGGAGCAGTGGGCGACCCGCACGGACGCGGAGATTGTCCGGGCGAATGAGGGTGCGGACCCCGGT
>DASXEU010000151.1:0-3348 GCA_036489935.1 Acidimicrobiales bacterium
GGATACTGCTACCGTGGTCGCCGCAGCCCGGATGGCGGAATTGGCAGACGCGGAGGCCTCAAAAGCCTTTACTCGAGAGGGTGTGTGGGTTCGAGTCCCACTCCGGGCACTGTTAGCGTGGCGACCATGTCAGACGTGACCACATCGTTTCGCGATGACGTGGTGGCTCTTTTTCCTGGCCAAGGCTCGCTGAGCGGGGGCGCTGGGGCGCCGTGGCGAACCTCCCCTCACTGGGATCTCGTCGATCGAGTGAGTGAGATCTCGGGCGTCGACGTCGCGTGGCTCCTGCTTGGCGCAAACGACGACGAGGTGGTGCGCACCGATCGGGCCCAGCTCGCCACGTTCGCGCTCTCCCTGGTCGGCTACCACGACCTCCTCGACCTCGGTATTCGACCCAAATATCTGGTCGGCCACAGTCTCGGGGAGTTTTCCGCGCTTGTGGCCTCGGGTCTTTTGAGCCTCGAAGAAGGAGCGCGACTCATCAGTGTGCGCGGTGCGGCGATGGCCCGAGCGGCGGCGCTCGAAGAGGGCTCGATGGTGGCCGTGATGGGCGGTGACGACGACGCGCGTCGGGCCCTGGAAACTCTTGAAGGCGTGTGGATCGCCAACATCAACGGCACCGGCCAGATCGTCGTCAGCGGCACGCGAGCCGGACTGGACGATCTGCTGAGTCGCCATCGCGATCTCGGTTGGCGCCGCGCTACCGCGCTTCCCGTCGGCGGCGCCTTCCACTCCCCCTTGATGGCCCCCGCCCAGAGCGAGCTCGACGATGCGTTAGAGCACACGACCTGGGGCACGACCGACGCGGTCTTGATCTCCAACGTTGACGCGAGCGTCCACACGTCCGCCGTCGAGTGGCGCGAGCTGCTTCGCCGCCAGCTGACCTCGCCCGTGCAGTTCCTTGACGCCACGCTCGCCCTGCCCGACTCGGTGACGACGACGATTGAGATGCCGCCCGGCGCGGTGCTCACCGGACTCACGAAGCGAATCCGCACGTTCGAAGGCCAGCACGCACCCCAGAGCCTCACCGAACTTCAGGAGATCGACCTATGAGCCGTCACGTCATCGTTACCGGCGCGAGTCGCGGCATCGGCGCCGCCATTGCCGAATACTTCGTCGCCGAGGGTGACCACGTCGTTGCCTTCTCGCGTTCGGCGACCGCGCCCGCGGGATGCGCGAAGTCCTTTGCCGTCAACGTCGCCGATTCGGGGGAAGTCACTGCCGCCGTCAAGGCCGCCGTCGAGGAGTTCGGCCCGGTGGAAGTTGTCGTGGCTAATGCGGGCATCACGCGTGACGGGATCGCGATGCGAATGTCCGACGAGCAATGGCGGGACGTGATTTCCACGAATCTCGATGGCGCCTTCTACACCGCGCGTGCCGCCATGGGCTCCATGGTGCGCGCGCGAAAAGGATCGATCATCTTCATTGGTTCCGTGTCGCCATTTATGGGCGTCCCGGGCCAAGGGAACTACGCCGCTGCAAAAGCGGGGCTCGTCGGACTGGCCCGCTCGCTCTCGACCGAAGTCGCGTCGCGATCGATCACCGTCAACGTCGTGGCACCCGGACTGATCGACACCGAGATGACGAGCGATCTGGCGTCGCGCGACGCGATGGTCGCCATGATCCCCCTCGGTCACGTCGGCGAGCCATCCGATATCGCGGCAGCTGTGGGGTTCCTCGCCAGTAACCACGCGCGCTACATCACCGGCGCCGTGATTCCCGTTGACGGTGGCCTCGGACTCGGTCACTGAGTCGCACTTCGTGCACCCTCGTTGACTACGATGGGGCGACAGAAAAAAGGGGTATTAACCATGGATCGCAACGAAGCACTGGCGAAATTCACCGAAGACACCGTCGAGGTGCTCGCCGTCGACCCGTCCCAAGTGACGCTCGACGCATCCTTCGGCGACGACCTCGGCGCGGACAGCCTTGACCTCGTGGAACTCGTGATGGCACTCGAAGAGACGTTCGACATCGAAGTCGCTGAAGACGAGCTCAAAGAGATCAAGACCGTCGGCGAGGCCTTCGAGCTGATCTACGCCAAGCTGTAGTGCGCGTCGCGGTCACTCCCTCGGGGCCGGTCAATGGCTACCGGGTCGCGGTCACGGGCCTCGGTGCTCTGACGTGTGCCGGAGTAGGCGTCGACGCTCTGTGGAGCGCGTTGATGAAGTCGGACGCGCCGCCGTCCAAGCGCATCGCACCCTTTGATGCCTCGCACCTCGGCAACGCCAAAGAGCTGCGCCGTCTCGACCCCTTCGCGCTCTACGCGCTGACGGCGGCCGACGAGGCGTGGCGCCAGAGCGGTCTCGAAGGCACCTTTGACGACGCCGCGAGCATCGTGACCTCCGGTATCGGCGGACTGCAGACGACGCTCGACCAAGACGTCGTATTGAACGCACGCGGACCAGACCGAGTCTCCCCCTTTCTCGTGCCGATGATGATGCCCAACGCCGCTACGGCCGCCGTCTCGATGCGTTTCGGGCTGGGCGGACCGTGTGAGACCGTCACGACGGCCTGCGCCGCCGGTACGCACGCGATTGGCAACGCGGCACGACTCGTCGCATCGGGACGCTCAAGCGTCGCCGTCGCCGGTGGCGCGGAAGCAGTCATCGTCGAGATCGCACTGGCGGGCTTTCACAACATGACCGCGCTCTCCAACAAGGACCTCTCACGGCCCTTCGACATCGATCGCGACGGCTTCGTCATGGGCGAGGGTGCAGGAGTCCTCATTCTCGAAGAGTGGGAGCACGCGCTCGCGCGCGGGGCCGTCATTCTTGCCGAAGTGCTGGGCGCGGCGTCGACTGCCGACGCGCACCACATCACCGCCCCTGACCCGAGCGGTCGAGGGGCAGTTCGCTGCATGGAGCTCGCCCTCGAAGATGCGCAACTCACTCCCGCCGACGTATCCCACATCAACGCTCACGGCACTTCGACTCCACTGAACGACTTCGCCGAAGCTGTCGCGGTGCGCAAGGTCTTTGGCGACGACGCACCGCCCACCACGTCTATCAAGGGGCACCTCGGTCACTCGCTGGGCGCCGCGGGCGCACTCGAGGGCGTCGCGTCAGTCCTCACGTTGCAGCACCAGCTGATTCCGCCGACCGCGGGTACCACTGTGGTCGATCCCGAGATCGCACTCGATGTCGTCATTGGTGAGCCTCGCCCAGCGGACGTTGACGTCATCCTCTCCAACTCATTTGGCTTTGGCGGTCACAACGGCAGCGTGATCTTCCGCCGCTTTCACCAGTAGCTAGAGCGTCCATTCGTCGTAGTGCCGCTCGACGTACGAGTTCTCATACGCCCATTTCGCATTGGCGATGAACTCACCGAGAAGTGCCGGATCAATGA